>NZ_CP135916.1:2325000-2954950 GCF_032391395.1 Sphingomonas sp. Y38-1Y
CGAAGCCTTCGTTCGACTTGCATGTGTTAGGCATGCCGCCAGCGTTCGTTCTGAGCCAGGATCAAACTCTCAAGTTTGATGTCCGATCTCGCAGCAGCCGGAATGGACCACCACGAAACCGCTCATTTCTAGGAGCCGTTCCTGCACAAATCATTTCACGTATGGAAACGTGTAAGGACATGCTGGCCACAGGCGTGAGCCCGTGAACCGTGGAACGACTTGACTTTAACCGAATACCTGACGCCTAAAAACCGCCAAGACCCGGAGCCGCCGCCCACATGTCCCTTCATCTCAATCACAATGTCAAAGAGCGACAAAAACCGACGCACTGTCCACCCCGTTTACCGGGTGACCCGTGCGCCTTGCTTTTGGTGACCGTCTGAGCGCTCCGTGTCGGTGCGCCCCGTCGGTGAGAGGCCATCTATGCGTCGAATCGGACCCCGTCAAGCGCGATGTTGGACTTTTTTGACGGCCCTGCATTTTTCTGCGGAACCGATCCCCTTCACGCCGTCGCGATCAGGTCGAGCACGTCGCCGATGATCCGCCGCATCGCCGTTCGCGCGCCTTCTACGTCGCGCGCCTCGATCGCGTCGGCGACCGCTGCATGGTCTCCGATATTGGCGCTCCGCCCCTTGATGCGGTTGGTATAGCGGATCGAGGTGCGCAGCGCCGTCGCGACCATCGTCTGGAACTGCGCATAGAACGGGTTCTTCGAGGCACGCAGCACCGCGACGTGGAACGCGATGTCGGCGTCGAGCACATTGCCGTGCCCCCGCTCGGCCTCCCGCATCTGGTCCAGGCCATCCCGGATCGCCTTCAGGTCGTCGGCTTCGTGGAAGCGCGCCGCCAGCGCCGCCGCCTCGGGCTCGATCGCGACGCGGAGCTCGTTGAACTGGCGAAGGAGCTCGACCGACACCTTTCGCTCCAGCAGCCAGCGAAGCACGTCGGGATCGAACAGGTTCCAGTTCGCGGAGGGCTGCACCACCGTCCCCTGCCGCGGCCGTGCGCTGACCAGCCCCTTGGCGGTCAGCATCTTCACCGCTTCGCGCGTAACCGATCGACTGACGCCATGCGCCTTGGCGATCTCCGCCTCGGTCGGGAAGCGCCTCGCTTCATAGCGGCCGACGACGATCGCCTTGCCCAGCGTGTCGAGCATCCCGTGCGTCAGGTTGCGTCCGAGGTCGACCGTCGGTTCTGCATCCCCGTTGCTCATATCGCTCTCCATCGCCGGCTTCTGGCCCAAAGGGCGGTCGCTGTCATGTGCTCGGCAGTGGACATGACGGTTTTGTCGTATAAATCATCATCCCCGGGGCCGTGAAGCCCCAGCGGCGGGAGGGGACCATCAATGAGACTGGCGCCGATCGATCTGGCGGTCGTGATCGTCTATGCCATCGCGATCTTCGCGCTGGCGCAATGGGTCAGCCGCGACAGGGGCGGACGGGCGAAGGACAGCTCGGACTACTTCCTCGCGTCTAAGTCGCTGCCCTGGTGGGCGATCGGCGCCTCGCTGATCGCGGCGAACATATCGGCCGAGCAGATCGTCGGCATGGCGGGCTCGGGCTACGCAATCGGCCTCGCCATCGCATCCTATGAATGGATGGCCGCGTTCACGCTGTTGATCGTCGGCAAGTTCTTCCTGCCGATCTTCCTTCAGAACCGCATCTACACGATGCCGCAGTTCCTGGAGCAGCGGTACGGGCCGTCGATCCGGACGATCATGGCGATCTTCTGGCTGGCGCTCTACGTCTTCGTCAACCTGACCTCGATCATCTGGCTCGGCTCGATCGCCGTCAACGAAGTGGCGGGCGTCGATCAGACGGTGGCGCTCGTCGCGCTCGGCGCATTCGCCCTCCTTTATCAGCTGCGCGGCGGATTGAAGGCGGTGGCGCTGACCGACATCGTGCAGGTGACGCTGCTGGTGCTGGGCGGCCTGCTCGTCTCCGCGCTGACGCTGCGCGAGATCGGCGGCGCGGGCGGGATCCTTGGCGGCTTTGCCGAGCTGACGCGGCGCGCGCCGGGGCATTTCGACATGATCCTCTCGCCCGACAATCCGCACTACAAGGAACTGCCGGGCATCGCCGTCCTGGTCGGCGGCATGTGGATCGCCAATCTCAGCTATTGGGGGTTCAACCAGTATATCATCCAGCGGGCGCTGGCGGCCAAGAACCTGGGCGAGGCGCAGAAGGGCATCGTGTTCGCGGCGTTCCTCAAAATGCTCATGCCGCTGGTCATCGTGCTGCCGGGGATCGCCGCGGTGCTGCTCGCCCCCGATCTCGACCGCGCCGATCAGGCCTATCCGACGATGCTGCGCCTGTTGCCGCCGGGACTGCTCGGCCTCGTCTTCGCCGCGCTGATCGCCGCGATCATCGCGTCGACCGCCTCCAAGATCAATTCGATCGCAACGATCTTCACGCTCGACCTCTATGCCAAGCGGCGCGGCATCCCGACCGGCGCCGAGGACGAGGCGCCGCGCGATCCTGCGACCGAACGCCGGCTCGTGCTGGTCGGCCGGGTTACCGCGTCGATCGCGATCCTGATCGCCATCGTGACGGCCCGCCCGCTGATCGGCCAGTCGGACCAGGCATTCCAGTTCATCCAGGAGTTCTCCGGCTTCTTCACGCCGGGCATCACCGTCATCTTCCTGCTCGGCCTGTTCTGGAAGCGCGCCAACGAAGCGGGTGCGATCGCGGCGGCGGTGTCGTCGGTCGTCCTCTCTTACCTGCTGCGCGAGCTGCTGCCCAGCCTTCCCTTCCTCAACCGGATGTCGCTGGTGTTCGCGCTCAGCCTGGCGCTCGCGGTCGTGCTGTCGCTGGTCGTCCGCGCGCGGACGGACGCCAACCGCATCACGATGGAGGGCGTCGTGTTCCGCACCGCGCCGAGCTACAACATCGCGAGCTTGGGGATCGTCCTGACCCTGATCGCGCTCTACGCGACGTGGTGGTGAGCATGGCATTTCTGGCGATCGACTGGGGCACGACCAACCGGCGCGTGTTCCGCATCGAGCATGGCGTGGTCGTCGCCACGGAACGCGACGATCGCGGCGCGTCGAGCCTGTCGCCCGCCGACTATCCGGAGGAGGTCGCGGGCATCCGCGCGCGGATGGGCGACCTTCCCGTGCTGATGGCGGGTATGGTCGGGTCGACGATCGGCTGGCGCGAGGCGCCCTATGTGGCCGCGCCCGCGGGCCTTGGCGACCTTGCCGCGTCGCTCGAGCGGATCGACGATCGGACGGCGATCGTCCCCGGTGTCGCCGTCCGCGATGCTGCCAACCCGGACGTGATGCGCGGCGAGGAAGTGCAGTTGCTGGGCGCGGTCGAGGCCGGGATGGTGCCCCCCGACGCCTTGCTCTGTCAGCCCGGCACGCATTGCAAATGGGTCCGCATGGTCAATGGCCGCATCGCCGGCTTCGACACCGCGATGACGGGCGAGCTGTTCGCGATGTTGCGGTTGCACGGCATCCTGGCGCCGCAACTCAAGGCGCCGGTCACCGATGGCGAGCCGTTCCGCGAGGGCGTGCGCCGCGGCGCGGACCGCGACCTGGCCGCCGCGCTGTTCAAGATCCGCGCCGCCAAGGTGCTCGGCTATCGCGACGATGCCGATGCGGCGAGCTATGCCAGCGGGCTGCTGATCGGCGCCGATGTGGCCACGCGGCTGGACGGCACGCCCGTCGCGATCCTCGCCGATGCAGCGCTCGGCAGCCTCTACGCCGCCGCGATGGAGACGCTGGGCGGCACCAGCACGCTGGTCGACAGCCACCAGGCGTTCGTCGCCGGCATCATCCGCATTCGGGAGCTTCAACCATGACCTATCGCCAGCGTTTCGATGAGGCGTTCGCACGCTTTCCGCTGATCGCGATCCTGCGCGGCGTTCGCCCGGACGAGGTCGTCGACATCGGCGAGGCGCTGGTCTCGGCCGGCTTCACCGTGATCGAGGTCCCGCTCAACTCGCCCGAGCCGTTCGAGAGCATCGCGCGGCTGTCGCAGGCACTCGAGGGTCGCGCGGTGATCGGCGCCGGCACGGTGCTGCGCGTCGAGGACGTGCACGCCGTCGCGGACGCAGGCGGCACGCTCGTCATCGCGCCCAACGCCAACCCCCGCGTGATCGCCGCCGCGGTCGAAGCCGGCCTCGTCGCCCTGCCCGGCATCGCCACGCCGACCGAGGCGTTCGCCGCGATCGACGCGGGTGCCGCCGCGCTCAAGCTGTTCCCTGCGGAGGGATCGACGCCCGCCGTGCTCAAGGCGATGCGCGCGGTGCTCCCGGCGGACACGCGCGTGCTGCCGGTCGGCGGGATCGCGCCCGATAATATGACGCCGTGGCGGTCGGCGGGCGCCGCGGGCTTCGGCCTCGGCTCGGCGCTCTACAAGCCCGGCATGAGCGCGGACGAGGTCGCCGAAAACGCGCGCGCCTTCGCCGCGGCGATCGCTCGCTGAAGGAGAACTGGCGTGAAGACTTCGCGACGGGAAGCGATCGCCGCCACCATGGCCACCGGCGTCATGCTGCCCCTGCTGGCGCGCGCGGGCGGCGCGTCGGCGACGCTCGCTGACGAGCCGTCGCCGCGCCGGATCGATCGGCTGGCCGAGTGGCGCTTCCACCTCGGCCACGCCAGCGACACCGCGCGCGACTTCGGCTTCGGGCGCCATCAGCGCACCTATGCCAAGGCCGGCGTGACCGCCGACGCGACCAAGCCGGACTATGACGACAAGGGTTGGCAGGCGGTCCGGGTTCCGCACGACTGGGCGGTCGCCCTCCCCTTTGCCGAGCCGAAGACGCCGCCCGCCAAGGACGAGGCCGACGCCGCCGCCGCGCACGGCTTCAAGGCGATCGGCCGCGACTTTCCCGAGAACAGCGTCGGCTGGTACCGCACCCCCATCTCGATCACCGCGGCCGATCGCGATCGGCGCGTCAGCCTCGAGTTCGACGGCGTGTTCCGCGACTGCATCGTGTTCGTGAACGGCTACATCGTCGCTCGCAACGAGAGTGGTTATGCGCCCTTCTCGATCTCGATCGGCGACTTCCTCGACTATGACGGTGGGTCGAACGTCGTCGCGGTTCGCGTCGACGCGTCGCTCGGCGAAGGCTGGTTCTACGAGGGCGCGGGCATCTATCGCCATGTCGACCTTGTCCGCACCGACGCCGTCCACGTGCTCCAATGGGGCAGCGTCGTTCGCACCACCATCGATGCGAGCGGTGCCGCCGTCACCGCCGCGCTGGAGGTCCGCAACGAGGGCCGATCGCCGGTCGACGCCGTCGTCCGCCAGCGCATCGTCGATCCCGCCGGCCGCGGCGCGGCAACACTCCCCGAAACGCGCCTCACCCTCGCGCCGGGCGTGACGGCGACCGCGACCGGCGAGGCGCGCATCGCCGCGCCGCAGCTCTGGTCGATCGAAACGCCCCGGCTCTACCATCTGCACTCCGAAGTGCTCGTCGGCGACCGCGTCGTCGATCGCTATGTCACCCCGTTCGGGATCCGCACGATCCGCTTCGACGCCGCGCGCGGCTTCCTCCTCAACGAGCGGCCGGTGAAGCTGCTCGGCACCTGCAACCATCAGGATCATGCCGGCGTCGGTGCGGGCATCCCCGATGCGCTCCACGCCTGGCGCATCGACCAGTTGCAGGAAATGGGCTCCAACGCGTGGCGCAGCGCCCACAACCCGCCCGCCGCAGCCCTCCTCGACCTGTGCGATGCCAAGGGCATGCTGATGATCGTCGAGGCGCGGCGGAACAGCAGCGATCCGGTCGCAATGGACGAGCTGACACGCATCCTCCGCCGCGACCGCAATCACCCGTGCGTCATCGCCTGGTCGCTCGGCAACGAGGAGCCGCAGCAGGGGAGCGCGCGCGGCGCGCGCGTGACGCAGGTGATGCAGGACCGGGTGCGCGAGCTCGACCCGACGCGGCCGACAACCTTCGCCTTCGACAGCAGCTGGGACGCGGGTGCGGCCAAGGTGGTCGACGTCGTCGGCTTCAACTATCGCACCGACAAGATGCCGGGGTTCAAGGCCGCCAATCCGGGCGTTCCCGTTTATGGCTCCGAAACGGGGAGCACCGTGGCGACGCGCGGCGCCTATGCCAACGATCCCGCCAGGCACGTCGTCCGCGCCTATGACACCGAGCATCCCTGGTGGGCGTCGACCGCCGAGGCGTGGTGGACGATCGTCGCCGACCGGCCCGACCTTGCCGGCGGCTTCATCTGGACGGGCTTCGACTATCGCGGAGAGCCGACGCCCTACCCCGCCTTCCCCAGCATCTCGAGCTATTTCGGCGTGCTCGACACCTGCGGCTTTCCCAAGGACAATTTCTATTATTATCGCGCGTGGTGGCGGCCCGACCAGCCGCTCGTCCACCTGCTCCCGCACTGGACATGGCCGGGGCGGGAGGGGCAGCCGATCGAGGTTTGGGTCCATGGCAATTGCGAAGAGGTCGAGCTCCTGCTCAACGGCCGCTCGCTCGGGCGTAAGCCGATGCCGCGCAACCGCCACCTCGCCTGGTCCGTGCCCTATGCGCCCGGCAGGCTCGAAGCGCGCGGGTACGACAAGGGACGCCGGACCGCGCGCGATCTGCGCGAGACCACCGGCGCGCCCGCATCGGTCGTGCTGACCGCCGATTGCCGGATGCCCGATGCCACCGGCGACGACGTCGTGATGGTCCGCGCCGAAATCGTCGACGCCCGCGGCCGCACCGTTCCCGATGCCGAGGACCTGATCCGCTTCGCGGTCGCGGGCGATGCCGCCGTCATCGGCGTGGGCAACGGCAATCCGACCAGCTGGGAGCCCGATCAGGCGAGCCAGCGCCGTGCCTTTGCCGGCCTCGCCCAGGCGATCGTCCGCGTCGGCCGCGACGTCCGGCCGATCCGCATCACCGCGACCGCCGACGGGCTAAAGGCGGGCGTGCTGATGCTGTTGCCAAAAGCCGTCGCATGATCCGCCGCACCTTCCTCGCGCTGGCAGCCTGTACGCTCGCCACCGCGCCGCTCCAGGCGCAGGACAAGTTGCCGTCCGCGTTCGCCTATGGCGCCGACATCAGCTGGGTGACAGAGCAGGAGGCGGCGGGGCTCAGCTTCCGCGATGCGCAGGGCAAGCCCGCCGACCTCTACGACCTCGTCGCCGACAACGGCATCGACACGATCCGCCTGCGCGTCTGGGTCGATCCGGCCAAGCGATGGAACGGCCGTGAGGACGTGCTCGCCAAGGCGCGGCGCGCGCGCGATCATGGCATGCGGATCATGATCGACTTCCACTACAGCGACAATTGGGCCGACCCCGGCAAGCAGATCAAGCCGGCCGCCTGGACCAGCCACGACGTCGATACGCTCACGAAGGCGGTCGCCGACCACACCCGCGACACGCTCGCCTATCTGAAGACCAACGGTATCGACGTCGCCTGGGTTCAGGTGGGCAACGAGATCACCAACGGGCTGTTGTGGCCCGACGGCAAGACCGACCGCTTCGATCATCTCGCCCGGTTCACCAATGCCGGCTACGATGCGGTCAAGTCGGTCTATCCTGGCGCCGAGGTCATCATCCACATCGACAATGGCTGGGACACCGCCAAGGCGGTGGGATGGTTCGACAGCTTCACGCGGAACGGCGGCAAGGTCGACGTGATCGGCCTGTCCTACTACCCCTTCTACACGCCCTCCAAGGACTGGAAGGTGGAATCGCCCAAGGTCGGCACGACGATGGCGACGCTGGTGAAGCGCTTCGACAAGCCCGTGATGATCGTCGAGATCGGCCACCAGTACGACCAGCCGGCCGAGGCGCGCGCGATGCTGACCGACATGATCCGCCGCACCCGCGCGATCGGCCCGATGGCCCGCGGCGTCGTCTATTGGGAGCCGGGCACGATCCCGACCTGGAGCGGCTACAGGCTGGGCGCGACGAACCGCGAGCACCAGCTGACGGAGGCGATGGCGGCGTTCCGGCATTAGCCGTGGAGCCGCTCGTCGGTGAGTAGTCAGACCGTTTTGAGTTGAGGGCGGCGGTTCAACTCCGTAGCGGAGCGGTCACGGTAATCAGGGCCGTATAATCGGGGTCCTCGACGGCCTCGTCTTCATCCGCCAACTGGTAGATGCCTGGACCCGCGGCCTCGATGGCATCAAGAACGGGAGCGATGACGAACGGCTCGTCATCGTCCTGAGAAATCATGATGCCGTCCTGCAGATCCGCGGATAGGACGGTTCCAAACACCTGGCGCTGTCGCAGAAATCGCCCGCTATGATCGACGTAGGTCAGGCCCAGCAGGAGCGTGCATCCGACCAGATCACGCGCGAACTCGGCGTCCCAGTCGTCGTCACCATCCAGGCTCTCGAACCTTCCCATACGACATGTCCCCACGTCGGCAATTGTCAGCAAGCGGACCTTGGCTGTCCGCCCGCCTCCTTACCGCCGCATCGTCCCATCCGGGTTGAGGTTCACGCTCCGCCCCGCCTTTGCGGACGCATAGATTGCCTCGATCAGGCGAATGTCGCGCAGTCCCATGTCGCCGCCGGTGCGGATCGGCTTGTTGTCGCGGATCGCGTCGGCGAAGTGATCGAGCTGGCGCGCGAACTGGACGTCCGGATCGCCGGGGTTGAACTCGCGCGCGTTCCGCCCCTCGATCCGCATCTTCTGCCCGGCATAGCTGGTCGCCGGGTCCATGATGAGCGCCCCCTCGGTCCCGCGCACCTCGGCCATGTTGATGCCGGCGGAGTCGTATGAGGTGACGAGCTGCGCCACTGCGCCTGACGGGAACTTCCACTGCGAGGAGACATGCGCGAAGATCGACGCGAACCGCGGGTCGCCCGCCGGCCGGAACGCCTCGGCACTGATCCGCTCGGGCATCTCGCCGGTCAGATAGAGCGCCGACTGGAGCCCGTAGATGCCGTAGTCCTCCAGCGGCCCACCGCCCGCCAGCGTGCCGTCGACGCGCCAATTCTCCGCCGCGGTCGTCGGCCCCATGCGATACGACTGCTCGGTGCGCAGCAGTCGGATCGTGCCGACCGCCTTCTCCTTCATCAGCCGCATCGCCTCCAGGTTGAAGGGCTCGAAATGCGAGCGATAGGCGAGCATCAGCTTGCAATTGGCGCGGCGACCCGCGGCGATCATCCGCTCGCAATCGGCGCTGGTGAGCGCCATCGGCTTTTCGCAGAGCACATGCTTGCCCGCAGCAAAGGCGCGCACCACCCAGTCGGCATGCAGCGCCGTCGGCAGCACAACATAGACCGCGTCGATCCGCCGATCGCGCGCGATCGCGTCGAACCGATCATAGCTGTAACGCGCATCGGCGGGCACGCCGTACGCGTCGCCCACCTGCTTCAGCTTGGCCGGATTGCCCGAAACGATCGCGGCGATGTGCGCGCGCTCGGCATTCTTGAAGCGCGGCATCATCTGGTTGAGCGCATAACCACCCAACCCCACGATCGCGATGCCGACGCTGTCCGGCCGCTTGCGCTGCGGCGGCGACGCCGGAAGCTTGACGCCACCCGGCAGCGGCTTGCCCTCGACCCGCGGCGCGCCGCCGGTCTGCGCGAGGGTCGAGCCCGCAAGCGCGGCAGTCGCGGCGATGCCGCCCCCCGCCTGGATGAGTCCGCGCCGCGTGATGCCGTCGTTCGCCATGATCCACTCCCTTTTGCCGCATCATGCGCAGCGAGCGCCCGATGCCGCAAGGGGTTAGCGGTAACTTGTCATGGTGACGCGCAGCATCACGGGCTCGGCGGTGAAGTTGAACCCATAATCCGACTGGTCGCCGTTCCACAGCCGCGTGGTCACCCATTTGCCGCCCACGAAGCTGCCTTCCTCGGCGCGGATGATCTCGCCGCTCTCGCCCGCCACCGGGTCGGCAAGGGCGATCCGCGCGCGCACGTGGCTGCCGGCGATCAGGAAGGTGTCGGGGGCGATCTGCGCGGCGACCAGCCCGCCGACCGGGCGATCGGCGTCTGGATGCGGATCGGTCTTGAGCCAGCTGGCCCATTCAGCCTCGCCCATCTGCCACTGGCCATATTCGGCCGAAACGCGCCAGCGGCCCATCACCTTGCCGCTCTCCGGCATCCCCTTGGCCGTGCCCCAGGTCGGGTGGTCCCGCGCGATCCGCGCCCAGTCGGCGGCGATCGGCGCGAACAGGCGATAGGGTGCGGCGAAGGCCGCGAGCGTGCCGTCCTCCAGGCTCTTGGCGCCGAGCGGGTAGTTGAAGAACCCCGTGCCATCCATGCCGAACGGCGCAAAACCGATCGCGCCCTTGCCAAGCGCCGGCCAGAAGAAGCGCGCGAAGTCGGCGGCATTGCCGATCTCCGGCACCATCAGCGCATTGTCGGGCCGCGCGTATTTGTCGAGGAACGCGGCGACTTCCTTGGGATCGCGCTTGTAGATGTCGGGGGCGACCAGATCGAGGTGCGGCGCTGCGGCCTTCCACACCGGGATCACGTTCCAGTTCGGCCCACCCGACGGCCCGACATCGCCGCCCTCGTCGGTGAAGGCGTTGCCGAGCGCCGCGTTGGTGTACATCGGCAGCGGCTTGACCGCCTTCCCGGCCGCGGCGACCGCGTCGACATAGCGGGCGAGGTGCCAGCTCTGGAAGAACTGCTCGGCACGCTTGCCGAACACCGCCTCCCACGTTCCCGCCTTGACCTTGAGCGCGCGGACGAGCTCGGCCGGGACCGGGCCCTTGAACAGCCGCTCGGCGGCGGGCGCGTGGTCGCGGGCAAGGCGATAGCTGCCCGCCTCGTTCTGGACCTGCACCATGATGACGGTGTTCTGCGCATCGACGCGCGCGAGATGCGTCATCAGCGCGACGAAGGCGCGGCGGTCGGCGGCGAGCGTCTCGGCGCCATGCGGGCTCAGCACGTAATGCGCCTTGCCCTCCGCGGTCCGCATCCGCGGGAAGCGCTTGCCGTCGCGCTTCACCCATTCGGGCGCGTAGCTCGCGCCGGTGTTCTTCCACGTCGCGAACCACAAGAGCACGAGCCTTTTGTCGTGCGCCCGCGCCTCGGCCAGCAGCGTGTCGACGAAGCCGAAGTCGAACCGGCCCTCGACCGGCTCGACCTGTTCCCAGGCGACCGGCATCTCCAGCGTGTTGGCGTGCATCGCCTCGACCACCGGCCACACCTTGGGGAGCGCGGCGGGATAGTTGCTCGAATTGTTCGCCTGTGCGCCGAGCATCAGGAAGGGCGCGCCGTCGACGATCAGCGCATGGCGCCCGTTCCTGCTTTCGAGCCGCGGCAGGGGCCGCTCCTGCGCCGAAAGCGGGGCGGCGAGAAGCGCGAGGGCGGCGAGGATCAGCGGCTTCACGGTGCGCGCACCACCTCGACCAGCGACGCGGCGTCCTGCCCGCTCGGCAGGCGGCCGCTTGCCGAAAGCCGACCACTCGCCTCGTTCCAGACGAGTTCGGCCTTCATCCCGCCCCCTCGCTGATAGGCGTTGGTGACGCCGTCGTCGTCGTAGAGCGTGAAGCGCGCATCGCGCCCCGGATAGACGCGGATCGCCTTCAGCGCCTGCTTCTCGCTGGTGTTCCGGATCGCCGCGCCCACCGGCACGATCGAGCCTGCGCGCACGAACAGGGGCATCCGCTCGATCGGCGCCGCCGCCTCGATCGTCTGGCCGCCGGTGTAGCGCTTGTTGGTCCACCAGTCGTACCAGTCGGCGCCCGCGGGCAGGTACACTGACCGGCTCGTCCGCCCCTGCTCCAGCACCGGCGCCACCAGGAATGCCGGCCCCAGCATATACTGGTCGCGGATGTCGGCGACCTTGGGATCGCTTCCGAAATCCATGAACAGCGCGCGCATGAACGGTGCCCCGCCCTCATAGGTGCCGCGCCCCAGCGAGTAGAGATAGGGGATCATCGAGTAGCGAAGCCGCAGCCAGTCGGCGAGGATCGGCTCGGCCGCCGCGCCATATTCCCACAGCGCCGTCGCCGGTCGCTGGCCGTGGATGCGCAGCGTGGGCGTGAAGCTGTTATACTGGAACCAGCGGACGAACAGCTCGGGATAGTCGCGGTAGCCCGCCCCCATCGCGGTCGCGCCGGTCGGATCGACCAGCACCGGCCGCTCCGCCGCCGGCCCGTTCGGCCACTGCCATCCGCCGGTGTCGCTGCTGGTATAGGCGATCCCGCTCGCCGCCATGCCCAGCGTCGCGGGCACCTGCCGCCGCAGTGCCTCCCAGCTCGAATGCACGTCCGCGGTCCAGAAGATCGCCCCCATCGCGGTCGCGCCGGTGAACGCCGCGCGCGCGAGGATGAGGTTGCGGAAATCCGGCCGGTCCTTTGCCGAGCCCTCCGCCACGCCGCCGGTGTGGACCAGCGGGAACAGGTTGTAGAAGCGGTCGCCCGAGCCGATCGAATAGAGCTTCCCCGCCGGGACCAGATCGGGCTCGGTCTCATCCAGCCAGAACCAGTCGAAGCCCTGGCTCGCAAGATTGTCGCGGATCCGCTCCCAGAACCACCTTCGCGCATCCGGATTGGTGCTGTCGAGCAGCGCCCCCGCCCGGTCCGAACGGACGGCAAGGCCATAGGCCGGCTGGCCGTCGGGATCCTTCAGGAACCAGCCCTTCGACGCGAGCATGTCGTAATACCGCCCCTCGCGCTCGTATCGCGGCCACACCGATAGCATGGTGTGGAGCCCGCGCGCGTGCAGTTCGCGGTTCATCCCCGCCGGGTCGGGGAAGGCGGCGCGGTCGATGTCCATCTGCCCCATCCGGGTCCAGTGGAACCAGTCGAGCACCATGACGTCGAGCGGCAGATTGCGGCTGCGATAGCCATCGGCGACCGCCATCAGCTCGGCCTGGTTCTCATAGCGCGCCTTGGACTGGATCAGGCCGAACGCCGCCTTGGGCGGCAGCGGGGTCTTGCCCGTCAGCCGTGCATAGCCGGCATAGAGCTCGTCCGTCGTCTTCCCCGTCACAATGAAGAACGACACCCGCTCACCGACGCGCGACTGGAAATGCGCCTTGTCGTTGATCCCCGGCGACACCGTCGTGACCGACGGATTGTCCCACAGGATCGCGTATCCCTTGTCGGTGACGAGGAAGGGCACGCACACCGTCTCGCCGGTCGGCGCATCGTAATTGTGGCGGCAGTCGATCGTCCGGCCGCGCAGGTCGAGTGCGCCTTCCTGGTTCTGGCCCAGCCCGTAATAATGCGTGCCCCGCACTTCGCCGAAGCTTGCGCCGACGCGGAAGGTCTTCTCGCCGCTCACCTCGTGCGGCGCCAGTTCCCAGCCGTCCATCGCCACGATCTCGCGCCCGTCCGCTCCGCTGACCGCGATCGAGACCGGCGGCAGCGAGGGCACGAAATAGCGCTCCATCTGCGTCGGTTGCCTGGGCCAGGGTTGCGCCTTGACCGTCACCGACAGCGCGGGCGAGGCATAGACGTCGCCCGCCGCCTCCGCGCGGTGCGTCCAGCCGGCCCGCTCCGGCTTGCCGCTGATGCCGTATCCCGGCCCCTTCTCGATCTCCGCAGGATCGAGCGCGATCGAGACGTGGACGATGCCGGGGCCATAGGGCTCGATCGACACGCGGCTGCCGTTGCGGTCGAGCATGGGAAAGCTTTGCGCCTGCGCCGCCGAAGCCGCGGACAGCGACAGGCCGGCGAGGAGAAGGTGGCGAACGGTCTTGGGCAGGGGCACTCGGTCACTCCGGCTGATGGGTACGCATCTCATCCGACGCGTCGCTCGGGCAATGGGTGGGCGGCCGTTCCGTCCAGAAACGCCTCATGGAACGGCAGCGCTTCGGCGGTGCGCGCGATCACGCTGCGCAGATGGGCCAGGAAGCGGCCGGTTTCGTCGGGCGGCAGCAGGACCGTCATCGGGTCGGCGGCGGCGGGCAGGATGTTCTGGCCGACCAGCACCGCAAGCCAGCTGTCCGTCGTGAACAGGCCGTTGGCGATCGGCAGCAGCCGCCCCTTGCCTCGCCACAGCGCCAGCCGCTCGGCCAGGCTGTCGGGCAGCGGCGCCGCGCGGACGTCGCACCAGAAGTCGGAATCGTCGCGCGTGCTGGCATGGTAATGAAGGATGATGAAGTCGCGGATATGCTCATATTCCTCGACCAGCCAGGCATTGTACGCGTCAATCTCCTCGCCCGCGAAACCGCTGTCGGGGAACAGCGCGAGCAGCCTCAGGATGCCTTGCTGGATGAGGTGGATGCTCGTCGATTCCAGCGGCTCGATGAACCCGCCCGACAGGCCGATCGCCACGCAGTTGCGCTCCCACATCCGCTCGCGCCGCCCCGGCACGAACCGCAGCACGCGCGGTTCGGCGGTGGCGGGCGCGTCCAGGCCGTCGATCAGCGCAGTCCGCGCCACCTCGTCGCTGGCATGGCTGCTGGAATAGACATGGCCGTTGCCGGTGCGGTGCTGAAGCGGGATGCGCCAGCGCCAGCCCGCGCTGTCGGCGGTCGCGCGGGTATAGGGGAGCGGCGGGCCGATCCGCTCGGTCGGGACCGCGACGGCGCTGTCGCAGGGCAGCCAGTGCCGCCAGCTTCGATAGGGCACGCCCAGCGCCTCGCCGAGCAGGAGCGCGCGAAACCCGCTGCAATCGATGAAGAACTCGCCCTCGACACGGCGCCCATCCCTCAGCGTCACGCCGGTGAGGAAGCCGTCCTCGCCGCGCTTCTCGATCGAGGCGATGCGCCCTTCGACGCGCCGCACGCCGCGCTGTTCGGCGAAGTTGCGCAGGAAACGGGCATAGAGGCCGGCGTCGAAATGATAGGCATAGCTCAGCCCAGAGAGCACCGCGTCGCGATTGGCCGTTGGCTTGGCGAAGCGACCGCGCATCGCCGCGGCGGCCGCGATCGAATAGGGGCCGAGCGCGCCGGGATCCAGATCGGGTCGCCGCAGCAGCCGCTGGCGCAGCCACATCTGGTGGAACGGCACACCCATCTGCGCGCGGCCGATCGTGCCGAACGGATGGAGATAGCGGTCGCCCAGCCGGCCCCAATCGACGAACTCGATGCCGAGCTTGAAGGTGGCCCGCGTTGCCGCGACGAACGCCGCCTCGTCGATGCCGAGCGCGGCGTTGAAGTCGAGCAGCGGCGGGATCGTCGCCTCGCCGACACCGACGGTGCCGATCTCTTCGGACTCCACCAGCGTCAGCGACATGCCCGCGGCGCACAGGCGCGACAGCGCGGCCGCGGTCATCCACCCGGCCGAGCCGCCGCCGACGATGACGACGCTCCGGATCGGCGCATGGCTCATGCCGCGTGCGCCCGCTGACCGAAGCGGTTGCTCTGCGCAAAGCGAACCAGCTCGCGATTGGAGGGCAGATGGCGGATCGCGTGGTCGGCCTGCGCCTTCACACGCCCGAACGCCGCCCTCGCTTCCTCATAGTGGCGCAGCGCCGGCGCGCGAGCCGACAGGTCGGTGCGCCATCCCATGCCGTAGAGCACATATTGCCAGCTCGCCTCGGCGAAGATGTCGACATTGGCGTCGACGTCGATCTCGTTGGGCGGGCGGTGGCGCCAGCGGTCGAGCCGCTCGGCCAGCGTGTCCGGAATGCTCGAAGCCTCGCGATTGTCGCGCCAGAAGTCCGAGTCCGCCCGTTCGCTCAGGCAGTAATGGAGCTTGAGGAAGTCGAGCGCGCGGGCATAGCGCGCGGCCATTTTGGCGTTGAACTGGCGCGCCGCGGTCTCGAACTCGCCCGCCCAGGGGAACAGGTTGGCGATCAGCGAGACCGCGATCTCCGACAGGACGATGCCGGTCGCTTCCAGCGGCTCGAAGAACCCGCTCGACAGCCCGACCGCGACGCAGTTGCGCTGCCAGCTGACCGGGCGATACCCCGCGTCGAAGCGGAAGCGCCGGACCTCCAGCGCATCACTCGCCGGACCGGCATGCGCGCGCAGCGCCGCCTCCGCCGCATCGTCGCTCTGATGCGCCGACGAATAGACGTGCCCGATCCCGCGACGCGCTTCGAGGCCGATGTCCCAGATCCAGCCCGCCGACTGCGCCGTCGCGATCGTGTACGAGGCGATCGGTGTGTCGGCCTGCGCATAGGGGAGCTGGAGCGCGACCGCGCTGTCGCAGAACAATTGCTCGCGCACGGATCGCCACGGGCTCGCCATCGCCTTGCCGATCAGCTCGGCGCGGAAGCCCGTGCAGTCGATGTACAGGTCGGCGGTCAGCGTACCGCGCTCGGCAAGCACCAGCCGCTCGATCGACCCGTCCTTCGCTAGGACCACGTCCTGGAGCGTGTCGACGAGATGCGTGACCCCCGCCGCCACCGCCGCATCGCGCAGCAGCTCCGCCAGCGCCGCCGCATCGAAGTGGAAGGCGTAGTTGAGCGGCGCGACGTAATCGGCATGGCTCGGCAGCTTGGGCGCGCGGTGCGCATCGGCCGCCAGCGTCTGCGGCGTGCAGGCCGCGTCCCACGGCACGTCGCCCGCGGCGCCCAACAGCCAATAGGGCAGCAGCTCCGGCCCCGACGGATCGGCGGCCTGAAAGGCATGGAGATACCGATCCCCCGCCCCGCCCGTTCGCCAGCCGTCGAAGCGTGCGCCCTGCTTGAAGGTCGCGCCGCATCGGCGGACGAGCTCGGCCTCGTCGATGCCGATCCGCTGGAGCGTGCGGCGGATCGTGGGGAACGTCCCCTCGCCCACGCCAAGGATGCCGATCGCCTGCGATTCGACCAGCGTGATCTCGGCCCCGCCGGGGCGGTCGGCGGCGAGCGTGCGCGCCAGATAGCCCGCGGCCAGCCACCCTGCGGTGCCGCCCCCGACGATCACGACGCGCCGTGCCATGCCTCCCCTCCCGCCCCGCGCTGCCGTCAGAACGCCAGGTTCAGCCCCAGCGCGATGCGGCGGTCGCTCTGGAACCAGCTTCGCCGATAAAGCTCATCATTGCGATAGCCGCCCATCAACGTGCGCTGCGTCGAATTGAAGACGTTGGTGCCCTTCAGCGTGAACGCGACGAAGTCGGTCGCCTTCCACGTCAGCCCGGCGTCGACCTGGCCATAGGCGTCGCCATAGACGGGCAGCGCGATCTGGATGCTCTGCCCCGCCGCGCCGGGCGCCGGCACATAGGTATAGGTCGGCGTCGTGCCGTTGGAGTTGGTCGACTGGAGATAGCGCGACCGCCACGAATAGGCGACGCGCGCCGACAGGCGATTGCGCTCATAGAGCAGGGCGGCGTTGAAGTTGTGCTTCGACAGGCCTTGCAGCGGCGCGTCGTTGCGAACCGTGCCGAAGATGTCGCGATAGATGTCGCCGGGGTTCTTGCTGTCGATGAAGGTGTAGTTGCCCTCGAACCCGAAGCCCGCCAGCACACCCGGCAGCATGTCGAGGAAGGCGCGCCCGCCGACCTCCACGCCCTTCACCTCGGCCGCCTCCGCCGCGGCGATATAGTCGGTCGCGGCGCCCAGGGCGGTCTCCGTCGTGCCGTCCTGGTAATAGATGGTGATGTCACGCTGCGTCAGCGAGAAGATCGGCAGGTCGCGCAGCCGCTTGTAGAAGCCGTTGAGGTAGAACAGCGTGCCCGGCTTCACATACCATTCGAACGACAGGTCCAGATTGTCGGCACGCGCGGGCGGCAGGAAGGGGTTGCCCGTCGCCGCGGTGAAGTTGGTGAAGATGCCGGGGCCGCCGGGCACCGGGTTGCCCGCGGTCGCCACCCCCGTCTCGCCGCTGCCGCGCGTGGCGTTGAACGTCGGCAGGTCGAGCGTGATGTTGTACGCCGCGCGGATCTTGGTGTCCTCGCTCGGCTGAAGCTGGACATTGATCGCCGGCAGGAAGCGCGTGAATTCACGCTCGCCACCTCGCGGATCGATCCGGCGCGCCAGCTCGACCGTCTGGCCGTCGCGGACATAGGTGAAGGCGTTCTGGACGATGAAGCCCTGCGACTCGTTCTTGATGCGAACCAGGCGCGCGCCGATGTTGCCGGTCACGCCCAGTCTGCCGGGCTCATAGTCGCGGCCGAACCGCGCCTGCGCATAGACGGCCCAGTTCTGCGTGCGCCAGGTGCCGAGATCCTGCGGCTGGAACTCGTTGGGACGCGCCCGCGCGCCGCCATAGGTGCTCGACTGGAGCGGCCCGGAGGCCGAGCAGTTGAACTCCGTCCCTGCCGGACAGAAGCCCGTGGGCGGCGGCCGGTGCAGGTCATCGACATCGACGTTGCGGACCAAATCGATCGTCGGCCACAGCATCTGCGCGGGCACGTTGACCTGTCCGTGGAAGAAATTGTCGAACGCGTACGCATCGACATCGCCCGGCGCCGCATTGGCGAAGGTGAGCTGCGGGTCGCCGTTCCATCCGCGGCCCAGCGCCGTCCAGGTATAACCGTTGTTGAAGTCGCGCTCGCGCCGGTCCGACCAGCGGGCGCCGGCCTTGATCGCGCGGAAGAAGCTGTCGTCCTCGAACTGGTATTCGGCGTCCAGATTGGCGCTGTTCAGCGTGCCGCGATTGTCCTCGTTATGCGGCATCGCCGCGGCCCAGAAGTAATTGGCCGGGTTGGTGAACCGCTCGCCCGAGGTGTCGACGCTCACGACGGGGAAGTCGCCCGACAGGTCGAGGCCGAAGGAGGATGGGAAACCCACCTCGCGGAAGATGGCGAGGCGGTCGACGGTCGAGGTCGACAGGATGTTCTGGTACGCGGCCGACACCTTGAACGGCCCCTGCCCCGGCCGCCACTCGACCTGAAGCGAGATGTCGCGCGTCAGCGATCCGGACCGTGTCCCCTCGGTCCCGCCCCCGCTCGTCACCGGCGCGCCGGTCGGCAGGAACGTCGTGTTGTCGCGCAGGAACATGCTGTCGGTCGAGATGAGCCCGCCATTCGCGTCGAACTGGCTGCGCGCGCGATCGACGACCAGGTCCTGCTGCGACACCAGCGAAAAATGCGACTGGTTGAGGTTTTCGTAGCGCGACTGGAAGAAGATGCCCGTGAACTCGAGGTCCTGGCTGGGCGCCCATTGCGCGGCGGCATAGACGCCGGTGCGGTCGCGCTGGAACTCCTCGTCGCCGAACGTGAAGCCGCCGGGGATGAACACGTCCTCGCTTTCGCCCGCCAGCCGCTTGCGGAAATAGGGCTCGGCGCGGATGAAGTTAGCGAGCGAGGTCAGGCGGCTGTGCGCCAGGTCGACGAGCAGGCCGATATCGCCGATCCCCGTCTCCCACCGGCCGGACACGAGCCCAGAGAAGGAATAGTCGGCGTTCTTGGCCAGGTCGCCATAGCTCCCCTCCGCACTGCCGGCGAAGTGCCAGCCGCGCGAATAGTCGAAGGGCAGCTTGGTGCGCAGGTCGATCTGGCCGCCGGTGCCGCCCTCGATCAGGTCGGCGGTCGCCGACTTGTAGACGTCGACCGCGGACATGAGCTCCGGCGTGACGTCGCCCCAGATCAGCGCGCGGCCGCCATTGGCGCTGAAGATCTCCCGCCCGTTCAGGCGCGACGCGACGCCGCTCAGCCCGCGGACCTGGATGCCCGATCCTTCGACAGAATAATGGTCGGGATCGTTGAGCGCGGCGAAGCGGACGATGCTGACGCCCGACACGCGTTGCAGCACTTCGGTGATCGAATTGTCGGGAAGCTTGCCCGCCTCGTCGGCGACGACCGAGTTGATGATGCTGTCGCTGCGGCGCTTGCGATCGTCCGCGGCCTGAAGCGCGGCGCGGCGGCCGGTGATGGTGATCGCCTCCGCCTGGTCGCCGCCTTCGTCGCCGGTCTGCTCGGCGGTGCCGGGTGCGTCGGCGTTGCTCTGCGCGTGCGCAGGCGCGGTCAGGAATGTCGCCACGACCAAGGTCGAGGCGCCCAGCCAGCGGACGAATTGCGGACGTAGCGTTGCCATCAGTGTCTCCCCTCCCATGCGTGCCACCGTCGTTCGGTGGGCGCCGGTTCGACGGGCGGCGCTTTCGACGAAGCGCGCGGCACCGGTCCGGCTCACACGAGGAATGAAGGACATGATTTGTCTGATAAGTCTATCACGCCGCCGCGGCGAAGTGCCTGAGATCGTTCACTTTCGCTAACCTCAGGGATCAAGTCGACCGGCCTGAAAAGCCGATAGTCCGCTTCGCAAACTCACGATCCGCTTCGTAACAATTCGGGGGTGTTCGGCGATTCATCTTGGCGCGGGGCGCGTCCCGGGCCGATTACTGATGCCTTGGCATCGCTCCCGATCCCGACTCGGCGGCGACCTCTTCAAAGCCAATCGGGTTTGTTGGATAACGCACCGCATGAAGTCCGCCGCCGTCGAGCTTGCCAGTCCCTTCGAGCCGCCCCGCGCCGTGGAGCGGGTTCGCGATGCCGCCGCGCAGCGCAACTGGTCGCCGCGCGGCGTCGTGACGATCATTGCGATCTGGACCGCCGCGGGCGTGTTCCAAGCGGTGCCGGACATGATCGGCGGCATCAACTGGACCGAGGTGATGGCGAAGTTCGTCGAAACCTGGTCCTGGGCGCTGCTGACCCCGGCGATTCTGATGATCGACCGGAGCCTGACCGCCGCCAATCTCAACGTCCTCCGCCTCGCGGTCGCGCACCTGTTGCTGAGCGTGCCGTTCAGCATCGTCCACACCTATCTGGCCGCGCTGATCCTTTATCCATTCCCGGCGGTCTGGTGGAATCCGCTGCGCAGCGTCGATTTTGGCGTCTATTTCTATCTGGGCGGCTGGATCACCTATTGCGCGTTCGTCGGCGCGCTTCAGGCGCTCAAGTTCCACAACCGGCTGCTGACGAGCCAGGTCGAGCTGGAGCGCGTGGAGAAGAGGCTGGTCGAGACGCGCCTCGACGCGCTGCGCCTTCAGCTCGAACCGCATTTCCTCTTCAACTCGCTCAATGCGATCTCGTCGGAGGTCGCCGCCCAGCCGGCGCTCGCGCGGGAAATGATCGAGGATCTGGCGACGCTGCTGCGCCATTCGCTCGACTGTCAGAACCGTTCGGAGATCAGTCTGGCGCAGGAGTTGGCGCTGCTCGACCGCTATATCGCCATTCAGAAGCACCGCTTCGGCGACCGCATCCAGTTCAGCATCGATGCCGATCCCGAGACGCTCGGCGCGCTGGTGCCGTCGATGTTCCTTCAGCCGCTGGTCGAGAATGCGGTGCGCCACGGCCTCGAACGACAGGTCGCGGGTGGGCATGTCGCGGTGTCGGTCGAGCGGATCGGCGACGAGCTGGAGGTCAGGGTGATCGACGACGGCGTCGGCCTGCCGGCCAACTGGCGGCCGGAGGTGTCGGCGGGCCTGGGCGTCCGCGTCACGCGTGAGCGGCTCCAGGCGCTCTATGCCGATGCCGGCGGGCACGCCTTCGACATCGCCCGGCGGCCGGAGGCCGGTACCGAGGTGACGATCCGCCTGCCGCTCCACGGTGTCGGCGGCGATCCCGATGCCTTCGCCTGACGCGCCGTCAGTCCTCGTCGTCGACGACGAGGCGCCGGCGCGTCGCCGCCTGACCGACCTGCTCGCTGCCGACGCCGCGATCGGCACGGTGCGGACGGCCGTCAACGGCGTCGAGGCGATCGAGGCGATCCGCACCGCGCGGCCCGACATCGTCTTCCTCGACGTGCAGATGCCCGGCATCGACGGCTTCGGCGTGATCGAGGCGATCGGCGCCGCCGACATGCCGCCGACCGTCTTCGTCACCGCTTATGACCGGTTCGCGATCCAGGCGTTCGAGGTGGAGGCGGTCGACTACCTCCTCAAGCCGTTTGGCGACCGCCGCTACGAACAGACGATGGCGCGCGTGCGGGCGCGGCTGCCGCAGCCCGGCGCCGCCGAGCCCGAGGACGGCAACGGTTTCGGTCCCGAAGTACTGAAGCTGATCGGCGCCCGCGCCAAGCCCGGCGCGATCTGGGACTGGATCGCGGTGCGCCAGCGCGACACGACGCGCTTGCTGATGACCGAGGAGATCGATTGGATCGAGGGCGCCGGCGTCTATGTCACCGTCCACGCCCAGGGCGAGGCGTTCCTGTACCGCGCGGGGCTGGCGGCCGTGGCCGAGCGGCTCGATCCGTTTCGCTTCGTGCGCATCCACCGATCGCACATCGTCAACGTCCGCGCGATCGCCTCGCTCGCCCGCCGCTCGCATGGCGAGTTCGAGGTGACGCTGAAATCGGGCGCGCAGCTCCAGATGAGCCGCACCTATCGCGCCGGCGTCGAGGCGATCCTGGGCCAGCCGCTCTGATCCGGTTGAAAAGCATGGCGGGTTGGTCGACCAAGATTCGATAACAACGCCGGGGGAGGCCCAAGCTATGATCTTCGCAAGTTTCTGGACGGCGCTGGCGCTCAGCATGGCGCCGTCGCCTCAGCAACCATCCGGCGAGCCGGTGCTGGGCATGGAAACGGTCCGCCTCTGGCCCGGCCGCGCGCCTGAGGCCAAGGGCGATGGCCCCGACGAGACGCCGACGCTGGCGATCATGCGCCCGCATCGCGGGCACGAGAACGGCACCGCGATCGTGGTCGCGCCGGGCGGCGGCTATGTCGGGCTCGCCGACAATCTGGAGGGGCGGCAGGTCGCCGACTGGTTCGCCTCTCGCGGCGTCACTGCTTTCGTCCTCAAATATCGCGTCGGGCCCAAGGCGCGGCTGCCGATCCCCTTCGCCGACGGGCAGCGCGCCGTCCGCTATGTTCGCGCCAATGCCGCCACGCTCGGAATCGACCCCGCGCGCATCGGCATGATCGGCTTCTCCGCCGGCGGCCATCTGAGCGCCACTGTCGCCACGCTGGGCGAAGCCGGCCGCGCCGACGCGTCCGACCCGATCGATCGCGTCAGCAGCCGCCCCGACTTCCTCGTCCTCGGCTATCCCTGGCTGGAGGGGATGAAGCTCGATGCGCGGGGCCGATCGCAATATTGCGACTTCTCGCCGGTCAATTGCGATCCGAAGCGCTTCGAACGCTATCAGCCAGTCCGCACCGTGACCGAGCGGACGCCGCCGACCTTCATCTATCACACCACCGCCGACGGCCTGGTCCCCGCGATGGGCAGCCTGCGCTTCTACGAGGCGCTTCAGGCGAAGAAGGTGCCGGTCGAACTGCACGTGTTCGCCAACGGCGACCACGGCACCGGCCTGGGCGGGGCCGACCCGGCGCTCGCGCGCTGGCCAGAACTGATGGAAAACTGGCTGCGCGCGCAGCGATTGCTGGATCGGAAACCCTGACGGCAGAGGGCCGCGACGCGCTCACCTCACCGCATGCTTCAAACAATTGACCGCTGTTCAGTTGCGATTAATTGAACAGCGGTCATTTTGTCCTTCGTCGCCCACACCGGGCACGAAGGAGAAGGACGATGAAGCGCAATACCCTGATCGCCGCCGCGCTCGCGACCGCCGCCGTCGCCGCAAGCCAGCCTGCCGCCGCCTATCCGCTCAAGGTCACCGGCCAGAGCCGGGCGAGCGCGCAACTCCAGGTCGACGTGCTCCGCCAGATCGCCGAATATTCCAGCCGCACGGGCGGCTGTCGCTTCCTCTATTCGGCGCACATGAACGTCATGCCGCGCGCCTATGTGCCGCGCCAGCCGACGCGCCCCGCGCCGCAGCTCGGCGGCCATTACGAGGTGTGGACCGTCAACGCCTGCGCCGCCAAGCAGCGGTTCCAGGTCGCGATGTGGCCCTCGCCCCGCGGCGGCGCCGACTTCGCCATCACCCCGCTGACCGGCCGGATGTCGCTCGCAACCTCTTGAGGCGTAGCGACGACTTGAACGTTACACCCCCGAATTCATCCAGGAGAAGCATCGTGAAGACGAAGTTCCTTGGCACCAAGACGATCGCTCTGACGATCGCCGCCGCCGCCGCGGCGCTCCCCGCCGCCGCACCGGCCCAGGTCGCGGCATGGAATGGCCGCTATGTCTGGGAGGAGAATGTCGGCCGGCACGGCGGCACCACCCCCCAGGACAGCATCGCGGCGTTCATCACCTACACGCTGCGCGTTGGGCCGGGTAACGGCCCCACCGGCTGCACGCTGAACGGTCAGGGGTTCCAGACCAACAAGCGGATCGTCTGCACCGTGACGCCGCAGGGCCGGTCGGCGATCGTCAAATTCTATGGCTATGGTCCCGACAACATGTTCGACGACGGCTATCGCCGCGGCCAGCCGCTGTTCACGCTGACGCGGGGGCCACGCGGCGTCGCCACGACGCTCCAGGCGCTTCAGGCGTCGAGCCGCACCACACCGCGCAGAGGCACGCTGTTCCGGCGCGCGGGGTAAGCGGGATCATGGGCAGGCGTTCCGATCACAGCCGCGAAGAATTGCGCGAGTTGATCCTGACCACGGGAGAGGCCCTGATGGCGGAAACTGGCCTGGCCGGCTTCTCCGCCAGAGAGGTCGCCAAGCGGGTCGGCTATACGGTCGGCACCATCCACAACGTCTTCGGCAACGTGGACGGGTTGGTGATGGCGATCAACACCGCGACCTTCGCGCTGTGGGCCGATGCACTCCGCACGCGGTTGGCCGAACCGGACAAGGATCGGATCGCCGCGCTGGTGAGCGCCTATTTCGCCTTCGCCCGCGACAATCCGCTGCGCTGGTCGGCGATCTACGAGCATCGCCTCTCGATCGAGGCGATCCCCGACGACCAGATCGAGGTGCGCGGGCGGCTGACCGGCATCGTCGTCGAGGAAGTGGCGGCGGCGCTGGACCGCGCGCCCGACGAGGGGGTGGGCACGCTCGCCCGCTCGCTGGTCGCGACGGTCCACGGCCACTGCACCTTCGACGCCAACGGATCCTGGGCGGCGATGGGCCAGCGCGATGCCGAGACGGTGGCGCTGGCCCGCGTGCGCGAAAGCATCGCGGCGGCACGGTCCGCCTGATTTTTGGGAGAGATCGACATGGGTCTCATCAAGCTACTCGGCCATTTCGCGAGCAAGCAGTTCCAGAAGACGCCGACCGGCTATGTCTATCGCTACAATGCGAAGGGACCGCCGGTGGCGGTGACGGCCGACGATTACGATCATTATGTCCGCCGCGCCGGCTGGAGCTTCATCTTCCACTGCGCCGGCTTCATGCTCGCGGTGATCGCCGCGGCGATGCTGACCGAACGCTGGTTCCCGAACGGCGACGAGGCGGGCGGCATGGTGCTGATGGGTCTGCTGCTCGTCGGCATCGTCTTCGGCATCATCAAGTCGCTCGCCTGGAGCATGCGCGCGCCCGAACGCGAACTCGGCGCCGCGCCACAGGGCGATGTCCAGGCACCCACCCGCCCGCAGCGCCCGGCCGGCGGCCGCAAGCCCCCCAAGGCCGAGCGTCACGTCTCGGGCTGGGTCTTCCTGTTCTACTTCATCGCCGAAATCGTCGCCGGCGCGGTGATCGCCACGATCGCCTATTCGATCTTCAAGTCGAACCAGGATCTGGCGATCGCGGCCGGCTTCATCGGCTTCGGCGCGGGCATGTTCATCGTCGACCACATCTGCGTCCGCCGCACCGGCGAAAGCGTGCTCTCCAACCTTCCCTACATCCCCTGAGTCCCCTTTCGAGAGGAGCAACTGTCATGGCCTTTTGCACCCATTGCGGCGCCCAGCTGCCCGCCGACGCCCGCTTCTGCCCCGATTGCGGAAAGCCCGCCGGCGCCCCCGCCGACACGGCGCCGGCCCCGCCGCCGGTCAGCCCGGCGCCCCCCGCACCGCCGATCGCCGAACCGCGACCCAGCCCCGATCCCGGGCCGACGCCGATGGGCATGCAGCGGGAGGCGCAGCAGCGTCGCCGCGGCGGCTCCGGCGGAGGCGGCGGGCTGATCCTGCCGATCATGGTCGTGGTGGCACTGTTCGTCATCGGCATCATGCTGTGGTCGCAGCGCGACGGCACCCGCCCGATCGCCGGCACCGATACCGAGGAAGCGCAGGGCAAGGCGTCCGGCGAAGCGACCGCCAGGAACACCGGCGACGATGACGCGGCAACCGCACCCGAGGCGCGCACCGTCGACCTAGACAGCCCCGACGACGCAACGAGGACGACCGTCATCAGCCTCGACCGCGCCTTCCGCGACGATCCGCAGGGTGCGCGCGCTCGCTATGCCGGGCCGGTGACCGTGAGCGGCACCGTCGCCGCGCCGACCCCCGGCGCCGCGCCGTCGATCTCGCTCGAGGGGCGAATGCCGTTCAACTATGTCGTCGCCAATCTCCGCGATCCGTCGGGTTTCGCCGGCGCCGCGCGCGGCAGCGCCGTCACGCTCACCTGCAGCGGCGTCACCGCGATCGCCGGCACGACGATCCTCCAGGGTTGCGCGCTCGACTGAGCGCGTTCGCAGCAGGAGCCAGGATGATGACGAGCGCCCCCGTCTTCCCGATCGTCAACCGGATCGCCTTGATCCTGTTTGCGCTGGCACTGGCGCTGGTGACCGCCATCGTCGCGCACGATCTGATCCAGGTTGCGCGCGGCTGCGCGCCGGGCGACACCGACTGCCAGCTGCGGATGCATCATTACCGCAGCAGCATCTCGCTCGGCGCATGGGTGGCGTGGCTCTGGGCGGTCGTCGCCCTGTGGTGGGCGCTGTCCCGCCGAGTGGCGGCGCGGGGACGCGCGAGCTGGTGGCTGGCGATCTTCTGGCTGCCGCCGCTGGTTCTCGCCGCCTACGCGCTCGATCTGGCCTTCTGAGCCGATGCGCAAGCGGCTTCTCCTGCCGATCGGCGCCGTCGCGATCGCCGCGGCGCTGCTCTGGGCCGGATCGCGGCCGGTGGGCGAAGCCGCGACGCGCTCGCCAGTCGCCGCCGATGCCGGCATCGCGGCGAGGGGCGCGGCGGCATTCGAGGGCGCGGCGTTCGGCGGCATCAGCATGGATGCACTCGACCGCAACGCCCTCCCCTGGCGCCTCGTCGCCGCGGCACTCGTCCTCGACGAACAGGCGCGCGACCCCGGCGCCCTGGTCGAACCCGCCACGCTGTCCCGCATCCTGGCGCGCTTCGGCTTCCTGACAGAGGCCAAGGTCGCGAACCGCCCCGCCGGCGTCGGCGAGCGACCCGGCGGCATGCCGCTCGGCCTCACCGCGGGCGACGTCGCGCCGGTGGGCGGCAGCGTCGTCCGCGTCGCCAATCTCGGCTGCGCGGCATGCCATGCCGGCGTCGCCTATCGCGCCGACGGCAGCCCCGATCCCGGCCGCGCGGTGCTCGGCATGCCCAACAGCTCGCTCGACCTCGAAGCCTACACGATGGCGGTGTTCGTGGCCTTGCGTCGCCATACCGGCGACGACCGCCTGCTGCCCACCGCCGCCGCGCTGTTCCCCGAAATGGGCTGGCGCGAGCGGACGAGCCTGCGCTTCCTCATCCTGCCGCTCGTCCGTCAACGGCTGGGCGAGCTCGACGGTCGCGACCGTCCGCTGCCCTTCCCCAATGGCACGCCGGGAAGCACCAACGGCGTCGCCGCGCTCAAATCGGCGCTGGGCCTCCCGCTGCTGGGCGGCGGGATGGCCGATGTCGGCACGGTGTCGATTCCCGAACTCGGCGACCGCGTGTGGCGGACCCGCCTGCTCGCCGACGGCGCCTACGGCGTTCCGGGCGAGGCGGCGCGGCCGACAACCGAGGCGGACCTCACCCCGGCCCACCTCGATGCGCTCGGCGCGATCACGACCTTCTTCACCGTGCCGAGCATGGGCGTGCATCCCGACGCCGCGATCGACGCGCTGGGCGATGCCGATGCGGTGATCGGCTTCCTCAAGGCCTATCGTCCCGCCCCCTTCCCCGGCGTGGTCGACTCCGCACGTGCCCGAACCGGCGCCACGATCTACGCGCGGAATTGCGCCGCCTGTCATGGCGATTATCGCATCGTGGGGCGCCGCGCACGACTGGCGCGCTTCCCCAACTGGATCGGCGAGGTCGGCACCGATCCGCTGCGCGCAACCGCGTTCGACCGCGCGCTCGTCGATGCGGTGGGGCGCAGCGCCTATGCCAGGCGGATCAGCGTCTCGGTCGGCAAGGGCTATGCCGCGCCGCCGCTGACGGGGCTCTGGGCGTCGGCACCGTACCTCCATAACGGGTCCGTCCCGACGCTCGACGCGCTGCTTTCGCCCGAACGGCGGCCGCTGCGCTTCCAGGTCGGCGGCCACGCGCTCGACTTCGATCGCGTCGGCCTGCGCCTCACGCCGGACGGGCGCTATCCGGCGGGCTACCGGCCCTTTTCGCGGCCGGTGTGGCTCGACGCCCGCCGGCCCGGCCGCGGCAATAGCGGCCATACGTTCGGTGCCGAGCTGCCCGACGGCGACAAGCAGGCGCTGATCGCCTTCCTCAAGCTTCTCTAGACGAGCAGTTCGTCGATCGGACGGCGCGCCCGTGCGGGTTGCTCCCCGATAGGCCGCCGCCCAATGCGGAACGCGCTGACGATCCGCCGGTCCTCGCCCAGCCCCGCCGCTCGCACCACCGCTGCCGCCGCCTCTTGATCGTCCGCCAGCGCGGCGAGCACCGCGGCGCCGAACCCCGCCGCCTCGATCCGCAGCCACAGGCGGTAGAAAGCGGCGCCGCTATCGAACGGCGCTTCGTCCGCGGGTCGATGAAACACGACCAGCCCCGCCGCGCCCGCGATCTTCGCCCCCTCGGCGAGCAGCGGCCGCGCCAACCCGATGCGATCGAGCAGCCGAAAACCCGGGCCGAGCACCAGCGCCGCCCCCCGCGCCTCGATCGATCCCATCGCCATCGCCTCGGCATTGAGCCCGTCGGTCGCCCAGCGTGGATGCCCCCGGTCGAGCCGCATCCACGACAGGAGTTCGCCGCGAAAACCACGCTCGCGCATGAAGCCATAGCTCGCCGCATCGTAACGCTTTGCGAGCCGCTTCAGCGTCGCCGGATCGGTGAGCACCGCCGCATCGTCGGCCGCCAGTGCCGCCGCAGCACGGCGATCCTCCGGCGACGGCGCCGCGAACTTGCCGCGCCAGGATCGCCGCGCCTCGACCGCTGCCGCCAGCGGATCGCCCTCACCGCCCGCCACCAGCCGCCACCCGGCAACCCCGCGCAACATCGCTTCGTCGCCCGGCACCCCGACGGGCACCAACGCCAGCCCATGCCGCCCGGCGGCGATCCGCATCCCCTCCGCTGCCGCGCCCAGGCTGATCCCCGCATCATTGCCGCGCGGATCGCCGACCGTCAGCCGGCAGCGCACATCCTCGAACAGCGCGAGCCCGTCATCGTCCACCAGCCGCCAGCGCGCGGGCTGGACGTTGTGGACGCTCGGCGCCAGCGCCGCCTCCGCCACCAGCGCGCGGCGATCGATCATGCGAGACCCTTGCGAAACAGATGAAGGTGGTGGAGCGGCCGCGCGCCGAGCTTCTCCATCTGGCGCAGGCTCGCCGCATTGACGTCGGCGATCCAGGTGATGCCGAGCTGCCGATAGCCCGCCTCGCGCAGGGCCGTCACCGTCCGCGCGAGCATGCCGCCCATCAGCCCCTGCCCGTGCATCGCCTGTGCCACCGAATAGAAGATGATGACCGCGCGCCGACGCCTCAGCCGATAGCGTAGATAGTGGAATGGGGTCGTCAGCCCGATGCGGGATCGGGTGGCGGCGAGCAGGCCGTTGAGATCGGGGATGCAGATGATCGTCCCGACCGGCCGCCCCTGATGCAGCAGCACCGACGACAGCCGCGGGTCGAGGATCGACATCATCTCGCCCGCCTGAAAGCGGAACTCCTCGGCAGTCAGCGGCACGAACATCGGATTGTCGGCGAACCCGTCGTTCAGCACCGCCCGCGCCTCCTCCATCCGCTCGGCAAAGCTCGCCTTGACGATGGGCGCGAAGGCGAAGTCGCCCCCGATCGGACGCAGGCCATCGATCCGCGCGTCGGCGAGGTCGAGCTCGAACGTCCGCATCGGGAAGAAGCGCTCGAACCCGTTTGCCTCCAGCATGCGCGGAACATGCGGCGGATTGACCACCATGTCGGTATAGGCCGGGCGACCGAAGCCACCGGTCATCACGCCGCATTGCTGCATCGCGGTCAGGTTGAAGTTGCCGACCAGCTCGGCCTCTCCCTGCTCGCGCGCGAACCGCTCCGCCGCACCGAGCAGTGCCGCGCCCGCCTCGGCATCGTCGGCGCAATCGAAGAAGCCGAACTGCGCGCGCCGCGTGCCGTGGACGACGTTCGACTGTCGGTGGACATGCGCGATGATCCGGCCGATCGGCCGGCCGCCGCGATGCGCGGTCCAGAAGGCGTAAGGGTTGCCGGCGGTCCAGAGCGGGTTGGCCGTGGGATCGAGCATCCGCCGCATGTCGCTCCGGAGCGGCGAGACATAGCCGTCCTCGGGCGCATAGGCGTTGAACGGCGCCTCGAAAAAGGCATCGACGTCGCCTGTCCGAAGCTCGATCGTCATGCGGGTCGCTCCACCAGTCGCGCAGCCAGCTCGATCTCGGCATCGAGCGCCGCCCCCGCAAGCCCGCCCGCGTTGATCGCGAGCAGCCGTGGCGGCACCCGCGACAGCCGCAACAGATGCGTCGCCTGCGCCGCCTGGAGCAGGTCGCGCGCGGCGTCGCCCGCCCGCTCGCCGGCGATCACGCGGCGGCGAAGCAGTTCGGCAAGGCTCGCTTCGGGATAGGCGGCAAGCGCCTGTCCCTCGATCACGCGCCCGCCCGCGAGCAGCGGATGCGCCGACAGGATCGCGGCGGGCTCGTCACTCTCGACCCGCGCGAGCGCCGCGACCAGTCCCGACGCGCGCGTCCGCCGCCCCGCCGCCCGCTCGATCAGCAACAGCAGCGCGGCGACCGCCCAGCCGGCGACGGCCAGCCTGGCCACCGTCTCGTCGGGCAGTGCCGGCAGCATCAGCAGCGCCGCGAGCACCAGCACGCCGCTCGCCCCCGATGCGACAGCGATGTCGGCCAGCAGCCCCGCGGGCGTGCCCCGATCGATCGTCAGCCGCGACGCGGCCAGCACCAGCAGCAGTATCGCGACGACCCCGCCGCGCACGGGCAGCGCGGGGAACAAGGCGACGAAATCGGTCAGCGCCAACGGAATGGTGAGCACCAGCGCGAGCAGGAACGTGTCCGCGGTCCGCCGCTCGGCCGGCCCCAGCCCGCCCCGCTCACGTACCAAAAGCGCGATCATCGCCGCGAGCATCACCGACTGGTACCCCGCGAGCGCCAGCACCGCGCCGTCGCTCCAGACCAGCCCCAGCGTCACCGCGACCCCGCTGAACACTAGCGCCCCTCCCAGCGCCAACAGCTTGACGCTTCGCGGCGCATGGCGGCGGCAAAGCTCCTCGACCAGCCGCACGGCGGCCAGCGGCAGCCAGGCCGCGACCACCATCAACGCGGCGATCACCGGCGCGCTCGGGCTTAACGCGGCGAGCAGCCGGAACGCCAGCAACCAGGCGGTCAAGGTGTAGAGCGCGCGCAGGCGAGCGCCGACCGCCGATCCCGCCCGCGCGACGCTCGTCCGCGCCACGAGCAGCGCGGCGAGCGCGAGCAGTGTGACGAGCGTCTCGACCGAAGCGATCACGCCATCATCTTCTGCATGAACCGCCGTACCGCAAAGCCGCGCATCGCGGCGATTGGCGTCGGCTTCGGCCCCTCGACGCGCATCCTGTGCGGGTTGAAGAAATAGCCGCGATGGTCGGTACCGCCTGAGCGCCCGAGGATGACGCGGATCGCCTCCTCCGCCATCATCGTCCCTGCCATCGTCACCATTGTCGCAAAGGAGAAGCGCGATCGCTTGCCCGCCGCGACCTCCGCGGCGATGTCGAGGTCGACATGCGCGTGGCTGCTGCTGTGCGTCAGCACATATTCGATCTCGCGCTGGAGGCATTCGGTGCGCATCTCGGGCGTCACCGCCGTCCAGTCGACGCCGACGGTCGGATAGCCAAGCCGCGCTTCCGGTCGCGGCGCCTCGGGCCGGACTACCGTCACCGAGGGGAGCGGCGAGGCGTACGCATCGATCACCGTTCGCCCATGCGCCGCCGCGCGGCGATAGAGGTGCACGCCCGCCGCCGCGTCGTCCATGCCGTTGACGATGACGTCGCTCGCGGGGACCAGCCGCTCCAGCGCGTCCGTCCACTCGGCGCCGAGCAGTTCGATCTCCGCCTCCGGATTGATGCGCAGCGCCCCCGCCCGCGCAGCCGCCGCCTTGTCCTGTCCAACCGTGTCCAGCGTCGCGAACAGCTGGCGGTTGAGGTTCGACACCTCGAACGTGTCGATATCGGCGATGGCGAAGCGGCCGACACCCGCGCGCACCAGCGCCATGAACGCTGCACCCCCCATCCCGCCGACGCCGGGGATCAGCACACGCGCCGCGCGCAGCCGCGCCTGCTCCGCCTCGGTCACGAAGCCGCGGTTGCGCGTCGTCATCTCGTCATAGCGGAACTCGGTCATCGCGCGGGCCTCAATCGATCAAGGGGTTTGTCGGCGGCGAGCCACTGGACCATCGGCGCGACCACCGCCTGGATGCCGAGGACGAGGCCCTGCACCGCCAGTTGCGGGATCGCGCTGCGCGGCACGCTCTTCGCCATGAAGCGCCGCGCGGTGGACAGGTCGATGCGCCCGATCTGCAGCACGTCGTCGCCGCGGTCATAGTCGAGCGCCTCGGCGCAGAAGCGGTTGTAGCGATCGTCGCGGTGCTTGGCGGCGACGTCGAACCGCTTCTTCAGATTGTCCGAGCCGCCGGTATAGGCGTCGGTGATAACCTGACGATCGGCATCGAAACCGGCATCCTCGCCCACCCCAAACGCCCCCCGCTCCCCCCGCATGATCTGGTGCGCCAGGTGGCGGTGCGCGAAGCTCGCCTGCGTGCCTGCCTGCGCCGGGAAGACGTCGTCGAACGTCTCGGCGACCATGCCGACGACCGCGGGCACCTGCGTCACGCTGCTGATCCAGAGCGGGCGGAGCCCCCGCCGGACGAACAGCGCGAAACAGGTGAGGCCATAGAGGATCCACGACAGCCCGCCGCTGCGCTCGGCCGGATCGACCATGACCAGGCCGAGGTGCAGCACCTCATGGGGCACGCCGCCCCGCTCCACCCGGAGCAGCGGCATCGCGTTGAACGCGACCGGCCGGCCGTCGCTCGCGCGCCGCACCAAGGTGACGACGCTCCGCTCCCAGGCGGCGCCATCCGGCGCGAACAGGCCGTAGTCGAGCTGCCGCCCATCCAGGCACGCGGCGACGACCGCTCGGCAGGCGGCAGTCAGCTCAGCCAACGCAGCCGGCGACAGCGCCAGCGCGGGCCGCTCGACGATCTCGACGCGGTGATCGCGCCCCGACCGGAAGCCGAGCTGGAGATACCGTCCCGTGAACGCCGCGAAGATGGCAATCGACCGCACCGCGCCTCCCTTAGCTTCGTTGGACAGACAGAACGAATTGGCCGCAATCCGCAAGGGGTTTGCGGCATCATGGGATCGCTGGTCGCTCAGGGCGCGCGGACGGCGCGCCAGCCCTCGCCATCGATGCTCGTGTCGCCGACGCGGCCTTCATAGGTGCGCCCGGCATGAACGAAGCGCAGGCGATCGCCGCGCAGCACGACCTCATTCAGCAACCCGCCGCCCAGCGTGCCGGCGACCTTCTGGTACCGCTGGTCGAGGTCGAGCGGGGCGCGGGTTCCGTCGGCCCGCATGAGCGTCCAGCGGCCGCCGACCACCGCCGGGACGATCCACAGATACACGCGGCGCGCATCGAGATTGACGAAGAAGTCATGCGTCCAGTCGCCCATGTCGAAGGCGTGGGAAACGACGCGCGCGCCCGGCTGCATCTCGTTAAGGATGCGCGGGCGCAGCCGCAGGTTGACCTCGGGCATCAGGTAGAGCGTCAGCACGTCGGCATCGCGCAGCCGCGTCTCGAACAAATTCTCGCGGCGAAAGCGGACGCGCTGCGCCACCTCCGCCTCCCGCGCGCGGAAATTGGCGCGGGCGACGAGGCGGGTGTCGATGTCGACGCCGATCGCCGTGGCCCCGCGCCTGCCCGCGGCGATCGGGATGCGGCCATCGCCCGATCCCAGGTCTAGGACGCGCTCGCCGGGCTTCACGTCTGCAAGGTCGAGCATCGCCGCGACGATCTCGTCGGGGCTCGGCACATAGGGCGCGTCGCGCGCCTGATCGGGCGCGGCGACGACAGCGATGGGCAAAAGCCAGAGCATTGCCGCGGTCGTAGCCGGTCGAGCGCCGTGGGCAAGCCCCGGCCGGATCACCGACCGGGGCTGCTCGGTTCAGTTCGCCTGGCTCAGCCGAACCGCGCCGTTGACGCCGGCGGGGAAGAACCCGCCCTGCTCCACCGCAGCCTTGTTGAGATAGACGATGTTGAGCACCTGTCCCGGCGTGCGGCTGAACGCGACCGCGTTGCCGTCGGTGGGGACGATGTTGGCGGCCTGATCGGCGCCCGAACCCTGCGAGCGGATGCCCTGGTCGATGTCGCTCGTTCCGTCGAGCGCGTCGCGCGCGTTCGAGATCGCCTCGGTCTTGTCGATCAGCGTCGGCGTCTCCACGCCCTTGCGGTAGAGCGTCGTGCGGATCATCGCGGCATGATACGCCTCGACCGCAAGGATGCCCGCCGCCGCCTCCAGGAACGGCTTGTTCGAGATGAGCAGCGGCGACGATCCCTTGTACGCCGTGACCCCGACATCCTCGAACAGGAAGGCGCCGAGAAGGAAGTTCTCGTCGCTGGAGAAGGGATCGAAGGACTCGCTCTCGCCGATCAGCCCCGCTGCCCGCGCCGCGGCGGAAAATGCGTCGCCGCTCCCGGTGCCCAGGTTGATCTGCGGCTGCGCGATCGCCGAGGTACCGAGCGCCTGGCGAAGGAACGCGACGTGCGCGACCTCGTCCTGCGCGATCTCTCGCGCGAAGCGGGCGATGGCGGGGTCGCTGAACGCCACGCGCCGGCCGCCGCGCACCGCACCCTGCGTCCCCGTGCCGCTGAGCAGGTTGTCGGCCAGCCCGGTCCCGAACGCCGCGAACGAATAGAACTGCGCCTCGAGATACTCAAGGTTGAGCGCGAAATTGAGCACGTCCTGGACCGAGGGCGCGGGCGTCGTCGGGCTGGGCGTAGGGGTCGGCGTGGGGCTTGGCGTCGGGGTGGGCCGGACGACGATGTCGTCGTTGCTGTCGTCGCAGGCGGCGAGCACCGCGGCGCCCGCCGCGACGAACGAGGCCTGGCCGGCGGTGCGGAGAAAGGCGCGGCGCGCATCGCGCCGCTCGTCGCAGGCGCGCAGGACGTTGGCGATCATGCTGTCATCATGGTTCATCGCAGAGCTCCTCAATTGGCCGCGCTGGTGCGGATGGTGCCGTTGACGCCGTTCGGGAAGAACCCGCCGGCAGAGACGGCAAGGCGGTTGAGGTAGGCGATGTTGAGCACTTGCCCCGACGTCCGGCTGAACGCGATGCCGTTGGCGTCTGCCGGCACGACGTTGCTCGCATCCTCGCGCGGGGCGACGCCCTGGTCGAGATCGTCCGGTCCGTCGAGCGCGTCGCGCGCGTTCGAGATCGCCTCGGTCGCGGCGATGATCGAGGGTTCGGCGATGCCCTTCTGATAAAGCGTCGTCCGCGCGATGCTAGCGTGATAGCCCTCGACCGCAAGGATGCCCGCGGCCGCCTCGAGGAACACGGGGTTCGAGATCAGCGTCGACGAACCCTTGTAGGCGGTGACGCCGACATCCTCGAACAGGAAGGTCGCGAGCAGGAAGTTCTCGTCGCTGGCATAGGGATCAAAGGACTCGCCGGCACCGATCAGCCCGGCCGAGCGCGCCGCCAGCGAAAAGGCGGAGGTCGGCGAGACGCTGAGGTCGAGCGCAGGCCGCGCGATCGCGTTCGTGGTCAGGAGCGAGCGGACGAAGGCGACGTGCAGCCGTTCGTTGGTCGCGATCTCGCGCGCGAACTGCGCGACGAAGGGATCGCGGAAATTGACCTGGCGCGCACCCGTCAGGTTGACCGTCCCGGCCGTGCCCGTGCCACCAACCTGCGCGGCATCGAGGTCGGTGCCGAACACCGCGCGGCTGTAGAAGGTCGCTTCCAAATATTCGAGGTTGAGCGCGAAGTTGAACACGTCGGCATCGGTGGGGGCCGCCTGGGCGCGCAACTGAGGCGCGCGGGTCGCAAGCGCCACGGCGCCGACCGCGCCGGCAGCCACGCCCATGCTGCGAAAAAAGTCACGTCGGTCGTTTCGACGGCGCCCATGCGCGTCGACCACACCCTCTTCCATGTGCATTGACGGTCTCCCTGGCCCATACCGGGCGAGGCGAGAACAGGCCGTGTAAGCCTTTGTTCCTCCTTATGTTTTTTACTTACATGATCCATGTGATGGACTTGTCGGACGATTGCGCGTTCGAACCGCGTCCATCCTGATCCACGTTACTTCAAGGAAAAGCGCCGCCGTGCGGGGAGCACGACGGCGCTGATCTACTGTGAGGATTTCTAAAACGGCTTACTCGGCCGGTTCGGCGACCCCCACCGGCTGGACGCTGTCCGGCTTCTGGACGACGTCGAAGCGGTCGGCGTTCATCACCTTGGTCCAGGCGGCCACGAAGTCGCGGACGAACTTCTCCTCGTTGCCGGTCTCGGCATAGACCTCCGCCACCGCACGCAGCTGGCTGTTCGACCCGAAGATCAGGTCGGTGCGCGTCGCCTTCCAGCGCTCGTGCTTGCCGGCGCGGTCATAGCCGATGAACTCCTCATCGGCGCTGGTGTCGACCACCTTCCAGAAGGTGTCGTTACCCAGCAGGTTGACGAAGAAGTCGTTGGTCAGCTGGCCCTTGCGGTCGGTGAACACGCCTTCCGGCGCGTCCTTGTGGTTGGCGCCCAGCACGCGTAGGCCGCCGACCAGCACCGTCATCTCGGGCACCGACAGGCCGAGCAGCGACGCCCGGTCGAGTAGCAGTTCCTCGGTCTTCACGGTGTGCTTGGTCTTGAGATAGTTGCGGAACCCGTCCGCAACCGGCTCCATCACCGCAAAGCTGTCGGCATCGGTCCAGTCCTGCTCAGCATCGCCGCGACCGCCGGTGAAGGGCACCTCGACGTCGAAGCCGGCATCCTTCGCCGCCTTCTCGACCGCCGCTGTGCCCGCGAGGACGATCGCATCGGCGACCGACAGAGACCCACGCAGTTCCTCGATCTTGGCGAGTACCTGCGCGAGCTCCTCAGGCTCGTTCACCGCCCAGCCGCGCTGCGGCTCCAGGCGGATGCGCGCACCGTTGGCGCCGCCGCGATGATCCGACCGGCGATAGGTCGAGGCCGAGGCCCAGGCGACCTTAACCAGCTGACCGACCGAGAAGCCGGCATCCAGGATCGCCGATTTGAACGCCGCAACGTCGGCATCCGACGGCGTGGTGCCGGCGGGCACCGGATCCTGCCAGATCAGGTCCTCGGCGGGGACTTCCGGCCCGAGGTACCGGACCTTGGGGCCCATGTCGCGGTGGGTCAGCTTGAACCAGGCGCGCGCGAACGCGTCCTTGAACGCCTCATGGTCGCGGCGGAACTTCTCGGAGATCACGCGGAACTCGGGATCGACCTTCAGCGCCATGTCCGCCGTCGTCATCATCGTCGGCACGCGCTTGTTCGGATCATGTGCCGCCGGCGCCATGTCCTCTTCCTTCTGGTTGATCGGCTGCCACTGCTTGGCGCCCGCCGGGCTGCGGACGAGCTCGTAGTCATAGTCGAGCAGCAGGCGGAAATAATTCTCCGACCATTCGGTTGGGGTGTTCACCCACGCGCCCTCGATCCCGCTGGTGATCGTGTGCTCGCCGATGCCGCTCTCATACGCGCTCGCCCAGCCGAGACCCTGGAGCGCGAGGTCCGCGCCCTCCGGCGCTTCGTCGACGAGCGTCGGGTCGCCGGCACCATGCGCCTTGCCAAAGGTGTGCCCACCCGCGGTCAGCGCCACGGTCTCCTCATGGTTCATCGCCATGCGGGCGAAGGTTTCCTTGATGTCGCGCGCCGACTGGAGCGCGTCGGGCACACCGCCCGGCCCTTCCGGGTTCACATAGATGAGGCCCATCTGGATCGCCGCCAGCGGCTGCTCCAGCTCGAGCTCCTCTTCGGGCAGGATGCGCGTCTTGTTGTCGGGATGGCCGACGAACTGCTCTTCCGAACCCCAGTAGATGTCCTTTTCGGGCTCGAACACGTCGCGGCGACCGCCGCCGAAGCCGAACACCGGCCCGCCCATATTCTCGATCGCGACATTGCCGGTCAGGATGAACAGGTCGGCCCAGCTGATGTGCTTGCCGTATTTTTGCTTGATCGGCCACAGCAGGCGCCGCGCCTTGTCGAGGTTGCCGTTGTCCGGCCAGCTGTTGAGCGGCGCGAACCGCTGCTGCCCGCTGTTGGCGCCGCCGCGGCCGTCCGCGGTGCGATAGGTGCCGGCCGCGTGCCACGCCATGCGGATGAACAGGCCGCCGTAATTGCCGTAATCTGCCGGCCACCAGGGCTGGCTGTCGGTCATCAGCGCCTTCAGGTCCGCCTTTAGCGCGTCATAGTCGAGCTGCTTGAACGCCTCGGCATAGTCGAACTCGTGACCCATCGGGTCGGGCGAGGTGCCGCCCTGGTTGAGGACCTCCAGCGGCAGCGAATCGGGCCACCAATCCTTGTTGGTGCGGCCCAGCAGCCCACGCACGGTCGTCGGCTTTTCGATCGGGCAGCCGCTCATCTCACCGGTCTTTGCGTCCATGCTCGTCTCTCCTGTGGTCGCGATTGATTGATGTTCTAGGCGCGCGGTCGGCGCCAGGGTAGGCGGATGTTTCGTTCACAGAAACCGGCCGATCCGATCAAGCGCTCCGCGGGTTCGATGAAGCGGTGGAATGGAACGGCGACCGGTGGCGGGTGCGGGTGTTCCAGGCGGCCGATGCGCCAAATGGTGGCGGGACCCGGTGACGCGGGCCCCCGAGTGCGGCTATGGCAGCGCGACGCACCCGGCACGCCGGCGTGCGGGAAAGCTTCGGAGCGACGATGAACGACGTGGAAACCGGTCTTACCCTGTCGCGCTGGAAGCGGTTGTGCATGGGTGTCGAGCGGCGCAGTCGCCTGCGCGCCCCACGCGGCCCACGCAACCGGTCGGCGGACCAGGCGCGCTTCTTTCGCGAATGGCTGCGCGATCCGGTCGGCACCGCTTCGGTCGCCCCGTCGGGCGAGGCGTTGGTCGCGCTCATCACGCGAGAGATCGGCGTCGACAGCGGCCCGGTGCTCGAACTCGGTCCCGGCACCGGCGTGTTCACCCGCGCGCTCGTCGGCCGCGGCGTCAACGAGCGCGAGCTGACGCTGGTCGAACAGAACCCCACCTTCGCCGCGCTGCTCAAGGCGCGGCATCCCGGCGCAACGATTCTGACGATCGATGCCGCGACGCTCGACCACGTGCTGGAGCCCGATGCGCCGGCGTTCGGCGCCGCCGTTTGCGGGCTCGGCTTCCGCAGCATGCCCGCCGCGACGACCGAGGCGATCCTCAACGCCGCGTTCGCGCGGATGCAGCCGGATGCGGCGCTCTACCTCTTCACCTATGGCCGGCGCTGCTCGGTCTCGCCGGCGGTGCTCGCGCGGCTGGGCCTCCACGCGCATCGCGTCGGCATCGCCTATCGCAACCTGCCGCCCGCATCGGTCTGGCGCGTCACGCGCACCGGCTGAGCCGAGTGTCCCGCACCGGCCGATCAACAAGCCTATCGCTCATAGACCAAGTCCTATAGGATCAGGTCCAACATGGCGGGCGACTTGACGATGCGGCACACTCACGAAGAAGCGACGATGCTGAACGACGGCGTCGCGCCCCGCCCGCGCGGCGCCCGCCCCGCCGCCGGCCCGACGATGGTGCAGCAGGCGTACGACCATCTGCTCACCGCATTGATGACGCTCCAGATTGCACCGGGCGAGCGCATTGCGATCGACCAGGTCGCGCGCCGGCTGAACATTTCCCAGACCCCGATCCGCGAGGCGCTGAGCCAGCTCGAGGCCGAGAAGCTCGTCCACAAGATGCCGAACGTCGGCTATCGCGCCAGCGCACAGATGACGCGCGACGAGGTTCGCGACCTGTACACCCTTCGCCAGCTCATCGAACCTTATGCCGCCGCCCGCGCGGCCGAGGCGGTGACCGACGCCGCGGTCGAGGAACTGGAGGCGATTGACGCGGCGATGTCGGCGGTCAGCGAAGCGGGCGACTATTCGCGCTTTGCGGAGGCGGACGATCGCCTCCACCGCCTGATCGCCGGGATGAGCGGCAATCGCCTGATCGCCGACACGGTCGAGCGGCTGCATTCGCACCTCCACATCTTCCGCGCGCTCTACAGCACCAATGCCCCGACCGAGGCGGCGGCCGAGCATCGCAAGATCATCGACGCGCTCGTCGCGCGCGATCCTGCGGCGGCCGAAAAGGCGGTGCGCACCCACCTAGAGCGCTCGCAGCAGCGGATGGATCGTGTGCTCGCCGCCGGTGCGGCGAACGCCAATTGAGCGCTTGACAGCCTAGACCCCGCACCGTACCCAAATCGTATATGATACGAAATGGAGAGGCGGGATGCGGCGGAGTTTGCGCCATAGCCTGAATATGCTGGCAACCAGCGCGGCGCTGATCGCGGGTGCAGGCATTGCAAGCGCTGAAACGGTGGTGCTCGAAAATTTCACGCTGATCGACGGCACCGGCCGTGCGCCGCAGCGTAACCAGTCGCTCGTCATGGTCGACGGCCGCGTGACCCAGGTCGGCCCCGCCGCCCGCATCAAGGCGCCGCGCGGCGCCACGCGCGAGAATCTGCGCGGCAAGTTCCTGATGCCCGGCATCATCGACAGCCACGTCCACCTCGGCCTGGTCGACGGCATCGACCAGAGCTTCCCCAAATATTACGATCGCGCCAATGTCGAGGAGCAGCTTAAGCTCTACGCCGCCTACGGCGTGACTTCGGTCTACACGCTCGGCACCGATGGCGACGAGATCCACACGATCATCGCCGACCAGCGCCGCATTGGCCGCATCGACGGCGCGCGCGCGTTCACCGCGGGTCGCGGCGTCGTCTACAAGGGCAGCTATGGCGGCGTCCCCGGCCTCGACCAGCAGGTCTCGACCCCGGCCGAGACGGTGGCGATGGTCCGGCGCGAGGTCGCCAAGGGCGATGACTTCGTCAAATTGTGGATGGACGACGAGTTCGGCGACGTGGCCGAGCGGATGCCCTATTCGATCAGCAAGGCCGCGATCGACACCGCGCACGCGCTCAACAAGAAGGCGGTCGGCCACATCTTCTATCTGGAGAACGGCGCCGGCCTCGTCTCGCAAGGCGTCGACGGCTTCATGCATCAGGTGCGCGACAAGCCCATCGACGCCAAGCTGATCGCCGACATGAAGGCCAGGCAGACGTGGCAGATCGCCTCGACGCTCAGCCGTGAGGCGTCTTTCACCTACAAGCTTCTGCCCTTCGTCGACGATCCCTTCTTCGTGCGCGGGGTCGCCCCCACGACGATCGCCGCGCTGAAAAGCCCGGAGCGGCAGGCGCGCCTGTCGAACGGCCCGCACTTCGGCAAATACCCGCAGGTCCTCGACCTCGCACTCCAGAACTTCGGCACGATGGCGAAGGCCGGCATTCCCTATGGCATGGGCACCGATAGCGGGCCGACCGCACGCTTCCCGGGCTATTTCGCGCATTGGGAGCTGGAGCTGATGGTCAAGGCGGGCGTGACCCCCCTCCAGGCGCTGACTGCGGCGACCGGCACCAACGCCAGGTTCCTGAACGCGCGCGACATCGGCACCGTCGAGCGCGGCAAATGGGGCGACCTCCTCGTCCTCGACCGCGATCCGACCGCCGACATCCGCAACACGCGCAGCATTCGCGCGGTCTACGTCGCCGGGCGCAAGCAGCCGACGATCTGGGAGACGTGCACCGGTCAGGCCGCCAACGCCTGCGGACCCGCGACGCGATGACCGATCACGCGCTTGCCCCAGAGGCGGCGCCGGCAACGGCGGGCGCGCGGCCGACGCGCGCGCGCCACGTCGTCCTGTGGCTGACGGTGCTCGCCTATCTCATCACCTATATGGACCGCGTCGTCATCTCGACCGCGGCGCCGTCGATTCAGAAGGAGTTCGGCTTCTCGAACCAGACGCTGGGCTGGATCTTCGCGTCGTTCCAGATCTCCTATGCGCTGTTCCAGATCCCGGGGGGCTGGCTTGGCGACCGGTTCGGGCCGCGACGCGCACTGTCGGGCGTGGTCGTCTGGTGGTCGGCCTTCACCGCGATCACCGCCACCACCTGGTCGGCGGGGTCGATGATGGTCTCGCGCTTCCTGTTCGGCATGGGTGAGGCGGGCGCCTTCCCCATCGCCACGCGCAGCCTGTCGCGCTGGATGCTGCCCGCCGAGCGCGGCTGGGCGCAGGGCGTGACCCATGCCGGCGCGCGGCTGGGCGGTGCGGTTACGCCGGCGTTCGTCGCGCTGCTGATCGTCGGCTTCGGCTGGCGGATGCCGTTCTTGTTGTTCGCGCTCGTCGGCCTCGGCTGGGCGGCGCTTTGGTTCTGGTACTATCGCGACACCCCGCGCGATCATAAGTCGGTGAACGCCGCCGAGCTCGAGCTGATCGAGGGTGCGCTGGGCAAGGGCAAGGCGCGCGTCAGCGTCCCGTGGAAGAAGCTGCTCGCGCGGCCGCAGCTGTGGACGCTGTCGGCGATGTATTTTTGCTACGCCTATTGCATCAACATCTTCCTGACCTGGTTTCCGAAGTACCTCCACGACGCGCGCGGGTTCGACATCGCCGTCATGGGCCTGATGGCCAGCATGCCGCTGATGGCGGGCGTGGTCGGCGACCTGGCGGGCGGCTGGTTCAGCGATCTGCTGGTCAAGCGCGGCGCCGGCCTTCGCATGGGCCGCCGGGTGGTGGCGATCGTCGGGTTCCTGATCGCGGCGGCGATGATCCCGCTCGCGGCCGCGGCCGAGGGACATATCGCCAGCATTATCTTCTTCTGCGTGGCGCTGTTCGGGCTGGAGCTGACCGTCGGGGTCAGCTGGGCCGTGACGCTCGACATCGGCGGCGAATATGCCGGATCGGTGTCGGCGGTGATGAACACGCTGGGCAATATCGGCGCGGCGATCGCCGCGGCGGTGACGGGCTATATCGTCGCGGCGAGCGGCTGGTTCTCCGCCTTTGCGGTGCTGGCGGTGCTCTGCGTGATCGCGGCGGTGCTGTTCCTGCGCATCGACGCGTCGCGCCCGCTTTATGTCGAGGAGGCTCGCGCGTGAGCGACGACGACAAGACCCGCGCCGACCGGCGCACCATCCTGAAGTTCGCCGGGCTCGGCATGGGCGCAGCGGCGATGCCGCTCGCCGCGCAGCAGACCGATCCGATCCCGCAGCCGGGCGCCGCGCCCGTCCCCGCCCCGCCGGCGCCGCCCAGCGGCCACGACATGGCCGCACACGCCGCCAAGCCCGCTCAGTCGGCGGGCGACGCGCCGCGGCTTGGCTACATCTTCCTGGATGCGGAGGAAGCCGCCTTCGTCGAGGCGTTCGTCGACACGATCATCCCCGCCGACGAGTACAGCCCCAAGGGCAGCGAGCTGGGCGTCGCGACCTTCGTCGACCGCCAGCTCTATTCCGCCTGGGGTCAGGGCCGGAACATGTACCTGCAAGGCCCCTTTCAGGAGGGAACGCCCGAGCAGGGGTACCAGATGTCGCTCGCGCCCGCGGACATGGTGCGGCTCGGCATCGCCGACCTCAACGCCTGGGCGCGCAAGACCTATGCCGACAACAGCTTCGACACCGTGACCGACGCACAGCGCGTCGAGATCGTCACCGCGCTGGAGGCGAACAAGATCACGCTGGACGCGGTGCCGACGCCCTTGTTCTTCAACATGCTCTACCAGCTCACCACCGACGGTTTCTTCGCTGACCCGCTGCATGGCGGCAATCGCGGCAAGGCGTCGTGGACGATGCTGGGCTATCCCGGCGTCGGTGAGATGTTCGCCGACAAGATCGCCGAATGGCGCGGCAAGCCCTTCCGCGTCGATGACCCCCAGTCGATCCTGGACCTCAGCTGATGCCCACCAAGCTTCCCCCCGTCGACGTGGTGATCGTCGGCTCCGGCTGGACCGGCGGCATCGTCGCCAAGGAACTGGCGTCGACGGGCCTCAAGATCCTGATGCTCGAGCGTGGCAAGTTCCAGGACACCAACCCGGACTTCATCGCGCCGCAGTCGCACGACGCGCTGAAATATTCGCGCCGCCTGGACCTGGCGCAGGATCTGTCGAAGGAGACGATCACCTTCCGCAACGACCGCGGTCAGACCGCGCTGCCGATGCGCCAGTACGGCTTCTTCATCCCGGGATCGGGCGTGGGCGGATCGGGTGCGCACTGGTCGGGCCTCACCTGGCGCTGGGGCGAGTGGGAGCATCGCATGCTCTCCGGCACGGTCGAGAAATATGGCCGGTCGCTGATCCCCGAGGACATGACGATCCAGGATTGGCCGATCAGCTACAAGGACATCGAACCCTATTACGATCGGTTCGAAAAGGTCTGCGGCGTTTCGGGCAAGGCGGGCAACCTGCGCGGCAAGATCCAGGCGGGTGGCAACCCGTTCGAGGCGCGGCGTCAGAACGAGTTCCCGCTGCCGCCGATGACCCCGACGCAGAGCATGACCATGTTCGAGGGGGCGACGAAGAAGCTGGGTTACCACCCCTTCCCGATCCCCGCCTCGAACTGCTCGACCGACTATGTCAATCCGGACGGCGTCGCGCTGGGGGCGTGCCACTATTGCGGCCACTGCACCAACTACGGCTGCGAGGCGAACGCCAAGGCGAGCCCGCACTTCACGATGATCCCGCTCGCGCGCGCCAATACCGGGTTCGAGCTTCGCACCAATGCCATGGTGCTCAAGGTCAACCTGGACTCGACGGGCAAGAAGGCGACCGGCGTCACCTATGCCGACGCGCGCGGGCGCGAGTTCGAGCAGCCCGCCGACCTCGTCATCGTCAGCGCCTTCGTCATGGGCAACGTCCAGCTTATGCTGCATTCCGGCATCGGCAAGCCCTATGACCCGCAGACGGGCGAGGGCGTGGTCGGTCGCAACTATGCCTATCAGAGCCTGGGCGGCGCCCGGGTCGAGGTGCCGCGCGACGTCTTCATGAACCCGTTCATGGGCGCCGGCGCGCTCGGCATGTGGATCGACGATTTCGCCTCGAACAATTTCGATTTCGCCAAAGCCGGGTACATCGGCGGCGCCGGGATCAGCGCAGGCCAGAACAGCGGCGATCCCCTCACCTATCGCCCCACCACCCCCGGCTCGCCGCGCTGGGGCGCCGGATGGAAGAAGGGGATGGTCGAGGCATATCAGCACACCATGAGCGTCGGCTTCCAGGGCGCGGTGATGTCGTATCGCCAGAACTACATGGACCTCGACCCCACCTATCGCGACCATTGGGGCCGCCCGCTGCTTCGCCTGACCTTCGACTGGCAGTCGAACGAGCAGAAGGTGATGGCGGCGACGTTCGCGCATTGCCAGCGGATCGCCGGCGAGATCAGCGGCAAGGCGCCCGCGACCGCGACGCCTGGCCGCGCGATGGCGGGGCGGCGGTTCAACTCGGTTCCGTACCAGACCTCGCACAATACCGGCGGCGCCGTGTTCGGCGACGATCCGCGGACCAGCGCGGTCAACAAGTACATGCAGTCGTGGGACGTGCCCAACGTGTTCGTGCTCGGCGCCAGCGCGCTGCCACAGAACGCCGCGCGCAACCCCACCGGGCCGGTCGGCGCGCTCGCCTTCTGGGCGGCCGATGCGATCCGCGAGAAATATCTGAAGCGCCCCGGGCGCCTCGTCTGACCCATGGAGACGTCGATGCTTCGCAATGCCATCATCGGGTTCGCCCTGCTCGGCGCCGGCGCCGCGGCGGTCGCGCTGCCCGCCGGCCCGCCCCCCGGTGACGCCGCCAAGGGCAAGGTCGCCTTCGCCCGCTGCGCCGCGTGCCATGCGGTCGTGCCGAACAAGAACGGCGTCGGCCCCAGCCTGGCCGGCGTCGTCGGTCGCAAGGCGGCGAGCCTGCCCAGCTACCGCTATTCGCCCGCGCTCCAGAAGTCGGGACTGACGTGGAACGAGGCGACGATCGCGCGCTTCATCGCCGGCCCGTCCAAGCTCGTTCCCGGCACCAAGATGATGGCGCCCGCCGTTTCCAACCCCCAGGATCAGGCGAACATCGTCGCCTATCTCAAGACCACAGGCAGCAAGTGACCTTCCAAGCCCCTCTGTTCGGCGCGGCACGCCTGCCGCGTGCGATCCTGTTCGGCCGTGGCCAGCGTGCCGCGATCGGTGCCGCCAGTGCGCGGATTGGCCGCCGCGCCCTCGTCGTCACCGACGAGCGCCAGGCTGCGCAGCCCGAATTCGCCGCGATCCTCGCCGATCTGGATGCGAACGGCGTCGAGGTTCAGGTGTTCGCGGGCGTCATCCCCGACCTGCCCGTCTCGGCGATCGACGCGTGCGTCGCGCCCGCGCGCGACTTTGCGCCGAACGTCATCATCGGCATCGGCGGCGGCAGCGCGATCGACCATGCCAAGGTGGCGGCCGTCCTGCTGACGCATGGCGGCGAGGTCGCCGACTATTATGGCGAGTTCGCCGTGCCCGGCCCGGTCATTCCGCTGATTGCCGTGCCCACCACCGCCGGCACCGGCTCCGAAGCGACGCCCGTCGCGGTCGTCCATGACGAGGCGCGCGGCACCAAGATCGGCATCGCCAGCCCCTATCTGATCCCGGAAGTCGCGGTCTGCGATCCCGAGCTCACCGCCACCTGCCCGCCCTTCCTGACCGCGATCTCGGGCGCCGACGCGCTGACCCACGCGGTCGAGGCGTTCTCGAATGCCGCGCGGCCGATCGATCCGCTGCTGACCGAGGAGCATGTCTTCATCGGCAAGAACGCGATCTCCGACCAGTTCGCGCGCCTGGCGGTCGCCAACATCTTCAAGTTCCTGGATCGCGCGGTCAAGGACGGCAGCGACATGGAAGCGCGCGAGGGCGTGATGCTCGCCTCGCTGATGGCAGGCTGTGCGTTCGGCACGGCCGGGACGGCGGCGGCGCATGCGCTGCAATACCCGATCGGCAACCTCACCCACACCGCGCACGGCGTCGGCGTCGCCGCGCTCTTGCCGTTCGTCATGCAGTTCAACCGCCCCGCCGCCGCGCCCGCCTATGCCGAGCTCGCGGCGCTCGTCGGGCTGGACGGCGAGGACGAGGCGGCGAAGTCGCAGGCGTTCATCGAGGCGGTGTCGACGCTCTTTGCGGAGATCGGCATCCCGCGCTCGCTCGCGGACCTGGGCCTCGCCGCGGAACAGCAGGAATATGTCGCCGAGCATTCGCTGGCGGCACAGCGCCTCATCAAGAACAATCCGCGCCCGCTCGACATGGATGCGATGCGCGCGATCACGCAAGCGGCCTATGCCGGCGAACGCCGTCAGCTCGCCGCCATCTGAACGGGAAAGACACATGACCGCCAACGCCTTCGCCCCGGCCGGACAGCCGGGGCCGTTCGCCGTGCCCACCGACAACCTCATCGGTGACGCCTGGGTCCCCGCCGCCAGCGGCAAGCGCATCGACATCGCCGATCCCTCGTCGGGTGCGGTACTGACCTCTGTCGCGGATGCGAGCGTCGAAGAGGGCATCGCCGCGGTCGACGCCGCCGATGCCGCCGCCGCCGCCTGGGCCGCGACGCCGCCGCGCAAGCGCGCCGACTTCCTGCTCGCCTGCTTCCACGCGATGATGGCCGAGCAGGAGTGGCTGGCGCACCTGATCTCGCTGGAGAACGGCAAGGCGCTGACCGACGCCCGCGGCGAGGTCGCCTATGCCGCCGAGTTCTTCCGCTGGTATGCCGAGGAAGCGGTGCGCATCAATGGCGAGCTGTCGGTGTCGCCGTCGGGCGGCAACCGCATCCTCGTTCAGTACCAGCCGATCGGCATCGCGCTGCTCATCACGCCGTGGAACTTCCCCGCGGCGATGGCGACGCGCAAGATCGCGCCGGCGCTGGCGGCAGGGTGCACCTGCATCCTGAAGCCGGCCGAGGAAACGCCGCTGACCGCGCTCGCGGTGGCAGAGATCATGCGCCGTGCGGGCGTGCCGGCGGGCGTCGTCAACGTCGTCAACACCAGCGAACCCGGCCCGGTGTGCAGCGCGATCCTCCACGACCCGCGCGTGCGCAAGCTGAGCTTCACCGGCTCGACCGAGGTCGGCCGCATCCTCCTGCGCGAAGCCGCGGACCAGGTCATCAGCTCGTCGATGGAGCTTGGCGGCAATGCGCCGTTCCTCGTCCTCGACGATGCCGATCTCGATGAAGCGATCGAAGGCGCGATGGTCGCCAAGATGCGCAATGCCGGCGAGGCGTGCACCGCCGCCAACCGCTTTTATGTCCAGCGCGGCATCCACGACGCCTTTGTCGCCAAGCTCTCCGAGCGGATGGGCGCGATGACGGTCGGCAACGGGATCGAGGCCGGCACGCAGTGCGGCGCGATGATCAACCAGGCCTCGATCGACAAGATCGAGCGACTGGTCGCCGATGCGGTCGGGCGCGGGGCGGAGGTGAAGCTCGGCGGGCAGACGCTCGACCGGCCGGGCTATTTCTATCCGCCGTCGGTGATCGCCAATGTCCAGCCGGGGTCGGAGATCCTGTCGACCGAGGTGTTCGGACCGGTCGCCGCCGTGATCCCGTTCGACACGCCCGAAGAGGCGGTCGCGCTCGCGAACGCCACCGAATACGGTCTGGCGGCGTACGTCTATTCGGGCGACCTCAAACGCGCGCTCCAAATGGCCGAGAAGATCGAGTGCGGCATGGTCGCGGTCAATCGCGGCCTCGTCTCCGATGCGGCCGCGCCGTTCGGCGGCGTAAAGCAGAGCGGCCTCGGCCGCGAAGGTTCGCACCACGGCCTGATCGAATATTGCGAGGCGAAGTATATCGCGGTGAGCTGGTGAGCGTTTAACCCCTTCCCGTCACCCCGGACTTGTTCCGGGGCCCACGGGGCTGCAAGCTAAGCGGCCGCTGAGTACGTGGTAAAGTGGACCCCGGAACAAGTCCGGGGTGACGGGAAGGGTGATCGCACTCATCAACCTGCCGTCATCCCGGCCTTGAGCCGGGATCCCGCTTCCTTCTTCAACGTCGCAAGGCAGCGGGACCCCGGGTCAGGCCCGGTGTGACGCGAAGGCGAATTACCGCCCCTCCCACTCCGGCACGCGCTTGGTCTTCGCCAGGAAGTCGCGGACGCCGCGCTGGAAGTCGTCGCTTCCGTACACCTCGGCGATCAGCCCCTCGATCTCGGGCAGGTTGCCGAACGTCATCGCGCGGATCGTCGCCTTGGTCGTGCGCGTGGTCAGCGGCGCGTTCTCCGCCGCGCGCGCCACCAAAGCATAGAGCTCGTCGTCGATTGCCTCCCGCTCGACCAGCTTCAAGAGGAACCCGCTGGCCAGCAGCTGCTCGGCGGTCAGCATGTCGCCCAGGAGCACCATTCGCTTGGCGAACTGAACCCCGATCGCCCCGCCGATCCGCGCGACGCTGGCCGCGGACAAGCAATTGCCGATCGTCCGCCCGATCGGTGATCCGAACTTGGCATCCGGCGTCGCGATACGGAAGTCGCAGGCGGAGGCGATGTTGATGCCGCCACCGACCGCCCATCCCTCGATCACCGCGATCGTCGTGCAGGGGATCGCATCGACCGCGGCCATGCATTCGTCGATGCCGCGCTCGTAATCGACGCCCTGCTCGCCGGTTTGATAGTCGGCGAACTTGGAGATGTCGGTGCCCGAGATGAACGCCTTGCCGCCGGTCCCGCGAAAGGTGACGACACGGATCGAAGGGTCGGCGGCGAAGCCGAGCGCCGCATCACGCAGCGCCAACCACATCTCGCTGGTCAGCGCATTGTGCGCGGCCGGGTTGTCGAAACGGACATGCGCCGCCGCACCGTCGCGCGCGACGAGGAGCTGGCCGCTCATTCCGCCGCCTCACGCGCGGGCAGCAGGCCGGCTTCGGCGAGCTCGGCGCGGATCGCGTCGCCATGCTCGTTGAGGAGCGGCGGCGGCAGGCGGACTTCCTGCGGCGTGCCGCGCATCTTGACGGGGAATCCCAGCGCTTTGAACTCGCCCTCGACCGGATGCGGCACCATCTGCACCATGTCGCGCGCGATCGCCTGTTCGCTTTCCACCGCCTCGCCATAGTCGAGGATCGGCGCGGCGGGGACGCCGGCGGCGAGCAGCGCGTCGATCCAATCCTGCTTCGTCCGCGTCTTGAAGGTCGGGGCGAGGTCGTCGATCAACACCAGCCGGTTCTGCACGCGCGCCGCGTTGGTCGAATAACGCGGGTCCTCCTGGAGCTCGGGCCGGCCGATCACCTGAAGGAAGGTCAGCCACAGCCCCTGGTTGGCGGCGCCGATCACGAACCAGCCGTCCGACGCCTCGACCGCCTGATAGGGCGCGGACATGCGGTTGGCCGACCCGATCGGCGTCGGCGCCTTGCCGGTGCCCCACAGCTCGGTCGTCTCCCAAATCGACAGGCCCATCGCCGCCTCTAGCAGCGAGGCATCGACATATTGTCCCTTGCCCGACGTCTGGCGGCCTATGATCGCCGAGAGGATCGCATAGGCGCTGAACAGACCCGCGCCGAGATCGGCGACGGCGATCGAATTTTTGGCCGGCTCCATGCCGGGGAAGCCGTTCGACGAGAGAATGCCCGACATCGCCTGCGCGATCAGGTCGAAACCCGGCCGCTGCGCCCAAGGTCCCGTCTGACCGAAGCCGGAGATCGAGGCGTAGACCAGCCGCGGGTTGATCGCGGCGAGCGTGTCGTAGTCGATACCCAGCCGCGCGGCGACGCCGGGCCGCGCATTCTCGACCAGGATGTCGGCCGTCTTGACCAGGGCATAGAGCACCTCGCGATCGGCCTCGTCCTTCAGGTTGAGCGTGATGCTGCGCTTGTTGCGGTTGAGCGCGAGGAAGCCGGGGCTGTCCTCTCCCTTCAGGCGGAAGCCCATCGAATGGCGCGTCGAATCGCCCGTCTTCGGCGGCTCGATCTTGATGACGTCGGCGCCCATGTCGCCCAGCAACATGCAGCAAAAGGGTCCGGCCATGACCTGCGAAATATCGAGGACACGCAGTCCTGCGAGCGGTAACATGGTCATCTAGCCTCTCCTGATCGAAAGCACGTGCGAACCGCACGGATCATATTGTATATGATCTATAGCCCGTCTAATCTGCCGTGCAACGCGATTTGCCGTCCGGGACTCTCCCCGCCAGGCAGACGATGAGGAGAGACCGCTTGACGACCCGCCCGGTGCGACCTTCCACCCGCCTGATGCTCGGCGCGGCCATGGCCGCCACGCTTTGTGCCCTTCCCGCCGCCGCGCAGCAAGCGGGCGACTGGACCAGCTATGGCCGCGACGAGGGACATGCCCGCCATTCGCCGCTGAAGCAGATCACGCCGGCGAACGTCTCGAACCTGAAGCGGCTCTGGTCCTATCACATGCGGCCAGAGGGCGCGGCGGCGGACACCGCGCCGCTGCCTGACGGCGTGCCCGCCAAGTTTCGCACCGGCTTTTCGGCGTCGGAGGCGACGCCGCTGGTCGTCAATGGCACCATGTACCTGTCGACGCCCTATCGCCGCGTCGTCGCGCTGGATGCGGCGACGGGCAACGAGAAGTGGGCGTTCGCCTTCCCCGGCAACGACCAGGCCTCGACCCGCGGCGTTGCCTATTGGCCGGGCGACGGCAAGACGCCCGCGCGCATCGTGTTCGGCACGCGCACCGGCAAGCTCTATGCGCTGGATGCCAAGACGGGCCGGCCGGCCGCCGGCTTCGGCGAGGCTGGCATCGTCGACATGAAGACGCCGGAGGTGATGAACGGCACCCGCGCGCCGCTCGGCATGAGCAGCCCGCCGGCGATCCACAAGAACCTCATCATCACCGGATCCCGCGTCCAGGAGATGCCGATCAAAGGCGCGTCGGGCGACGTGCGCGCCTGGGACGCGCGGACGGGCAAACTCGTTTGGACCTTCCACACCATCCCGCAACCCGGCGAGCCCAATTTCGGGACGTGGGAGGGCGACAGCTGGAAGGGCCGTTCGGGCACCAACATCTGGACCTTCGTCGTCGTCGACGACAAGCGCGGCATCGCCTATCTGCCGATCGGTACGCCGACGTTCGACCGCTGGGGCGGCGATCGGAAGGGGCAGAACCTGTACGGAAACTCGATCGTCGCGGTGGAGGCGGCGACGGGCAAATATCTCTGGCACTTCCAGACGATCCACCACGACATCTGGGACGTCGACCTGCCCGCCGCGACGCTGATCGACGTGAAGCGCGGCGGCAAGACGATCCCCGCCATCGCCGTCATGAACAAGATGGCGATCATGTTCATCCTCGACCGCGTGACGGGCAAGCCGCTCTACGACGTCAAGGAAGTGCCGGTTCCGACCGACAACGACACCGGCGAGCATCCCTGGCCGACGCAGCCGATGCCTGCCAAGCCCGCGCCGCTCAGCCGCCTGACGTTCGAGATGAGCGAGATGGTCGAGGGGCCGCCGGCGCTCCGCGCCACCTGCGACAAGATCGTCACCGACATGAAGGTCGTCGGATCGAAGATGTTCCAGCCGCTTCGCGCGGACTCGGCCGTCGCCTTCTTTCCCGGCAGCTTCGGCGGCATCGACTGGGGCAGCGGCTCGTTCGATCCGCTGAGCGGCCTCTACATCGTCAACATCAACAATCTCGCCAGCCCGCAGCAGATGGCCAAGCAGGAAGACGGCACCTGGGGCCTGAAATCCGGCTATGCCTATTTCCTCGATCCGGAGACGGGCAATCCGTGCAGCAAGCCGCCATGGGGCGAGCTGGTCGCGGTCAACGTCAACACCGGCGACGTCGCCTGGCGCAGCGTGCTCGGCGACAATGAAGATCCGGCGCTCAAGGATGCCGGCGGCATCAGCGCGGGCGGTCCGATCACGACGGCAAGCGGCGTGACCTTCATCGGCGCCACCCGCGATTCGATGATCCGCGCGTTCGAGACGCGGACGGGCAAGCTCCTGTGGAAGGACAAGCTTCCCGCCTCTAACTACGGCACGCCGATGACCTTCTCGCTGCCCGGCGGCAAGCAGGCGCTCGGCGTGGTCGCCACCGGCGGCTTCGCCTTCCAACCCGCGACCGCCGACGAGGTGGTCGTCTATGCCCTCCCCTGACGAGGTGTCCCATGCGTATCCGTGACCTGACGCTCTCCACCCTGCTGCTCGGCGCCGGGATCGGCACCGCCGTCGCCGGCCAACAGGCGGCTGCGCCTGCGGCCGCGACCCCGCCCGGCCCGGGCCTCGACCTCATCAAGGAGCGTTGCGGCTTCTGCCATTCGACGGCACAGGTGACGAGCGTGCGCAAGACGCCCGCCGCTTGGGCCGCCACGGTCCAGTCGATGATCGATCGCGGTGCGGAGCTGGAGCCAGAGGAGCAGAAGGTGATGAACGACTATCTCGCCGCGAACCTGGCCGGCGGCGACGCCAGCGCCCCGCCCGCGCCGCAGAACTGATGGCGCTCTATTCGATCGACGGCCATGCGCCGGTGGTGCCCGCATCGAGCTGGGTCGCGCCCTCCGCCGACGTGATCGGCGAGGTCGTGCTGGGCGAGGAGGTCGGCATCTGGTTCGGCGCCGTCATCCGCGCGGACAACACGCCGATCGTGCTCGGCGACCGCACCAACGTCCAGGAAGGATGCATGCTGCACTCAGACCCCGGCGTGCCGCTGACCGTGGGCGAGGATTGCACGGTCGGCCATCACGCGATCCTGCACGGCTGCACGATCGGCGACCGCGTGCTGGTCGGCATGGGCGCGACGGTGCTCAACAATGCGGTGATCGGCGACGACTGCCTGATCGGCGCCGGCGCGCTGGTGACGGAAGGCAAGACCTTCCCGCCCGGCAGCCTGATCGTCGGCTCTCCGGCCAGGGTCGTGCGCGAGCTGTCACCCGAAGCGCTGGCGGCGCTGAAGCTGTCGGCGGCGGGTTACGCGGCGCGGCAGGCGCACTTCAAGGCGAACCTTACGCGGGTGGATTAGCCGCTTAGTCCCTACCGTCACCCCGGACTTGTTCCGGAGTCCACCGTGCCGCGAGACAAGCGGCCGCTGAGTACGCGGTGAGGTGGACCCCGGAACAAGTCCGGGGTGACGGAGGTGAGTGACACTGCCCACCTCTAATCTTGTACCCCGGCGAAGGCCGGGGTCCAGTTGGTGTGTCGCTGATGGCGGCGCGCAACGCGGGCCGCCCGCAACTGTACCCCGGCCATCGCCGGGGTACAGAAGTCTACTTCGCAAACCTCGGCATCATCCCCACGCCCTTGATCGGCACGCGATAGACGCTCTTCGACGCGGTGATCCACAGCGCGTTGCCACCCTCGCCAAAGGCCAGGTTCGCCGCCGTCTCCGGCAACCGGATGCGGCCGAGCTGCTTGCCCGCGGCGGTCATGATCCAGATGCCGCCGGGGCCCGTCGCCCAGATGTTGCCGCGCTTGTCGACCTTCAGGCCGTCCGCGCCGCCGCCCGGCTCTTTCGGGAACACGAACACCGTGCGCCGCGCACCCAGCTTGCCGCTGCGCGCGACCGGATAGGCGAAGATCGTCGCCTGCCCGAAATCGGCGATGTAGAGCGTGTCGCCCTTGGGCGAGAAGCCGATGCCGTTGGGAAGGACCAGGTCGGTGATCGGCGCGGTCAGCTTGCCATCGGCGTAGCGCAGCACGCCGTTATACGGCAGCTCCTTGGCCGGATCCTTGTCCATCCCGTTGAACAGGCCGAACGGCGGATCGGTGATCCACAGCGAGCCGTCGGAGGCATAGACCATGTCGTTGGGGCTGTTCAGCCGCTTGCCGTCCAGCCGATCGACGAACGGCTCGACCTTGCCCGCGGCATCGACCTTAACGATGCGGCGGGCGCCCATCTGCGCCATCAGCACGCGGCCGTCGGCGGCGGGCACCAGCCCGTTGGAGCCGATGCTCTTGCCCTTGGGCGGGTTGGGCAGGCCGCCCGAATTGTCGAGCAGTTCGACCACGTTGCCCGCACGATCGACGGTGCGCAGCTTGTCGCCGTTGACGTCGGAAAACCAGAGCTTGCCCTGGTGCCACAGCGGCCCCTCGACAAAGGTGAAGCCGGTGGCGACGCGCTCGATCGCGGCGTTTGGAGCGATCAGCGCGTCGAGCGCGGGATCGGCGCGTTCGATCCGCGGGGCGGGTGCCGCCTCTTGGGCGGCCACCGGTGCGGCGAACAGCGCAAGGGCAGAGAGAGAGGCGGAAAGGCGCATCGTCGGCATCCTCAAACGGCGTCGGTCAACAGGACCAGATAGTCCTTGTTGGTGACGGTATCCTCGATCAGCGGCCAGACTTTTTGATGGATGTCGGACTTTACCCAAACCTGACGCTGCTCCTCGCTCTCGTAAGTGAGCTGGAAACGATAGTTGATGCCGTTGGCGGGTGCCGGCTGACCCTGGATGACGGTGCGGATCTTGAGCATCTTGAGGTCGATGAACCCGCGCCCGCGAAAGCTCTCCGCCGCGGGGCGGAAGCGCTTGTGAAAATGGTCGAGCATCTCGGCCTCGCGCGCCGGATCGATCGCGAGATCGCAATAGAGGACGATTGGCTTGCGCGCCGCGCGGCGTGCCTGCGGCAGCGCCGAGGCGGCACTCGCCGCGCCCGCGCCGATCCCGGCAAGTCCCATCAGTTTCAACAGATTACGTCGTTCCATTCTCATCCTCCCTGAAGTTAGCGGCCGCGCGACTGCGCCGCGGCATAGGCGGCCTTGGCCGCCTGATCCTTGGCGACGCCGACGACCATCAGCTCGAGCGGGGCGGTGCCCGTCTGCCGGATCGCGCGCGACTGCCCGATATCGACGGGGATCGCGTCGCCCGCGCGGATCATCGCCTTCTCGCCCGCGACCTCGACCTCGCCCGTGCCGCCGATGACGTAGAGCATCTCGCTCATCCCCGCCTTGGCCGCGCTGCCGACGCTGGCGCCTGCCGGGATCAGCAGGTGATCGACATAGCTCCACGTCGTCGCAAAGATCGTTGGGTCGAGCGCACGGCGATAGCCGACCTCGCCCTGCCCGCCATCCATCGCCTTGACCGGCTTCAGCAGCGCGCGGTCGAAGCGCATGCTGATGAACTGCGGCACCCGGTCCAGCGCCGCGCCCTCGCGCGTGTCGCCCAGGTCGAAATTGTCGTATCGCTTGGTCATACCGACATTGATATTGAGCCATTGCAGCGGCTTGTCGGTCGCATTGTAGATCGCGTGCGAATGCCCCATCCGGTCCGGCACCGCCGCCGGTCCCTTGATCGTCGAGGTGCGGCCGTCGATCGTGAACTGTGCCTCGCCATCCAGGATGACGAACATTTCCTCGCTCTGGTTGTGGAAATGCTGGCCGATGCTGCTCTTGGGCAGGATCTCGCCGCGATGGACGAAGATGAGGTTGGTGCTGAGCGCATCCGGCCCGAGCAGGCCGGCGAAGCGCATCGACCCGGCGCCGCCATGCACGCCTTCGAGCTCGCGCAGCTTGGCCGGATCATGCCGGCCGATGCGCTCCTGAAGTGTCTGCGACGCGGCCGGACTGGCCGCCACCAGAAGCGCGGCGATCGCCACCATGCCGAAGCCCGTTTTCATCCGCACCCTCCCGAGATCGCCGGTCCAGCCGGTATTTACTCGGCGTTATAACCCGCCTACACGAGAATCATATAGGATATTTCGCGACCAGCGAAGGGAGAGGGTGATGGCGTCGACCGGGCGATCAAGGATACGCGTACAGCTCGTCTTCCTGCTGTTCGTCATCAGCGCGATCGCTTTCCTCGACCGCACCAACATCTCGGTCGCCGGCGTCCAGATGCGCCAGGAATATGGCATCGACCAGATCCAGCTCGGCTGGGTCTTCAGCGCGTTTCTCATCGGTTATGCCGTCTTTCAGGTCCCGGCCGGGTGGCTGGCCGCCAAGTACGGGCCGCGTCGCCTGCTGACTTGGGCGCTGGTCTGGTGGGGTCTGTTCAGCGTCGCCACCGCGCTTGTCTCGCCCCAGGGTGCCAATGCGATCCTGATGCTCGCGATCGTCCGCTTCGCGCTCGGCATCGGCGAGGCGGCGGTGTATCCGTCCGCCAACCAGTTCATCTCGCGCTGGGTGCCGGCCAGCGAGCGGGGCAAGGCCAATGGGCTGATCTTCGCAGGCGTCGGCGCGGGCTCGGGCCTCACCCCGCCGCTCATCACCGCGGTCATTGCCTTTGCCGGCTGGCGCGCGTCCTTCTACGTCTGCGCGGCGATCGGACTGGTCGTCGCCGCGATCTGGTACGTCGTCGCGCGCGACCGGCCGCAGGATCATGCCCGCGTCGACGCCGCCGAGCTTGCACATATCGAGGCGGGGCTGCCCCCTGCCCCCGTCGACACCGATCGCGTTGCGATCCCGTGGGGCGCGATCCTGTCGAGCCGCAACGTCTGGGGCCTGTTCTTCAGCTATTTCGCGTTCGGCTACGTCATCTGGATCTTCTTCTCCTGGTTCTTCATCTATTTGGCAGAGGCGCGCGGCCTCGATCTCAAGTCGAGCGCGCTCTACGGCATGGCCCCGTTCCTTGCGATGACGATCGGGTGCCTGGGCGGCGGCGTGCTCAATGATGCGATCTCGAAGCGGCGCGGGCTCTATGCCGGGCGATCGGGGCTGGCGATGGTGTCGTTCGTGCTCACCGGCATCTTCCTGCTGATCGGCAGCCGCGTCGACAGCGCGCCGCTCGCGGTGCTCACGCTCGCGCTGGGTGGCGGGGCGATCTACCTGTCGCAGAGCGGCTTCTGGTCCGTCACCGCCGATATCGCCGGGCGGCATGCCGGCGTCGTTTCCGGGTTGATGAATGCCGGCTGCCAGGTCGGCGGCGCGCTCACCTCGTCGCTGACGCCGTGGATCGCCGCGCAATATGGCTGGGTCGCGGCGTTTGGCACCGGCGCGGTCATCGTGCTGGTGGGGACGCTCGCTTGGGCGATCGTCGATCCGAACCGGCTGATCGGCGCGGGTCGGAGCCGCGAATTCGTCGGCGATCCTGCACCGGTCGCACCATGAACAAGCATAAGGGAGGGGTCATGCGCATTACGAGTCTCTGGGCCGCAAGCTGCACCGCCGCACTGGTATCGGCACTCGCGCTGCAAGCCGCCGCGGCACAGACGCCGCCGACCCAGGGCCCGCGCCCTGCCCCGCCTCCGCCGTTCAATGCCTGGACGCCGAAGAAAACGCCCTACACGCCCTGGCGCGCGCCCAACCGTCCATGGTGGAAGCTGAGCGACGTCAAGGCATTGCACAAGGGCAAGGCCGCCTGGACCCAGCCGGTGATCCGCAACAAGGACCTGGTCGCCGACTGGCACCAGCTGGCGCCCGGCAGCCGCACCACGACGCTCGCCTACTCGGACAACCGCACCGCGATCATCGTGTGGGAAGGCGAGATGCGCGTGACCATGGCGGGCCAGGAACCGTTCACCGCGCGCAAGGGGTTCGAGATCAACGTTCCCTATCGCGTGCCGTTCACGCTGGAGGCGACGGGCGCCGCGCCGGCGCTCTATTTCCAGATCAACGCGGCCAGCGACATGCCGCTCTATCCCGCGGATGCTGCCGCACCGCCAAAGGTCGCGGGCTGGGCGTATGAGAAGCGGATCGTCACCGGGGGGCCGGGCGGCTTCGACGAGCGGCACAAGCCGTTCGTCGACTATTACGCCGCGCATGTGGAGGGCGGCGCGCGGCCGGGCGCGTTCATCGCCGACCAGCATCTATTCGTGAACAACATCCGTGGCCGCGCGACACCGACCCCGCCCGCCTCCAACCTCGGCCATTTCCATGTCGGGTACGACGAGTTCTGGTTCGTCATGGAGGGCAACGTGACGCTTCAGGTCGAAGGCGCCCCGGTCTTCACCGCCGCCGCCGGCGACGTCATCTCCGCGCCGCAGGGCCACTGGCACCGCGCCAGCTTCGGCGGACCGGAGGGGCAATGGGGCACGCGCGTGGCGGTCAATCCGTATCCGGCGGGCGGCCACGCTTACTCGGAGGAGTCGGGCGGTCGGCAGTAAGCCCTCCTTGTTCCCCGGCGAAGGCCGGGGTCCAGTTGGGAAGGCTGAAGTGGCTGAGCGATGCCAGCCATCACGATCGGCTCGCAACTGGACCCCGGACTTCGCCGGGGAACAAGAGCGGGCTGTGCTCCCGCGCAGGCGGGAGCCCAGCGCCACGCACGGTGGCGCTTGCCGCTGTAGGCTCCCGCCTTCGCGGGAGCACGCCAGAATGTGTTGAGGGTGGGAGCCGGAACGACCCGCAACGAGGTCGTTACGGCTGCTTCCTTCCGGACCTGACCGAGTTGGCGACAGCTGCGTCCGCCCGACTCCCAGGCGCCATATGGCGGCGTCCGGCCGATCAGGCAAGGGCCGCGAGCGACGCGGGCTCGTGCAGCGGACATCCGTTCGCACGCCGCCGCCGGTCGGCCGAGGATTTGTACGGATCCTTGCGCGCGCGATTGATGTTGCCGAGCGGCCGGTGCGCGGCAAGGCCATGCCAGGGCGCGAACGACAGCGCCTCGTCTATCGCCTCGGCGTCCGGCCCCCATCCCGCCTGCGGCGCGACCTCCAGCAGCGCGACCGTGCGATAGGGGCTCGCCGCCTCATCCCACTCGACGCTCGCATCCTCGATCGGCATCGCGTCCGTGTCGGTGCAGAGCTGGAAGCGGAGCTCCCACACGCCGCCATGCTCGGCGAGCGCGGCGCCGGTATCCTCGCGGATCGCGTCGCGCCGCCCCTTGGTGTCGATCGTCGCCTCGCGCAGCGCCAGCAACTCGGGCGCGACCGGGCGGAGCTGGAACTTGGCGACATGATCGCCGAAGCGGTACGGTGTCTGGCTGAAATAGGTCGTGCCCAGCGGATGCACTTGCGGCGCGCCGCCCATCGTCTTGAGCATCGTGCTTTCGAGGCCCACCGCCTCCAGCCCCGCCTCGATCCCGCGCAGCGCCGCCGACAGCGCCTTCTTGGCGCCCTCGCCCTTGTCGGTGGTCTTGGCGAGCAGCTTGAGATTGCCGAGGAACTGGTCCGCCGTCTTCGCGGCAAAGGCGGGCGCGTTCGCCATCACGAAGTCCTGCGTCGTGTCGTCCTCGCTGCCCGGCAGGCGCTCGCCCTCGACGCCCAGCACCTTGAGCGCAAGCCCGCGCGGAACCGAGATCGCGTCGTCCAGAATGTCACCCGGATTGGTCGAGATGCGCAGCACCGCGTCATAGCGTCCGGGTGCCGCGAACAGCCCCTGCGCCAGCTCGGGCGGCAAATCGGCCGCGATCGTCAGCGTCGCCCTGGCGATCGCGTGACCCTTGGCATGGACCGACCGCACGCCCCGGCCATAATCGGCGAGCGTCGTGTCGAGAATCTGACCGAACTGCTCCTTCAGCCCCTCGATCGTCTCGGCCTCATCCTCGCGGATCGTCTCGAGCTCGGGGGAATAGGCGACATAGCCGGGCATTGAACGCTCCGTAAGCTTTTGCAGGAGAGGTCCTAATCGATGCGAAGCGGGGCCGGTTCCGGCTTCAGCCGCGACCGCGCATATCGCGCCGCTCGGGCGGGATGCGCACGGTCAGTGCATCCCATGCCGCCTCGATCCAGATCTGACAGGCGAGCCGGCTGGTGCGCGTCGCCCCGGCGGCAAGGTCGAGCATGTCTTCCTCCTCTTCGCTCGGTGGCGGCAGGCGGTCGAAATCCTCGGGCGCGATGATGACGTGGCAGGTCGAGCAGGCCATCTGCCCCTCGCACGTCCCCTCCAGCGGTTGACCGTCATTCTGCGCGACGTCGAGCAGCCGGTCGCCAGGCGTCGCCACGACCTCTCGCACGGCGACGCCGTCCGCGGCGACGAAGCGGACGCGCGTCATGCCGCCAGCCTCTGCGCGGCGACGGCGGCATCCAGGCGGGCGAGCGCGTCCAGCAATTCGGCTTCCTTCGTATAACGGCCAAAGCCGATGCGGATGCTCGACCGCGCTTCGCGGTCCGACAGGCCGATCGCGCGCAGCACATGGCTGGGTCTTCCCGACCCGCTGGCACAGGCCGAGCCGGCGGAAAAGGCGAGGTCGCGGCACTCGGAGATCAGCCGCGCGACGTCTAGGCCCGCGAGGGTCAGGTTGAGATTGCCGCGATAGCGATGCGTCGGCGATCCGTTGAGCTGCCAGCGCGGCCCAAGCGCCTCACGCGCCGCGTCGAACAACGCACCCACATGCGCGGCGTCCTCGACCATACGCGACTTCGCCAGCTTGGCCGCGGCGCCGAAGCCCGCGCACAAGGCCGGACTCAGCGTCCCGGACCGACCCAGCGCCTCCTGCCCGCCGCCATGCAGCAGCGGCGCGAGTTGAACCCCATCCCGCACCCACAGCGCGCCGATCCCTTTCGGCCCATGGATTTTGTGCGCCGACACCGCGATCAGGTCGCACCCCTCGGGCGTCTCAAGCCGTCCGAAGCCCTGGACCGCGTCGCACAGCATCAGCGCGCCCGCCGATCGCGCGATCGCCGCCAGCTCGGCGATCGGCTGAATCACCCCGATCTCATTGTTGACGAGCATCGCCGCGACGAGCCCGGTGCCCGGCACAATCGCGGCGCGGGCGGCGTCGAGGTCGACCCGCCCGTCGCTCCCCACCGGCAGCACCGTGACCTGACGCCCCCGCGCCGCCTCCGCTGCGACGGAATCGAGCACCGCGGCATGTTCGGTCGCCAGCGTGACGATCGGGCCGCTGGTGCCCTTGATCGCCCAGTTGAGCGCCTCCGTCGCGCCGCTGGTGAACGCGACCGCGCCGCCAGCGGGCATCAGCGATGCGATCGCGTCGCGCGCCACTTCCACCGCCGCACGCGCCGCGCGGCCGGGGCCATGCGCGCTGTGCGGATTGGCGTGCTGCGTCTCCAGCCATGGCAGCATCGCCGCCAAGGCCTCGCGCGCGAGCGGCGTCGTCGCCTGATAATCGAGATAGATCATGTGAGCAGGTCGTCGCCCGGCGCCGCCGCGCCCGCATCGCGGCGGATCGCGCTCCACGCGGCGAGGAAACGCTCGACGTCGCTCGCGCTGGTCGACCGGCCGAAGCTCACGCGGATCACCTCTGCCGCCGCTTCCGGCGCGATCCCCATCTGCGCGAGCACATGGCTCGGCCGCATCGTTCCCGACGAACAGGCGGCGCCGGCGGAAATCGAGATCCCCATCAGGTCGAAGCGGATGAGCTGCGTCGCCGACGCGACGCCCGGCATTCGATAGGCCGCGATGGTCGGCGTCCGCCGCTCGGCACCGGGCGCCACCATCTCCGCCCCCGCCGCGGCCAGGCCGTGGTCGAGCCGCGCGCGCAGCTCGGCAAGGTAGATCAGGTCCTCGGGACTGCCCGTCGCCGCGACGAAGCCGACCGCCCCGGGCAGGTTTTCCGTCCCGCCGCGATAGCCGCGCTCCTGTCCCCCGGAGGGGCGCAGGCTGGCGAAGTCGCGGATCAGCAGCGCGCCGACGCCCGGGGGTCCGCCGCGCTTGTGCCCCGACAGGGCGACGAAATCGGCATGATGCTGCGGCAGATCGTCATCGTCCCAGCCGACCGGCATCTGCGCCGCGTCGACCAGGACCAGCCCGCCCGCCTCGTGCACCAGCGCCGCGATCGCCGCGATCGGCTGAAGCACGCCCGTTTCGTTGTTGCCCCACTGCACCGCAACCAGCGCCGGCGACGGCCCCTCGACCAGCGCGGCGGCCAGGGCGGCAAGGTCGATCGTGCCGTCGGTCAGCACCGGCAGCCGATCGGCCTCCGGCGCCGCGCGCAGAACCGCCTCATGCTCGGTCGCGGAAACGAGCACGCGCGCCACCTCGGCGCGGGTCACCGCGATCGCGATCGCCTCGGTCGCGCCGCTGGTGAAGACGAGCTCGCCGGACCAGCCATAAGCGGCGATCAGCCGCGCGCGTGCCGCCTCCAGCGCAGCGCGGGCGGCGCGGCCCTCGCTGTGCGGCGACGAGGGATTGGCCCAGCTCGCCATCGTATCCGCGACCGCCGCGATCGCCGGCGCGATCATCGGCGTGGCCGCGGCGTGATCCAGATAGAGGCGATGGCTCAATGGGCTTCCTTCCCGGCGGCGTTGCGTGTCGGGCCGCCCCGCTTATATAGCCGTCGCATTGGCGGGCGCTACCGGCACCCGGTCACACACAGGAACCCGATGCCCGAAGTCATCTTCCCCGGCCCCGAAGGCCGCCTCGAAGGGCGTTTCGCCCCCGCCCCTCGCCCCCGCGCGCCGGTGGCGATGATCCTGCACCCGCACCCGCAATCGGGCGGCACGATGAACAACCGCATCGTGCAGGAGCTCTACAAGACGTTCCAGCGCCGCGGCTTTGCGACGCTCCGCTTCAACTTCCGCGGCGTCGGCAAGAGCCAGGGGACGTTCGACAACGGCGTCGGCGAGCTGTCGGACGCGGCGAGCGCGCTCGACTGGGTGCAGAGCTTCCACCCGGAGGCGCAGACGACCTGGATCGCGGGCGTCAGCTTCGGCGCATGGATCGGCATGCAGCTCCTGATGCGCCGACCGGAAATCCGCGGCTTCATCTCGATCGCGCCGCCGGCCAACATGTACGACTTCACCTTCCTGGCGCCCTGCCCCTCCTCGGGCATCATCATCCAGGGTGATGCGGACGAGGTGGTGACGCCCAGCGCGACGCAAAAGCTGGTCGACAAGCTGCGTACGCAGAAGCACATCACCATCCATCACGACACCATCCCCGGCGCGAACCACTTCTTCGAGCACGAGATGCCGCAGCTGATGGGAAGCGTCGACCGCTATCTCGACATGCGGCTCGATCCCAACTCGCCGATCCGCTGACCGATGGCCGGGCTGCCCGCGACCGGTGGATGCCAGTGCGGCGCGGTCCGCTATCGCATCGACGCCGTGATCGCGGACAGCCCGCACATCTGCCACTGCCGAATGTGCCAGCGCGCCGTGGGCGGGCCGTTCGCCGCCCTGTTCGCGGCGCCCGACGACGCGATCGAGTGGACGCGTGGCGAGCCGGCATCGTGGCGGAGTTCGTCGGAGGCGACGCGCGGCTTCTGCGCCGAATGCGGCACGCCGCTCTATTACCTCGGCAACGGCAGCGGACGAATCAACGTGACGATCGCCTCGCTCGACAACCCGGAAGCGTTTGCGCCGCAGACGCAGGTCGGCGTGGAGGGACGGCTCGACTGGTTCGAGGCGCTGCCTGCCCTGCCCTCGCGCGGCGAGACCGGAAGAGACAATGCCGACTGGGCGGACAGGATCGCGGCCAGCAATCGGCAATATGATCCCTCGTCACCCCGGCGGAGCGCCTAAAGGCTCGCCAGATCGATGAACGCGTGGCGGTCCAGCGTGCGCGAGCGGTCGGGGAGCGGGTATTTCAGCCCCGTCGCGCAGTTGAACAGCACCACCTGCTCGTCGCGCCCGACCAGCCCGTCGGCCAGCGCCTGCTCATAGGCGGCGAGCGTCGCGCCGCCCTCTGGACAGAGCAGCAGCCCGTCCTCCAGCCCCGCCCGCTCGGTCGCGGCCAGGATCGCGGGATCGCCGACCGCGAGGGCCCGGCCGCCGCTCTCGCGTACAGCGTCGAGGATCAGGAAATCGCCGACCGCCTTGGGCACGCGGATGCCCGCGGCGACGGTGGCGGCGTCCTCCCAGCGCTCGGCATGGCGCTCGCCCGCCTCGAACGCGCGAACGATCGGCGCGCAGCCTGCGGCCTGCACCGCATACATGCGCGGGCGCCGCGCGCCGATCAGGCCGATCGCCTCCAGCTCGTCGAACGCCTTCCACATGCCGATCAGCCCGGTGCCGCCGCCGGTCGGATAGAAGATCGCGTCGGGCAGCTCCCAGCCGAGCTGCTCGGCAAGCTCCAGCCCCATCGTCTTCTTGCCCTCGATCCGATAGGGTTCCTTGAGCGTCGACAGGTCGTACCAACCATTCTCGGCGCACGCCTTGGCGACGATCGCGCCGCAATCGTCGATCAAGCCGTTGACGCGATAGACGCGGCCACCCTGCGCCGCGATCTCCCGCACGTTGACCTCGGGCGTGTCGTCGGGACACAGGATCACGGCCTCGATCCCGGCGCGCGTCGCATAGGCAGCGGCGGCCGCGCCCGCATTGCCGTTGGTGGGCATCGCGATCGTTCGCACGCCCAGCGCCTTTGCCATGCTGATCGCCATGACCAGCCCGCGTGCCTTGAAGCTGCCGGTGGGCAGGCGCCCCTCGTCCTTGACCAGGGGCGCACGCGCTGCCAGCCGCTCGGCCGCGGCGGTCAGCGGGATCAGCGGCGTTTCGCTCTCGCCCAGGCTGACGATGTTCGCCACGTCGCGCACCGGCAACAGCTCGCGCCAGCGCCAAAGGTCGCGCGGGCGGGCGGCGAGCGCATCCCTGGTCAGCGCGCCGCGCACGCCGTCCAGGTCATAGCGCACGAGCAGCGGCCGGCCGGCGCGCGACAGGCCCTGCACCACATCGGCGTCGTAGCGCTCGCCGGTCAGCCCGCATTCCAGGTGCGTGACGAAGCTCGGGCGGGCGGCGGTCAGATTGTCGTTCCAGATCATCGACCAAGCGATTGCGCGCGCGGGTTGCGGTGGTCAAGCGAGGCTTCGTTCACCTTTGCCCGTTAAGCCGGCGGCATGGGGCAGGCAGAGCGTCCGGCGCGGCTGATGGGGCTGCAACAGCTGCGCGGGATCGCGGCGCTGGGCGTCGTCGTCTTCCATGCGAGCGAGCTTGGCGGCCTGCCCTTCCTGCCGGGCGCGTTCGGCGTCGACCTGTTCTTCGTGCTGAGCGGCTTCCTGATGGTCGCGATCACCGGCGAGCCGACGCGGCCGGGCGCCTTCCTCGCTGCTCGGTTCCGCCGGGTGGCACCGCTCTATTGGCTGGCGACGCTGACGTTGGCGGCGGGGTTGGCGATCGTCGGCACCGCGCCCGACCCGGTCCGGATCGTCAGCGCGCTCGCCTTCCTGCCCCAGGGCAATGCCGGGCCGACCGCGATGGGGTTGCCGGTGCTCAGCCCCGGCTGGTCGCTGCATTACGAGGTCGGCTTCTACGCGCTGTTCGCCGCGACGCTGCTGCTGCCGCTGCGGTGGCGGACACCGCTGCTGTCGGCGCTTCTCCTGGCACTCGCCGCGATCGGTACAGCAGGCTGGCGCACCGCATGGACCGACCCGATCCTGATCGAATTCGCCGCGGGCCTGTGGCTGGGCGAGGTCTGGCGCGGGCCGGCGGATGCGCGGACGGTCGCCATCGGCATCGTCGCGGTGATGCTCGCCTTTGCGCTGACGATGCCCGGCCTGCTCGACCGCGTGCGGCTGTTCGCCGCGACGCTGGCGATCGCGGCAATGGCGTGGACGCTGGCGAAGGAGCCGGTTCGCCCGCGTCCCCGGCTGGAGGCGCTGGGCGATGCGAGCTATGCCATCTATCTCGCGCACCTGCTCGCGATGAAGCCGATGTTCGGGCTGGCGACCAGCCTGCCGCCGGTGCTGCTGATCGCGCCCGCGATCGTCATCGGCGTGGCGCTCGGCGTGGCCGTCCACCGCTGGATCGAGCGCCCGATCGCGTGGGCGCTCGATCCGTCGCGGGTCAGGGCACGGTCACGCGTTGGAAGGTCACGCCCTTCAGTTCCGGCAGCGCCTTGAGCTGCGGCTCCACGCTGGCGAGATCGCCGACGACGACCAACGTCGCCTTGTCGATCGGCTGCGTCGCCACCGCCGCCGCCTGAACTTGGCTCGGGGTCACCGCGAGCACCGCGGGGACATAGGTCTGGAGCCAGTCCGCCGGCCAGCCGAGCCCGTCGCGCTGCGCCATCGAGTTGATGAGCGACTGCGCCGTCGCGTTCTGGATCGAGAACAGCCCTGCGAGATAGTTGCGCGAGCCCGCCACTTCCTCGGCCGGGGGCGTCGTCTGCTGAAGGCCGCGGATCTCCTTGAACACTTCCGTCAGCGAGGCGCCGGTCGCCGCGCTGGTGACGTCGGCCTGGAACACCCAGGTGCCCGCCCCCGGCCAGAACTGGATCGAGGAGCCGGGCGAATAGGTATAGCCCTTGTCCTCGCGGATGTTGCGGGTGATGCGCGAGCTGAACGCCCCGCCCAGCAGCGCATTGGACACGCGTTCCGGCACGTCGCCCGCGCTCGCGCCGGCCGGCGCCGGGAAGGCGAGGCGCAGCGTCGACTGCGGCGCGCCGGGGCGATCGATCATCAGCACGACCGGGCCGGGCGCAGGGGTATAGGGCACCTTGACCCGCTCGGGCCCCGGCGCCCAGCCGCCGAACGCGCGCTGGATCGCCGCCTTCGCCGCGGCGGTGTCGAAGCGGCCGGCGATGTAGAGGTGCGCGCGCTTCGCCCCGAAATTGCCGGCGAAGAACGCCTTGGTCTCGTCGAGCGTATAGCCGGTGAGCTGTGCCTGCGTCGGCACATAGCGGCCATAGGGATGCTCGGCGCCGTAATAGCGTTTGAACAGCGCCGCGGTCGCCAGCGTTCCTGGCTGCGACATCGCGATCGCCAGGCGGCGCGCGGCGGCGGCCTTCACCCGGTCGAACTCGCTGGCGGGGAAATCGGGCTTGGTCGCGACGTCGCCCAGCAGCGCAACGGCATCGCCGACATGCTCGGACAGGACGTCGATGCCGAAGCTCGTCTTCTCCTCACCCGGGACGACGTTGAGGTTGCCGCCCATGTCGGCGGCGGCGGTGGCGAGTTGGCCGGCCGACTTGCCCGCCGCGCCCTGCTTCGTCATCTCGGCGGCGAGCTGCGACAGCCACACCTTCTCCGCCTCGTTGACGCCGCCGGCATAGACGTCGAGCATCATCACCGCCTTGGGCACGGCGCCATAGGGCACCAGCGTGACGGCCATGCCGTTGGGCAGGCGATAGGTCTCGCTTGCCGGCACGTTGAAGGGCTTGGGGCTGCCGATCGGCGGCGCGGGCGGATAGGACTGCGCGGCGGCGGGTGCGGCCGCGAGCAGCGCGATGGCGGAGACGAGCGAGCGCATCACTTGGCAGCTCCCTGAGCCGGGGCGGCGGGCTGCGCCGCGCCGGGTTCGATGACATAGATCGAGCGGTTGGTCGGGCGGAGATATTCCTTTGCGACCTTCTGGATCAGCGCGGGCGTCACCTTGGCGAAGCCGTCCTCGATCAAATTGACCTTGCGCGGGTCGTTGTCGAACAGCGCATAGACCGCGAGCAGGTCGATCAGGCCAACACGGCCCTGCCCGTCGATCGTCGAATAAAGGTCCGACCGGATCTTCGTCCTCGCACGGTCGAGCTCGGCCTGGCTGACGGGCGTGTTGCGCAGCCCCTCGACCACGCCGTCGATCGCGGCGGTGATCTCCGCTTGCGACTTGGACGGATCGTGCGTGAAGCTGAAGCTCCACAGCATCGGGCCGTTATAATTGTACATCGTGCCGAGCAACGCGTTGATGCCGCCGTCAATCGACCCGGTGATGCCGCGCTTTTGAACGAGCTCGGCATAAAGGCGGCTATCTTCGCCCTGGACCAGAATCTGGTCGATCAGGCCCATCGCATACCATTCGGGCGTACCGCGCGTCGGCACCTTGTAGCCCGCGGCATAGCCGGGGCGCGGCGCGAGGCGATCGACGCGGCTCTTGAACTTGGCCTGCGTCTGGCGCGGTTCGCTGATGTCGGGAAGCGGCAGCTTGGGCTTGGAGGGGATCGCGGCGAAATACTTCTCGACCATGCCGCGCGTCGCCGCATAGTCGATGTCGCCGGCAACGACGAGCACCGCGTTCGACGGGCGATAGAAGCTGTCGGAGAAGGTCTTTGCATCGGCGACCGTCGCCGCCTCAATCTCCGTCAGGTCGCCGTAGAAATTGTGCGCATTGTGCCAATTCTCGTTGGCGAGCATCGGCAGGTCGATCCACGGCCAGGTCGAATAGGGCTGGTTGAGGACGTTGACCTTGACCTCGTTGCCGACGACGCCCTGCTGGTTCTTGAGCACGGTCTCGTCGATGACCGGGCGGGCCATGCGATCGCCCTCCAGCCACAGGATGCGTTCCAGCGCGTTCGAGGGGACGATCTCGAAATAGTTGGTGAAGTCGAAGCGGGTCGAGCCGTTGTTGATGCCGCCGACGCCGGTGATCGTGGTGTCGAACACGCCCTTGGGCGCGTTGCCCGACCCCTGGAACATCAGGTGCTCGAACAGGTGGGCGAAGCCGGTGCGGTTGCGCGGCTCGATGCGGAAACCAATGCCATAATAGACGCCGACGGTGACGGTCGGCGCGATCGCATCCTTCGACAGCACGACGCGCAGGCCGTTGGGCAACGTGAAATACTGCATGTCGATGGCGAGCTTCGCCGGCGCCGCCGCTGGCGCCGGCGCCTGTGCCGCCGCCAGACCCGGCCATCCCGCCGCCAGCGCGAGCGCCGCGGCCATTTGCCTCAACTTCATCGGTAATCCCCCGAACGTGACTGTGTTACTCTACCGAGACAGCAGCCGCCCGCAAGCGGGATTTCGTACCGGGGGAAACGATCAGGCGGCGGCCGATGACCGGATCGGATAGGGCCGCACCGCCAGCCCTTCGACGTTGAGCGCGCCGCGGTCGACATAGATGGGCACGAGCTTGCCCGTCGTCGCGTTCGGGCGGCCGATCATGAAAGCCGCCGAACTGCGCCCCGGCGCCCCGCCCTGCCCGCGATAGCGTGCATCGACCAGGATGATCGGCGCGAAGAAGCGGCGCCCGCCCGCCTCGACGATATTGAGCTGGTCGAGCGGCGCGCCCATTGTCGCGCGATGCTCACGATGCTCGGCGGGCTTCAGCGCATAGCGGCTGTGCTGGGCGGGATCGACGGGCTCCGACAGGTGGGCGAGGATGCGTTCGTCCTGATCGGCGCTGGCGGCGAGCATCCAGGCCGAGACCAGCATGTCCGAGACCGACTGGTCGCTCGAATTGACCAGCGCGAACTGGAACTCGCAATAGCCGACATTGTCGTCGGTCACGCCGGCGCGCACCGGCTGAAGCTCAATGCCGAGCGCGGGCGCGGGCCGCTGAAACGCGGTGATGGTGCCCGCCGGCGCCGGTGCGGGATTGCGGAACGCGGTGATCGTACCGGCGGGGATTTCCGGGCGCGGCGGCAGCGGCGGACCGGCGGGACGCGAGAGGAACTGCCGCGGCTCGGGCGGCGGCGGCGGCGTGACCGGGCGCGGCGCCGGCGGCGTGACCGGGCGCGGCGCCGGCGGCGGTGGCGGCGAGGCGACGGGCGCGGGCGGCGGCACGGTGGCCGGGACAGGTACCGGCGGGACGGGTGCGGGTTCCGGCGCCTGCACCTCGACCGGCGCCTCGACGAAACCGTCGCTGGCGCGGCGGCGCAGGAAGAACCAAGCGCCGACCGCGAGGGCGATCACGATCGCGCCCAGGATCCAGGGCCAGGACGAGCCTTCCGATGCGGCGGCTGGCGTGGCCGGCGTCGGCTCGGTGACCGGCGCCGCAGCTTCTGGGGTAGGTGTCGGCGTAGGCTCGGGCGCTGCGGCGACCGGTGCCGCGACCTGCGGCTCGGGCTCGGCCACCGGCGCTGCGGCGGTCGGCGTCGGGGTCGCGGTGGGTGTCGGACGCGGTGTCGGGGTCGCCCGCGGGGTCGGCGTGGGCGTCGGCACCGCGATGCGCGGCGGCGCCGGGGTCGGCACGGGCGTCGGGGTCGGCGTGGGCGCCGGCTGCGTCTCCTGCCCCTCCCCCGGCGGGAGCGAGAAGCGGATCGGCGGCAGGATGCGCTCGGGCGTCTGCGCGGGCGGCGTCTCTTGCGCCAACGACGGCGCGGCCGGCACGATCGCGGCGGCGAGCAACAGGGGGAACCGGAACATGGGGCGGCGCTTTATCGCTGCATGCCCTGCCGCCGCTAGTCCCCGCGCGCGCCGGGCGGCGCTTTTTGTGCGCCTGTTGTTTGACAGGCGCACCACCCCCGCCTATATCGCCGCTCTGCCTTCATGACCGGGATAGGGTGTGCCGTCGCGCAGCATGCCGTACGAATAGGTCTGACAGGTTATTTCAGGACGCCCCGAAAGCTGCGGTTCCACCCGGAACACGCGGCTTTTTGCGTCCCTGATGGCATTTGCAGCGCCCGAAATTCTGGCTGAAGAGGCAAGCAGCAGCTTATGGCAACCAAGGCAATCGAAGGCGGCACGCTGAAGCGCCGCATCCGCAAGGTGTTCGGCGACATCCACGAAGTGGTGCAGATGCCGAACCTGATCGAGGTGCAGCGCGAGAGCTACGAGCAGTTCCTGCGTTCCGATCCTTCGATCGGCTATGTCTCCGGCCTGGAAAAGACGCTGCGCAGCGTGTTTCCGATCCGCGACTTCGCCGGCACCGCCGAGCTCGACTTCGTCAATTACGAGCTCGAGAGCCCCAAGTTCGACCAGGAAGAGTGCCGCCAGCGCGGCATCACCTATGCCGCGCCGATGCGCGTCACCCTGCGCCTCATCGTGTTCGAGGTGGATCCCGATACGGAAGCCCGTTCGGTTCTCGATATCAAGGAGCAGGACGTCTACATGGGCGACATGCCCCTGATGACGGGCAACGGCACCTTCATCGTCAACGGCACCGAGCGCGTCATCGTCAGCCAGATGCACCGTTCGCCGGGCGTCCTGTTCGACCATGACCGCGGCAAGACGCACGCATCGGGCAAGTATCTGTTCGCTGCGCGCGTGATCCCGTATCGTGGCTCGTGGCTCGACTTCGAGTTCGACGCCAAGGACATCGTCAACGTCCGCATCGACCGGAAGCGCAAGCTGCCGGTGACGTCGCTGCTCTATGCCCTGGGCCTGAACAGCGAGGACATCCTCAACCACTTCTACAACACCGTCACCTATGTGCGCGGTCCGAACGGCTGGCAGATCCCCTTCGCGGCGGAGAACTGGCGCGGCACCAAGCCGATGTTCGATATCGTCGACGCCAAGTCGGGCGAGGTCATCTTCCCCGCCGGGCAGAAGATTTCGCCGCGCGCCGCGAACAAGGCGGCCAAGGACGGCCTGTCCGAGCTCCTGATCCCGACCGAAGAGATCTTCGGCCGCTATTCGGCGTTCGATCTCATCAACGAGACCACCGGCCAGATCTATATCGAGGCGGGTGACGAGGTTTCGGCCGAGAATCTGGAGCTGCTGGACAAGGCCGGCATCGACCGTGTCGAGTTGCTCGACATCGACCATGTCTCGACGGGTCCGTGGATCCGCAACACGCTGAAGGCCGACAAGGCCGAGGAGCGCGAGCAGGCGCTGTCCGACATTTATCGCGTCATGCGCCCCGGTGAGCCGCCGACGCTGGAGACCGCGGAGTCGCTGTTCGCGGGCCTGTTCTTCGATCCGGAGCGCTACGACCTGTCGGCCGTCGGCCGCGTCAAGCTCAACATGCGCCTCGACCTCGACGCGCCGGACACGGTGACGACGCTTCGTACCGAGGACATCCTGGCAGTCATCAAGACGCTGGTCGGCCTGAAGGACGGCAAGGGCGAGATCGACGACATCGACAATCTCGGCAACCGCCGCGTGCGTTCGGTGGGCGAGCTGCTCGAGAACCAGTACCGCGTCGGTCTTCTGCGCATGGAGCGTGCGGTCAAGGAGCGCATGAGCTCGGTCGACGTGTCGACCGTCATGCCGAACGACCTCATCAACGCGAAGCCTGCGGTCGCCGCGGTCCGCGAATTCTTCGGCTCGTCGCAGCTGTCGCAGTTCATGGACCAGACCAACCCGCTGTCCGAAGTGACGCACAAGCGTCGCGTCTCGGCGCTCGGGCCGGGCGGTCTCACGCGTGAGCGTGCGGGCTTCGAGGTTCGCGACGTCCACCCGACGCACTATGGCCGTATCTGCCCGATCGAGACGCCCGAAGGGCCGAACATCGGCCTCATCAACAGCCTCGCGACCTTCAGCCGCGTCAACAAGTATGGCTTCATCGAGACGCCGTACCGCCGCATCATCGACGGCAAGGTGACCAATGAGGTCGTCTATCTGTCGGCGATGGAAGAGCAGAAGCACACCGTCGCGCAGGCGTCGGCGGCGCTCGACGCCGAGAACCGCTTCTCCGAGGAGCTGGTGTCGGCGCGTCAGGGCGGCGAGTTCCTGATGGCGCTGCCCGAGCAGATCACGCTGATGGACGTGTCGCCCAAGCAGCTGGTGTCGGTCGCGGCCTCGCTCATCCCCTTCCTGGAGAATGACGACGCCAACCGCGCGCTGATGGGCTCGAACATGCAGCGTCAGGCGGTGCCGCTTCTCCAGGCCGAGGCGCCGTTCGTCGGCACCGGCATGGAAGAGACGGTGGCGCGGGACTCCGGCGCGGCGATCGCGGCGAAGCGCGACGGCATCGTCGACCAGGTCGACGCGGCGCGTATCGTCATCCGCGCGACCGGCGACGTCGATGCCAGCGAGAGCGGTGTCGACATCTACACGCTGATGAAGTTCGAGCGTTCGAACCAGTCGACCTGCATCAACCAGCGTCCGCTGGTGAAGGTGGGCGATCCGGTGCGCGCGGGCGACGTCATCGCCGACGGTCCCTCGACCGAGTTCGGCGAGCTGGCGCTCGGCCGCAACGTGCTCGTCGCGTTCATGCCCTGGAACGGCTACAACTATGAGGACTCGATCCTCATCAGCGAGCGTATCGTCAAGGACGACGTCTTCACCTCGATCCACATCGAGGAGTTCGAGGTCATGGCCCGCGACACCAAGCTCGGGCCGGAGGACATCACCCGCGATATCCCGAACGTCGGCGAGGAAGCGCTCCGCAACCTCGACGAGGCGGGCATCGTCTATATCGGTGCAGAGGTCGAGCCGGGCGACATCCTGGTCGGCAAGATCACGCCCAAGGGCGAGAGCCCGATGACGCCGGAGGAAAAGCTCCTCCGCGCCATCTTCGGCGAAAAGGCGTCCGACGTGCGCGACACGTCGCTGCGCCTGCCGCCGGGCGTGTCGGGGACGATCGTCGACGTTCGCGTCTTCAATCGCCACGGCATCGACAAGGACGAGCGCGCGATGGCGATCGAGCGCGAGGAGATCGAGCGCCTGAAGAAGGACTCGGACGACGAGCGCGGCATCCTCAACCGGGCGACCTGGTCGCGCCTTCGCGACATGCTGATCGGGCAGGTCGCGACGGGTGTGCCGAAGGGCGCCAAGAAGGGCTCGACCATCGACGACGCGCTGCTGGAAAGTGTCGAGCGTCACGAATGGTGGAAGTTCGCCGTCGCCGACGACGCGGTCCAGGCCAACCTGGAAGGCGTGAAGGCCCAGTACGACGAAGCCGCCAAGCGTATCCGTGAGAAGTTCGAGGATCGCCGTGAGAAGCTGGAGCGCGGCGACGAGCTGCCGCCGGGCGTGCTCAAGATGGTCAAGGTGTTCGTGGCCATCAAGCGCAAGCTCCAGCCGGGCGACAAGATGGCTGGGCGTCACGGGAACAAGGGCATCATCAGCCGCATCCTGCCGGCCGAGGACATGCCCTTCCTCGAGGACGGGACGCCGGTCGACTTCGTGCTCAACCCGCTGGGCGTGCCGTCGCGCATGAACGTCGGGCAGATCTTCGAGACGCACCTGGGCTGGGCCGCTCGCGGCCTTGGCCGCAAGATCGGTGCGGCACTCGATAGCTGGCGCGAGGCGAACCCGAACCCGCAGGCAGGCGAGCCGCCCGAGGCGGTCAAGGCGCTGCTCACCGAGATCTACGGCGACAACTACGCCGCCGAGATCGAGGCGCGCAGCCCCGAGCAGATCGCCGACCTGGCCAGCCACGTGCGCAAGGGCGTCCCGATGGGCACCCCGGTGTTCGACGGCGCGGTCGAGGCGGACGTGACCGCGATGCTCCGCCTGGCGGGTCTGGACGAGTCCGGTCAGGTCGACCTGTATGACGGCCGCACCGGCGATCGCTTCGATCGCAAGGTGACGGTGGGGTACAAGTACGTGCTCAAGCTGCACCACCTGGTCGACGACAAGATCCACGCGCGTTCGATCGGGCCGTACAGCCTCGTCACCCAGCAGCCGCTGGGCGGCAAGGCGCAGTTCGGCGGCCAGCGCTTCGGCGAGATGGAGGTCTGGGCGCTCCAGGCCTACGGCGCGGCGTATACCTTGCAGGAAATGCTGACGGTGAAGTCCGACGACGTGGTCGGCCGTACCAAGGTCTATGAGGCGATCGTCAAGGGCGACGACACCTTCGAGGCCGGCATTCCGGAGAGCTTCAACGTGCTCGTCAAGGAAATGCGCTCGCTGGGTCTCAACGTCGAGCTGAAGTCGATGGACGACGGCGACGAGCTGGCCGAGGCGGCGGAGTAAGCCTTCTTCTCCCTCTCCCCTTCAGGGGAGAGGGCCGGGGAGAGGGGCAGTGAGACCCACTTCCCTCTCCGGACTTCCCCTCTCCCAACCCTCTCCCCTGAAGGGGAGAGGGCTATGAGGTAAGAAAATGAACGAACTGACCAACTTCGCGAACCCGGTCGCCAAGACCGAGACCTTCGACCAGATCCAGATCGGCATCGCTTCGCCCGACCGCATCCGGTCGTGGTCGTTCGGCGAGATCAAGAAGCCCGAGACGATCAACTATCGCACGTTCAAGCCCGAGCGTGACGGCCTGTTCTGCGCGCGCATCTTCGGTCCGATCAAGGACTACGAGTGCCTGTGCGGCAAGTACAAGCGCATGAAGTACAAGGGCATCGTCTGCGAGAAGTGCGGCGTCGAGGTCACCGTCTCGAAGGTCCGTCGCGAGCGCATGGGCCATATCGAGCTGGCCGCGCCGGTCGCGCACATCTGGTTCCTGAAGTCGCTGCCGAGCCGCATCGGCCTGCTCCTCGACATGCAGCTCAAGCAGCTTGAGCGCGTGCTTTACTTCGAGAGCTACATCGTCACCGAGCCGGGCCTGACCCCGCTCGAGAAGTTCCAGCTCCTCACCGAGGACGAGCTGCTCGACGCGCAGGACCAGTATGGCGAGGACGCGTTCTCGGCCGGGATTGGCGCCGAGGCGGTCAAGGCGATGCTCATGGACCTCGACCTTGAGGGTGAGCGCCGCGACCTGCTCGAGGAACTCGCGACCACCAAGTCGGAGCTCAAGCCCAAGAAGATCATCAAGCGGCTCAAGGTCGTCGAGAGCTTCATCGATTCGGGCAACCGTCCCGAGTGGATGATCCTGGACGTCGTGCCGGTCATCCCACCCGAGCTGCGCCCGCTGGTGCCGCTGGACGGCGGTCGCTTCGCGACGTCGGACCTCAACGACCTGTATCGCCGCGTCATCAACCGCAACAACCGCCTGAAGCGGCTGATGGAGCTGCGTGCGCCAGACATCATCGTCCGCAACGAAAAGCGCATGCTGCAGGAGGCCGTCGACGCCCTGTTCGACAACGGCCGTCGCGGCCGGACGATCACGGGTGCCAACAAGCGTCCGCTCAAGTCGCTGTCCGACATGCTCAAGGGCAAGCAGGGCCGCTTCCGCCAGAACCTGCTCGGCAAGCGCGTCGACTATTCGGGCCGTTCGGTCATCGTGACCGGTCCGGAGCTCAAGCTGCACCAGTGCGGCCTGCCCAAGAAGATGGCGCTCGAGCTGTTCAAGCCGTTCATCTACGCCCGGCTCGACGCCAAGGGCCTGTCGATGACGCTCAAGCAGGCCAAGAAGTGGGTCGAGAAGGAGCGCAAGGAAGTCTGGGACATCCTCGACGAAGTCATTCGCGAGCACCCCGTCCTCCTGAACCGCGCGCCGACGCTTCACCGTCTGGGCATCCAGGCGTTTGAGCCCGTTCTGATCGAGGGCAAGGCGATCCAGCTGCACCCGCTCGTCTGCTCGGCGTTCAACGCCGACTTCGACGGTGACCAGATGGCCGTCCACGTTCCGCTGAGCCTTGAGGCGCAGCTGGAAGCGCGCGTCCTGATGATGTCGACCAACAACATCCTCTCGCCCGCGAACGGCAAGCCGATCATCGTGCCGTCGCAGGACATGGTGCTGGGCCTCTACTACCTCTCGCTCGAGAAGTCGGGCGAGCCGGGTGAAGGCATGGTGCTGGCCGACATGGAGGAGGTCCACCAGGCTTTGTTCAACGGCGCGGTGACGCTCCACACCAAGATCGTCAGCCGCGTTCCGCAGACGGACGAGGACGGCAAGCAGTACCTCAAGCGCTTCGAGACGACGCCGGGCCGCATGCTGCTGGGCGAGACGCTGCCGAAGAGCCACAAGGTGCCGTTCGAGATCGTCAACCGCCTCCTCACCAAGAAGGACGTGGGCGACGTGATCGACGAGGTCTATCGCCACACCGGCCAGAAGGAGACCGTGCTGTTCGCCGACGCGATCATGGCGCTCGGTTTCCGTCACGCCTTCCGTGCGGGCATCTCGTTCGGCAAGGACGACATGATCATCCCCGCCGCCAAGGAAGCGATGGTCGATGAGACGCGTGCGCTCGTGAAGGATTACGAGCAGCAGTATCAGGACGGCCTCATCACCCAGCAGGAAAAGTACAACAAGGTGATCGACGCCTGGAGCCGTTGCGGCGACCAGGTGGCGGCGGCCATGATGGACGAGATCAAGGCGGTGAAGCGCTACGAGGACGGCGAGTTCGCCGGCCGCGAGAAGCCGATCAACTCGATCTACATGATGGCCCACTCGGGTGCCCGCGGTTCGCAGGCGCAGATCAAGCAGTTGGCCGGCATGCGCGGGCTGATGGCCAAGCCGTCGGGCGAGATCATCGAGACGCCGATCATCTCGAACTTCAAGGAAGGCCTGACCGTCCTTGAGTACTTCAACTCGACGCACGGCGCCCGCAAGGGCCTGGCGGACACGGCGCTCAAGACGGCGAACTCGGGTTACCTGACCCGCCGTCTGGTCGACGTGTCGCAGGACTGCGTCGTGATGGAGGACGATTGCGGCACCGAGCGCGCGCTGGAAATGCGGGCGATCGTGCAGGGCGGTTCGGTCATCGCGTCGCTGGGCGAGCGCATCCTGGGCCGCACCACGGCCGAGGACGTGGTCGACGCCAAGACGGGCGAGGTCGTCATCCCGCTGGGCACGCTACTCGACGAGCCGATGATCGCGCAGATCGAGGCGCTGGGTATCCAGGGCATGAAGATCCGCAGCCCGCTGGTCTGCGAAGCGAAGCAGGGTGTCTGCGGCAAGTGCTACGGGCGTGACCTCGCCCGCGGTACGCCGGTCAACATCGGTGAGGCGGTCGGCGTCATCGCCGCGCAGTCGATCGGTGAGCCGGGCACGCAGCTGACCATGCGTACGTTCCACATCGGTGGTGCGGCGCAGCTCAACGAGCAGTCCAACCTCGAGGCGCCGGTCGACGGCACCGTCGAGTTCCGCGACCTGCGCCTGATCGTCGACCAGCGTGGTCGCCGCGTCACGCTGTCGCGCTCGGGTGAGATCGCGATCCTCGACATGGACGGCCGCGAGCTGTCGACGCACCGCATCCCGTACGGCGCCTATGTAATGTTCGACGACGGGCACGTCCTGTCGAAGGGCGATCGCATGGCCGAGTGGGACCCGTTCACCATGCCGGTCATCACCGAGAACCCCGGCATCGTGAAGTATCAGGACCTGATGGAAGGCAAGACGCTGACCGAGCAGGCCGACGATGCGACGGGTATCTCGCAGCGCGTGGTCACCGAGTATCGCGGCAAGGCGAAGGAGGATCTTCGTCCCCGCCTGACGCTGCTCGACGAAGCGTCGGGCGAGAGCGGCCGCTACATGCTCGCGCCCGGCACGGTGCTGTCGGTCGAGGACGGTGCGCAGGTCCAGGCGGGCGACGTGCTTGCCCGTGCCAGCCGTGAATCGGCCAAGACCCGCGACATCACCGGCGGTCTGCCGCGCGTCGCCGAGCTGTTCGAGGCGCGTACCCCCAAGGACTCGGCGATCATCGCCAAGGTCTCGGGCCGCGTCCTGTTCGGCAAGGACTACAAGGCGAAGCGCAAGATCGGCATCCAGCCCGACGATGGTGGCGAGGTGGTCGAGTATCTCGTCCCCAAGTCGAAGGTCATCGACGTGCAGGAAGGCGACTATGTCAAGCGCGGCGACAACCTGATCGGCGGTTCGCCCGATCCGCACGACATCCTCGAGACGATGGGCGTGGAGCCGCTGGCCGAGTATCTGGTCAGCGAAATCCAGGAAGTCTATCGACTCCAGGGCGTGAAGATCAACGACAAGCACATCGAGGTGATCGTTCGCCAGATGCTGCAGAAGGTCGAGATCACCGACGGCGGCGACACCACGCTCCTGAAGGGCGAGCAGCTGGATCGTGACGAGATGGACGAGGCCAACTCGAAGCTCGACAAGAACCAGCAGCCTGCTCAGGGCAAGCCGGTCCTCCTGGGCATCACCAAGGCGTCGCTGCAGACCCGCAGCTTCATCTCGGCCGCTTCGTTCCAGGAGACGACCCGCGTGCTGACCGAGGCTTCGGTCCAGGGCAAGGTCGATACACTGAACGGCCTGAAGGAGAATGTCATCGTCGGCCGCCTGATCCCGGCGGGTACCGGCGCGGGCATGAACCGGATGCGCGTTGCGGCATCGTCGCGCGATGCGGCGCTTCGCGTCGCGCAGCGCCGGATGGCGGAAGCGATGATCGTCGCCCCGAACTCGGCCGAGGAAGAGCACGCCGCCGAACTGGCGCGCTCGGTCCGCGACGCCCAGGGCACGGGCAACGACCCGCTGGCCGAAGTCGCGCCCTCGGGCACCGGCACCGACGCCGATGCGGGCGAGTATCTGAACGACTGATCGTCGGTTCGGATGTGAGTTGAAAAAGCCGCCGTCCGGGGTGCCGGGCGGCGGTTTTTTTGTGGGTGGTGGCTCCAAGATCCTCCCCTGGAAGGGGAGGTGGCAGGCCGCAGGCCTGACGGAGGGGTAGGTCTCCTCGAGCGCTTACGTTTCGTTGGAGGCGACTACCCCTCCACCCCCGCTTTGCGGCGGTCTCCCTCCCCCTCCGGGGAGGAACTTAGGAGATCACATTCGCACAATCCGCGAGCCCAGCCGCTCCGCCTCTTCCGCATCGTGCGTGACCAGCAGGATCGGAAGCTTCAGCCGATCGCGAACGTCCTCGACCGCGCGCGCGACTTCTTCGCGGCGGGCGACGTCGAGGAAGCTCATCGGCTCATCCAAGAGCAGGAAGTCCGGCGCGCTGAGCAGTGCCCGCCCGATCGCCACGCGGCGCGCCTCGCCGCCTGAAAGGCTGCGGGGGCGGCGGCGGAGCAGGTGTTCGATCCCCAGCAGGGCGACGACAGCGTCGAAGTCGATCCACCGCCGTTTGCCGGCCGCCCGCCGCTCGCCATAGCGCAGGTTCGCCGCGACGCTGAGGTGCGGGAACAGCCGCCCGTCCTGGAAGACATAACCCGCCCGCCGTGCCTCGGGCGGCAGGTCGATGCGCGCGGCGCTGTCGAAGAGCGTGCGGCCGTTGACGCTCACCCGCCCCTCGTCGGGACGGAGCAGCCCCGCCACCATGTCGAGTACGCTGGTCTTGCCCGCGCCCGACGGGCCGAACAGCACCGTCACCCCCGCCCCGCCCTCGACATGCGCCGACACCAGCGCATCGCCACGGCGCTTCACCAGCGACAGTTCAAAGGACATGGCCGCTCCGCCCACGCGCCAGCGCCTCCGACGCGATCAGCGCGGCGAGCGAGAGCACGACCGACACCACCGCCAGCCGCCAGACCTGCGCATCGCCGCCCGGCACCTGGAGCGCCGAATAGATCGCGATCGGCAGCGTCCGCGTCTCGCCCGGGATGTTCGAGACGAAGGTGATCGTCGCGCCGAATTCCCCCAGCGCGCGTGCAAAACCCAGCACCGCGCCCGCGAGCACGCCAGGCAGGCTCAGCGGGAGCGTGATGCTGAAGAAGCTGTCCAGCCGCCCCGCCCCCAGGGTCCGCGCCGCGCCCTCCAGCCGGCGGTCGACCGCCTCGATCGACAGTCGCATCGCGCGGACCATCAGCGGCAGCGCCATCACCCCCGCCGCGATCGCCGCCCCCGTCCAGCGGAACAGCACGCTCGCGCCAAACCAGCGCTCCAGCGGCCCACCGAGCGGCCCTACCGGCGCAAACGCCATGAGGAGGAGCCAGCCGGTGACGACCGGCGGCAGCACGAGCGGCAGATGGACGATCCCGTCGAGCAGCACGCGTCCCGGAAACCGGCCGCGCGCAAGGATCCAAGCGAGCGCGAACGCGACCGGCAACGTCGCCGCCACCGCCACCCCGCCGACGAGCAGCGACAGGCGGACGACTTCCCATTCGTCAGGCGACAGCGTGAACACGCACCCGTGTTTACGGGCTAGAGCGCCGGCGGCAACGTCAAACGGCAGATCCTCCCCCGGCGGGGGAGGTGGCAGCCGCAGGCTGACGGAGGGGTACTCGCCGCAAACGCATCGCTTGCGGCCATGCCCCTCCACCCCCGCTTTGCGGCGGTCCCTCCCCCCTCCGGGGGAGGATCTAGGTCAGGCCAGCTTCCAGTAGGTCGCGTACCGCTCATGCGCGATGCGATGATAAGGCACCATCCGTACCGGCGTGCCGTCCGCCGCCGGCACGGTGAAGTCGAGCCCCGCGCCACGCCGCTCGATCCGCGCGGCCAGTTCCTGCGGATCGCCGGCCAGCTGCGGCACCGCGACCGGCCTGTCGTTGTACTTGCCGAACAATCGCTCGTTGACGACGATGTCCGCGCCCGGCGCCAGTCCCTCTCGCCCCAGCGTGCCCGCCAGCATCAGCGGACCATAGGTGAAGGCGACGATGTCCGGCGCGGCGGGCACCGGCTCGGCCCGCGGCGTCATGTCGAGCTGCAACGTCACCTCGTCGCCATCGCGCCAGCGCCGCTCGACCGCGACATAGCTGCCGGGCGCCGCCGACCGTGCGACTTCCTGCCCGTTGACGAGCACCACCGCCGCGCGGCTCCAGCCCGGATGGCGCAGCATCAGCGTCAGCTCGGCCGGCGTCTTCATCGACCAGCGCAGCCGCGTCGCCGCCTCGTCGGGGAAGCGCGTGACCTGCGTCAGCTTGGCACGCTTCGCCTTCCATTCGACTGCCGAGGGGATGAACAGGTTCACGTAGAGCGCGCGATCGTCGTGGAAGTAGATCGAATCGCGATACTTGACGTGGTTCTCCATCCCCGTGCCGGTGCAGCACCAGAAGCTGTCCTCCGGCGTGTGATAGAGCTTCATGTACCCCGGCTTCGCGCCCTGAAAATAGGTCGCCATCCCGCTGTCGGGGTCCTGCGAGGCGAGGATGCCGTTGTAGAGCGTCCGCTCGTAATAATCGCCATATTCGGCGGTCGGCGTCTCTAGGAACAGCGCACGCGTCAGCCGCAGCATGTTGTGCTGGCAGCAGGTCTCCGACGCCTTGGGCGAGAAGACGTGTTCGGCGGTGTCGACCGGCGCAAAGAAATGCTCGTTGTCGCCATGCCCGCCGCTGGCAAAGGATCGCGTGCGCGCGACCGTCCGCCAGAAGAAGCGCGCGGCGTCGCGATAACGCGGATCGCCTGTCGTCTCATACACGCGCTGGAAACCGGTGATCTTGGGCACCTGCGTATTGGCATGCAGGCCGTCGAGATGATCGCGGCCCTTGGCGAGCGGATCGAGGATCGCCCTGTGCGAGAAGCGCCGCGACAGCTCGCGATACTCGGCATTGCCGGTCATCGCGTAGAGATCGGCATAGATTTCGTTCATGCCGCCATGCTCGGTCGCCAGCATCGCCTCGAACTCGGCATCGCTCAGCGGGCGGCAGGCGGCGACACCCCAGTCGGCCAGCCGGATGAGTACCTCGCGAGAAGGCTTGCTGTCGGCCAGCAGCACCGCGTCGCGCAGGCCCGCATAGACCTTGTGCAGCGTGTACCATGGCACGCCGGTGATCTTCTCGCCGCGCAGGTGTCGGGCGAGCAGCGCCGGGCCATCGGGGAAGGCGCAGACGAGACCGCTCTTGGCGGCCACCTGACAGGCGGCAAGCTCCCGCGCGATATGGTCGATGCGCGCGGCATAGCGCTTGTCGCCGGTGCTGCGATGGGCGAGCGCGCAGGCCGACAGATAATGGCCGAGCGTATGGCCGTGGCAGTTGATGTCCGCCCAGGTCGCCTCCGACTCCCACCCGCCATAGACCGCCGCGCGCGGCTTGAGCCCGGCATTGACGCGGAAGTTGTGGAGCATCCGGTCGGGCTCCAGCCGCATCAGATACGCCTCGGTCATGCGCTGGGCGTGGAGGAACGGTCCCTCATGCAATTCGACGTCGGCCATGTCGAAGGGCTGGAGTTTGGGGGTGAACGCGACCGAGGGCGGCGGTGGCGGTGCGGACGTCTGGGCGATCGCGATCTCGGATGCGCCGAGCGCGAGGGCACCGGTCCCGACCCCGGCCAGAAAGGTGCGGCGCGAATGGCCGCCCGTAACGCTCGACATAGTCTCTCCCGATCCTTCTATTTAGTCAGACTAAATGGCGGATCGACCGGAATCAACTTGGTTTCTGCCCCGTACGCCGGCCAAGCGGCGCACAAAAAAGGGCCGGGGGTCGCCCCCCGGCCCTTCTTCATCGCTGAACCCGGATCAGTTCGACGCGGTCGCCGTGCCCGGCGTCGCCAGCCACTGCTTCCAGAACGTCGCGATCTCCGCCTTGGGCTGGGTCTTCACGACCTCGAACGCGGTGCCCGCCTCGGCGCGGTTGCCCGTGCCGACCAGCGCGTTGCCGAGGCGGAGGTTGACCTCCTCGGTGTTCACGCCGCCCTTCTGAAGGCCGAGCTTATAGAACTCGACCGCCTTGGCGTAGTTGCCGCTGCCCAGATACGCGTCGCCCAGCTGCGCCGCCGACTTGCCGTTCGCCGCCGAGCGTGCCTTGCCCTCGAGCGCCGCGAGCGAGCCCTCGACCTTGATCGCCGAGTTGGCATCATTGAGCAGCTGCGCCAGGCCCGTCGGCTGGATCTTGCCGGCCGCACGGCCCTCTTCGATCACAGCCTTGGTCTCGAACGGAAGGCCGACGCGGTACGCGATGTCGGCATATTCGAGATAGTCGTTCTGGTCCGCCAGCGACTTGGTCTGGCGCATCAGGCGGAACAGGTCGAGCTTGCCCTGATTGTCGAGCTGCGCGCTGTCGCGATAGACGAGCAGCGAGCGACGCCAGTTCTTGGCGTTGGGATAGTCGTTGAGCTGCATGCGCAGCCACTTGCTGACGCCTGCCGAATCCTTGGCGCCATAAAGCTTAGCGACGGCAAGGTCGTACCACGAATCGGGAACCGGCTGCCCGGCCGCCTTCTTGGCCTGCACCGCCTTTTCGAGCTCGGCGACACCGCCCTGCGCGTTGCCCAGGTCGAATTGGGTCTGCGCGATGCTGAGCGTCAGGTTCTCGGCATCGTTGTAGCCGAGCTGCTGCGCCTGCTGGAGATAGCGCAGCGCGCCCTGATAGTCCTTCTCCTGGCGCGCGATGTCGCCGCGGACGAAGGTCAGGCGCGGCTTGTCCTGCGTGCGCGGGTCGGCGAGCAGCGTGTCGAGTGCGGCCTTCATACCCGCGGTGTTCTTCTTGCGCGCCTCGAGCGGCAGGCGGAGCTGCGCGGCGAAATACTTCTCGTCGTCGTTCTTGATGAGCGCTTCGGCCGCGGTCAGCTGCGTGTCGGCAGTCGCGGTGTCGTTGGCCTGGAGCGCGGTCTGCGCGGCCATCGCCGCCTTGCGGAACTCCTCGCCGACCTTGAGCGCAGGGGCCTCGCCCTCCTTGCCCTTCTTCTGCTTCTGGGCGGGAGCGGCCGGCGACGCGGTCGCGACGGCGACGCCGCCGAGCGCCAGCATCGCGGTAAGCGCGGCCTTGGTCACGATCGACATGGGTAAACTTCTCCTCTCGGGGGACCTTAGCCCCTAAATGCCCCGGCGGCGGCATTCAAGCCGACGCGCTTGCGTCCGTCCGTGGCAGACGGGCGGTGAACGCTTTTTGAACGCCTGCGCTCCCGCCGGTCCGAATTGACGCCCGCGCGGCCGCTCCCTAGCGCGGCGCGATGGGATCGGCAGTCATCATCGGCGCCTCGGGCGGGATGGGCAAGGCACTGGCCGACGCGATTGAGGAAGAGGGCAACCACGACCGCGTCTGGCGCTTCTCGCGCGCCGACGGCTTCGACCTGACCGACGAGGCGAGCATCGCCGCCGCGGCCGCGCGTGTGGCAGCGGGGCCGGCGCCGACGCTGGTGATCGTCGCGACGGGCATCCTGCACGAGGGCGGCCACGGCCCCGAAAAGGCGCTCAAGGATATCGACGCCGACTGGCTGGCGCGTGTCTATGCCATCAACGCGATCGGGCCGGCGCTGGTCGCCAAGCATTTCGTGCCCCTGCTTCCCAAGAGCGGCACGCCCGTGTTCGCGGCGCTGTCGGCGCGGGTGGGATCGATCGGCGACAACGCGCTGGGCGGCTGGCACGGCTATCGCGCGTCGAAGGCGGCGCTCAACATGCTCCTGCGCAACGTCGCGATCGAGCTGAAGCGGCGGAGCGAGCGCGCGATTGTCGTCGGCCTCCATCCGGGCACGGTCGATACCGATCTGTCCAAGCCGTTCCAGGGCAACGTCGCGCCCGGAAAGCTGTTCGCCCCCGACCGCGCGGCGCTGCAACTGCTCGACGTGATCGAAGGGCTAAAGCCGCAGGACAGCGGCAAGGTCTTCGCCTGGGACGGGGCCGAGGTGCCGTTCTGACCGAACTCGCGCGCCCAGCCACATCGTCACCCCGGACTTGATCCGGGGTCCCGCTTCTTTCTTCTTCGTCAGGAGGCAGAAGAAGCGGGACCCCGGCTCGGAGGCCGGGGTGACGAGAAGATCGGATACACGGCACCCGGTCACGGCAAGTCACGGCGGCTCCCCCACGCGCACGCGTGCGCGAGGCTTGTTCGGCCGGGCGGAGGGGTCTAGGACCGTCACAGAACCTCCACACGAAAGCGAAAGCCTGCCTTGACCGACGAGACGTTGCTCGCCGACCCTTCGGACATTTCCCCCATCTCGATCGTCGACGAGATGAAGTCGAGCTATCTCGACTATGCCATGTCGGTCATCGTCGCGCGCGCGCTGCCCGACGTTCGCGACGGCCTGAAGCCCGTCCATCGCCGCATCCTGTTCTCGGCGAGCGAGAGCGGCTTCACCTACAACAAGCCCTATCGCAAGTCGGCGCGCATCGTCGGCGACGTCATCGGTAAGTACCATCCGCACGGCGACACCGCGATCTACGATGCGCTGGCCCGCATGACCCAGGACTGGTCGATGCGCGTGCCGCTAATCGACGGCCAGGGCAATTTCGGCTCGATGGACCCCGATCCGCCGGCGGCGATGCGGTATACCGAGGCGCGGCTGGCCCGCGTCACCAACGAACTGCTGGCGGACCTCGACAAGGACACCGTCGACTTCCAGCCCAATTACGACGGGTCGGAGCATGAGCCGACCGTCCTTCCGGCGCGCTTTCCCAACCTGCTCGTCAACGGCGCGGGCGGCATCGCCGTCGGCATGGCGACCAACGTGCCGCCGCATAATCTGGGCGAAGTCGTCAACGCCTGCCTCGCCTATGTCGACAGCCAGGGTGCGGTGACCGCCGACGAGCTGATGGAGATCGTCCCCGGCCCCGACTTCCCGACCGGCGCGATCATCCTCGGCCGCTCGGGCATCCGAAGCGCACACGGCACCGGCCGCGGCTCGATCATCCTGCGCAGCCGCCACACCTTCGAACAGCGCGGTGAGCGCCGCTCGATCGTCCTGACCGAGATCCCCTTCCAGCAGGGCAAGAACGCGCTGGTCGAGAAGATCGCGGAGGCCGCGAAGGACAAGCGCGTCGAGGGCGTCAGCGACATTCGCGACGAATCGAACCGCGAGGGCGTGCGGATCGTCATCGACCTGAAGCGCGACGCGACGCCCGAAGTCGTGCTCAACCAGATCTGGCGCCACACGCCCGCGCAGTCGAGCTTCGCCGCCAACATGCTCGCGATCCGCGGCGGCCGGCCCGAGCTCCTCAACCTGCGTGACATCATCGAGAGCTTCGTCCGGTTTCGCGAGGAGGTCATCACCCGCCGCTCGAAGTTCGAGCTGGCCAAGGCCCGCGACCGCGCGCACATCTTGCTCGGCCTCGTCATCGCGGTCACCAACCTGGACGAGGTGGTTCGCATCATCCGCGGGTCGGAAAGCCCCGCGGCGGCCCGCCACGCGCTCCTGATGCGCGAATGGCCGATCGGCGAGATCATCCAGTACATCCACCTGGTCGAGGCGATGGACGAGGAGGTCGAGGGCGACACCTATCGCCTGTCCGACGTCCAGGTCCGCGCGATCCTGGACCTCAGGCTCCACCGCCTGACCGCACTCGGCCGCGACGAGATCGGCGGCGAGCTTGCCGAACTCGCCGCCTCGATCGCCGAATTGCTCGAGATCCTCGGCAACCGCGTCAAGCTCTACGAAGTGATGCGCGGCGAGCTGGTCGAGGTGCGCGACGCCTTCGCCACCCCGCGCCGGACCGAGATCGCCGCCGCCGCCGACGGGATCGAGGACGAAGACCTGATCGAGCGCGAGGACATGGTCGTTACCGTGACCATGCAGGGCTATATCAAGCGCACCCCGCTCGATGCGTTCCGCGCCCAGGCGCGCGGCGGCAAGGGCCGCGCCGGCATGGCGACCAAGGACGAGGATGCGGTCACCAACCTGTTCGTCACCTCGACGCACACGCCAGTGCTGTTCTTCTCCACGCTCGGCCGCGTCTATCGCATGAAGGTGTGGCGCCTGCCCGAGGGCGGGCCGGCGACGCGCGGGCGACCGATGGTCAACCTCCTCCCGCTGGCGGCGGGCGAGACGATCTCGACCGTACTGCCACTGCCGGAGGACGAGGCCGAGTGGGGCAAGCTCCACGTCATGTTCGCGACCGCGCGCGGCTCGGTCCGCCGCAACTCGATGGACGCGTTTACCAACGTGCCCACCGCCGGCAAGATCGCGATGAAGTTCGAGGGTGAGGACGCCGACGATCGCCTGATCGGCGTCGCGTTGCTGGAAGAGGGCGACGATGTCCTGCTCGCCAGCCGCCAGGGCAAGGCGATCCGCTTCCCCGGCGAGGACGTTCGCGAATTTCAGAGCCGCAACTCGACCGGCGTGCGCGGCATGAGCCTGCGCACCGACGACGAGGTGATTTCACTGTCGATCCTCCACCGCGCCGGCATCCGCGACCAGGACGAGCGCGAGGAGTATCTCCGCTTCGCCGCCTGGAAGCCCGAGCGCGATGGCGAGATGGCCGATCAGGAACGCTATGCCGAGCTTCAGGCGCGCGAGCAGTTCATCCTGACCGTCTGCGCCAACGGCTATGGCAAGCTGTCCTCCGCCTATGAGTATCGCCGCACCGGCCGCGGCGGCCAGGGCATCACGAACATCGACAATATCGGCCGCAACGGCCCGGTGGTCGCCAGCTTCCCCGCCTCCAAGAGCGACCAGCTCATGCTCGTCACCGACCAGGCCAAGCTGATCCGCATGCCGCTCACGTCGCTGCGCGTCATCGGCCGCGGCTCGGCGGGCGTGCGGCTGTTCAACGTCGGCGACGGCGAGCATGTCGTGGGCGTCGCGCGCATCGACGAGGAGCCAGAGCCCGAGAACGCCGCTGAGGCGCTGATCGCTGAGGAGCGCGAGGAACTGGCCGAGCTCGAAGCCGACAAGGCGATCGTCGTCGACGACGGCACCAGCGAAGCGACGCTCAGCGAGCGTGTCGAGGAAGAGGATGACGACGATGCCGAATGATCGTCCGACACTCGCCTACAAGGTGTTAACGGCCGATCAGATGGCCGCGCTGGAGGCGGACGGCACCTTTGCCGGCGCGCCGGTGGATCTCGCCGACGGCTACGTCCATCTGTCCACCGCCGCGCAGCTCACCGAGACGGTCGACAAGCACTTCGCCGGGCAGGCCGATCTTCATGTCGCGGCGGTCGACCTGGAAGCGCTGGGCGAGACGGTGAAGTGGGAAGAAAGCCGCGGCGGGCAGCTGTTCCCGCACATCTACGGCGCGCTGCCGCTGGAAGCGGTGGTGGCGTACGGCCCGCTTCAGCTTGGAGACGATGGCGTCGTGCGGCTGCCCGTCGCCGGCTGAGGGATAGAGACTGCTCCTGCATCGTTAAGTGACGGAACGGCCGTGCATTTCAGCCGGCCGCAATCCGATCGGAACGATGATGAGCAAGACTGCCCTGGTCGTGGGTGCAAGCGGGATCGTCGGCAGCGCGGCGGCGCGTCTGCTGGTCGAGCGCGGCTGGCGGGTTCACGGATTGGCGCGGCGGCCCGTCGCACAGGACGGGGTCGTCCCGGTCGCCGCCGACCTGTTGGACGCCGCCGGCACGCGCGCGGCAATCGGCGGCCTCTCGCCCGACGCCGTCTTCATCACCACCTGGCTGCGGCAGGACAGCGAGGCGGAGAACATCCGCGTCAACAGCGCGATGGTCCGCAATCTGCTGGATGCGCTGCCCCGTCCTAACGGTCCGCGTCACGTCGCGCTCGTCACCGGGCTCAAGCATTATCTCGGCCCCTTCGAGGCCTATGGCCAGGGCAGCTTGCCCCAGACTCCGTTCCGAGAGACGCAGGGCCGCCTCGACATCGACAATTTCTATCACGCTCAGGAGGACGAGGTCTTCGCCGCCGCCGCGCGCGACGGCTTCAGCTGGAGCGTGCATCGCCCGCATACCGTGATCGGCAAGGCGGTCGGCAACGCCATGACCATGGGCACGACGCTCGCCGTCTATGCCACGCTGTGCCGCGAGCTCGGTCGTCCCTTCGTGTTCCCCGGTTCGGCCGCGCAGTGGGGGGGTCTCACCGACATGACCGATGCAGGGCAGCTCGCTCGACAACTGCTTTGGGCGACCGAAACGCCCGCCGCGCATGACGAGGCGTTCAACATCGTCAATGGCGACGTGTTTCGCTGGCAATGGATGTGGGGGCAGATCGCCGAGTGGTTCGGTCTGACGCCAGCACCCTTCGACGGCACCGCCCGCCCGCTCGCCGATCAGATGCAGGGCCTATCGGAGCCTTGGCGTGGGATCGCACAGCGAGAGGGCTTGGTCGAACCCGATCTCGACCGCCTGGCCTCGCCCTGGCACACCGACGCCGATCTCGGCCGCCCGATCGAGGTCGTGACCGACATGTCGAAGAGCCGTAAGCTGGGCTTCCTCGACTATCAGGCAACCGATGAGGCGTTCTTCGCCTTGTTCGAGCGGCTGCGCGCCGACCGGCTGATCCCCTAGCTGGCCGTCGGCGTCAGTTCGCCGCCACCTTCTCGATCAGCGCGTCGGTGAAACGCTTGCGCCACCACACCACGTCCTCCGCCTCGACATTGTCCATCATCGCGCGCCAGCGTTCGATGCGTTCGTAGAGCGGCATCTTCAGCGCGGCGATGATCGCGTCGCTGATCTCCTCGGCGCTGTACGGATTGATGAGCAGCGCGCCGACGCCCATCTGCGCCGCCGCACCGGCGAAGCGCGAGAGGATCAGGACGCCGGGGTTTTCGGGGTCCTGCGCCGCGACATATTCCTTGGCCACCAGGTTCATGCCGTCACGAAGCGGCGTCACCAGCCCGATCTTCGCCGCGCGATAGATACCGGCGAGCTGTTCGCGCGGATAGCCCTGGTTGACGTAGCGAATCGGCACCCAGTCGACATCGGCATAGGCGCCGTTGATCCGCCCCGACAGCCCGTCGAGCGCGGCACGGATCTTCTGATAACTTCCCACCGACCCGCGCGACGGCGGTGCGATCTGAAGCAGAAACACTTCCTTGCGCTCCTCGGGATGCGCCTGGAGGAAGCGTTCGTAGCCGAGGAAGCGCTCCTCCAGCCCCTTGGAATAATCGAGCCGGTCGACGCCGACGATCAGGTCGCGCCCAACCGCGCTGTCGCGCATCCGGCGGTAGGCGAGCCGCGCGGCGGGCGAGCGCGACGCCTCGATGAACTCGGTCGCGTCGATGCCGATCGGGTTGGCCATCACCTGCACGCGGCGGTCGCCGAGGCGCAGATACTCGCCCTCGACCACTGCCCCCATCTCGTCTACGGCATAGTCGCAGAAGCTGTCGAGCCATTCCTGCGTGTGGAAGCCGATCACGTCATAGTCGAACAGATGCCCGACCAGCTCGGCGGCCTCGGGAAGCACCGCCAACAGCCGGCGCGGCGGCCAGGGGATGTGGAGGAAGAAACCAATCCGGTTCTGGCACCCGCGGCGGCGCAGCTCGCTGCCCAGCGGGAACATGTGGTAATCCTGGATCCACACCGCATCGTCGGGTTCGATCAGCGGGCGGACGGTATCGGCAAAGCGCTGGTTAACGCGGCTGTACCCGCCGGCGAAGTCGCGCTCATATTCGGCCAGGTCGATGCGGTAATGGAACAGCGGCCACAACGTCCGGTTGGCGTAGCCGTTGTAATATTCGTCGACGTCCTGCTCTTCCAGGTCGACCGTCGCCGTGGTCACGTCGTCATAGCGCTGGAAATTGATGTGGCCGTTGAACTGTTCGGTCGTCTCGCCCGACCAGCCGAACCAGATGCCCTTATACTCGCGAAGCGCGGCCGCCAATGCCACCGCCAGTCCGCCCTGCGCCCCAGAATGCGAATCCTTGGGGGCCGAAACGCGGTTGGAGATGATGATGAGTCGACTCAACGGATCGCGCTCCATGGTTTACTCAGCAGGACGGCGCAGTTGATCATGCCGACCAGCGAATAGGTCTGCGGGTAATTGCCCCAAAGCTCGCCGGTGACGGGGTCGATATCCTCCGACAGCAGCCCCGCGCCCGTGCGGCGCGAGAGCATTTCCTCGAACAGCTCGCGCGCATCGCCATCGCGGCCGGTGAAGTGCAGCGCCTCGATGAGCCAGAAGGTGCACACGTTGAACGCGGTCTCGGGCAGGCCGAAATCATCCTCCGTGTCGTAGCGGAGCATGTGGCTGCCGCGCCTTAACCCATGTTCGACTGCCTCCAGCGTGCCGCGAAAGCGCGGGTCGTCGGGCGACTGGAAGCGCAGGTCGAGCAGCTGGATGAGGCTTGCGTCGAGGTCGTCGCCCGAGAAGGTCGCCGACATGCGCTGCGTGTCCTCGCGCCAGGCCGAGGTCTCGATCTTGTCGCGCATGATCGCCGCGCGGTCGTTCCAGAACTCGGCGCGGTCGGTCAGGCCCAGCCGCTCGGCCGCATTGCCCAGCCGGTCGCACGCCGCCCAGCACATCGCCGCCGAATAGGTGTGGACCGACTGGCGCGTGCGCAGCTCCCACAGGCCGGCATCGGGCTTGTCATAGAGCTCCCAGGCGCGCTCGCCGACGCGCTCCAGCGCCTCGAAATCCTCGACCCCCGCCATGCGGAACAGCCGCGCGTCGAAGAACGCCTGAACGTTGGACAGTACGATCTGGCCATAGGCGTCGTGCTGGACCTGCTCGGCCGCCTGGTTGCCGACGCGCACCGGCCCCATGCCGCGATAGCCGGCCAACCGCGGCGCCTGCACCTCCGGCAGCCGCTTCTCACCCAGCACGCCGTACAGCGGCTGAATCGAGCCGCCCTTGGCATCGTCGACGATGTTGCGAAGATAGCCGAGATAGCCCTCGAGCACGTCGAGCGCGCCGACGCGGTTCAGCGCCTGCACCGTGTAATAGGCGTCACGGATCCAGCAGTAGCGATAGTCCCAATTGCGCTGCGACCCGGCATGTTCGGGGATCGACGTCGTCAGCGCCGCGACGATCGCGCCCGTCTCCTCATGCTGACAAAGCTTGAGCGTGATCGCCGCGCGGATGACGACGTCCTGCCATTCGAGCGGGGTGGCAAGGCCGCGCGACCAATGCTGCCAATGCTGCGTCGTATAGGTCAGCATCTCCTCGACCGCCGTGGCGATGTCGCCGCCGAAGCTTTCGTCGGGGCCGAGGAAGAAGTAGAGAGGCCGCTCGACGCGGAACGGCAGCTCCTCCCAGAGCAGCCCGACCGGCGCATTGGTGGTGAGGCGAAGCTGCTGCCCCTCGAGCAGGAAGCGGATATGGTTCGAGCCCGACGTCCGCTCGACCGCGGCATCGCCCCAGCCGCGCGTCGGGCGAAGCCGCATGCGGATGCGCGGGCTGCCCGACACCGGCCGGATGACGCGCACGAACGCGACCGGGCGATAGGTGCGCCCCAGCCGTTCGAAGCGGGGGCAGAAGTCGATCACCTCGATCGCGCTGCCGCTCGCGTCGGTCATGCGGCTGACCAGGATCGGCGTGTTGCGGCGATACTCCTGCTTGACGCCGTGACAGTCCTGAAGATCGACCGACCACAGCCCCACCGCATCGTCGCTGGCCGGATCGCGGCCGTCGAGCAGCGAGGAGAAGACGGGATCGCCGTCGACGCGCGGCACGCAGCCCCACACGAGCCGGGCGGACGTGTCGATCAGCGCCGACACCTGGCAATTGCCGATCGGCCATAGGTCTAGGGTCGGGCTCACAGATATGCCTCCGTCGCGCGGGCCAGCCATTGGCGGACCGCGGTTACATCATCGAGTCGATAGCGGGCGTGCGTCTCTCGCTCCGGCCCGATCAGGATCCCGGCGCCGCCCAGCGCCTCGACCGCGCGAAAGCCGTCCTCGTCGGTGACGTCGTCACCCAGAAAGACGGGGCGGCTGCCGGCGAAGGGCGGCTCGCCCATCAGCCGCTCGATCGCCGCGCCCTTGTCGCCGGCACCGGCGCGCAGCTCGACCATCATCTTGCCGGGCTGGAGGTGGAGGCCGTGCGCGGCGGCGAGCCGTTCGGCCAGGGCATGCGCCTCGGCCTCCGCACCCGGCGCCATACGATAATGAAGGCCCGCGCCATAAGGCTTGGTCTCGACGATCACGCCCTCATGCCCGGCGGCAAACGCCCGCATCTCCGCCATGACGTCGTCGAGGCCGGCGGGCAGCTCGGGGCCGGCGGTGCGGCCATCGGGCCAGCGGAACTCGACGCCGTGGCTGCCGCCGATCACGAACGGCGTGCCGCCGAACATCGACACGATCCGCTCGCTCGCACGGCCGGTGACGATCGCCAGCCGCCCGTCGAGCGCATGGCCGACGCGCGCGAGCAGCCGGATCAGCTCGGCATCCGGATGGACGAGGTCGGGCCGGTCCTGAAGCTCGACGAGGGTGCCGTCGAAGTCGAGGAACAGCCCTGCTCCGCCGAGCAGGTCGCGCGGCGGCGCGGGCAATCGGGTGTTGGTGTCGATCAAGTCTGCCTCCGCACCCTTGGGAATGTTCCGGTCCCGGTGCGGTTCCGCAATGCGGCAAAAACCGATCCTTGTCAGGCCGCGTCTTTGCGCGCCGTCTCGGGGCTGGCGAACTCCATCGCATCGTCGACGCGGCCGAAGCGGAGCGCCATCAGGTCCTTGAGGTAATTCTGATGCAGCCGCCACGGCGCGCGCCGGCCCTGCTTGGGAAAACGGTCGACCGCGCGCTGGACATAGGTGGAGGTGAAATCGAGGAACGCCTCGTCCCCCGCCTCGCCCTCGCCCACCCGCGGCGTTGCCGACCGCATGCCCTTCGCACGCATCGCCTTGAGCAAGCGACAGACATAGGCGGCGGTCAGGTCGGCCTTCAGCGTCCATGACGCGTTGGTATAGCCGAAGACATAGGCGAGGTTCGGCACGTCGCTGAACATCATCCCCTTGTAGTTCAGCGTCCTGGCGAAATCGATCGGCGTGCCGTCGAAACTGACGGGCATGTCGTCCATCAGCTTGAGCTCCAGCCCGGTCGCGGTGACCACGATGTCGGCGGGCACATGCGTGCCGTCGGCCATGACGATGCCGTCCGCGTCGAAACGCTCGATGCTGCCGGTGACGACGCTCGCCCGCCCCGTGCGCAGCGCCTCGAACAGGTCGCCGTCGGGCACAAGGCACAGCCGCTGGTCCCAGGGGTCGTAGCGCGGGGTGAAGTGCGTCTCGACATCGTAATCGGGGCCGAGATGGTCGCGCACCCAGCCGATCAGCTTCTTCGCCGCCGGCTTCGGGTTCTTGCGCATTTGGCTGTAGAAGAATTGCCCGATCAGCGCGTTGCGCCAGCGGATCGTCCGCGCCGCGCCGCCCGCACCCAGGGCGCGGCGAAGGCCATTGGCGACGCGATCGGCGGCCGGGCGCGCGACGACATAGGTCGGCGATCGCTGCACCATCGTCACCGCCGCGCCCTGGTCGGCGAGCGCGGGCACCAGCGTCATCGCCGTCGCGCCGCTGCCGATCACCGCGACGCGCTTGGCCGCGACGTTCAGGTCTTCGGGCCAGAACTGGGGATGGACGATCCGCCCGGCGAACGCCTCCGCGCCGGGAAACTTGGGCGCATGGCCGCGCTCGTAATCATAATAGCCCGTGCACATCACCACGAAGCGACAGGCGAACGTCCGCCGCTCCCCCGCCTGATCGATCGTCAGCGTCCACGCGGCATCGGCGCTCGACCAGTCGGCGGCAATGACGCGCGTTTGCGTCTGGATATGCGGCTCGACCCCGGTCTCGCGCGCGGTGTCCTGAAGATAGGACAGGATCGACCCGCCATCGGCGATCGCCTTCGCCCCCGTCCACGGCCGGAAGTTATAGCCGAGCGTGTACATGTCCGAATCCGACCGCACGCCGGGATAGCGGAACAGGTCCCAGGTCCCGCCCAGCCGCTCGCGCGCCTCCAGCACCGTGAAGCTGAGATCGGGACACTCGACCTTCAAATGCCGGGCCATGCCGATCCCCGACAAGCCGGCCCCCACCACCACGACATCGAACCACTGGTCGGCCATCAAGCGCTCTCCCGAGCGTACCGGATATTCGATTGGCTACGCCAGAACCACTTAAATCCGTTCGTCCTGAGTAGCCGCTGAGCCTGTCGAAGCGGCGTATCGAAGGACCGCCACGGGTACTTCGATACGCGCCTTCGCCTTCGCTCAGTCGCTACTCAGCACGAACGGAGGAAATGTACTCCTGTATGTTCTCAATAATCCCGCGAATACCGCAGGTTCACGCTCGACCCGCCGAAGCTGCCCGTCTGCGACAGGAGCGACAGCGCCTTGGTCAGCGCGATCTCGAGCTGGGTGGCGGTGAAGCCGCGCGCGTCGGTGATGATCTCCACATAGATGTCGTCGGTCAGATACTGGCCCGCCGCCAGCGCCGTTCCGCGACCCGATGCCTCGTCGGCGCCAAGGATGCGGAGGCGGTCGATGCCGCCCGCCTGGCGAAGCTCGCCCAGCGGATTGAGCCCGCCGCCCGAGCCACGCAGGGAATTGAGCGCGCTCGCCAGCTGGATCGCCTGGACCGCCGACAGGTTGGTGACCGACCGGCCGAACAGGATCCGCGACAGCACCTCGTCCTGCGCAAGCGCGGGCGTCGAGGTGAAGGACAGTCGCGGCCGCTGTGCCGTACCCGTCACGTTGATCGTCGCGGTCACGCCCTCCGCCGTGGTCGAGGCCGAGATGGTGATGTTCGGGTTGGTGAGCTCGTTACCCTCATAGGTGATGAGGCCGCGGTCGAGCTCGAAGCGCTTGCCCGCAAAGCTGTAGGTGCCGCGGATCGCCTCGATCTCGCCCGAGATGCGCGGCGCCGCGGAGGTGCCGGTGACGCGCAGGTCCGCCTGCCACTCGCTCTCCAGCCCCATGCCCGACACGAACAGCCGGTTGTCGGCGCTGACGCGGATGTTGAGGCGGAACAGCCCGGCGGACGGCGCCGGCGCGCTGCCCGGCTGTGCGTTGGCCGCTTCCAGCGGCGCGCCGCGGCGCCGAACGCCGGTCAGCTCCGGCACTTCGGCCGAGCCCTGGCGGATCACCTGGTAGCGCGCCTCCGGGATGCGGATGTCGCCCTCGATCAGGCCACCATTCGCGCCGTTGGTGACGCGGACGTTGCCGGTCGCGGTCGCGCCGATCATGTCGCTGCGCGCCAGCCGCGCATTGTCGAGCGTCGCGCGGACGTCGATTGGGAAGCCGCTGTTCGCCGCGAGGCCGACATAGCCCTGCGCCGAGACGCTGCCGTCGCCCGCGGTCGCGCGCAGTTCCTCGAGCACGAAGCGGTCGTTGGTGAAGCGCCCGGTCAGCCGCATCGCCGACAGCCGCGTTCCATAGGTCTCGTTCTCATAGACGAGGTTGTTGGCGCGGACGAGGCCGGTGACGCGCGGCGCGCCGAGCGTGCCCGACAGGTCCGCGGCGACGCCGATCGGCCCGGCAAGCTGCTGGTTGGCGATGCCGCTCAGCGACCACAGCACCTCTGCCGGGCCGTTGTAGCGGATGCCGCCCGACAGCGGCGCGCCCGCGCTCATGCCGGTCTGCACCGACACGCGGCCGATCGTCGCGCCCTGGCGCTGGACCAGCGCCTTGATGTCGGTGCGGCCGCCCGACAGGCCGACGATCGACTGGATGTCGACCGGCGTCGACACGGTCGACAGGCCGGAGCGGGTGAAGTTGTTGACCAGGATGCGCGCATTGCCCGTCGGCATCGCCGCGCCCGCCGCCTGCGCGACCTCGAAGCTGCCCGTCGCGCTGCCGCCCAGGCCCAGGCCGGGGACCAGCGCATTGGCGATCTGGAGGTCGAGGCTGTCTAGCCTCCCCTGCAGCGCATAGCCATTGCCATAGCGGCCGGCGAGCCGCGCGCTGCCGCGATCGAAATCGATGCGCGTGGGCAGCAGGCGATAGGCGCCGCCCGCGACGTCGATCCGCGCCGGGCTCGCGGTCTTGAAGTTGATGCCGTTGCCCTTGCCCTTCAGCGCCACGACCCACAGCGCAGGGCTGAGCCGCGCATTGGCCGCGATCTCGAACGGCACGCCGGTGGTGCCGTTGGCGACCGCCTGAACATAACCGTTGCCACCGCGATAGTCGCCGCGTGCCCGGGCGCGGGTGACGACATAATCGCCCTGGCGCAGGTTCGCGACCTGAGCGTCGAAGGTGACCGCGGGCGCATCGTCATAGAGGACGACGCGCGCGTTCGCGATGGCCTGGCCGATGGTCAGCCCCATGTCGCCGGGAATGACCGCGTTCGACGCGCGCGCGGCGACGGTGGCGGCCTGATAGCGGCCGACCGCGCCCAGTTCCGCGCGTCCGTTGACGCCCGATCCGGCGAAGTCCAGCGCCCCAGTGAACGGTCCTGCGTCCGTCGCCGCGACGCGGCCGTTGAATGTGATGCCGGCGAACACGCTGTTGCGGATGTCGGCGGTCAGCCGCGGACTGGTGCGCAGGAGGACGTTGGCGTTGAACGGCCCGTAATTGGTGCCGCCGGTGGCGGCGATGGCATAGGCCTCGCCCTGCCCGCGCACCCGCGCCTCCAAATTGACGAGCCCGACCCCCACACCCGGCCGCGGCGCGCGCAGCAGCACGACGGGCTGCGCGACGCTGCCCGACACGCGCGCGAACAGCGGGCCGTATTGCGTCGAATACGCATCCGCCTCGACGACCAGCGGCCCGGCGAAGTTATAGCTGCCGCGCCCACGCGTGATCCGGAACTGCGGCGCGTTGAGGCGGAGATTGTCGAAGTTGACGATCCCCTCAGGAGTCAGCGCAACGTTGACCGCCGCCGTGGCGTTGCCGCCCAGGAAGTTGCGGATGCCGTCGTTGAACAGCCGCTTGGTTTGCGTGACGATGCGACCCTTGATGCCATAGCCGGCGGGCGTCATCACCAGGTCGGCATCGGTCTGGAGATCGATGATGCCGATCGAGGCAACTTCGTAGTCGTTGACCCGGCCCTTGAGCGCGCCGGTGTAGCGCCCGGTGCCCATGTCGGCGACGAGGATCGCGGTCGCGTCGATGCGGTCGGAGCGGACGCGCATGTTGTCCGACAGGATCTGGTCGCCGTTGATCGCGATGTCGCCGTTGAGCGCCACGTTGGTGACGAGGCCCCCGACCGCGGCGTTCAGCCCGTTGATCCGGGCGGCGCGCGCGTTGACGGGGATCAGGATGCGCTCGGCATCGACCGTCGCCTTGCCCTCGGCATAGAGCCGCTCGACCACCGTTTCGCCGAAGCCGATCGCCGCGGCGGTTAGCTTATAGTCGACGGTGGGCGTCGCGAACGCGCCGTTCAGCGCCACCGCGGCGCGTACGGCGTTGCCGTTCAGGTTCTCGGCGATCGCACCGGGGGTCAGCAACTGGCCTTCGACGCGGAAATTCTCGAACCGGCTGCGGCCAAGGTCGAGCATGCCCGCGGTCGCCACCGCCAGCGCGGACGAGCGCAGGCGAAGCTGGGTGTCGAGCCGCCGCGCTTCCAGCATCCGCGCGTCGAGCGCGATCTGGAGATTGGGGCTCGTCAGCCGCTCGACCGGTCCTTCGAGATAGAGGCCGGGACGCGCGGCGCCGCGCACCTGAAAGAAGCCGTCTCGGCCAGTGATGCCCAGATTGGCGAGCTGCGCATTGCCCAGCGTGCCGGCCAGCCGTCCCTGCCAGCGCGACCAGGTGCCCGCGCCGTCGATCGTCGCGAACAGCGGCGCCTTCAGCCCCGCCATCGACCCGATCAGCCCGGTCGCAGGCGCGTTGAGCTTGAGGTCGAGGTCGAACTTGTCGGCGTCGGGCACCGCGTCGAGCGCGATCGTTACGCGATCGCCGCCGGCGATCCCCGGCGCGGTCAGCGTCGCGCCGTTGGCGGTCAGCTGTGCGCGGCGATCGGCAATGTGGACGACGCCGTCGATCTTCGCGAGATAGCGCTTGCCCGCGACCGGCGGGGCAAGGTCGATGCGATCGATCGCGAGACGATTGACGTCGATGTCGAGGTCGGGAAGCAGCGGCGCGTTGGGGTCGCTTGGCACTTCCTTCAATTCGGGAAGCCGCGCGACGCGGACCAGCGGGCTGGTCAGGCTGCGCACGTCGACATGGTTGCGCGCAAAGGCGAATGGCCGCCAGTCGACCGCAAGCTGCGGCGAGGTCGCGAACACGCCCTTGGGATCGCTGACGCGCACGTCGCGCAGCACCATCGCGCCATAGATCGAACCGTCGATCCGCCCGACCTTGACGTTCAGGCCCGACGCGGTGGTGAACGCGCCGATCCGATCGACCAGGAAGCGGCGGCCGGGCGCGGTGTTGAGCCCCAGCACCACCACGAGCAGCAGCAGCGCGATGGCGATCAGCGCGATGCCGATCCACTTCAGGATACGCTGCCACAGCGGGCGGCGGACGATGACGATGCGCTCGGGCAGCGCTTCGGGCGGGAGCGTTTCCTCCGCCATCAGAATGCCTGCCCGATCGAGATGTACAGAGCGATCAGCGATTCGCCTTCCTTGCGCGCGATCGGCGTCGCCACGTCGACGCGCATCGGCCCGAAATTGGTGTAGAACCGCCCGCCGATACCCGCGCCGAAGCGCAGGTCGCGCCCCTTGGGCAACGTCGAGTCATAGACCTGACCGGCATCCAGGAACGGCACGATCCCGAAATTGCCGAACCGGTACCGCGCCTCCAGTGCGAATTCGTTGAGGCTGCGCCCGCCGATCGGGCGGAACACCGTCGGCGAATTGTCGTCGGAGACTTCCTCCTCGGGATCGAAGTCGGGGTTCGCCTCGATCGTCCGCGGCCCGAGCTGTTGGAAGCCGAAGCCGCGCACCGACCCGCCGCCGCCCGCATAATAGCGCCGCGAGGGCGCCAGGTCGTCGCGCGAGATGCCCGCGATCGACCCGGCGCGCGCACGTCCGGCGATCACCAGATTGTCCATGACCGGGAAGTAACCGGTCAGCTCCACCATCGAGCGGAGATAGGGCCGCACCGAGCCCTGCACCGACGTCTCCGGGCTGAGGTTCAGCTTCACGCGAAAGCCGCGCGTCGGGTTGAGCAGGTCGTCGGACGTGTCATAGCCGACGAACAGCGGCACCGCGGCGATGCCATAGGTCCGCCGCACGCGCTCGTTCCGGCCGAAGTCGAACACGTCCTCGTTGGTGCCGATCAGCTCGCCGCCATAATAATAGGTCCAGCGCTTCTGCCAGATCGGCGTCGAGTCATAGCTCCAGCGCGCCGACAGCGTGCCCGTGAACGCCTCGAACGCGTCATAGTTGGAGCGGTTCGCCGACACGCCGGTCTGGAAGGTGCGGTCGCGGCGACCCGCGTTCGATCGGCGGAAGGTGACGCCCGCGCCCTGCTCCTGCGTACCCGCGATCGCGTTTACGATCAGCGCGCCTTCGGCCGGGAACAGGTTGCGGTGCTGCCACGTCCCTTCCAGCCTCAGGCCCTGGCCGGTGCCATAGCCGGCTTCGGCCGACAGGCGCCGCGCGGGGCCGGCATTCTGGCGGACGAGCATGTTCACCTGCTCGGTCTGGTCCGGACCCGGCACGCCGGTACGCTGCGGCTCGACCGACACGGTCGAGAACAGGCCGGTTGCGATCAGCGCGTCGCGCAGGTCGTCGACCCGCCGCGCGTCATAGAGTTCGCCCGCCTTGAAGCGCGGGAACAGCTTCACATGGTCGAGGTCGAAAGCAAGATCGCCCTCGGTCGAGATCGTCCCGAACGACGATCGCGGCCCGGTATCGACGGGCAGCGTATAGGCACCGGTGAAATCACGCTCGTCGAGCAGGATGTCGCGCTGCCCCAGCTTGACGAAGGGATAGCCCTGCTGCGGCAGCTTGAGGGAGACGTTCGCCTCCGCGCCCTGGATGCGCGCGGCCTCGATCGGATCGCCGACCTTGAGCGGCAATTCGCGGCGGATCAGGTCGGGCGGGACCGTCTGGTTCGCCGTCACCGCGACGCTGCCGAGATTGTAGCGCTTGCCCGGCGTCGCGCTGATCGTCGCGCGCAGATTGCCCGAGTTCGCCGGGTTCTGCTCGACGGTCGAAACCGCGGTGCCGTCATAATAGCCGAGCGACCGCATCAGCCGTACGGCGAGCTGCTCGTCCTCCCGCGCGCGCGCTGACACCATCGTCGCGTTGGCGGCCTTGCCCTTCCCGTCCTGAAGCGCCGACAGGCTCTTGAACTGGTCGTCCAGCTCGATCTCCTTCAGCCCCTCGACCACCGTCGTATAGCGGATCTCGACCGTGCGCGGATCGGGACCGCCCGCGACCTCGACTGGCGGCGTCACGTCGAAGGTCGAGAGCGGCGGCAGCGGCTGGGCGAGCACGTTCTCGGCGGGCAGCGGCTGAGGCGGAATGGCGTTGGGGTCGGTCACCTGCGGTGCGACGGGCGCCGGTGTCGCCGTCGTCTGGCCGGGTCGCGACGGCTGGGCGGGCGTGGGAGCAGCCGGCGCCTCGAACGACTGCATCGGCTCGAGCGGCGCGTTGATGTCGCCCGACAGGCTGGGCAGCTCGGCCTGGAACGTCTCGTCGGGAACGATCTGGCCGGTGCCGGCGGGGGCGTCAGACGTGGGGCTGGGCGCGGGCGTCGGCGCGGGCGCGGACTGGCCGGGGCGCGTCGGATCGGGCGTGATCTGCGCCGCCAGCGGACCCGCGACGACCGCGGCGCTTGCCACAAGCGCCAAGCGCAATGCCTTGAAACCCCGTTCCCCCACGCCGTCCCCGTCACTTCGTAATGGGGCTTGAATGTCCCCCTCAACGTCTCCGAACGTTCGTCTCCACATTTCGCTCCCACAACGACCCCAATTTTCATCGACAGATCAGCGACAAAAGCTGTGCATCCCTCCCGGCGCTCGGACGTTCCCCTGTCGATCGACCACGTATCGACCGGGAGCAACATGGCCGACGCAGCCTCAATCGCCGCGCCTCAATCGACGCAAGCCGCTGATCCGGCGGCATTGCCCGGCAGCGGGTCGGAGCGTCCCTGGCAGCATCCGTGGCACGCCTGGCGCTCGATCCTGGCGCGCGTGTGGGTGATGACGGGCTATCACAACCTGTCGCTGATGGCGGCGGGCGTCGCCTTCTATGCCTTCCTGTCGGTCGCCCCACTGCTCGGCGCGATCGTCATGAGCTATGGCCTGTTCGCCGATCCGCAGACCGTCGTTCAGCACATGCAGACGATCTTCGAGCTTGTCCCTGCCGACGCCGCGCGGCTGATCTCGGACCAGCTCATCGCCGTCGTCTCGACCACCGCGGGCAAGGCGGGGCTCGGCCTCGCCGTCGCGCTCGTCCTGGCGATCTATGGCGCGATGCGGGCGTCCAGCGCGATCATCCAGGCGCTGAACGTCATCTATGAGGAGGAGGAGAGCCGCAACTTCATCGTCACGACGCTCCTGTCGGCAATGCTCACCATTGGCGCGATCGTCGCGGCGATCGTCGGGCTCCTGTCCGCCGTCGCGCTCGGCTACCTCAAGTTCCTCACCGATTATCTGGGGCCGGCGGGCGTGGTGACGATGCAGGTCGTCACCTGGGTGATCGCGGCGCTGATCGCGAGCGCGGCGTTCGGCTTCGTCTATCGCTTCGGCCCGGATCGCGCGCCGGCGCGGTGGCAGTGGCTGACGATCGGCTCGGTCACCGCGACCGTGCTGTGGCTGGCAGCGACGGTGGGCTTCGGGCTCTATGCCGCCAACTTCGCCAACTACAACGCGACCTATGGCGCGCTCGGCGCGGTCGTCGTGCTGCTGATGTGGTTGTTCGTGTCGAGCTTCGCCGTGCTGATCGGCGCCGAGCTGAATGCCGAGGCAGAGCGGCAGACCTCCTTCGATTCCACCACCGGCCCCGCCCGCCCGATCGGGCAGCGCGGCGCGCGCATGGCCGACAGCCTGCCCAGCAAGCGCCAGCACAAGCCCAAGCGCGGGCAGTATTAGGCTCGCTCGATGCGCGCCGCGTAACAGCCGCGGCGCGCATAATGCGCGTGGAGATAGGCGACCGCCTCCCTCGCCAGCCACGCCTCGATCAGCGGGGCGAGCCTGGCTCCGTCGCACAGCTCGCCATTGACCATCTCGCCCGCCGCATCGAATGCGCGCAGCGAGATCGGCCGAGCGGCGATGGCGGGCGGGATCGTGTCGACCACGTCCAGTGCCTCGAGCGCCCCCTCCCGCACGAAGATCGCGTGCGACGCGCGATAGGCGGTGTCGGCGGGCTGGTGCGTGTAGTTGAGGAGCAGCGCCGTCTCGCCGATCGCAAGATCGCGAACCTCGATGCGATCGGGATAGCCGGGCGACGCATCGGCGATCACCCGCCGCACGCCGCGCGCGCTCAGTTCGGCGTCGGAAAGGCCATAGAGCGGGATGAACGGCGCGAGATCGAGCCCGAGGACACGGAACGACATCGACAGGGTCTCCAGCCGCGAAGCACCGCGGCACCCCGCCGTACCCTTTGCGGAATACCGCCGCGTCCCGCCGCTTGCGCTCGAACTTCAGCGGCCGAGCGCTGCGACCTTCGCGCGCTCCTCGGCCGGGATCAGGCCTTCGAGCACCGCCCAGAAGCCGCCGACCGCCCCCTGCCCCGCGCTCTGATAGGCCGCCGACATCCGCTCGCGAAGCGCCTCGAACAGCGCGCTCTCCAGCGCCGCACCCTCCGCCGTCAGCCGCAGCAGCCGCTGGCGCCGGTCGCGGTCGCCCGGGCGCATTTCAACCAGCCCGCGCTCGGTCAGCTCGGTCAGCACGCGGCCCAGCGACTGCTTGGTGATCGCCAGCAGCGACAGGAGCTGGCTGACCGTCAGCCCCGGTTGCCGAGCGACGAAGTAGAGCGCGCGGTGATGCGCGCGGCCCAGGCCCTGCGCTGCCAGCCCTTCATCGATCGCGCGGGTCATGTGGCTATAACCGAAATAGATGAGCTCGACGCCCTTGCGGATTTCGGGCTCGCGCAGGAACAGCGGCGATGCGGCGCGAAAGGGTTCGCTTGAATTTGGGCCAGCCATGTTGACCTGTTCTGCCAGCACTCCTAGCGTCCCGCAACCTTCTGGCCTGGACATGCCCGCGATGACCCTGACGCTTGACGAGACGCCGACCTTCCCGCTCGAACGCCATGCGAGCCCGGTCGATGCAACGACGCGCGCGGGGATGCTGGAGAACCCGGGTTTCGGCCGGGTCTTCACCGACCATATGGCGGTCGCGCGCTGGAACGCCGAAAAGGGCTGGCACGATCTGGCGATCCAGCCGCGCGCGCCGCTTCAGATGGATCCGGCCTGCGCGGTGCTCCATTATGCGCAGGAAATCTTCGAGGGGCTCAAGGCCTATCGCACCGACGATGGCGGCGTGACGCTGTTCCGCGCCGACGCCAACGCCCGCCGTTTCGCCGACTCGGCGCGGCGCATGGCGATGGCCGAATTGCCGGAGGAACTGTTCCTCTCCTCGATCGAGGCGCTGGTCTCCGCCGACCGCGACTGGATCCCCTCGGGCGAGGGCAGCTCGCTATATCTCCGCCCCTTCATGATCGCGAGCGAGGTGTTCCTGGGCGTCAAGCCTTCGGCCGAGTATCTCTACATGGTCATCGCCTCGCCGGCGGGCGCCTATTTCAAGGGCGGTGCGCCCTCGATCACCGTCTGGATCAGCGACGATTATACCCGCGCGGCCCCCGGCGGCACCGGCGCGGCCAAGTGCGGCGGCAACTACGCCGCCAGCCTCCAGGCTCAGGCCGAGGCGATCCGCGAAGGCTGTGACCAGGTCGTGTTCCTCGACGCGGTCGAGCGCGCGCAGGTCGAGGAACTGGGCGGCATGAACACCTTCTTCGTGTTCGACGACGGCTCGGTACAGACGCCGCCGCTCACCGGCACGATCCTGCCCGGCATCACCCGTGATTCGATCCTGACGCTCGCCCGCGACATGGGCCTGACCGTGCGAGAGGCGCCCTACACGATCGACGCGTGGGAGGCCGATGCGGCGAGCGGGCGGCTGCGCGAAAGCTTCGCCTGCGGCACCGCGGCGGTGGTCACGCCGATCGGCCGGGTGCGCGGCCGCACGCGCGACTTCCGCATCGGCAATGGCGGCCCGGGCGAGCTGACGAGCAAGCTTCGCGACCAGCTCGTCGCGATCCAGAAGGAGCAGGCGCCCGACCCGCATGGCTGGGTTCGCCGCATCCTCTGAAATCCCCTTTTCACCGGCCCGCGCGCCGCTATAAGCGCGCGCTCGCCGATGGGCGCTGCTGGGGCGTCGCCAAGTGGTAAGGCAACGGTTTTTGGTACCGTCATTCGGAGGTTCGAATCCTCCCGCCCCAGCCAATCCTCGAACTTGCGCCTGCGCAACCGCTTGACTTCGCGGGCGCCGTACCGTCGTTTCCCGGCTCTTTCCATGCAGGAGCGGCTTCGGTGATCGGCAAACTCGGCTTCCTATTGCTCGCCGCCGCCTCGGCAACGTTGCCCGTGGCGGTCGCGCCGCTCGCCGCGCAGACGGCAGCGGCGACGCCCGATCCGCGGCTCAAGGCGCTGTACGATGCCGAATGGGCGTTCCGGTCGCGCGAGTTCGCCGACCTTGCCGATGCCAAGCCCGGCGAGCCCTCCGCCGACGATCACCTGCCCAGCGTCACGCCCGCCGCCTACCAGCGCCGCCTGGCGTACTGGAAGGACATGCTCGCCAAGGTCGATGCGATCCCCGTCGCCGGCCTCAGCGACGAGGATCGGATGAACCACGCGGTGTTCCGCACCTATCTGTGGGAGCAGGTCAACAATATCGAGTACCGGACCTACGAAGCGCCGTTCAACAGCGACAGCTTCTTCTGGACCGGCCTCAGCCCCCGCCGCCCCTATGCGCGCACGATCGACTATCGCCGCTATCTTGGCCGGATGCGCGACGTGCCGCGCTATTTCGACGAGCAGATCGCCAACATGCGCGCCGGCCTGTCGCGCGGCTACAGCGTGCCGAGCGTCACCACCACCGGCCGCGACAAGACGATCGAGCCCTTCGCGGCGGCGGGCGAGACCAACCCGTTCTTCAAGCCCTTTGCCGAGATGCCCGCCTCGATCCCCTTGGCCGAGCGCACCGCGCTCCAGGCCGAAGCGCGCCAGGTGATCGCGACCACGCTCGCACCCGCCTATGCCAAGCTCCTCGCCTTCATGCGGACCGAGTATCTGCCGAAGACGCGGCGGACGATCGACGCGCAGTCGCTGCCGGACGGGCGGCGCTTCTATCAGGACCGCATCCGCGAATACACGACGCTCGATCTCACGCCCGACCAGATCCATCAGATCGGCCTCAAGGAAGTCGCGCGGATCGACGCCGACATGCAGGCGACGATGAAGGAGACGGGCTTCAACGGAAGCTTTCCCGAGTTCCTCAAGTTCATGCGAACCGACCCGCGCTTCTATGCGCGAACGCCCAAAGAGCTGCTGTCGCTGTCGGCCTATGTCGTCAAGAAGATGGACGGCAAGCTCAAGGACAATTTCGCCACCCTTCCCCGCTATCGCTTCACCATCCTCCCCGTGCCGGACGAGATCGCGCCGATCTATACTTCGGGTCGCGGCGGGCTCGATGCGTGCCTGATGAACACCTATGACTTGGCCCAGCGGCCGCTCTACAACATTCCCGCGCTGACGCTGCACGAGTGCAATCCCGGTCACAGCTTCCAGGCCGCCGTCGCGCTCGAAGCGCCGGAGCGACCCCGCTTTCGCCAGGAGACCTATTTTTCCGGCTATGGCGAAGGCTGGGGCCTCTACACCGAATGGCTGGGCAAGGAGCTCGGCATCTATGAGGGGCCGTACGAGGAGTTCGGCCGCCAGACGTTCGAGATGTGGCGCGCCGCGCGGCTGGTGGTCGACACCGGCATCCATGCCAAGGGTTGGACGCGCAGCCAGGCGATCGACTATTTCACGCAGCACACCGCGCTCGCCCCGCTCGACATCGCCAACGAGGTCGACCGCTACATCAGTTGGCCGGGCCAGGCGCTCGCCTACAAGCTCGGCGAGCTGTCGATCCGGCGGATGCGGGCCAAGGCGGAGAAGGCGCTGGGCGACCGCTTCGACATCCGGCGTTTCCACGACACCGTGCTCGGCATGGGATCGGTGCCGCTATCGACCTTCGAGGACGAGATCGACCGCTTCATCGCGCGGGAACGGGCGCTGCCGCCCGAACGCTGAGGCTATTCGCCGCCGGCCTGCTCGACGATCAGCGCGACGTCGAGCATCTCCTCGCCGTGGCCCAGCCGCGATCCGGCGACCGGCGCCGCACCCACGGTGTCGAGCCCGATCGCCACGCGCACATAGCGCTCGTCGACCCGCGCGCCTTCGGACGGGTCGACCGCGATCCACCCCGCGTCGCCGGCATGCGCCTCGACCCAGCCATGCGGCGCGCAGTCGCGGCCCTCATGCTGCTGATAGCCGCTGACATAGCGCGCCGGGATGTCGATCGCGCGAAGCCCGGCGACCAGCATCTGCGCCAGTTCGCGCCCGCTCGCCGCCGTGCCGTCGAACGCACTCGCGGCGTCGCGCAGTTCCTCACCGTTCGCCGCCAGGGTGAAGCGATCGCGCAGCGCGCGCGCCGCCGCGTCGATCCGCGCTTCGGCATCGCCGCCGACCGCCGCCTCGCGCATGAAGGCGGTCAGCGCCTCGCCCGCGATCGTGCGGTCGGTCTCGCGCAGGTAGAAGTCGGGCGGCAGCGGTTCGGCGGTACCGTGGACGCGGCCATGCGGGTCGCCGGTCAGCACCTCGCCGCGGACGCTGATCTCGATCCCCTCCAGCGGCCCCTCGGCATAAAGCATCGCCTGGCGGTTGCCGAGCCCGTCGCGGCTCTCGCGCAGCCGCGCGTCGCAATCGACGTCGATCGACCAGGCGACGACGGTCTGGTCGTCGGTGTCGTCCGGCGTCATCCTGAGCAGCTGGACCAGCCGCGTCTGCGGCTCGCTGAAGCGATAGCGGGTACGATGTTCGACGATGATGCGCATCAGATGAACCGGAACTGCTGGGCGATGGCACGGTCGAGCGCGAGGTTCTCCGCGATGAACGCGCCCAGCCATTCGTGAAGGCCACCGACGATCACTTCGGGCGTCCGCGTCTTGTGCATCCGCGCCAATCGCGCGCGCGCCATGCGGTCGGCGCCGCCCTGGAGGCCCGTGCGCTTGCCGAGCAGGTTCAGCATCTCGACCGTCTCCTCGACGCACGCCGCCAGCGACCGCGGCAGCTCGGGCCGGGTCAGCAAGAGGTCGATGACGAGATTCGGCCGCAGTCCTTCCGAATAGAGCCAGCGATAGGCCGTGACCGCCGACACGGTCTGGAGGATCGTCGTCCACTGGTCGCGGTCGACGATGCCGCCGACCGGCTCGCCCTCCGGCAACAGCAGGTGGTATTTGACGTCGACCAGCCGCGCGGTGTTGTCGGCCCGCTCGATCGCCGAGCCCAGGCGGATCAGCCACACCGCCTCGTTGCGCATCATCCGCAGGATCGCGCCCTCGAACCCGCGCGTCTCGGCCTTGACCGCCTCGACCAGGCTCAGCGTCGCCATCGCGTTGCCCGGCCGCATCCGCGAGTTGAACAGCAGCCACGCGCGGTTGATCGCGGTCCACGCCTCTCGCGTCAGCGCGGTGCGGACCGCGCGCGCATTGTTGCGCGCCATGTCGAGGCAGCGGACGATCGAGCCGCCATGGCCGCTGTCGATCGTCAGGAAGCGCGCCACATTGGTCTGGTCGGGCTGCGCGCCGGATGCGGCGAATGCCTCGTCGGTATAGGTGACGCGCAGCGCGCTTTCCCACGCCGCCTCGCCCGCTGGGGTGGCGGAGAGCGCATCGAGCCGCACCGTCGCCTCGACCAGCCGCGCGACGAAATCGGCGCGCTCGACATAGCGCCCGAGCCAATAGAGCGACGCCGCGGTCCGAGAGAGCATCAGCATCTCAGATCCTCCCCCGGAGGGGAAGGGGGACCATGCGCAGCATGGTGGAGGGGTATTGGCCTCGAGCGCATCGCCTGCGGCGACACCCCTCCACCAGCCTGCGGCTGGTCCCCCTCCCCTTGTAGGGGAGGATTTTAACACCGCCCCTCACGACCCCAGCTCCTGTTGCTGGAACATCCCGCCCATCGCCTGCATCTGCCGCGCTTCGGGCAGCAGGACGAAGCTGTCCTTCGTCCCCCCGCCCTGGCTGGAATTCACGACCAGCGATCCTTCCTTGAGCGCCACGCGGGTCAGACCGCCGGGCACCACCTGAACGCCGTTGCGCCCAGTCAGCACGAACGGGCGGAAATCAACATGCCGCGGCGCGAGGCCCTTTTCCGTCAGCGTCGGCACCGTCGACAGCGCCAGCGTCGGCTGCGCGATATAGCGATGCGGCTCGGCGATCAGTGCCGCGCGGAACTGCTCGATCTCGTCGCGGGTCGCCGTTGGCCCCACGAGCATGCCGTAACCGCCCGATCCGTCGACCAGCTTCACGACCAGCTCGGGCAATCGCTCCAGCACATATTTCAGCGCCTGCGGCTCGCGGCAGCGATAGGTCTCGACGTTCGGCAGCTTCGCCTCCCCGCCCGAATAGTATCGGACGATCTCCGGCATGTAGCTGTAGATCGCCTTGTCGTCGGCGATGCCGTTGCCGGGCGCGTTGAGCAGCGTGACGTTGCCCGCGCGATACGCCGACATGATGCCCGGTACGCCGAGCAGCGAATCCGGCCTGAACACGACCGGGTCGAGGAAGTCGTCGTCGATCCGCCGATAGATGACGTCGACCTTCACCCGCCCGGCGATCGTCTGCATCCATACGATGTCGTCGTCGACTACCAGATCGGCCGGCTCGACCAGCTCGATCCCCATCGAATCGGCCAGGAAGCTGTGCTCGTAATAGGCGCTGTTGAAATGCCCGGGCGTCAGCACGACGCAGACCGGCCGGCTTCCCGCTCCGGCCGGCGCGACCGATCGCATCGTCTCGTGCAGCCGGTCGGGATAGCTGTCGACCGCGGCGACGCGGAACGAGCGGAACAGCTCGGGACACAGCCGGATCATCGCCTCGCGATTTTCGAGCATGTAGCTGACGCCCGAGGGCGTGCGCGCATTGTCCTCGAGCACGAAGAAGTCGTCGGGCCCGGTGCGCACCAGGTCGATGCCGCAGATATGCGCCCAGATGCCGTGCGGCGGGCGGATGCCGATCACCTCGGCCCGGAACTGCGGATTGCGGAAGATGATGTCGGGCGGCAGCACACCGTCCTTCAGGATGCGCCGCTCGCCATAGATGTCGTCAAGAAACGCGTTGATCGCTTCGACCCGCTGCACCAGTCCCTCGGACAGGCGCGCCCATTCGTCCGCCAGGAACACGCGGGGCACGATGTCGAAAGGGATGATCCGCTCGGCCGCATCGCGATCGCCATAGACGGCAAAGGTAATGCCGAGCTGTCGGAACGTGTTCTCCGCTGCTTCCAGCCGGCGGGCGAGTTCCTCACGCGGGGTGTCGGCAATCCAGTTGGCCAGCATCGCCAGCGGCTCACGCGGGTTTACCGGCCCGCCATGGCCCCAGATTTCATCGAACGCGCGTGTGTCCCCCATTCGCCCCCGACAATGTTTCAGCTTCGTGTCGGTTGCATGCTGACTCGCTTTGTTGCGCTGCACAAGCCACCGCAGAAACAAAGCTTACCGCTTACCCTTTCCGGGTTGATGCGCTTACCCAGTTGGCGTAAGGCGCGGCCATGACGACGTTGGCAGGCATCAAGATCAAGCGTTTTCGCGAGCAGCGCGGCATCAGCCGTGCGGCGTTCGGTACCTGGTACGGGGCGCCGGGCAGCACCGTGCAGGGCTGGGAAGAAGACGGCAAACGTGCCGCCGCGCCGATCGTCAATCAGATCGCGGCGAACGGCATCGCCCATCATGCCGACTGGTTCGTCACGCCGCGCAACATGGAGAGTGCAATGGGTAGCTGGTCCCCCGCAAGCTGGCAGTCGGCCGAAGCGCGGCAGATGCCCGATTATCCCGATCAGGCGGCGCTCGACGCGACGCTGACCGAGCTCGGCCGCTTTCCGCCGCTCGTGTTCGCGGGCGAGGCGCGCCAGCTCACCGCCGAACTCGGCCGCGTGGCGGAGGGACATGCGTTCCTGCTTCAGGGCGGCGACTGTGCCGAAAGCTTCGCCGAGTTCCACCCGAACAACATCCGCGACACTTTCCGCGTCATTCTCCAGATGGCGGTCGTCCTCACCTTCGCGTCCAAGCTGCCGACGGTGAAGGTCGGCCGCATGGCCGGTCAGTTCGCCAAACCGCGTTCGGCGCCGATGGAGGTCATCGACGGCGTCGAACTCCCCAGCTACCGCGGCGACAACGTCAACGACATCGCCTTCACGCCGGAGGGTCGCGTCCCCGATCCCGTCCGGCTGCTGCGCGCCTATTCGCAATCGGCGGCGACGCTCAATCTACTCCGCGCCTTCGCGCAGGGCGGCTATGCCAACCTCCACCAGGTCCACAAATGGACGCTCGACTTCATGGGTCGCAGCGCCTGGGCACAGCGTTACGCCGACGTCGCCGATCGGATCGGCGAGGCGCTCGACTTCATGGAAGCGTGCGGCATCAATGCCGAGACGGTGCCCCAGCTCTCGCGCACCGACTTCTACACCAGCCACGAGGCGCTGCTGCTCCCCTATGAGCAGGCGCTGACGCGGCAGGATTCGCTGACCGGCGACTGGTACGACACCTCGGCCCACTTCCTGTGGATCGGCGACCGCACGCGCTTCGAAGGCTCGGCGCATGTTGAGTATCTCCGCGGCATCGGCAATCCGATCGGCATGAAGTGCGGGCCGAGCCTCGAGCCCGACGCGTTGCTCCGCCTGCTCGACACGCTCAACCCGCAACGCGTCGCCGGGCGGATGACGCTCATCACCCGCTATGGCCACGACAAGATCGAGGCGCACCTGCCCGCGCTCGTTCGCGCGGTGAAGCGCGAGGGGCATTCGGTCGTCTGGAGTTGCGACCCGATGCACGGAAACACGATCAAGGCAGCGACCGGCTACAAGACGCGGCCGTTCGATCGCATCCTCGCCGAGGTGCGCGGCTTCTTCGCCGTCCACCGCGCAGAGGGCACGCACGCCGGCGGCATCCATGCCGAGATGACCGGCCAGGATGTCACCGAGTGCACCGGCGGCGCGATCGCAGTGAGCGAGCAGGCACTCGCCGACCGCTACCACACGCACTGCGACCCGCGCTTGAACGCGGGTCAGAGCATCGAGCTCGCCTTCTTGCTGGCCGAGATGCTCAACGAGGAACTGGGCGAGCGGAAGAAGGCGGCGGCCTGAGCCACTGCTGGGGCTTCCCGAACCGACGTGGAGATGGTCGCCTCGACCTCAATTCAGGACGCTTCTTCGACGAGGCAGAAGGAAGAAGGTGGTTCGCGCAAAGGCGCGAAGGCGCGAAGGGGCTGCGGAACTTGCCGCGTAGCGGCCCCGATCGACGACTTGCCGGGTGGTAGAACGGTAGAGGTGAAGCCGCTGCGCGGCAAAGCACGACCACTCTTCGCGCCTTTGCGCCTTTGCGTGAACCGTCTTCTTTTCCTTGGTGTATCGGTCGGACCTCTGATGACGTCCGATCAGCCATCACACAGACGGCTCCCCTCGCCCCTTCGCCCGCCGCGTCGGCGCGTGGAAGTCGGCGGGCTTGTCGGCCACCCAGGCCAGGAACTTCGCGAGTGCCGGATGCTGGGCCAGGTCGCTCATGTCCCCGCCCTGCCGCGCCAACTCCGCGTTGGTGAGCGCCGCGTGGATCGCCCGGTGACAGATCGGGTGGACGGGCACCGTCACCGTCCCGCCCTCCGCCTTCGGCACCGGATGATGCCACTCGACCTTCGCGCCGAGTGGCCGTCCGCATAGCGCGCAAACGGGCGGCGGCGCCGCTTCGGCCGCGGCGCGCCGCTCGCCCTCGATCGCGGCAAGCTTGCGCCGCACGCGGCCCACTAACCCACCATCAACGCTTCATCGCCTCCAGCAACTTCTTGACGTCCTGGCTGCGCCCACGCGGCAGGATCAGCACGTCGTCGCCGCTCGCCACCACGATCAGGTCCTCGACGCCGACCAGCGCCACGCGCTTGCCGTCCGCGCGCACCAGGCAGCCGCGCGTGTCGATCGCCACCACGTCGCCGCGGCAGACGTTGCCGCCCTCGTCGCAGTCGCTGATCGCGTGCAGCGCGTCCCAGCTGCCGACGTCGCTCCACCCCATCGTCACCGGCACCACGGCGACGCGCTCGGCCTTCTCCATCACCGCATAGTCGATCGAGTCCGATGGCGAGGCGGCAAAGGCGTCATGGTCTGGCCAGATACGCGCGCCCTCGCGCACCGCCTTGTCCATCGACTGCCGCGCGGCATGCAGCATCTCGGGCGCATGCACCGACAGCGCGTCTAGGAACTTGTCCGCACGAAAGAGGAAGATGCCACCGTTCCAGGCATGGTCGCCCGAAGCCACCATCGCCTCCGCCACGTCGCGCGGCGGTTTCTCGACGAAGCGCGCGACGCGGTGGACACCTTCGGTCAGCGGCTCGCCGACCTGGATATAGCCATAGCCCGTCTCCGGCGCGTCCGGCGTGATCCCGAACGTGACCAGCCAGCCGTCCTCGACCAGCGGCAAGGCGAGGTGGATCGCCTCATGAAAGGCGGTCACGTCAGCGATGACATGGTCCGACGGCATGACAAGCAAGGGCGCCGCCGGATCCTCCGCCGCCAGCGCCGCGAGCGCGATCGCGGGCGCCGTGTTCCGCCCCATCGGCTCCAGGATCAGCGCCGCAGCCGACGCGCCCGCTTCGTCGAGCTGCCCCTCGATCTGGTCGGCATGCATCGCATTGGCGACGACGATCGGATGCGCGAAGCGCTCGCCGGCGTCCGTGCGGCGCGCGGTCAGCTGGAGCATCGTTTCGTCGGCGGTCAGGGCGAGAAACTGCTTGGGTAACTCCGGCCGCGACATCGGCCATAAACGCGTTCCCGATCCGCCCGACAGGATGACGGGCACGATCAGCTTGGTTCCGAGCATCGACGATATTCCCCTTCGGTCGCCGAACGGCGATCGTTTCGGGGGGTAAACGCATGACCGCGCAGATGGAACCATCCGCGAGCGAGACATCGTTCAGCTTTTCTTCGTCAATTGATGCAACACCGCCCCCATGTCGGCATTCCTTACACCCGGCCGGCGGGGACGCGCGCGATGATCCGGTTGTTCAAGCATTATGTACCCAATGCGGTGCTGCTGCTCGGCCTGCTCGACTTCTTCTGCCTGCTCGCCGCGGCGGAGTTCGGGTGGCAGCTGCGCATCCACCAGCTCGATTTCGACCTCCAGCCGATCGTCACCCGCCTGCCACAGCTGTTGAGCTTCGCGGTCAGCCTGATGCTCGCGATGGTGGCGGTCGGCGCCTACAGCCCGCGCGCGCTCACCTCGATGCGGTTCGCCACCGCGCGGCTAATCGTCGCGGTGTCGCTGGGCACCATCTTCCTGTCGGTGGTCTTCTTCCTCCTGCCGACGATCACCTTCTGGCGCTCGAACCTCCTCTACGCGATGCTCGCCGCGCTCACGCTGATGTTCGTGCTGCGCCTGCTGATCGGCAAGACGCTGGGCGGACAAGTGTTCAAACGCCGGGTCGTCGTGCTGGGCGCCGGCCCGCGCGCCGAACGCATCAAGCAGCTCGCGCGCCAGCCCGGCGCCGGCTTCGTCGTCGTCGGCTTCGTCGCGATGAGCGAGAGCAACCGCGTCATCCCCGAAGCGATCTCGCGCGACGCGATCTACAACCTGTCCGACCATGTCGTCCTATTGAACGCCAGCGAAGTCGTGCTCGCGCTGGAGGAGCGCCGCAACGCACTTCCACTCAAGGACCTCGTCCGCATCAAGACGACCGGCGTCCACGTCAACGAGATCTCGACCTTTCTCGAGCGAGAGACGGGCCGCGTCGACCTCGACAGCGTCAATCCGAGCTGGCTGATCTTCTCGGACGGCTTCTCGTCGGGCCGCATGTTCTCCAGCGCGTTCAAGCGATTGTTCGACATCGGCGCGTCGCTGCTGCTCCTCACGCTCGCGCTGCCCGTCATCGTGCTGACCGCCCTCGCGGTGAAGCTCGACAGCAAGGGACCCGCTTTCTACCGCCAGCGCCGCGTCGGCCTCTACAATCAGGGCTTCGACATCGTGAAGCTGCGCTCGATGCGCATCGATGCAGAGGTCGCGGGCACCGCCGTCTGGGCCGAGAAGGACGATCCGCGCATCACCCGCATCGGCCGCATCATTCGCAAGACGCGGATCGACGAGCTGCCGCAATGCTGGAGCGTGCTGAAGGGCGAGATGAGCTTCGTCGGCCCGCGGCCCGAACGACCGCAGTTCGTCGACGATCTCGAACAGAAGCTGCCTTATTACGCCGAGCGGCACATGGTGAAGCCGGGGATTACCGGCTGGGCACAGATCAACTATCCCTATGGCGCCTCGATCGAGGATGCGCGGCAGAAGCTCGAATACGACCTCTACTACGCCAAGAACTACTCGCCTTTTCTCGACGTGCTGATCCTGCTCCAGACGCTGCGCGTGGTGCTCTGGCCCGAAGGGGCACGCTGAGGCAGCCATGGCGGAGGGGCTTGCCGCACTCCTGACGCTCTGGAGCCACGCGCTCGCCGCGTTGTTGTTCGCGGCGCTCGGGTTCTGGAGCTGGCGTTCGCGGCGGCGCGGGCGCGCGCTGCCGCTCGCCTTCGCCGTCACCGCCATCTGGGCGCTCGCCGTCGCAGGATTGGGCGGCGCGGACGGCGTGACCCGGCTTGCCGAAGCGGCGCGCAATCTCGCCTGGCTCGGCTTTCTGTGGCGGATGCAGGTGCATGGCGGCGTGCTGACGGCGCGCCGGTCGAGCGCGGCGTCGCATGTCGCCGTCGCATCGGTCTTCGTGCTCGGCGGGCTCGTCGGGTCGGGCGGCGCGATGATCCGCGATTTGGAAATCGCGCACGTGCTGGCCGAGGCGGGGGTCGTCCTCCGCCTGCTCGCCGCCGTCGCCGGCCTCGTCCTCGTCCAACATGCCCATGCGCGCTCGCTTTCCGCCAGCGGCCGGGCGGCGGCGCTCGGCATCGCGGCGATGTGGCTGGTCGACGTCAACCTGCTGACGCTCGCCTGGGCGACGGCGAGCTGGCCCGCGCCGATGCTCGCCACTCGCGGCGCGGTGATGGTCGCGGTCGCGGGGGTGTTCGCCGCCGACCTTCAGCGCGAGGGCGACCGACCCGTCCAGCTCTCCCGCGCGGTCGCGGTCCAGTCGCTCTCGCTGCTCGCCGTGCTCAGCTATTTCGCGATCTTCGCGGGCGTGACCGAAGGACTGGCGGCGTTCGGCGGCGACCATGCGCGCGTGCTCCAGACCGCCTTCGTGTTCGGCTCCACCGCCGCCGCGCTCGCGATCCTGTCGGCACCGCGGGCGCGCGCGTGGCTGCGCGTCAAGGCGGCCAAGCACCTGTTCCGCCACCGCTACGACTATCGCCACGAATGGATGCGCTTCACCGAGACGCTTGGCCACCGCGGCGAGGACGAGGCACTCGGCGCCCGCGTCACCCGCGCGCTCGCCGACCTGCTGGAGGCGCCAGGCGGCGTTCTTCTCACCTGCTCGGGCGACGCGCTGGCGCCCGCCGCCGACTGGCGCTGGGACGGCCCGCCCTTGCCGCAGCACATCGACGACGGCACGCTTGCCCGCCACCTGGCCGAAACCGGGCGCATCATGGAACTCGACGCCGTTCGCGCCGGCGCTGCCTCGATCGACGCCGACGCCGTGCCAGAGGCCTTGCGCGACCTCGACGAGGCCTGGGTGATCGTGCCCCTTCCTCATCCCGGAGGACTTGCCGGCGCGATCGTGCTCGCCCGGCCGGCGCTGCCGAACGCGCTCGACTGGGAGGATTTCGACCTCCTCAAGGTCGCCGGACGCCAGGCCGCCAGCACCATCGCCGAACAACAGGCACAGGCGCGCCTCGCCGAGGCCGAGCGCTTCGACGAGTTCAACCGCCGCTTCGCCTTCATCCTCCACGACATCAAGAATCTGGTGAGCCAATTGAGCCTCGTCGCGCGCAATGCCGAACGCCATGCCGACAACCCTGCGTTTCGCGCCGACATGGTCGCGACGCTCAAGGAATCGGCGACGCGGATGAACGAGCTCGTCGCTCGCCTCTCGCCGGCCCAGGCGCCGCGCCCCGAAAGCCCGCGCGCGGTCGCGCTGCTCGCGGTGGCTGAAGCGCTCGCGGCCGAGCGGCGGCTCGTCCATCCGGTCGTCGTCACCGGCGATGCCGAGGCGCTGGCGCTCGCCGATCCTGCCGGCGCCGCCCAGGTGCTCCGCCACCTCCTCCAGAACGCGATCGAGGCGAGCCCGCCCGGCGAACCCGTCGGCGTCGCGGTGCGGCGGGAGGGCGATCGCGTCGTCGCCGAGGTGATCGATCGTGGCTGCGGCATGTCCGCCGCCTTCGTCCGCGATCGCCTGTTCCGCCCCTTCGCCTCGACCAAGGCGACCGGCTTCGGCATCGGCGCCTATGAAGCGCGCGCGATCGCACTGGCGATGGGCGGCGGGATCGAGGTGTCGAGCCGCGAGGGCGAGGGCAGCCGCTTTCGCCTGACGCTCCCCGCCGCAACCAGCATGGAGCGCGCGGCATGAGCGCCCCCCTTCCCAAGCTACTCGTCGTCGAGGACGATCCCGGCCTCCAGCGGCAACTCCGCTGGGCCTATGACGGCTATGAAGTACTGATCGCCGCCGACCGTGCCGCCGCGCTGACGCTGCTGCGCGCCGAGGAGCCTGCGGTGGCGACGCTCGACCTCGGCCTGCCGCCCGATCCGGACGGCGTCAGCGAAGGCTTTGCCGCGCTGGCGGAAATGCTCGCGCTCAAGCCCGACCTGAAGGTCATCGTCGCCTCCGGCCATGGCGAGCGCGAGAGCGCGCGTCGCGCGATCGCCGAGGGGGCGTGGGACTTCTATTCGAAACCGATCGACATCGACGCGCTCGGCCTGATCGTCGCGCGCGCCTTTCACGTCCATGCGCTGGAGGCGGAGAACCGCCGCCTTGCCGCGCGCGGCGACACGGTCACCGGCCTCGTCACCGCCGCGCCCGAGATGCTCAAGGTCACGCGCATGATCGAGCGGGTGGCGGGCGCCGACGTCTCGGTGATGCTGCTGGGCGCCAGCGGCACGGGCAAGGAAGTGCTGGCGCGCAGCCTCCACGACGCGAGCCCGCGCGCCAGGGGCAGCTTCGTCGCGATCAACTGTGCCGCGATCCCCGACACGCTCCTCGAGAGCGAGCTGTTCGGTCACGAAAAGGGCGCCTTCACCGGCGCAGTCAAGACGACCGAGGGCAAGATCGAGCAGGCCGCGGGCGGCACCCTGTTCCTCGACGAGATCGGCGACGTGCCGCTGCCGCTTCAGGTAAAATTGCTCCGCTTCCTTCAGGAGCGCGTGATCGAGCGGATCGGCGGGCGCCGCGCGATCCCCGTCGACACGCGCATCGTCTGCGCGACGCATCAGGACATCGACGCGATGGTCGCCGACGGTCGCTTCCGCGAGGACCTTTACTACCGCCTGGCCGAGATCATCGTCCGCATCCCCGCGCTCGCCGAGCGGTCGGGCGATGCCGTCCTTCTCGCCCGCCACTTCCTCAAGCGCCACGCCGACGCGATGAAGCTGCCGGTCAAGGGCTTCACCCCCGACGCGATCGCCGCAATCGAGGGGTGGGGCTGGCCCGGCAACGTGCGCGAGCTCGAGAACCGGGTGAAGCGCGCGGTCATCATGGCCGATGGCAGCCACGTCACCGCCGATGATCTCGACCTGACCGGCGACGGCGCGCCCGCGCTGCCGATCAACCTCCGCGCCGTGCGAGAAGCGGCCGACCGCGCCGCGATCCGACAGGCGCTGGCCCATGCCGAGGGTAACATCTCCGGCACCGCCCGCCTGCTCGGGATCAGCCGGCCCACTCTCTATGACTTGATGAAGGCCTATGACCTCCAGCCCTGATCCCAAGCCCACCAGCCGCCGCAGCCTTCGCCGGCGCTGGCGCCGCCGCATCGTTATCGGCGTCATCGCGCTGTTCGGGCTCGGCGTCGTCACGCTCGGCATCCGCGGGCTCCTTCCCGACCGCGCCGATCGTCCGGCGGCCGAGAAGTCGCTGGCGATGGCGCAGGCGCTGCTGAAGGCTGGCAACCCCTCCGCCGCACGCGCCGCAGCGGGCGATGCGGTCGCCGCCGATCCCAACTGGGGGGAGGCGCAGGTGGGCCTCGCCCGGATGCAGCTGGCGCTCGACGACGGGCTCGGCGCCGGCGCGTCGCTCGATCGCGCGCAGGCGGTCGGATACGACATGCGCCGCACCCGCGCGCTTCGTGCGCGCGCGATGATGCTGATGGGCGATCCCAAGCGCGCCGCCGCCGAACTCGCCGCCGCCGATCCGCGCGACGCGGCGGAGGCCGATCTCGTCCGCGCCGAACTAGCGACCCGCACCGGCCGGCATGGCGAGGCGCTGTCGATCCTCGATCGCGCCGTCGCCGCGCGCCCGGCCGACGGCACCGCATGGCTTGCGCTCGCGCGCGCCCGCCGCGCCGCCGCCGACGTCTCCGGCGCGATCGCCGCGAGCGAGCGTGCGGTCGCCGCCGCCCCGCGGTCGACCGATGCGCTGGCGCTCCGCGGCGAGCTGGTCCGAGACCAATATGGCCTTGTCGCCGCGCTCCCCTGGTTCGAGCGGTCGCTGGCCAGCGATCCGCGCAACCACGCCGCGCTCATCCAATATGCCGCCACGCTCGGCGACGTCGGTCGCACGCGCGACATGCTCGCCGCGCTCCGCCGCGCGACTCAGGTCCGCAAGGGAAGCGCGCAGGCACTCTACCTCCAGGCCGTCCTCGCCGCCCGCGCACGCAAGTTCGAGCTTGCCCGCGACGTGCTCGACCATACCAACGGCGCGATCGACGGCATGCCGGGCGTCATGCTGCTGCGCGGCGTCCTCGACCTTCAGGCCGGCGAACAGGAACAGGCGATCGCGACGCTCCGCACGCTCGTCACCCGCCAGCCGATGAACCTGACCGCGCGCAAGCTCCTCGCCACCGCCTATCTCCGCTCCGATGCCTCGCGCAATGCGATCGACGTGCTCGCCCCCGTGGTCGCCCGCGGCGATGCCGACAGCTATGCGCTGGCGCTGAGCGCGCGCGCGCACGAGCGCATCGGCGCGCGGGAAATCGCCGCCCGGCTGCTCGATCGCGCCGCCGTGCCTGCTGCCACGGAAAGCGCCGCGTTCAGTCCCGACGACGGGCTCCAGGTGCTTCGTGCCCGCGCCGCCAGCGGTCCGCCGGGCGAGCGTATCGCGCTGATCCGCGGCCTGATTGCCGCCGCCGACGGCCCGCAGGCGCTTGCCGAGGCGCGCGCGCTGGCCGAGAGCAATCCCGGCGTCCCCGCCGCGCAGATGCTGCTCGGCGACGTCTGGATGATGGGCAAGCGCCCCGCCGACGCTGCGGCCGCCTATGCCAGCGCCGCCGCGCTCCGCTTCGACGAGCCCGCGGCGATGCGGCTGGTCGAGGCGCTCGACCTTGCCGGCAAGCGGCAGGAAGCGGCGAACGCGCTCGCGCTGTTCCTGTCGCAGAATCCGCAGAACGTCGCCGCCCTGCGTCTCTCCGCGCACTGGCAGCTTGCCGCGGAGGACTATGCCGCCGCCGCCGCGACCCTGGAGGAATTGCGCCTGCGTGTCGGCGACCGCGACGCCGGGCTGCTTGCCGAGCTGACGCTCGCGCATCTCGGCCTCGGCAACGATGCGCGCGCCGCCGAGTACGCCGCGGCCGCCTATGCGCTCCAGCCGCAAAGCCCCGCCGTCGCCGACGCCTACGGCGCAGCGCTGCTGGCGACGGGCGACACCGGCGGTGCCCGCGACCTCTTCCGCAAGGCCGCGCTGCTCGCCCCCGGCAATCCGCTGATCGCCGCGCATTTGAGGGAAGCGGAAGCGGCCGGGTGAGCTCAACCTGCCCCCTCTCTTCCGGGGAGGGGAGAAAAGGCGTAAGGTCGCGCTGCTTGTCAGGAGCATCGCGCATGAACAACGCCATCGTCCTCGCCCGCTCGACCTATCTCTGGATCGCCGCCGGCCTGATCTTCGGCTTCACGCTGTTTGCCGGATCGACGGGCAGCCTGCCGCTCATCAAGGGCGCGCTGATCGCCAATGGCGTGTTCGCGCTCCTCGGCATCGCCTTCGGCGTCTGGACCGGCCGCAAGGTCGCCCGGCGCTAGACCCGGTGCACCCGATCGGTTAGGCGCAGCCGCGCGCGGCCTCTTGCGGGTTTCCGGCCGCCGCCTCCTTTCCGAGCCCGAGTTGCATAGGAGAACGCCGACATGGCGTGGCTCATCCTCGGCGTGGCGGTCGTCACCGAGATCATCTGGGCGTTGAGCTTGAAATGGGCAGCGACGCAGGCAAGCTGGTCCGCCTCGATCGTTCCGATCGTGCTCAGCTTCGTCAACATGGGGCTGCTCGCGCTGGCGATGCGGGGCCTGCCCGCGGGCACCGCCTACGCGGTCTGGACGGGGCTCGGCGCGGTCGGCGTGACGATCTTCGGCATCTGGCTGTTCGGTGAGAAGGTCAATGTCGCGCAGCTCGGCTTCATCGCGCTGATCGTGGTGGGCGTCGTCGGCACCAAGCTGACGGCCACCGCCTGATCCGAATGGCGGGGGAGCGCCCTTCGCTCCCCCCCGAACTCAAGCTTACTTCGTGTGCTCGTGGACCAGCTCGCGCGTCCGGCTCTCGATGCTGTCGTTATATTCCTTGAACAGCGCCATCGCCTTGTCCTGACCGCCTTCCTGCTTGGCCAGCGCCGCCATGAACCGGACGTCGTCCGCCGTCGCCGACCAGCCGAGATCGTCGGTGCCACCCTTCAGCGGGGTGATGACGATCGTCGACGGCTTGCCCGTTTCGGTGTGATAGACGATCGGCGCGGGCACCCCGGCGACCTTGGCCGCGGGCATGAAGTGCTTGCTGATGATCGTCCACAACCGCGAGTTCGGCTTGGCGACCAGCGTCTCCATCGTCAGGTAACGCACATCCGCCACGCGCTCGGCCTTGGTCGGGAAGCTCGGTGCCGGCGCCGGTGCGGTCTGGCCCAGCGCCCCCGTCTGAAGCACGCAGAACAACGCAGCGCCAAGCGCCGTGATACGAATAGCCATCAAGATTCCCCCCGTATAAGTCGAGTCGTTCAACTCGACTTGGGGATTGAACCTCATCTCTTCGGCGCTGTCTAATCGCCACCAGGAGGCACCTGATTTCACGGCGGTTCTTCGGCGCGACTATTCTCTCGCCGCTGCCTCCACCGCCCGCATCATGCGCAGCATGTTGCCGCCCGCCAGCTTGGCGAGGTCGGCATCGCTCCATCCGCGCCGCATCAGCTCGGCGAACAGCAGCCGCCAGCCGTCGACGCCCGTCATCCCCTCCGGTCCCGTCCCGCTGATCCCGTCATAATCGCCGCCCAGGCCGACATGATCGCGACCGGCGACGCGCGCGATATGCTCGACATGGTCGGCGACGTCGGCCGCGGTGGTGCGCGGCATCGGGTGCGCGGCGACCCACTCGGCCATCCGCGCCTCGACCGCCGCCGCCGGCTCGCCCAGCAACAGTCCCGCGGGCGAACTCTTGAGCCGCGCCTCTTCCGCCGCCTTCTCCGCCTGCCAGCCGCGGACCTTGGCCGATACGAAGACGGGATAGACGTTGACCATGACGATCCCGCCCTTGGCCGCAGCCGCGCGCAGCACGTCGTCAGGCACGTTGCGCGGGTGCGGGTTCACCGCGAATGCGTTGGAGTGGCTGAACATCACCGGCGCGCGCGACGCCGTGATCGCCGCCATCGCCGTCGCCGACGAGGTATGGCTGAGATCGACGATCATGCCGATCCGGTTCATCTCGGCGATCACCTGCCGCCCGAAGTCGGTCAGTCCGCGCACCTCGGGCACGTCGGTGCCGCTGTCGGCCCAGCCGACATTCTTCGTGTGGGTCAGCGTCAGATAGGCGACGCCCAGCGCCTTGTACTGGCGCAGCACCGCCAGATTGCCGTCGATCTGGTGCCCGCCCTCGGCGCCGATCAGCCCGGCGATCCGCCCGGCCTTGCGCGCCGCTTCGATGTCGGCGGCAGTGGTCGCCAGCACCATGCGGTCGGGATAGCGTGCGACCATCCGGCGGACGAGGTCGATCTGCTCCAGCGTCGTCTCGACCGCTTTCGGCCCCGCCTCCGTCGCCGGAATCCACACCGACCAGAATTGCGCGGCATAGCCCGCGCGTCTCAGCCGCGGCAGGTCGGTCTGGAGCGGCGGATCGAGCCGCGCGGTATCTGTGGAAAGGTCGACGCGCTCCGGCGCCGACCCGTATTTCTCGCGCAGTTCCCAGGCGAGATCGTTGTGCCCGTCGATCACCGGACGGTTCGCCAAGAACCGGTCGAGCCGCGCCTCGACTGACTGCGCCGCCACCGGTGCGGGGAGGAGCAACGCCGCGATCCAGATCAGCCCGCGCATCGCCCTCTCCCCCGTCCGCCTCATCCGAGTTTCTGCGCGATCATCGCCTTCAGGTCCACCTCGGGACGTGCACCGTAATGCGAGATGATCTCGGCCGCGCACAGCGCACCCATCCGCAGCGACGTGGACAGGTCGCGGCCCTGCGCCTGACCGTGGAGGAAGCCCGCGGCGAACAGGTCGCCCGCGCCCGTCGTGTCGAGCAGCCGCTCGATCGGCTCGGCCGCGACCGATGCGCGCTCGCCATTGGCGATCGCGATCGCGCCATGCTCGCCGCGCGTGACGACGAGCACGGGCACCTGCGCCGCGACCTGATCGACCGCCGCATCGAAATCCTCGACCTGCGCCAGCGCGAGCAATTCGTTCTCGTTGGCGAACAGGATGTCGATCAGCCCGTCGGCGAGCAGGCGGCGAAAATCGTCGCCGTGGCGGCTGATGCAGAAGGTGTCGGACAGCGTGAACGCGACCTTGCGGCCGGCGCCCCGCGCCACCTCGATCGCCGCACGCATCGCCTGGCGCGGTTCCTCGGGATCCCAGAGGTAGCCCTCGAGATAGAGGATCGCCGCCGCTTCGATCATCGCGCGATCCAGCGCCGCCTCGGGCAGGAACTGCGAGGCGCCCAGGAAGGTATTCATCGTCCGCTGCCCGTCGGGGGTGACGAAGATCAGGCAGCGCGCGGTCGTCGGCTCGCCTGCGCGCGATGCGGTGTCGAAGCGGACGCCCTGCGCGCGGATATCGTGCGCGAACACCTGGCCCAGCTGGTCGTCGGCGACCTGGCCGATGAAGCCGCACTTGCCGCCAAGCGCGGCGATGCCCGCAACCGTGTTCGCCGCCGAACCGCCGGAAATCTCGCGACCCGGCCCCATCTTGCCATAGAGCGCGGCAGCAGCCTCGGGCGAGAAGACGAGCTGCATCGATCCCTTGGCCATGCCCTCCTGGGCGAGGAAGGCGTCGTCGGCCTGCGCGAGAATGTCGACGATCGCGTTACCGATGGCGACGACGTCGTAGGTGGCTTCGGTCAATTGCATACTCCTGGCGTTTGCGCGCGGTTATCGCCGCGACGGCGGCGGCGCAAGCAACGCTGGCGCTTGGCCGTCCGTGCGTGCCAGAAGCGGCGGCGATGCTGCGTGACCTTGCCCTGTCGATCGGTCAGCTCGGCGACCCGCCGGTCCGACGCGTGCTCTTCAAGTCGCTGGCGCTGACCGCTGCCTTGTTCGTCGCTTTTGGCGCCGCGTTCTGGTGGGGCGCGCGGCGCGTCGCGCTCGCTTACGGTGCGGGCGGGTGGAGCGAGCTGGCGGGCGCGGCGGCAGTCGTCATCGCGGTGCTCGCCTCTTGGCTCCTGTTCCGTGCGGTTGCGATTGCGGTGATCGGCATCTTCGCCGACGAAGTGGTCGAGGCAGTCGAGCGGCGCCACTATCCCGCCGCGCTCACGACCGCCCGCAACGTGGCCATGGCGCGTGGCGCGGCGATGGGGCTGGGTTCGGCTTCGCGCACCATCCTCGTCAATCTGGTGCTGTCGCCCGTCTATGTCGCGCTGCTGGTCACCGGCGTAGGCACGGCCGCGGTGTTCTTCGTCGTCAATGGCTGGCTGCTCGGCCGCGACCTTGGCGACATGGTCGCGGCGCGCCATCATCCGCGAGCCGCGATGCGCGATTGGCGGAGGTCGACGCGCGGCGGGCGGATGATGCTGGGACTGGCGGGCACCGCGCTGCTGCTGATACCGGGCGTCAACCTCGTCGCGCCAGTGCTGGCCGCGGCGATAGCGACGCATTGGTATCATCGAAGGGGGCAAAGTTGAGGCACATCGGATCGGCGGCAGTAGGCGCGCTCCTCCTTGGCGGCTGTGCCGCGGTGCCCGCGCCGATGGCCAGCCCCCCGCCCCCGCCGGCCAAGCCGACCTACACCACCGTCGGGCTGGAACGCGTGCTCGGCCAGACCGCCAATGCGCTGACGCAGCTGTTCGGCACGCCCGATGCGGAGGTGACCGAGGGGACCGGGCGGAAACTCCAGTTCGGCAGCGGCATCTGCGTGCTCGACGCCTATCTCTATCCCAAGCAGGGCGGCGGCGTGCCGGTCGTCACCCATGTCGACGCCCGCCAGCGCGACGGCCGCGCCATCGACCGCGCAAGCTGCGTCGCGGCGCTGACCCGGCGGACGGGGGGGCGGTAGGCCGCCTAAGCAGGACGCCTCCTCTCACCGTTTGTGCTGAGCTTGTCGAAGCACGTGCCGCAAGCGCAGCAGTCGTGACACGTCCTTCGACAGGCTCAGGACGAACGGGGGTAAGGGAGGCTTTCCTGTCCCCACCCGTTCGGTTTGGGCGAAGTCGAGAACCCTGATCGGGCGTACCGCTTACCCCGTTTCTCGACTTCGCTCAAAACGAACGCTGTTTGTGGGGATGGCTCTTACCGCTCCCGCGTCGCCGCGAACTTCACCTTCGAGTAGCGGTCCGCGATATACCCTACTTCCCACGCCGACTTGGCGAGGAATACCGGGTTGCCGTCGCGATCCTTCGCCATCGCCGAGCGGTTGAGGTCGGTGAACTCCTTCATCGCCGCCGGATCCTCCGACGAGATCCATCGCGCGGTCTCGAATGGTGCCGGCTCCAGGCTGGCGGCGACCTTGTACTCCGCCTCCAGCCGCGACAGCAGCACCTCGAGCTGAAGCTGCCCAACCACGCCGATCACCCAGTTGGAGCCGATCTCGGGATAGAAGACCTGGGTCACCCCCTCCTCGGCCATGTCGTCCAGCGCCTTGCGCAGCTGCTTCGTCTTGGTCGGATCCTTCAACACCACACGGCGCAGGATCTCCGGCGCAAAGTTCGGCAGGCCGGTGAACCGCACGCCTGGCCGCTCGGACAGCGTGTCGCCGACGCGCAGCACGCCGTGGTTGGGAATGCCGATGATGTCGCCCGGGAACGCCTCGTCGGCGAGCTCGCGCTCGCGAGCGAAGAACAGGATCGGCGAGTGGATCGCGATCGGCTTGCCATGCCCACTGGGCGTCAACTTCATGCCGCGCTTGAACGTGCCCGAGCACAGCCGCATGAAGGCGATGCGGTCGCGGTGATTGGGGTCCATGTTCGCCTGGACCTTGAACACGAAGCCGGTCACCTCCGGGTTCGCCGGGCTGACGGGCGCGGGTTCGGCGGGCTGCGGGCGCGGCGGCGGCGCGTGTTCGGCCAGCGCGCCGATCAGCGCATCGACGCCGAACTCCTTCAGCGCCGAACCGAAATAGACGGGCGTCAGGTCGCCGTTGCGATACGCCTCGACGTCGAACGGCGCGTACCCCGCCATCGCCAGCTCCGCATCTTCGCGCAGCTTGGCGACACCCGGCGCCGACAACAGCTCGTCCAGCTTCGGGTCGTGGAGGCCCGACACCTGGATCACCTTGCCCTGGAACTCGCGGCTCGGCCCCTCGGGCAGCAACAGGCGATTGCCGACCAGGTCGTAGATGCCCTCGAACTCGCCGCCCATGCCGACCGGCCACGTCATCGGCGTGACGTCGAGCGCGAGCAGCTCGGCGATCTCGTCCAGAGTCTCGAATACCGGGCGACCCTCGCGATCGACCTTGTTGACGAAGGTGATGATCGGCACCGAACGGAGGCGGCAGACCTCGAACAGCTTGCGCGTCTGGCTCTCGATACCCTTGGCGACGTCGATCACCATCACCGCCGAATCGACGGCGGTCAGCGTGCGGTACGTATCCTCGCTGAAATCCTCGTGGCCCGGCGTGTCGAGCAGGTTGAAGGTCACGCCCTCCCGCTCGAACGTCATGACCGAGCTGGTCACCGAGATGCCGCGCTGCTGCTCGATCTTCATCCAGTCGGATCGCGCGCGCCGCGCGGCGCCGCGTGCCTTGACCTCGCCCGCCAGGTGGATCGCGCCGCCGAACAGCAACAGCTTTTCGGTCAGCGTGGTCTTGCCGGCGTCGGGGTGGGAGATGATCGCAAAGGTGCGACGGTCGTCGAAATGGCTCATGTCGCGCCGCCCCTAGCGCCTAATGCCGCCGGTTGCGAGGGGCTCAGGCGGGACAGGGCTCGGGCGCACGCTGTCCGCGCTCCAGCAGCATCGACATGCCGATAAAGGCGAGGCCGCCCAGCGCCAGCAACGCGCCGACCCAGCCGGTCGAGGTCCAGCCATAACCCGCCGCGATCGCCATGCCACCGAGCAGCGGCCCGAGCGCGTTGGCGGTGTTGAACGCCGAATGATTGAGCGCCGCCGCCAGCGCCTGCGCCTCGCCCGCGACGTCCATCAGCCGCGTCTGGAGCACGGTCCCGAGCGCGCCGCCGATGCCGATCGCCGTGGCGGCAAGACACACGCTCCACAGCGCACCGGTCGCCAGCGGCCACATCAGCAGCGCCATCATCGACCAGACGAGCAGCCCCGCCGCGGTGGGCAGCAAGGCGCGGTCGGCGAAGCGCGGGACGATCAGGTTACCGCCGGTCAGCCCGATGCCGAACGCCGCCAGCGCGATCGGGATCGCACTCTCGCTGACGCCCGTCACCGCCAGCATTGTGTCCGCGAGGTAGGTATAGACCGCGAACATGCCGCCGAACCCGATCGCGCCCGCCGCCAGCGTCAGCCAGATCTGCGTCTTGCCCAGCGCGCGCAGCTCCCGCAGCGGACTGGCGCCCGGCTCCGGCTCGTCGCGCGGCGCGAGCACGAACACCAAAGCCGCGGTCAACAACGCCAAGACCGCGACGATCGCGAATACCCAGCGCCAGCCGACCGCCTGACCCAGGAAGTTGGCGAGCGGCACGCCGACGATCGTCGCCGCGGTCAGCCCCAGCATCACGCGTGCCACCGCCTTGGTCCGCTGCTCGGTCGGGACCAGCCCCGCCGCGACCAAAGCCGCGATCCCGAAATAGGCGCCGTGCGGCAGCCCCGCGAGAAAGCGGAAAACCAGCATCTGAGGATAATCGCCCGCCAGCCCCGACAACCCGTTGCCGAGCGCGAAAAGCAGCATCAGCGCGACCAGCAGCATCCGCTTGGAAAATTTCGCCGCCAGTACCGCCAGCAGCGGCGCGCCGACGACGACCCCCAATGCATAGGCGCTGATCGCATGCCCCGCGGTCGTCGCGTCGATCCCCAGGTCGCGCGCGAAGAACGGCAGCAGGCTCATCGTCGCGAACTCGGTCGTGCCGATGGCGAAGCCACCCACTGCCAGCGCAAGATGGACGAGGCCGACGGGCGGCAGGGTGCTGGACGAGGGTGCGGACATGCTCCGCCAAGTGGCTATGCTGCACCGCAGCGTCAACCGCTGCGGCGTGCAATCGTCAGTGCGCGCCCGTTAACGCGACAGCGTCACCTGCATCCGCACGGTCCAGCGCGCACCGGGCGAGACGCGGCGGATACCGGGCTTCGCCCAGATATCGCCGGCGAACCCCTGGGGATCGGCGATGCCGTGCCAGGGCTCGACACAGACGAACGCGGCACCCGGCTTGGTCCAGACGCCCAGCATCGGCGTGTCGGGAAAGTCGATGATGAGCTGCGGGCCATCGACCGCGCCGTATTGCACGGATTGGCTGACGATCCGCTTCCACACCAGCGCATCGATCGCGAACAGCTCGTCGGCGAGCGACAGCGTGCGCCCGTCGAGCGGGCTTGGCCGATCCTCCGGACCGATCAGCCCACCCTCGACGATCCGCGCGAGATTGGAGGGCTCGGCGGCCTCGAACAGGATGCGGTGCTCGGCGCGGTCGCGGCCATAAGGGAGCGGCCAAGCGAATGCGGGATGGAAGCCGATGCTCGCGGGCAGGTCGCGGTCGTCGCGATTCTCGACGCTCACCTCGGTGATCAGCGTCGCGCCCCGAATCGAATGCCGCACGTCGAGCGCGAAGGCGAAGGGATAGTGCGCTCGCGTCTCGGCACTGTCGGTCAGGCGGAAGGTAACGGCATCGGGCCACTGCTCGACCACCTCGAACAGGCTGTGCCGCGCGAAACCATGCTTGGGCATCGGATAGCGCGTGCCGTCGATCGTCCAGTGATCGTCCACCAGCGCGCCGACATTGGGAAACAGGATCGGCGCGCGACCCTTCCAGAACTCAGGGTTAGCGTCGGTCATCAACTCGCGCCCGCCATCGTCGAGGAGGTGCGAGAGCTCGGCGCCGAGCGGATTGATCTGGGCCGTCAGGTCGGCCGAGGCGATGGTAATCATGCGCCGCGCCAGTGCCAGCGCACCAGCGGCCGCGCAAGCGCCACCCCGGCGATGAACCCGCCGACATGCGCCGCCCCTGCGACGGGCATCGACGTGCCCGCGCTGATGAAGCCGATCGCCATGTTGATCGCGGTCCAGGCCGCGACCAGCCACAGGATATGGACGGTCTGCGCCGACAGCGGCCCGATCGCCCGCGTGCGATTACGGCTGAACAGCACCGAATAGGCGCCGACGATTCCGGAGATCGCGCCGCTCGCACCGATCATCGGCACTGCCGATTGCGGATCGAGCAGCCAGTGCGCCAGCACCGCCGCCACCGCGCCGATGCCATAGAGGATGCCGATTGCCTGCCAGCCCACCGCGCGCTCGGTCGAGGCGCCGGTATAGCCGAGCATCAGCAGGTTGAAGCCGAGATGCAGGAAGCTTGCGTGGACGAGCGTCGCGCTGAACGGCGTCAGCCACACGGGCAGCAGGTCCGCCTGATCGAGCAGCGGCAGGCCGTCGCCCAGCCGCGCCGGGATGAACCCGGCATAGACCGCGGCATAGCCGACCATGTCGGACAGCAGCAGCACAGCGCCCGCGATGCCCGTCACCACCGCGATCGCGGCCGTGGCGGGCGCGCGGCTCAGCATCGCTCGGCTCAGACGAACTCGATCTTGGAGACGAGATAATAGCGGTCGCCCGCGGGCACCGACACCTCGACCTCGTCGTCTACGCGGCGGCCGATCAGCGCGCGGCCGAGCGGCGAGTTGTAGCTGATGCGGCCGGTCTTGGCGTCCGCCTCGGTCTGGCCGACGATCTGGTACTTCACCGGCTTCTCGTCCTCGTCCAGGAGCGTCACCGTCGCGCCGAACACGACCTTGTCGCCCGACAGGTCGCGCGGATCGATGACCTGCGCGCGGCTGAGCTTGTCTTCGATGTCGGCGATCGTCGCCTCGATCTGTCCCTGGCGCTCCTTGGCGGCGTGGTATTCGGCGTTTTCGGACAGGTCGCCGTGCGCGCGCGCTTCCTCGATCGCATCGACGATCAGGGGGCGTTCCGTTTTCAACCGCTTCAGCTCGCTGGTGAGCGTATCATAGCCCTCCTGCAGCATCGGCATCTTCTCGACGGTCGCCATACCCAGTTCCTTCAACAGCCCCTTTTCGCGCGACCCCTGTTCCGGGAACGCCCGCACACCAACCGATTATTATGGGGATTAATCGTGCGAACGCGAATAATAGGCCTGTAGGGATCGCACTTCAAGGGACTGGCGCTGCTGTGCAGCGATCGCCTGCGCTGCCGCGACACTGGCCGAAGCGGTCGTGAAATACGGCACTTTCATCCCGAGCGCGGACTGGCGGATCTCCGCGGAATCCTTGTGCGACTGCCACCCTTCGGTGGTGTTGAAGATGAGGTCGATGCCGCCGTCCAGGATGCGGTCGACGATGTGCGGACGGCCCTGCGCCACCTTGTTGACGCGCTCCACCGCGATGCCCTGTCCGCTGAGGAAGTCGGCGGTGCCGCCCGTCGCGATGATCGTGAACCCGAGCTCGGCCAGGATGCGCACGCCCGGCAGCACCACCGCCTTGTCGCCGTCCTTGACGCTGACGAACAGCCGACCCTCGGCCGGCAGCACGGTGCCGGCGCCCAGCTGCGACTTGGCGAAGGCGATCGCGAAGTCGGTGTCGATCCCCATCACCTCACCTGTCGACTTCATCTCCGGCGACAGCACGGGATCGACGCCGGGGAAGCGCGCGAACGGGAACACCGCTTCCTTGACCGCGATGTGATCGATGTTGCGGTCGATCGGCGGCAGGTTGGCGAGCTTCTCGCCCGCCATCACGCGGCTGGCGTACTTGGCGATCGGCGCGCCGATCGCCTTGGCGACGAACGGCACCGTGCGGCTGGCGCGCGGATTGACCTCGATGAGGTAGACCTCGCCATCCTTGACCGCGAACTGGATGTTCATCAGCCCGACGACGGAGAGCGCCCTGGCGAGCACCGCGGTCTGGCGCTCGATCTCGGCGATGACGTCGCCCGGCAGGCTGTAGGGCGGAAGCGAGCAGGCGCTGTCGCCCGAATGGACGCCCGCCTCCTCGATATGCTGGAGCACGCCGGCGACGGTCACATCGGTGCCGTCGCTGATCGCATCGACATCGACCTCGATCGCGTCGCGCAGATACTGGTCGATCAGCACCGGCGCGTCGCCCGACACCTGCACCGCGGTCTGGATATAGGCCTCCAGCTGCGGGGTGCCGTCGACGATCTCCATCGCGCGGCCGCCCAGCACATAGCTGGGCCGCATCAGCACCGGATAGCCGATGCGCTCGGCGACCGCGATCGCCTCCTCCCGGCTGCGCGCGATACCATTGGCGGGCTGCTTGAGGCCGAGCTTGGCGATCAGCGCGGCGAACCGCTCGCGGTCTTCGGCGAGGTCGATCGCGTCGGGCGAGGTGCCCAGGATCGGGATCCCCGCGCCTTCGAGCGCGCGTGCCAGGTTGAGCGGCGTCTGCCCGCCGAACTGGACGATCACGCCGACCAGCTCGCCATTGGCCTTCTCGGTCTCGAGGATCTCGAGCACGTCCTCGGCGGTCAGCGGCTCGAAATAGAGACGGTCCGACGTATCATAGTCGGTGCTCACCGTCTCCGGGTTGCAGTTGACCATGATCGTCTCATAGCCCGCGTCCGCTAGCGCGAAGCAGGCATGGCAGCAGCAATAGTCGAACTCGATCCCCTGCCCGATCCGGTTCGGCCCGCCGCCCAGGATGACGATCTTGCGCCGGTTCGTCGGCTGGCTCTCGTCCTCGGGCGCGCCGAAGCTCGGCGCTTCGTAGGTCGAGTACATATAAGGCGTCTTAGCCTCGAACTCGGCGGCGCAGGTGTCGATCCGCTTGAACACCGGGCGCACGCCCAGCTTGTGGCGAAGCTCGCGCACCTCGTTCTCGTTGACGCCGCCGGTCATCGCCTTGACCGCCTCGTGGATCAGGCCGCCGCGCGCCGGGAAGCGGTGGCGGAGCCCCGCGCTCTCGACCGCCAGATAGGCGAGCCGCCGGTCGCTGAAGCCCATCGCCTTCAGCCGCCGCATCCCGGCCGCGTCGCGCGGCAGACCGCTGGCGATCACCTCCGCCTCTGCGTCGACGATCTCCTTGATGCGGTTGAGGAACCAGGGATCGTACTTGGCGATCGCATGGACTTCCTCGACGGACAGGCCTTCACGAAGGGCTTGCGCGGCGACCAGGAGACGGTCGGGCGTGGCCTGCGAAAGCGCCGCCTCGATCTCCGCCTTGGGCGCGCCCTTCAGGTGCTCGACGTCGTTGAAGCCGGACAGGCCGGTCTCCAGCCCGCGCAGCGCCTTTTGCAGGCTCTCGTGGATCGACCGGCCGATCGCCATCACCTCGCCCACCGACTTCATCGCGGTGGAGAGCAAAGGCTCCGACCCCTTGAACTTCTCGAACGCGAAGCGCGGGATCTTGGTGACGACGTAATCGATCGTGGGCTCGAACGACGCGGGCGTCGCGCCGGTGATGTCGTTCTCGATCTCGTCCAGCGTGTAGCCGACCGCCAGCTTCGCCGCGACCTTGGCGATCGGGAAGCCCGTCGCCTTCGACGCCAATGCCGAGGAGCGGCTGACCCGCGGGTTCATCTCGATGACGATCAGGCGGCCGTCCTTGGGATTGACCGCGAACTGGACGTTCGACCCGCCGGTCTCCACGCCGATCTCACGCAGCACCGCGATGCTCGCGTTGCGCATGATCTGATATTCCTTGTCCGTCAGCGTCAGGGCCGGCGCGACGGTGATGCTGTCGCCGGTATGGACGCCCATCGGATCGATATTCTCGATCGAGCAGACGATGATGGCGTTGTCGGCGCGATCGCGCACGACCTCCATCTCATATTCCTTCCAGCCGAGCAGCGATTCCTCGATCAGCACCTCGGTGGTGGGCGACGCGTCCAGGCCCTTGCGGACGATCTCGACGAACTCTTCGCGGTTATAGGCGATGCCGCCGCCGGTGCCGCCCAGCGTGAAGCTCGGCCGGATGATCGCGGGGAGGCCGGTCTTCTCCAGTCCCTCCAGCGCTTCCTCGACGGTGTGCGCAATCGCGGAGCGGGCGCTTTCCAGCCCGATCTTGTCCATCGCCGCGCGGAATTTCTGCCGGTCCTCGGCCTTGTCGATCGCCTCTGCATCGGCGCCGATCATGGTGACGCCGTACTTCTCGAACGTCCCGTCGGCGAACAGCGCCAGCGCGGTGTTGAGCGCGGTCTGGCCACCCATCGTCGGCAGGACCGCCCAACCACCCGGAAACGCTGCCGTCTCCTTCTCGATGATCTTGGCGACGATCGCCGGCGTGATCGGCTCGACATAGGTCGCGTCGGCGAGCTCCGGATCGGTCATGATCGTCGCGGGGTTGGAGTTGACGAGGACGACGCGATAGCCCTCCTCCTTCAACGCCTTGATCGCCTGCGTGCCCGAATAGTCGAACTCGCACGCCTGCCCGATAACGATCGGCCCCGCGCCAATGACGAGGATGGAGGAGATGTCGATGCGTTTGGGCATTAGTCGCGTGCCTTATTCGTAACTGGCTCAGCAAGCCATCTGATGCCTTCCAAGGTTAGATGCGCAACCTCGTAGAACGGCTCGCTCACAACCCTAGTCTTGATGAAGCCGAGATCATCCAGTCGCTTCACGCTCCACTGTACTGCCAGCGGACCGATGTCTTGCTGAGCAAAATGCTTCTCAAGAAGAGCACCGGTCAGCGCCTCTGAAACCTCAAGGTTCTGGCTGATCGTATAAATCGCCGAGAGGACCTCTCGATCAAGCCTTTCAGGAGGGATCACCGCAGCATCCCCACGAACCGCTCGAACAGATAAAAGCTGTCCTGCGGACCCGGCGATGCCTCGGGGTGATATTGCACACTGAACGCCGGGCGATCCGTCAGTTCGAAGCCGGCGTTGGAGCCGTCGAACAGCGACACGTGCGTCTCGCGCGCGGTGTCGGGCAGCGTCTCGGTCACGACCGCGAAGCCGTGGTTCATGCTGGTGATCTCGACGACGTTGTCCGACAGGCGCTTGACCGGGTGGTTGGCGCCGCGGTGGCCCTGGTGCATCTTGGTGGTCCTGGCCCCCACCGCGAGCCCGAGCAACTGGTGGCCCAGGCAGATGCCGAACACCGGCAGCTTCTCGTCCAGCACGCGGCGGATGACCGGGACGGCATATTCGCCGGTCGCCGCAGGGTCGCCGGGACCGTTCGACAGGAATACGCCATCGGGCTGGAGCGCCATCACCTCGTCATAGCTCGCCGTCGCCGGCAGCACCGACACCCGCGCACCCGCGGCGACGAGGTTGCGGAAGATGTTGCGCTTCGAACCGTAGTCGATCGCGACGACGTGGGGGCGGGCGGCGTCGGGGGTGTCGTTTAGGGCACGTCCTTCGACAAGCTCAGGACGAACGGAGTTAGAGATTGCGCCCCCTTCCTCCGTTCGTGCTGAGCTTGTCGAAGCACGTGCCTCGGGCGCCACGCTGTCGTCATAGCCGCGGCCGAGCTGCCACAGCCCGCCTTCCCAGCCATAATGCATCTGGGTCGACACCGTCTTGGCCAGGTCCATGCCCTCCAGCCCCGGCCACGCCCGCGCCTCGGCCAGCAGCGCCTCGACGTCGAACTGGCCGGACGGCGAGTGCGCGATGACGCCGTTCGGCGCCCCGCCCCCGCGGATGCGGCGGGTCAGCGCGCGCGTGTCGATGCCCGACAGGCCGATGCGCGCATGCTTCTTCATCCACGCGTCCAGCCGCTCGGCGGCGCGGAAGTTGGAGGGTTCGGTCACGTCCTGGCGGACGATCATTCCCAGCGCGTGAGGGTCGTCCGCCTCGATATCCTCGGCATTGGTGCCGACGTTGCCGATGTGCGGAAAGGTGAAGGTGATGATCTGCCCGGCATAGGAGGGGTCGGTCATCACCTCCTGGTACCCGGTCATCGCGGTGTTGAAGCACACCTCGCCCACCGCGGCGCCCTCGGCGCCGAAGCCGCGGCCCCAGATCACCTCACCCGATGCCAGGACCAGCACCCCCGTGGCTCCTTCGGGCGCATGACTAGGGCTGGCGTCGGCCATGGATACGGCTACTCCGGGAACAGGGTTGGCGATGTCGCTAAGCCGCGTCCGCTAGAGCCCATGCCGCCCCCCGTCAACCGGTGACGGCCAGAGCCTCGTCCGCTATCGGTGGCGGTTTCCGCATTCGAAGAGACCCCGCATGATTCGCGACGACATCAAGGCCGCGCTCGTCACCGCCATGAAGGGCGGCGACAAGGAAGGCACCGCCACGATCCGCCTGATCCAGTCCGCCATCAAGAACCGCGACATTGAGGCGCGGACCGGCTCGGCCCCCGCCGACGACGACGTTTTGGTGGTCGAGGTATTGCAGAAGATGGTCAAGCAGCGCCGCGAATCGATCGAGATGTACGAAAAGGGCAACCGCTCCGAACTCGCCGCCGCCGAAGCGGGCGAGGTCGCGGTGATCGAGCGGTTCCTGCCCAAGACGCTGGATGCGGCCGAAACCGCCGCGGCGATCGAGACGATCAAGGCCGACCTCGGCGCGACCGGCATGAAGGACATGGGCCGCGTCATGGCCGAGCTGAAGGCGCGCCACGGTGCGGTGCTCGACATGAGCAAGGCGAGCGCCGCGGTGAAGGCGGCGCTGGGTTAAGGGAACCGGCAGCGTTTGCGGCACGTCCTTCGACAAGTTCAGGACGAACGGTGGATTGTCGTCCTCCTATCGTTTGTAGCTTGGGATTACGCCCCCTCCACGTTCGTCCTGAGCTTGTCGAAGGACGTGTCTGAGGCTGCTCTCTCGCTTGCCGAAGAGCGTACTCGATCCCCCCGTTCGTCCTGAGCTTGTCGAAGGACGTGCCAAACGCGATCCGTTCTCGACCGGATCGCCCTACTCTGTCATGAGCCAGGAATGGCGTTCTGGGCTTATCTTCTGCGCTGCGCCGACGACAGCTTCTACGCGGGGCACACCGACAATCTCGACGCTCGGATCGCTCAGCATCTTGCCGGAAAGGGCAGCGACTTTACTGCGCGCCGCCAGCCGCTGACACTCGTCTGGTCACAGGATTTCGCCAGCCGCATCGAAGCGCTCGAGGCCGAGCATCGGATCAAGGGATGGTCGCGCGCGAAGAAGGCGGCGTTGATCGCCGGTGACTGGGCCTTGATTTCGCAACTGGCATCATTCGGGGCACGTCCTTCAACAAGCTCAGGACGAACGGACTTGGGAAGTGTAGACGCTTCTTTCCCCGTTCGTCCTGAGTTTGTCGAAGGGCGTGCCGCAACCGCACCACTCGCCCCATGACCCTAACCCCCGCCTTCCTCGACGAGCTCCGCGCCCGCACCACGCTCTCCGCGCTCGTCGGACGCACGGTCAAACTCCAGCGCGCCGGGCGCGAACACCGTGCCTGCTGTCCGTTCCACAACGAGAAATCGCCAAGCTTCTACGTCAACGACGAGAAGGGGTTTTATCACTGCTTCGGGTGCGGGGCGCATGGCGATGCGATTCGGTGGCTGACCGACAACCAGGGCCTGCCCTTCATGGATGCGGTCAAGGAGCTCGCGCAGGCCGCCGGCCTCGACCTGCCCGCCCCCGATCCGCGCGCCGCGCAGAAGGCGGAGCGGGCCAAGTCGCTTCACGACACGATGGCGGCGGCGGCGAAGTGGTTCGAGGAACAGCTCTGGGGCCTGGGCGGCGAGGAAGCGCGCGGCTTGCTCGATCGGCGCGGGGTCAAGGCGGAGACGGCGCGAACCTTCGGCCTCGGCTTCGCGCCGGACAGCCGCGGGCGGCTGCGCCAGGCGCTCTCCGAGTTCGGCGACGCGATGCTGCTCGAATGCGGCCTCCTGATCGCGGTCGACGGCAAGGAGCCCTATGACCGGTTCCGCGGCCGGCTGATGATCCCGATCCGCGACGCGCGCGGCCGCGTGATCGCGTTTGGCGGCCGGATCATCGGCGCGGGCGAGCCCAAATATCTGAACTCGCCGGAAACGCCGCTCTTCGACAAGGGGCGCACGCTCTACAATCTCGACCGCGCGGGCGCCGCGTCGCGCAAGGCGGGGCGCGTGATCGCGGTCGAGGGCTATATGGACGTGATCGCGCTCGCCCAGGCCGGGTTCGGCGAGGCGGTGGCGCCGCTCGGTACCGCGCTGACCGAGCAGCAGCTCGAGCGGCTGTGGCGAATGGCCGACGTGCCGATCCTCTGCTTCGACGGCGACGCCGCGGGCCAGAAGGCCGCGATCCGCGCCGCCACCCGCGCGCTACCGATGCTGGCGCCGGGTCGCAGCCTCTCGTTCGTGACGCTGCCCGGTGGGCAGGACCCCGACGATTATGTCCGCTCGGCTGGAGCCCCCGCGATGGAAGCAGCGCTCACCGGCGCCGAACCGCTGGTCGAGCGGCTGTGGCGCCACGCCACCGATGCGCCGGCGACCACGCCCGAGGAGCGCGCCGGCCTTCGCGCGCGTCTGGCCGAGCAGGCCGACACCATCGCGCATACCGGCGTGCGCGCCGAATATCATGCCGACTTCAAGAACCGCTTTTTCGAGCAGTTCTCCCGCCGCTCCGCCCCGCCGCCGCCACAGCGCGCGGCCCAGCCCCGCGGCCGCTTCGGCCCGCGCGGCTGGCAACCGCCAGAAGCGCCGCCGGGTGACGAAGCTCGGGCGGTCGGCACCGGCGGTATCGACCGCGTGCTCGCAAAGGCGGTGCTCGCCGGACTGATCCGCCACCCGGCGGAAATCGCCCGCCACATGGAGATCCTCGGCTCGCTGCGCCTTGCCGACGGCGCGCTCGCCCGCGCGTTCGAGGCGGTGGTCGATCTGGCGATCGAGGACCATGCGCTCGATCATTCCCGCCTAGTCACGATCTTGGCCCGATCGGGGTTCGATCAGGTGGCGAACGACCTGCTCCGGGCAGACTCCCTTCCCTTCTCGTTTACGCATGCCGGTGCTGATCCCAGCCGCGCCGCTGCCGATCTCGACGAGGCGATTGCCGTTATGGTCACGCTCCCACGTGTTGATGCAGCCCTAGCCGACGCGACGTCGGCGATCATGGCCGGCTGGTCCGAAGAAGCTTGGTCACGTCAACAGACGTTGCTCCAGGAGCAGCAGCGGTTGAAGGCACGGCTCGAAAGGTTGGCGCACGCAGAGGAGGACGGCGACGCGCTCGGGTGATGGTTGATCCCTGTGGCGCAATCCCCATATCGCCCCAACAATCGTGGAGCGGCGCGCTCATGCGAGTTGCAAAATCCATACCGATAGGCATGAAGAGGCGCATTCGTTGTATAATGCGCCATCGGGTAATCGAGGGCATTTGATGGCGAAGTCGAACGGTGGCGGCGGTGAGGACACGATCGAGGTTGGCGACGCGCCGCTGATCGACCTCAACGAAGGCTCGATCAAGAAGCTGGTCGCGCGTGCCAAGAAGCGCGGCTACATCACCGTCGACCAGCTGAACGAGATGCTGCCGCAGGACCAGATGTCCTCCGAGCAGATCGAGGACATCATGGCAGCGCTCAACGACATGGGCGTGAACGTCGTCGAGAACGAGGAAGCCGGCGAGGACGCCGAGCCCGACGACGACAGCCAGGACGAGGCCGAGACGTCCGAGAGCCAGGACGACAGCGCCCCGGCCTTCGAAGCGCCCAAGAAGAAGGAGACGGTTGATCGCACCGACGATCCCGTCCGCATGTACCTGCGCGAGATGGGGGCGGTGGAGCTCCTGTCGCGCGAGGGCGAGATTGCCATCGCCAAGCGGATCGAGGCTGGCCGCGACACGATGATCCTGGGGCTGTGCGAAAGCCCGATCACCTTCAACGCGATCATCAACTGGTCGACCGCGCTCAACGAAGGCACGATGCAGCTTCGCGAGATCCTCGATCTCGACGCGATGCTGTCCAAGGACCCCGCCCCCGAATCGCTGTCCGAGGACGGCGAGGACGACGGCGAGATTTCGGAAAAGAATGCCGGCCCGTCGTTCAAGGACGAGGACGAGCCCGAAGAGGCGCCCGCCGACGACGACGAGGAGTCGATGACCGAGCGGCGCACGCCGCGCCCGTCGGACGATGACGAGGAGGACAACACCCTCTCGCTCGCCCAGATGGAAGAGACGCTGAAGCCGCAGGCGCTGGAAAAGTTCGCCAGCATCACCGCGCTCTACAAGACCTTTGCCAAGGTTCAGGGCAAGCGGCTGGACGCGATGGCGGCCGGCGGCGAGCTCACGTCGGCCGAGGAGAAGAAGTACCAGAAGCTCCGCGAGGAGCTGACGGCCGAGGTCGAGAGCGTCCAGTTCCACCAGGCCAAGATCGAGTATCTCGTCGACCAGCTCTACAGCTTCAACCGGCGCCTGACCGCGCTCGGCGGCCAGATGCTGCGCCTGGCCGAGCGGCACAAGGTCAACCGCAAGGACTTCCTCGACCGCTATATGGGCCACGAGCTCGACGAGCAGTGGCTGGCCTCGGTCGGCGGGCTCGACAAGAAGTGGAAGGCGTTCGCCGAGAACGAGGGCGGCGCGGTCGACCGCATCCGCATCGAAATCGCCGAGATCGCGCAGTCGACCGGCATGGCGCTCGGCGAGTTCCGCCGCATCGTCAACATGGTCCAGAAGGGCGAGCGCGAGGCGCGGATCGCCAAGAAGGAGATGGTCGAGGCCAATCTGCGCCTCGTGATCTCGATCGCCAAGAAGTACACCAACCGCGGCCTTCAGTTCCTGGACCTCATCCAGGAAGGCAATATCGGCCTGATGAAGGCGGTCGATAAGTTCGAGTATCGCCGCGGCTACAAGTTCTCGACCTATGCGACGTGGTGGATCCGTCAGGCGATCACCCGCTCGATCGCCGACCAGGCGCGCACGATCCGCATCCCGGTCCACATGATTGAGACGATCAACAAGCTGGTGCGGACCAGCCGCCAGTTCCTCCACGAGCAGGGCCGCGAGCCCACGCCCGAGGAGATGGCGGAGCGGCTGTCGATGCCGCTCGAAAAGGTCCGCAAGGTGATGAAGATCGCCAAGGAGCCGATCAGCCTTGAGACGCCGATCGGCGACGAGGAGGATTCGCACCTCGGCGACTTCATCGAGGACAAGAACGCGATCATCCCGGTAGATGCCGCGATCCAGGCGAACCTCAAGGAAACGGTCACCCGTGTCCTCGCCAGCCTCACTCCGCGTGAGGAGCGCGTGCTGCGCATGCGCTTCGGCATCGGCATGAACACCGACCACACGCTGGAAGAGGTCGGCCAGCAATTCTCGGTCACGCGCGAGCGCATCCGCCAGATCGAGGCGAAGGCGCTCCGCAAGCTCAAGCACCCGAGCCGCAGCCGCAAGATGCGGTCCTTCCTCGACCAGTAATCGTGGAGTGTGCCCCGGCGGAGGCGGGGGTCCAGTTGGGAATGGACAACGTGCTCCCGCGAAGGCGGGAGCCCAGGGCCGCAGGCGACAGCGCTCGTGACCCTGGGCTCCCGCCTTCGCGGGAGCACGTGCGTGCCACCGATTGACCCATCAATATACGTTCCATATACGCGGCATATACTCTTCCGCCGAAGGAACCCCGATGGGCATCGTGAAGATCGACGAAACGCTCCACGCCGAGATCCGGCGGGCGAGCGCCGTCATGTGCCGCTCGATCAATGCGCAGGCCGAGTTCTGGATGAAGATGGGCATGCTCGCCGAGGCGAACCCGACGCTCACCTTCAACGAGATCGTGCGGATGCAGCTTGCCGCCGCCGACATCGACCTGCCCGACCTCGCCGCCGCCTGACATGGTCAAGACGCGGGACGAATTGGCGCTAATGCGCAATGCCGGGCGGCTGCTCGCGCGTGTGTTCGAGATGCTCGACGAACAGGACCTTGCCGGCATGTGGACGCTCGAAGTCGATGCGCTGGTCGAGCGGTTCATCACCGAGGATCTCGCCTCGCGGCCCGCGAGCAAGGGGCAATATGGCTATGGCCATGTCCTCAATTGCTCGATCAACCAGGTCGTCTGCCACGGTGTGCCGAGCGCAGACGTGATCCTGCGCGAAGGCGACATCGTCAACCTCGACATCACGCTCGAAAAGCATGGCTTCATCGCCGATTCGAGCAAGACCTACATCGTCGGCGACGCCGCCCCCGCCGCCCGCCGCCTGGTCAAGGTCGCGCAGGAAGCGATGTGGAAGGGCATCGGTCAAGTCCGCCCCAGCAACCATGTCGGCGACATCGGCCACGCGATCGAGCGCCACGCAAAGCGCCACGGCTATTCGGTCGTGCGCGACTATTGCGGCCACGGCATCGGCCGCGAGATGCACGAGGCGCCCGCTGTCCCCGCCTTCGGTCGGCCGGGCACCGGCACGCTGCTGCGCGAGGGCATGACCTTCACGATCGAGCCGATGCTCAACCAGGGCACGCGCCGCGTGGAGACGCTCGACGACGGCTGGACCGTGGTGACCGGCGACGGCCGCCTCTCGGCCCAGTTCGAACACACCGTCGCGGTCACGGCGACTGGCGTCGAGGTGCTCACCCTGCGCGAAGGCGAGCGCGTCCCGGCCTGACCTAGTCGTTGCGACTATGTTGCCGCTGGCCTCATGCGCCTACCCTCCGGACATCCTCTCAGGAGTCGTCCGCGATGATCGAAGCCGCCGCCGCCCGCATCGCCCCCGCGACGCCTCAGCCGAGCGCGCTGTCGCCCCAGCCGATGCTCGCCCCCGTAGCCGCCTCGCGGATAGCTGCGAATGACGGCCTCTCGCCAGATCAGGTCCGCGCCAACGCGCTCCTGTCCGAGGACGTCTATCGTGCCGAGGCGACGCCGCCCGCCGGCTATCGCGAGGCGAGCGCCGCCGACCTCGACCGTCTCGGCCTCTCGCCCGAGATGCTGGAGCAGCCCGGCTCCTCGTTCCGTGCCCGCGTCTATGCGACGGGCAGCGGCGCGAGCACCGACTATGTCGTCGCCTTTCGCGGATCGCAGACGGGCGAGGACTGGAAGAACAACGTCCAGCAGGCGCTCGGCCTCAACTCCGAAAGCTATGCCAAGGCGCTGGAGATCGGCAAGCAGATCGCCCGAAGCGACGAGCAGGTCAGCTTCACCGGCCACTCGCTGGGCGGCGGGCTCGCCTCTGCCGCGGCGGTGGCGAGCGGGCGCGAGGCGGTGACCTTCAACGCCGCGGGCCTGTCGGGCGACACCATCACCGACGCGCGCGCGATCGCCGCCGCCAGTGGCCGCGGCACCGCCTCGGTCGACGCCTTCCACGTTCCCGGCGAGATCCTGCATGTGCTCCAGCAGGGCGGCGACCGTGCGATCGGCTTTGGCGTCGGCGGCATCGTCGGCGGGCTGATCGCCGACGCGCCGGAGGCCTATGGGACGCAGCACGCGCTCCCCTCCGTCCGACCCGAAGGCGTCAACTGGTTCGAGGGGCTGAACGCGATCGATCGCCATGGCATCGACTGGGTGGTCGCGGGCGCCAACGCGCTCTGACCGGAACCAAGCCGCGCCCGCCGCGCTTGGGGGCCGTGTGCGCGTCGCTCTTGCCCTCCTTCCGCTCCTCATGAGCGGCTGTGCCGAAAGCCCGGCCGCGGCGTGCTTCCGTCCCGGCACCGAGCTGCCTGACCCGGCCACGTCGCCTGCGCCCGATCTGGCGACGGCGCTCGCAAGCGGGCGAGTCGACGAGGCCAGGCGACTGATCGAAGCCGATCCCGGCGCGGCAAAGCGCGGCGAGCTGCTCGCTCATGCCGTGGCGGGCTGCCGTGTCGAGGGCGTGGCACTGATGCTCGACGCCGGTGCCTCGCCCGATGGCGATGGTGGCGGTCTGCCGCTGACGTTGGCGCTGCGGGCGAAGGATGACGCCATGGCGCGACTGCTGCTGAAGCGCGGCGCCTCGCCCAACCCGCGCGGCGCGCCGATCTTGCCGATCCGCACGGTGATCGGCCTCAACGACTTGGCCCGGGCGCAGATGCTGATCGCCGCAGGGCTCGACCTCGAAGCGCTCGAGCGGACCGGACGGCGCGCGCTCCACATCGCCCTGGATCAGGAACGCTTCCGCATCGCCGCGGCGCTGCTCGACGCCGGCGCGGACCCGTTCGCGATTGACGCGGGTGGGGCGAACCTCGGCGCCGCGGTGGTCGGGCCGACCACGACCGACGATCCCACCGAGCTTGCCGCAAAGCAGGCGCTCGCCGGCCGACTCCGCGCGCTCGGCTGGCCCGAGCCGGTGCCGCATGATCGTCAGATCGCGAGGATGGCGATCGAAGGCGCCTGGCCGCCGGCCGGTGCGCGAGGCGCGCGCCCGGTACCGCTGGAAGTGCTCGCCCTCATTCGCGAGCGGACAAAGCCGCCGCGCTAGCCAGCATTGTGCCCCGGCGAAGGCCGGGGCCCAGTTGGGAAAGCCCGAATTGTTTCGCGCACCAGCAGAGACGCTCCAACTGGGCTCCGGCCTCCGCCGGGGTACAAAATGAAAGTGCTCCCGCGAAGGCGGGAGCCCAGAGCCACGATCGCTACCACTTGGCGCCCTGGGCTCCCGCCTGCGCGGGAGCACGCAACCTCAAACCAGCAGCGGCAATTCGCGGAACGGCTCGCGTGCCGGGCCGTCCAGCGCCGTGCCCATCTCGACCGCCATGCCGAACAGCAGGAAAGCGCCCAGGAACTGACCGATCTCGCCGAAGCTCGGCATCATGCTGTCGGGACCATAGAGCCCACCCGGCCGCGTCGCGTCCAGATCGGCCTGCGTCGCGACCTCGCCGGTCAGCTCCGACCGCCAGCCCGACCCGGTCGCATTCTCCTGAAGCACGAACCCGTCGCGAGTCGCCGCGTCCAGCGCCTGGCCGTTCTGCGACATCGACACCGACAGGTCGCCGAGCTGGTTCTGGCTGATCCCGTCGACCACGATCGCATTGTCGCCGTTGGTGATCGTCAGCTTCGACGCGACATAGGCGTCGGGATTGTCGCCGAACGGCTCGGTGCCGATCGTGATCTTGGTCCCGTTCTCGAGCTGGAAGGTGGTCTGGCCCCAGAAGTCGTAGACGTGCTTGCCGTCGACCTCGACATGCGGGTCGCCCCAGATGCGCGTGGTCTCGCCGGTGTTGTCGTTGCGGATCGTGATTTCCGAATTCCGCTCGTCGAGCTGGAGCGTGTACCCGTCGCCCAGGTCGATGCCGCCGGTATGCTCGCCGGTCAGTTGCGCCTGCCAGCTCGCCTGCGGGATGGCCGAGAAGCTGCCGCCCGTCATCTGCCCCGCCTGCACCTGATACGCGCTGGCGAGCGCGCGAAAGGCGAGCGCGCCCGCTTCCAGCCGGTCGGCAAACTGCGCGGCGATTCGACCGCCCATCATCAGCCCGGCGGCGGCGCCCAGCTGGCTTGCGGCGGCGCCGGCCATGAACCCTGCCTTGAAGCTCGCGTCGATCATCGTTGCGTCCTTTCCTGTCGTTCGGGGATCGGCAGGACGCGCGCGGATCAGCGCGACGCTTCCAGCCGGGCGGTGACTTCGTCCAGAAACTCGGCGACGCCTTCGACGCCCTCGCGGCCGGGGGCATAGGCCGCGAGGGCATCGTCGACGCGCTCCAGCGTGCTCCCGTCGACGCGCGCCGCCATATGGGCGGCGATCGTTCCCGCGAGCGCCTCGATGGCGCGCATCAGCTCGCCCTCCGCGGCCGGTGCGCTGCCGGGGAAGTGACCGGCCGCCATGTCGGCGACCTCTCGCAGGCGATAGGGGTCGGCGGAGGGCACGCGGCCCCGGCCATCGATCCCCAACTCGCCCAGGATCCGACCGACCACCGCCAGGGCCACGCCGCGGACGCTCGCCTCGCCCACGCTGGCGGGCGAGCGGCCGTCGCGACCCGCCGGGTCGATGGGGCCAAGCGGCCCGGTATGGATGCGGTCGATCGTCATGTCTCTTCCCGATCAGCGTTGTGCCAGTGAGGGGCGCGAAGCGCGCTCCGCGAAACGCTTATGAGGGATAGTCGGAACGATTAGGCGTGGCGAGACGGCGGCCGGACGATCAATAGCCGAGCCGGTCGCAAAGCGCGTACATCTGCTTCACGCGCGGATCGTCGGCGCCGAAGCGCGCGCGGATCGAGGCGCGCTGTGCGCAGGTCGACCGCGCCTTCGCAGAGGTTTCCGCGCGCGATGCCGCTCGGCCGCTGCGCGACGAATGCGCGCGCATCGTCGTACTGAGCACCGCGCCCTGCCCCGTCGCCACGGGGTCGATCTGCGCCGATGCCGGTAAGGCGCCGACGATTGCGGCCGCGCCGAGGGCAGGGATCAAGATGGACCGAAGCACGGTCGGCAAGCGGATCATGGAAGACTCTGTTTAGCGATAGCCGGCACGCGCGCACAGCCGCAGCAATGCCGGATCGCCGGCGCCAGCCGCGACACGTCGCGTCGCGGCCGCGCACTTCGCGCGCGCGATCGCCGCGTTCGATCGTTCGCCGCGTCGATTGCCCTGGTTCGCGCGCAGGATCGAGCGCGTCGTGGCGCCGTGCAGCACGGCTTGGCCGTGGTCCTGAAGCTGCGTCGTGGGAAGCTCCTGCGCGCCGGCGCTCGTTGCGCAGGCGCCCACGAGCAACGCGAGCGCCACAAGTTTGGGGATCGTTGTCACCGGCCTGCCTCGTCGCCTCAATTCAGGCCTGCGCGATGGCGTCCATCGGCCTCGTCGAACGCGACCGATCCGCGGGTCGACCCGACCCCATCGGCGGTGGCCGCATCGGGATCGCTATTGTCACCCGCGGGACCCGTTTCGCCATGCGCGACGCGCGGCGGCGAAGCGGTTTCGCTGCGTACCATTGCGTGACCCGCACTGTCGGCCAAGTCGCCCATATCGTCGTCTGACTTCTGCTCGCCGGGCGTCCGGACTCCGAGCTGTGACCGAAGGCTGGTCAGCTCTCCACTGATCGAAGCGACCATGACGCCGTCTCCCGAATGTCGGCGCGGTTAGTATCCCGCACGTGCGCACAGCGCGTTGAGACGCTGCACCTTGGGGTGGTTCGCGCCCAGATTCGCGGCGGCACGACCGCGATTGGCACAGGTGGCGGCGGCCGAGCTGCGCGAGGTGCGACTGCGCGACGTGCGCTGGCCACCGTTACGATAGGCCTCGCGGACGCCGTGGTTCATGACCTCGCCAAGTCCCGCCTGGACAGGATCCATCGCCGGGGAAATATCCTGCGCCGCCGCCGGAATGGCCACCGGTGAAAGGATCAGTGCGGCTGCCAACATCTTGAAACGCATGGGAACCTCCGCAATCGTTGGACCATGTTGGAGGTCCAGCCGCAAGGCCGAACCCCCGACATGTGTCGATAGCGCGATGAATTACTGCTTACGCGCCATGTTCGCCATCGCTTCACCGATCGCCTTGATCGACGTGCTGGCGGCGTTCGAGACCATGCTGAACTGCTGCGCGACCGTCGTGAACTCGGTCGAAAGGCTCGCGTCGCCGTCCTTGATCTGCTGCGACAGCGATTCCATTTCGTCACCCAGCTCGTTGAGTGTCGACCCGAGCGAGCGTGCGATCGCCATCAGCCAGCCTGGCGCCTTGCCGCCGCCGCGCGCCGACTTGGCATCGTCACCCTCCGACACGTCACGCGCCATGTCTTGGATGAATTCGTTGAGCTCGCGCTGCTGATCGCCGATCTCGGCCGGGCTGGCACCCGTCTCGCGACCGAGCTGTTCGATTGCCTGGTCGAGGTTCTGGGCCGAGCCCTGAACATCGCCCATCGAGCCGGCGAACGCGCCCTGCGCCATGTCGATCGCCGACTGCGGCAGCCCCAGGTTTTGGCCGAGCTGCTGGATGAACTGCTGGCCGATCTGCGACACCATCTGCATCGCCAGCTGGCTGACGATCCCGCCCACCGGGCCGAGCATCGAGGTGGCGAGGAGCGAAACCGGGTTGATACCGCCGAAACCGAACATCGTCTGTCTCCTTGAAACCGTCTGTACCGGGCGGCTTCGCTGCGCCGCCGTCCCCATCCTTTTCGCCGATCCGCCCCGCCGCCACACTCACCGATCCGACTAGCGGCCTAGTCGAATCGCTTAGCTGAGCGGATGGAACAGCACGCCGGCGAGCGCGATCAGCTCCCGCACGCCGTCCAGCTCCAGCTTGCGGCACATGTTGTTGAGGTGGACGCGCACCGTGTTCTCGCTGATGACGAGCAGCGTCGCGATGTCGGCATTGGCGCGCCCCCAGCCCAGGAAGCGGAGGACCGCCGCTTCCGTCCGGGTCAGCGTCTGGATCGACTCGATGTGGCGCGCGGGGATGCGGCTCTTGGGAATGCGGAACTCGCCGATCAGCTCCTCTTCCTCGGCGGCGACCGCATCGGCCTTGCGCAGGAGCCGCATCAGCTCGCGAAGGCGCGCTTCCTCGGCGGGGTCGAAACTGTCCTCGCTCATCGCGCTAATGCTCCGATCACCGCCTTCACCACGCCGCCGCGCTGGGCGAGGTCGTTGACCACCGCCTGCGCGATCGCGGGCACCAGCATGACGATCAGCAACGTCGCCGCCCAGCTTTTGAGCGACAGCGACAGCGAAAACACGTTGAGCTGCTGCGCGAAGCGGTTGAGCAGCCCGAGGCCGGCATCGATGACATAGAGCACCATGATGACCGGTGCCGAGACGAGGAAGGCAAGCATCATCAGCCGTCCGAACTCGTTTTCGAAGACGCGCAGCGACCCCATGTCCAGACTGGGCCAATCCGCGGCGATCGGCCAGATCGCATAGCTTTCGATCACCGTGCCGACGAGCAGCAGCAACCCGCCCGACGCCACGAAGATGACATTGGCCAGCCGTCCGAGAAAGGCGCCGTTCAGCGAGGTCATGTTGCCACCCATCGGCTCCAGGATCTGGCCGATCGTCGCGCCCACCTTGGCATCGATGATCTCGCCCGCCGCCTCGATCGCCCAGAGAAGCGTGCCGAAGAAGAAGCCGATGACGAGGCCGGCGGCGGCTTCCTTGAGCAGCATCCGTGCCCACTGGATCGCGCCCATCGCGTTGGGGTCGACCGACGGCTGCATGACGAAGGCGACGCCGCCCAGCGTCAGGATGATCGCGTTGCGGACGGTCGGCGGGATGATGTCCTTGGCGAACACCGGAACGAGCACGAACGCGAAGCCGAACCGCGCCGAGGCGAGCGCGACGAGCAGCAACTGCGCACCCCAGGGCTGCGACGCGATGCCACCCCCCATCAGCTGCGCACCATCCCCGCGAAGCCCGAAAAGATCTGGTCGCTGAACGTATAGAGGCTGCCGCCGAGCAGCCCCGCGGTGACGAACAAGGTCGCGACGACCGCAAAGAACTTCAGCGTATATTGCAGCGTCTGTTCCTGAAGCTGCGTCGCCGCCTGCACGATCGCGACGAGCAGGCCCACAGCGGACGCCGCGATGATCGGCGGCGCGGAGAGCAGGAGGACCAGCCACAGGGCCTGCGTGGTGACGGAGAGGATGGACTCGGTCATGCCACTTGCCCCGCCCTGATCCACCGTTTGGGCTGAGCTTGTCGAAGCACGTGCGCCGAAGCGCCGACACCCCAGACACGTCCTTCGACAAGCTCAGGACGAACGGGATGTGGGTCAGCCCTACCCACCCCGTTCGTGCTGAGCCTGTCGAAGCACGTGCGCCGAAGCGCCGACGCCCGAGACACGTCCTTCGACAAGCTCAGGACGAACGGAGGTTGCCCGCCGCTCTCAAACATAGCTCAGCACCAGATTGTGGCTGATCTTCACCCACCCATCGACCAGCACGAACAACAGGAGCTTGAACGGCAAGGATATGGTCACCGGCGACAACATCATCATGCCGAGCGCCAACAGGATGTTCGAGATGACCAGGTCGATGACGAGGAACGGCAGGAACAACAGAAAGCCGATCTGGAACGCCGTCGTCAGTTCCTTCACGATGAAGGCCGGGATGACGACGATGAAGTCGGTCGGCGCCGCCGCCTGGGTGTTGGTCTTGGCGGCAACGCGCGCCTGCGTACGCACGAAGAACTCGCGCTCGCCGGGATCGCTATGCTCGATCAGGAAGGCGCGCAGCGGCTCCTTGGCGCGGTCGGCGGTGGAAAAGATCTGATCGGCCTGCTGCGCGCTCGCCGCGACGTTCGGCCCGGCGGCAACCTGCATCTGCTGGATCGTCGGATACATGACATAGAGCGACAGGATCAGCGCCAGCCCGTTGAGGACGAGATTGGGCGGCACCTGCTGAAGCCCCAATGCATTGCGCACCAGGCTCAGCACGACGACGATCTTGGTGAAGCTCGTCACCATCACCGCGAAGAAGGGCGCCAGCGCAATGAGCACGACGGTGACGAGCGCCGTGCCGGGCGTGAAGGCCGAGAGGTCCATCGATCAATCCCCGATCAGGACGCCGTACGCATCGCCCACCGACACCAATGTGCCGCGCGCGAACGGCTTGCCCGCGGCGAGCAGGCGGACGGGGATGCCGCCGCCGTCGGTGGCGGCATCGACGGGCACGACGCTGCCGGCCGCCAGTCCCTGGATCTGCCCGAGCGCGAGGGCGCCCGCATCAATCTCGATCGTGACGGACACGCCGAAGCGCGCGTCGGGTGGCGGCGGCGCAGCCGGTTCGGCAGCGGCGGGGCGTTCGGTCAGGTCCTGCATTCAGGATGCTCCGATGGAATGGATGTGAAAGGCGGATCGGGCGGCATCGAACCGCCCCGAACAGGTCCGGCCCGCGACCGTCAGCCGCGCGGGCAGCGACGCGCCGCCCAGCAGCAGCAGGTCACCGGGTGCGAGCGAGGCAGCGTCATGCGGCGCGAGCTTCGGTCCCTCGACACTCAGCATCGCCGGCAGCGAGAGTGCGGCGATCAGCTCCGGCGCGAAGTCAGGGCGCGCCGGCAGCAGCGCCAGCGTGGTCGGCACCGAGAGGCGAAGACGGGAGGCGCCGCCATGGTCGATCGTGACGATCACCCCTTCGCCGGGCTCGGCGGCCAGCGTGTCGGGATCGAGCGTGAGGCCCAGCGCCGCCTCGATCGCGGCGACCAGCGGCTCGGCCCGCTCGATCGCCGCCGCCGCGCCGACGCCGTCGCCGGCGTCGAGCCGCAGCGGCGCGCCGTCCAGCCGGTCGACCGCCAGCGCCGCGCCATTGTGGAAGCGAAGCCAGTCGCCGCGCCGCTCAGGCTCGGCATCGATCCGCGCCGACAGGACGAGCCCGTCGACGCGCACGCCGTTCAATGCCGCCAGCGCGACGCGCCGCAGTTCGGCCTCGGCCGGATCGATCGCGGGGAGCGTCAGCGTCATGCCAGCGGCTCCGGCTCACCCGCGGGCCAGCTCTTGAGCAGGCTGATGCCGCCCGCGGTCACGCCGACCAGCATGACCTCGCCGCGCGCCTCGATCAGCACGACGCGCTCGGTCTGCCCCAGCGGCATCGCGCGCAGGAAGCGGATCGGCCGCTCACCCTCGCTCTCGGCGGTCTGGAAGCGGTCCTGCCAGCGACGCAGTCCCTTCAGCAGGACGAAGGCGAGCCCCAGCACCACCGCCAGCGCGATGATGACGGCGAGCAGGCTCGACAACACGGTCCACACGCTCATGCCCATTCCCCATGGCCGTCCTCACGCAGGCGCGGCGTTTCGTCGGCGCGGGCGCGGCGCGCCCACAGGATGATCTCGGCAATCACGTCGAACTGGTCCTCCGGGATGACGTCGCCGACGCCCGCCGTGGCAAAGACGGTGCGGGCGAGCGGGATGTTGCGCACGATCGGCACGCCGTTCGCCTCCGCCTCTGCGCGCATCGCGGCGGCGAGCGGCCCCTCGCCCTTGGCGGCGATCACCGGCACCGGGCAGTCTTCGGGGGCGTAGTCCAGCGCGACCGCCAGGTGCGTCGGGTTGGTGAGCAGCACGTTGGCGGTCCCCGCCGCGGCGACGGCGTTCTGGTTGGCCCATTCCTCGTGCATCTGGCGCCGTTGCTGCTTGAGCATCGGGTCGCCTTCATTGTCCTTATGCTCCTGCCGGATGTCGCGGCGGCTCATCATCAGCTTCTTGACGTAGCGATGCTGGACCCAAGCGCGGTCGGCGGCGGCGACCACCAGGAACACCGCGACCGTCCAGCCGACGAGTTGCAGCGTCAGCGACTGGGTAAGCTCCAGGATCGACTGCGCGAGCCGCGGCCCCGCCCGGCTGTCGAGGCCCCAGCCCGCCGCGTGCATCAGCGCCGCGAACTTGTCGATCGAGGCATAGAGGACACCGCCCGTGATCGCGATCACCAGCGATGCCTTGATCAGCGTCTTGAGCAACTCGAACAAATTGTCGGGGCTGAACATCCGCTTCAGCCCCTCGACGGGGTTGAGCTTGGACAGCTCGGGCTTGAGCTTCTCGGTCGTGACCAGCGCGCCGGTCTGGACGAACTCGCCCGCCACGCCGGCCAGCGTCGCCGGGATCAGCACGATCGCGGCGACCGTCAGCACCAGCACGAAGGCACTGGCGCCCAGCGTCGCCACCGTCGCCTCGAACGAGGTCTCGGTCGCATGCGCCAGGCTGAGTTCGGCAAAGTCGGCGATCCGCGCGGCGATCAGCCCCGCGCCGAGCATGAACAGGACACCCCAGGCGACCATCGCAATCGCCGCGCTCATGTCCTTGGATTTGGCGATATCGCCCTTCAGCCGCGCATCGCGCAGCCGCTTGGCGGTCGGTTTTTCGGTCTTGTCGCCGCCTTGATTCTTGTCCGCCATCCGTTACTCCGCCAGCGCCGCGCAGCCCTGGGGCGTCGCGGCGTTGGATCATCGAGTCCGCCCAACAGGGGCGTTGTGGGACGGGGACTTCGTCGCACGGGCAAGTAATGACCCTTAAAAGACGTGGCCGAAATGCGGCGGTCAAGCAGATTCGCGGCCAGGTCGATGAACGGTTTTCGCCCCGCGACGTTACGAGTGCGCAACCAACTCGCTGACCCGAATGGATGATTGTAGCTGCCCGAAGGTTCATTCGGTTCGTCGGGTTTTTTGCATCATTTGAACGCTCCACGCTTTCATCTCGCCGAAAAGCGCAACATTTGAGCAACATTCGGTCGCTAGGCGGCTGAGCGGGGACATGGCGGTTCGGCGTTCTTCGATGCCGCCTTCGTTGCACGGATCGAACCTGATTGCCGCGTTCGCGTGGCCGTCGATGGAGGGGCGAACCCGTGAAGAAGTCGAACTATAAGGTCGCGATTGCCGGCGCATTGCTGTCGGTATTCTTTACGCCTTCTTTGGCAGCCGGGCGTGACGACGACAAGGCGACACGCAAGCTGAAGAAAGAAGCTGAGCGTTACTTCATCGAGTGCCCGGTCGAGGACCAGGTGCGCGTTGCCAATGTCCGCGCGTCCGAACGCTATGCCGCGCTCAGCAATTGCGGCAACCGCATCGTCCATGTGCCACCCACCGTGCTGCCGGCCGACCTCAGCGTCGCGCGCATCATCGGTGTCGAGGATGAGGACGAGGCACCCGCCAAGAAGCGCGCCCGCGAACGCCGCGCCAAGACGCCGGTCGTGATCTCGTCGCACAGCGGCGGCCGGGTGCCCGTCAGCAGCTATGACGCGCACATCTTCCGCACCGCCGCCGCGTACAAGGTCGATCCCTTGTTCCTCCACGCGATCATCGCCACCGAATCGGCCGGCAATCCGAAGGCCGTCAGCTATGTCGGCGCGCGCGGCCTCATGCAGATCATGCCCGCCACCGGCCGCGGCCTGGGCGTCCAGCCGGTCGCGCTGTTCGATCCGGCGGTCAACGTCGATGCGGGGGCGCGCCACCTCAAGCGGCTCCAGAAGCGCTACGGCCGCAACTTCGACCTGATCCTCGGCGCCTACAATGCCGGCGAGGGTGCGGTCGCGCGCTACGGCAACCGCGTACCCCCCTATGCCGAGACGCAGGCCTATGTGCGCAAGGTGATGTCCCGCTATCAGGGCTATCGCCAGGCGGGGCTCGCGCGGTGAGTACGCTCTCCATACTGACGCGGCTGCCGCGCGGCAGCTTCCGCGCCGCCGACATGCTGCTGGTCGGCGGGGTCATCGCGATCGTCGCGCTCTTGATCCTGCCGCTGCCGGCGCTCGTGCTCGACATCCTGATCGCGGCGAACATCACCATCGGCGTGATGCTGCTCCTGAGCGCGCTCTACATCTCCAAGCCGCTCGACTTCTCGACCTTCCCGACGGTGCTGCTGCTCAGCACGCTGTTCCGTCTGTCGCTGTCGATCGCCGCAACGCGGATGATCCTGACCGAGGCGCATGCCGGCCACATCGTCCAGCAGTTCGGCGAGATGGTGGCGGGCGGCGAGCTCGTCGTCGGAATGGTGGTGTTCCTCATCATCACGATCGTCCAATTCATCGTCATCTCGAAAGGCGCCGAGCGCGTCGCCGAGGTCGCGGCGCGCTTCAGCCTGGATGCGATGCCCGGCAAGCAGCTGTCGATCGACAGCGACCTGCGCTCGGGCCTCATCACCAAGGACGAGGCGCGCGCGCGTCGCCGCACGCTGGAGAATGAATCGAAGCTTCACGGCAGCCTCGACGGTGCGATGAAGTTCGTGAAGGGCGACGCCATTGCCTCGATCGTCATCGTGCTCGTCAACCTGATCGGCGGCCTTGCCGTCGGCATGTTCTCCCGCGGCATGGCGATCGGCGAGGCGGTCGAGACCTATTCGATCCTGACGATCGGCGACGGCCTGGTCGCACAGCTTCCCGCGCTGTTCAGCGCGATGGCCGCGGGCCTGCTCGTCACACGGACGACGGATGAAGAGGCCGAACGCGATCTTGGCCCCGCCATCGCCGCACAGATCACCGGCAAGCCGCGCGTGCTGTTCATCGCGGGCGGCATCTGCGTCCTGATGAGCCTGATCCCCGGCTTCCCGGTTTTCGTCTTCCTCGGCCTTGCGCTCGCGCTGCTCGGCGGCGGGGCGATGCAGCACCCGACGACGCGCGCGTGGATCGACGGCAAATGGGCGCGGGTCGACCAGCGACCCGCGGTCATGCCGACCGAGCTCGAAGTCCGCGCCCCCGCCCCGCGCCAGGTCCGCCCGCTCCTGATCGAGGTGGCGGCGCCCGGCCTCGACGCCGCGCGCGTCGCCGCGCTGGCGGAGGGGATCACCGCGATGCTGGAGCGTGTCCAGGCACGCACCGGCCTGCCGCTTCCCGCCGCCGCGATGGAGCCCAAGGCGCTGCCGGCGGGCGAGCCGGGCAAGTGGGCCGCCTATGTCCACGATGCCCCCGTCGCCAGCGGGGCGATCGAGGGCGAGGACCTGACCCAGGTCGCGCCTGCGCTGGAGGCGGTCCTCCGCCGCGAGATCGGCCGCTTTCTCGGCCTTCAGGAAACGACGGCGCTGCTCAACCGCGTCGGCGCGGACTATCCCGACGTCGTCAAGGAAGTCGTTCGCGCCGTCCCCGCCTCCAAGATCGCCGAAGTGCTGCGCCTTCTCGCCGAAGAGGAAGTGCCGCTGCGCAACATGCGCGACGTGCTGGAGGCGATCGCCGAGGCGGGCCAGTCGGAACGCAACGCGATCCCGATCGCCGACCTCACGCGCAATTCGCTCAAGCGCTATCTGTCGCTGCCGCATGTCGTCGACGGACGCTTCCCCGTCCTCGTCGTCGGCGCCGCGCTCGAGCGGTTCCTGCGCGACAATGTCCGCACCATCGACGGCGTCGCCCGCCTGGCGATGGAGCCCGAGCATGCGCGCCAGATGATCGCGATGCTGCGCGAGCAGGTCGCCTCGACCGGCGCGCGCGCGGTGCTGACCGCGTTCGAACTGCGCCGTCCGCTCCGCCGCCTGGTCGGCCCGGACCTCTTCGAGGTGCCGATCCTCGCCTTCAACGAGCTGTCGCCGTCGATCCCCCTCGACGTCGTCGGCCAGCTCGACCGGACCCCTGCCGCCCTTGAGAACAATGACATGGGAGCGACTGAGTGAGCCTTGCACGGACTTTCACGCTGACCGGCACCGCCACCGCGGCGATTGCGGCGCTCGCGCTGCTGGCACCGCAGCCCGGCATCGCCGCCGACCCGCCGTTCCGCACGCGCCCGGTGACGCTCACCCCGCGCAACCAGGACGTCGGCGCGTTCGTGCGCGAATTCTTCTCCGCGGCGGGGCTGACGGTCAACGTCGACGCGCGCGTGACGGGCAAGATCAACGGCCGCTTTTCGGGCGCGCCGGCACAGGTATGGAGCCAGGTGGCGCGCGCCTTCAACCTCGTCGCTTATTATGACGGCTCGGTCGTCACGGTGTATTCGGGCGACCAGGTCGAGAGCCGCACCGTCTCCGTTCCCGCGGGCCGCGCGCCGGAGCTTGCCGCCGGCGTCGCCGATGCGGGCCTTGCCGACGCGACCAACCGCGTCCGCCCCACCGGCAACGCCACGATCCTCGCGACCGGCGTGCCGCGCTTCCTCGACCAGGTGCAGCAGCTCGCCGCCGCCGCGCCCACCCGCGGCCTTCCCGGCGGCGGCGTCGGTCCGCAGACGGCGCAGATCACGCCGGCGGCGGCGCAGGGGCCCTCCTACATCGAACCCTATGAGCTGCGCGTCTTCTACCTGCGCTATGCCCGGGCAGACGATACCAAGCTGGTGGCGGGCGGACGCGAGCTGACGGTGCCGGGGGTCGGCACCTCGCTCAGCCGCATCATGGGCGACGGCTCGTCGGTGTCGGGCGTCGTCGGCGGCACCTATGGCGGTCGCACGATCCGCCAGAGCGCGCAGCGCCTGGGCGGCCGCGGCCTCAACAGCGTCGCGCCCGACCTCGGCCAGACGGCGCAGCTCGCCCCCTATGACGACGAGTATCTGGGCCTGCCGCCGACGCAGCCCGTCCCTGTCGCCAGCGCGCGCGAGCCGAGCCCGCAGGGCGGCCCGCGCATCGCCATCGACCCGTCGCTCAACGCGATCATCGTCCGCGACCGGCCGGAGAACATGCCGGCCTATGAAGGGCTGGTTCGCGCGCTGGACATCGCGCCGCAGATCGTCGAGCTCGAGGCGACGATCATCGACCTCGACATCAACAAGCTGCGCGATCTGGGCATCGACTGGCGCATCCGCAGCCAGGGCTTCAACGCGCTGTTCGGCGGCGACATCCTGCGCCGCTCGGGCAACCCCAACACCGACACCAACCGCTTTGGCGCGCCCAACGAAGGCCTGTCGCTGTCGGGCGTGATCGGCGCCAATCGCGAGTTCATCGGCCGCATCTCCGCGCTGGAGCGAAAGGGCGCGGCCAAGATCGTCTCCCGCCCCCAGATCGTCACCCTGTCGAATATCGAGGCGGTGTTCGACCGGACGCGCACCTTCTACGTCCGCATCGCCGGCGATCGCCAGGTCGACCTGTTCAACGTGACCGCGGGCACGGTGCTGCGCGTCAACCCGCACGTCCTGGTCGACAATGGCCAGCAGCGCATCCGCATGGTCGTGGGTGTCGAGGACGGCACGCTGCTCGACAGCGAGGTCGACAACATCCCCGTGGTCGAGCGCGCCAGCGTCAACACCCAGGCGATGATCAACGAGGGCGAGGGCCTGCTGCTCGGCGGCCTGACCGTCAACCAGCAACTCGACGCCGAATCCAAGATCCCGCTGCTCGGCGACATCCCGCTGCTGGGCGAGCTGTTCAAGACGCGCAGCCGCAGCCGTCGCCAGACCGAACGGCTGTTCCTCATCACCCCGCGCATCATCCGCCTGGATCAGGTGCAGCAGGGCGGCGCCGTTGCAGCGCTGCCGCCGGCGGGCGGGATCAGCGAAGTCTCCGCACGGCTTCCCAGCGGCAATCCGCTGACGCCGCCGGTTCTCGAAAAGGCCACGAAGGGCAAACCATGACCCAACATCGCCAGACCCCCGCCAGCGACCTCGCCGCCGTCCTCCGCATCGTCGGCGGGCGCCTGGCCGGCAAGGACTATCCGCTCGCCCGCGACCGGCGCGTCTGCATCGGCCACGGCCTTGCCAACGACGTCGTCCTGCGCGGCGCCGGCTGTCAGGGCTGCGCGGTCGAGCTGACGCTGGGCGAGGGTTCGGCAAGCCTGCGCGTGCTGTCTGGCCAGGCCGAGCTGCTCGGCCGGACGCTGGGCGAAGGGGATGAGGCGCGGCTGCCCTCCTACCTTCCCTTCCGCCTCGGCGAACATCTGATCGCGCATGGCGAGCGCGAATCGCCGCGCTGGACCGATGCGGAGAGCGTCGCGGTCGGCCCGTGCGCCGCGCCTGTCGCGCCGCTCGCCGCACCCAGCATGCTCGACCGTGCCGAGCAGGTGGGCCGCACCGCGCTGTCCACCGTTGCCGACCGCGTCAGCGCCTTCCACGTCGCCATCGCCAGCGCCGCGATCATGCTCGTCGCCGCTGCCGCCGGCCCTACCGGCGCGTTCATCGAGGAGCAGTTCGGCGGCCCCGCCGCGCTGGAAAGCGCCTATCAGGAGGCCGGCTTCCGCGCGCTGGAGGTCACGCGCAACCCCGCCGGTGGCCTGGTCGTCGCGGGCGCGGTCGAGGACGAGGGCGACATCGCCCGCGTGCGGGAGATCGCCGCCAAGGCATACGGCCCCGTCATGGTCGACGTGAGCTCGGCCCAGAGCCTCGCAAGCGCCGCGACCGACATCCTCACGGCACAGGGCCTCGACGCCCGCGCCGTCCCCTCGGGGCTTGGCGGCATCGCGGTCGAGGCGCCCTATCTGCCTGCCGACCGCCAGGATCAGCTCCGCCAGATCCTGTCGCGCGACCTGCCCGGCCTTCGCCGCGTCAGCTTCCGCGTCGACGACAATCGCGGCGGCAACCCGCTCCAGACCCTGTTCGCCTCGAGCGGATCGGGCCTCGCCACCGTGGTCGAGGATCCCGGCCACATCGTCACCGCCGACGGCTCGCGCTGGTTCCCCGGCGCGGTGCTGCCGACGGGTCATCGCCTCGTTGCCGTCGAAGCCGGTCTCGTCCGCTTCGAAAAGGACGGCCGCGTCGAAGAACTGCGTCTCTGAACCCCCGAAGGAGAGTAACCCGTGACCCAGATCAACAACATGCCGGTCAACACCGACCTTTCGTCCCTCGCGGCCAGCCCGCTGACCAGCCAGCGCAGCAACCGCAACGCGCCCGGCAACTGGTTCGAGGCATTCGCCGCCGCCTGGGGCAATGCGCTCGACCGTCAGGCGTCGGCCATCGAGCAGCGCAGCGACATCATGGCCAACAATGGCGGCGACACGCCCTCGGCCATCACCCAGCTGACCGCCGAATCGATGAAGATGAGCTTTCTGTCGAACAGTTCGCACACCTCGCTCGACAGCGTCTCGAAGGCGCTCGAAACGATGGCGCGCAAGAGCTGAGCGCCATGTCGATCGAAGCCATCGCCGCCCAGGCGGCATCGCCGGAGATGGTCGGGGCCAAGAGCTTCGACATCGCCCCCGCCATGCCGCAGCAGGTGGGGCCACAGGCCGCCGCCCAGTTCGAGAACGCCATGGCGGCCCAGCAGGCGCAGCGCGTCGGCGGGTCCAGCGACGTGCCCCCCGCGGTCAAGGACCTGCTCAGCACGCTCGACAAGGTGAACACGGAGGCCAAGTCGGTGTCGGACTATGCCCGCACCGCCGAAAGCTCCGGCGGCGAGCTGACGCCCGGCGAGATCGTCGAGCTCACCATGCGCTGCCAGGAATTCATGTTCCACTGCCAGCTCACCTCGAACATCGCCAATCGCAGCTCGGACGGTGTCCAGCAGCTGTTCCGCCAGCAGAGCTGAGGCGGACGGGAGAAGTTCAATGCACGGCCTGATGCGCCGACTGATGCCGATCGGACTGTTCCTCGCCGCCGCGACCCTGTCGGGCTGCGGCGACCAGGAGGTCTATGGCAAGCTCAAGGAACCGCAGGCGAACGAGATGATCGCGGCGCTGCGCAGCGCCAACATCAGCGCCAGCAAGCAAAGCTCGGGCGAGGGCGAATGGGCGGTGGCGGTCAGCCCCGACCAGTTCGCCCGCGCGGTCGAGGTGCTGAAGGCCAACGGCCTGCCCCGCGACGAATTCCAGTCGCTGGGCGACGTGTTCGCCAAGAAGGGCTTCGTCTCCTCTCCGATCGAGGAGCGCGCGCGGCTGATCTACGGCCTCAGCCAGGAACTCAGCCGCACCGTCAGCGCGATCGACGGCGTGGTCGAGGCGCGCGTCCACCTGGCGATCCCCGAAACCGACCCGCTGTCCGACAAGACCAAGCCGTCCTCGGCGGCGGTGTTCGTCAAGTATCAGCCCGGCTTTGAGCTTCGCAGCCAGACAGGCGCGATCAAGAGCCTCGTCACCAACTCGGTCGAGGGGCTCCAGTACGACAAGGTCTCGGTCGTGATGTTCCCCAGCCAGGCCGCGCCCGTCCAGCGCGACCTGTCGGTGGCGCAGTTCGACACGCCGCTGGTGCGCATCCTCCTCGTCCTCGGCGTCGTCGCCTGGCCGGTAGTGCTGTTCCTGCGTCGTCGCCGCCGCGGCAACGTGCCCGCCGTCGTCGAGACACAGGGATGAGCCGCGCGCGCCTGTTCGCGGGGCTCGCGACCGCGCGGGCCGCCGGCGTCGCGGTCAGCCGCGCAGACCGGCTCCGCGGCAAGCCGCGTGCGACGGTCAGCCTGGCCGAGCTCGCCGACTGGCCGCGCTGGCCCTCGCTTCCCGCCGATGCGCGCGAGCGGGTCTGGCGGGTGGCGGCGCTCGTCGCTGCGCGCGATGCGCTGCCCGAGGTGATCGACGGCGCGACGCTGCGCGGCCTCGCCGCCGCGGTGGGTGAAGATCGGCTGGAGGCGGTGCTCGACCTGCCCCCCGGCGGCGGCGGCCCGCTGCCGCCCACGACGCTGCTCGGCGAAGCGGGCCGCCGCCTCGCCGAAGCCGCCCTGCCCCCCGCCCTCGCCGCCGCGATGGGGCACACGCCCACCGGCCCGACCGATGCGGCCGCCGTCGCGCAGGCGGAGGCGATCGCCGCATGAGCTATGTCCTCCATCGCAGCGACACCGCGCTGCTCGCCGCACGCGGTCCCATCGTCAAGGCGGGCGAGCGCGCCCACCTGACCGACGCGATCGCGCTGATCGGCCGGCTCCAGGCCGACGCCGCCGCCGCTGACGCTGCCCGCGCGCAGGCCGAAACCGAAGCGCGCCAGCGCGGCCATGACGAGGGCTATGCCGCCGGCCGCGCCGCCTTTGCCGACGCGATTGCCGCGCTCGCCGCTCAGGGCGCCGCCCACCGCGCGCACGAGGAAAGCGAGATCGCCACGCTCGCGCTCACCGCGCTTCGCCAGATCGCGGGCGACCTTGGCGATGCCGAAGTGATGCAGGGCGTCGCCCTCCGCGCCGCCCGCGCCGTGGTGCCGCAAGGTCCCGTCGTGGTCGAGGTGTCGCCCGCGATCGCCGCGGAGGTCGAGGCCGGCCTCGCCCGCCTCGATCCCGGTACCGAAGCGAGCGTCCGCGTCGACCCGACGCTCGGCGACCGCCAGTGCCGCGTAACTGGCCCCGACAGCCGCATCATTGCCGATCTCGATCGCCAGCTTGCCGAACTCGGCGAGCGCTGGGGGGTGACCGATGAGCATTGAGGCACGCGTCCAGGACCTCGTCCGCACGTTGGGCGAGGCCCCCGCCTTCGAACAGCGCGGCCGCGTTCGCGGCGCGATCGGCACCTCGATTCGCGTCGCCGGCCTGTCCGCACGCATCGGCCAGTCCTGCGCGCTCCTCGACCGCGACGGCGCCGAAGTGCTTTCCGCCGAGGTCGTCGGCCTTGCCGATGGCGAGGTGCTGCTCTCCCCGCTCGGCGACCTGCGCGGGCTGTCCAGCGAGACCGAGGTCGTGGTCCGCGTCGGGGACGATCGCGTGCCCGTCGGCCCCGGCCTGCTCGGCCGCGTCCTCGACGCGCGCCTCCGCCCGCTCGACGGCGGCCCGCCGGTCGAGGGCGACGCGTTTCGGCCGCTCTATGGCGACAGTCCCAACCCGATGACGCGCGCGCGCATCGACACCGGCGTCGAGACGGGCGTTCGCGCCATCGACGGCCTGCTGCCGCTCGGCCGCGGCCAGCGCACCGGCGTGTTCGCCGCGGCCGGCGGCGGCAAGTCGACCCTGCTCGCCACCCTCGCCCGCCAGACCCGCGCCGACGCCGTCGTCATCGCGCTGATCGGCGAGCGCGGCCGCGAGGTGCGCGAGTTTGTCGAGGACAACCTGGGCGAGGAGGGGCTCGCCCGCTCCGTCGTCGTCGTCGCCACCTCCGACCGCCCGGCACTGGAGCGCGCCCGCGCCGCCCATGCCGCCACCGCGATTGCGGAGGGGCTCCGTGCCGAAGGCCGCCACGTCCTTCTCCTCATGGACTCGGTCACCCGCTTCGCCCGCGCCCTGCGCGAGATCGGTCTCGCGAGCGGCGAGCCGCCCGTCCGCCGCGGCTTCCCGCCCTCCGTCTTTGCCGAGTTGCCGCGCTTGTTCGAGCGCGCCGGCGCCAATGAGACGGGCGCGATCACCGCGCTCTACACCGTGCTGCTCGAGGACGAGGTCGACGATCCCGTCGGCGAGGAAGTACGCTCGCTGCTCGACGGCCACATCTATCTTTCGCGCAAGCTCGCCGCACGCGGCCATTATCCGGCGATCGACGTGCTCGCCAGCCAGAGCCGCCTGATGACCCAGCTCACCGATGCTGCGCAGCAATCCGCAGCAACGGCGCTGCGCGCTCACCTGTCCAAGCTCGCGGAGATCGAGATCCTGCTGCAGGTCGGCGACTACAAGCCCGGCCAGGATGCCGCCGCCGACCGCGCGATCGCCGCGCGCGACGCGATCGACGCGTTCCTGCGCCAGCGCCATGACGAGCCGGTCGCCGCAGCGACCACCAACGCGCTGCTGCGGAGCTTCGGATGACCGCGCCGCTCACCGTCCTGACGGGCCTGCGCGCCCGCGACGTCGATCGCGCCGCCCGCGCCGCTCAGGCCGCCGCCACCGCGGTCGAAGCGGCGCTGGTCGCCGTCCGCGACGCCGACCTGGCGCTCGCCAAGGCCCGCACGCTCGCGGCTGCCGCGGCCGAGGCGCGTTTCGCCCGCCCCGGCGACGAATGCGTCCGCCTCTACCTGGATCGCTGCACAGATCAGGTCGCCGCCGCTGTGGCCGACCTCGAACAGGCGCAGCAGGCGCTCGCCACCGCAGAACAGGCGGCCGAACAGGCCCGCCGCGACTGGATGCGGGCTCAGGCGCGCCGCGACGTCATCACCGACCTCGCCGCCGATCAGATCCGCGACGCCGGCCGCGCCGCCGAGCGCCGCAGCGCCGACGAATGCCAGCAGCCCCGCGGGAGAGCCGCATGACCACCATCGCCAACGATCGCCCCGCCACGCCCGTCGCCAACCGCGCGCGCACCGACACCCGCACCGCCGCCGAGCCCGAGCGCCGCGACAGGTTCGAGGAAGCGCTCAGCCGCCGCGAAAAGAAGGGCGACACCGACCGCAGCGAAGCGTCGACCCAGGGCCAGGGCAGCGCGACGCATGCCGAGCCGCACCCGCAGTCGCGCTTCGACCTCATGGGCGACGATCAGCACCGCGGGAAGCAGCAAGCGCCGACTCAGGTCGAGGCCGTCCCCGGTGCCGCCGCCGACCGCACGATCGCTGCCGAGGCGCCCGCCGCCCCCACGCCGACGCCTGCGGCCCAGCCGACCATCCCCACCACCCATGCCGAGTTCGCCGCCCGCCTCGACCTGCCGTCCACCCCGCTCGGCAGCGAGTTCCAGCTGTCGATGTCCGACCCGCGCTGGCTGGCGAGCACCGCCACGATCCAGCGCACGCCCTCGGGCGGCCTCGCGCTCGACGTCGAGACGCGCGGCGACAGCGAGGGCGACGAAGCGCGCGAGACGCTCCGCGCCCGGCTGGAGGCGCGCGGCCACCGCATCGAGCGGCTCGATCTCGGTTGAACGCAGAAGCTTGCGTTTTGGGGCTTGCACCACCCCGCCCCCGCCGCTAACAGCGCCACTCCCGGCGGGCGTGTAGCTCAGTGGTAGAGCACTGTGTTGACATCGCAGGGGTCGCAAGTTCAATCCTTGCCACGCCCACCATCGAAAACCCCGCCAGGTCAACGGCTTGGCGGGGTTTTTGGTTTTTTGGCGACTGCGCTCCCCAAACCCGTTCGTGCTGAGCTTGTCGAAGCACGTGCCCAAGCGGATTGCCTCTAACACGCCCTTCGACAAGCTTAGGACGAACGGAGGTAAGGGGCACGTTACCGGCAAAGCCCGTTTGTGCTGAGCCTGTCGAAGCACGTACCCGGTGCGCATCGTCCGCAACACGTCCTTCGACAAGCCTGCCCTGAGCCTGCCGAAGGGCTCAGGACGAACGGGGCGCGTTAGTCAGGCCCACCCCTCCAGCACCTGATCCGGCGGGCGATGCCCGTCCGCCCAAGCGCGGATGTTGGCGATCACCTTCTCGCCCGACGCCACGCGACCTTCCATCGTCGCCGATCCCATGTGCGGCGTCATCACGACATTGTGCAGCGCCAGCAGCCGCGGGTCGATCGCCGGCTCATAATGCCAGACGTCCAGCCCTGCGCCCGCCAGCCGCCCGGCCTCCAGCGCCTCGACCATCGCTTCCTCGTCGACGATCCCACCGCGCGAAGCATTGATGAGATAGACGTGCGGCCCGAGCAGCCCGATCCGCCGCCGGTCGATCAGGTTCTCGCTCTCGGCATTGCGCGGCGTGTGGATCGTCAGGATGTCGATCGCGCCCAGCATCTCGTCCAGATCGGCATGCCAGGTCGCGCCGAGCGCTTCCTCGACCACCGCGGGCAACCGCCGGCGATTGTGATAGTGGATCGACAGCCCGAACGCGCGTGCGCGCACCGCCACCGCCTGGCCGATGCGGCCCATGCCGACGATGCCCAGCGCCTTGCCGCCGATGCGGTGGCCCAGCATCGCGCAGGGGCTCCACCCCGTCCACGCGCCCGATCGCACCAGCTTCTCGCCCTCCGCCAGCCGTCGCGGCACCGACAGGATCAGCGCCATCGTCATGTCGGCAGTATCCTCTGTCAGGACACCCGGCGTGTTGGTGACGACGATGCCGCGCGCCCGCGCCGCCTTGAGGTCGATATGGTTCACCCCCGCGCCGTAATTGGCCAGGAGCCGCAGGCGATTGGGTGCGGCCCGGATCAGCTCGGCATCCAGATGGTCGGTGACGCCAGGCACCAGCACGTCGCAATCCGCCATTGCCGCGGCCAGCTGCTCGCGCGACAACGCATGGTCGTCCCGATTGGGGACGAGCTCGAACAGCTCGTCCATGCGCGCGATGACCGGTTCGGGAAGCTGCCGCGTCACGATCACGCGGGGGCGCCGGGGGCGGGACAAGCGCGTCGGATCGGCCATGCCCGCGGGCTTGGCGCGCCCGCCGCGTCCAGTCAACGCCATTGATGCCGGCCGTCCGATCCGGTTAGTGGGGCAAAGGGCAACAGGACAGTTTGATGCGCGTATCCCGCTGGAGCGCCGCGATGGCGGCATTGCTGATGACGAGCTTGGGCGTGACCGCGCTCGAGGCGCAGACGCGCAAGCCGCCCTATTACGCCTCGATCTCCGCGTCGAAGGCGCGGATGCGGACGGGGCCGGGCCGCAACTATCCGGCGAGTTGGCTCTATGTCCGCGCCGACCTGCCGATCAAGGTCGTCGACATCTATCGCGACTGGCGCAAGGTCGAGGATCCCGGTGGCACGCAAGGATGGATGCAGGTCGGCCTCCTCAGCGACACGCGCACCGCGATCATCCAGGGCGGGATCGCGGTGCTGCGCGATCAGCCGGCCGCCTCGGGCCGGACCGCCTGGCGCGCGGCGCCCGGCGTCGTCGGCCGGATCAGCCGCTGCGCGCGCGGCTGGTGCTATCTCGACGTCAAGGGTCGCGGCGGCTTTGTCGAGCAAGCGCGGCTGTGGGGCGTCGCGCCCGACGAGGACATGAACTGACGCCCCTCAGTCCGTCGCATCGGTCCGCTTCCCTCCACTTCGTGTTAACCGGTTGGCGCGCTTAGGCTGTCCGCTGGGGTTTGTGGGGAGTATCGGGGCGTGCTGCTGACATTGAGCCGTGAGGCGATCGCGGCCGGGCTGGTCGAGTCCGGGTTCGGCCTGGGAACGGGCCAGTTCACCTTTTCCATCGCGAACACTGTCAGCCGCTGGGCCGACTATGGCGCCGGCGACGAGCCCTCGACCGACTATTCCATCTTCAACGCGGTTCAGGCCGATGCGATGCGCCGCGCCATCGCCGCCTGGGACGAGGTGATCGCCCCCAACTTTACCGAGGTGATCGAAACTGCCGACAAGGCGGGCGAGGTGCGCGTCGCCTTCACCAACCTGGCGGGGAACGTCGGCGGCATCGCCTATATGGGTTCGCTCGGCAGCAGCGGCCGCACGGGCGACATCTGGATCGACAGCGACTATCGCGGCTCGGCGTTTGGCGCGACCGACGACGCCTATACCACGCTGGTGCACGAGATCGGTCATGCGCTCGGCCTGAAGCACAGCTTCGACGACCCTGCCCTGCCCACCGCCTATGACGATACGCGCCATACCGTGATGGCCTATGACGCGCCGAAGGACGGCATCGTCACGACCTTCGAGGAGCGCGCCGACGGGCTTTATTCGCTGTTCGCCTGGGTGCCGACGGTCGGACCGACGATCCTCGACATCGCCGCCGTCCAGTCGATCTACGGCGCCGACACGCGCACGCGGACTGGCGACGACGTCTATCGCTTCGACCAGGACGAGGCTTCGATCCGCACGATCTGGGACGCGGGCGGCAACGACACGATCGACCTGTCCAACTTCACGCGAGCGAGCCATGTCGACCTTCGCCCCGGCGCGATGTCGAGCATCGGCATCTGGTCGGCGGAAAGCCAGGCCAGCCACTGGACGGGCAAGGTCGGCTGGGCCGGCGATTTCATCCGCGAGCAGTTCGACGAGACGAGCTTCACCTGGCAGAACAATCTCGGCATCGCGTTCGGCGCGACGATCGAGAACGCGGTCGGCGGCGCCGGGGATGACGTCCTGCTGGGCAACGACGTCGCCAACCGCCTGACCGGCGGTAAGGGCGACGACCGGCTCGACGGCGGCCTTGGCGACGATTGGCTCGTCGGTGGCGCTGGCCGCAACACGCTCGACGGCGGTGCTGGCATCGACACGGCAGGCTATGACGCGGCCTTTGCCGACGCGACGATCACCAAGGTCGGCACCGGCTATTCGGTCGCGCTGCGCGACGGCACGATCAGCGACACCCTCGCCAATATCGAGCGCATCGCCTTTCGCGACCAGGTCGTCGACCTGACCGCCAAGGAGCCTTCGTACATCCTCGCCGCATCGGCGGGCGCGCGTGCGACGATCGGTGGCCCCTCGCTGGTGTTCGGCGACGATGGCGCACAGGCGCTGACGATCCTCGACATGGCGGGTCGCGTGACGCTCGACGCGTCGTTCAACCTGGGCGGCGACAGCGTCCGCCTGACCGGAAACGCCGCCGCCTGGACGGTCGTGCGAAGCGGCTCGTCGGTGATCCTCGACGATGGCGACACACAGGTGGTGGTGCCGATCGGCGCGCGCACCGATCTCGTCTTTGACGACGGCGCGCGCGATCTCGGCTACCATGAAGATGCCGCTGAGGTCCGCCTGGGCTCGCAGGTCGTGACAAACAGCGCCGCCGCCATCGCGGCGAAATCGGACGCCGCCGCAGCCGTCGCGACCGATCCGGACGTCCCCGCCTTCCTCTCGCTCTTCACCGATGGTGAAGCGACCGCCGGCGGCAATCTCCTCATCTTCGGCACGCCGGAGGGGCATGAGACGGTGACGCTCCTCGCGGGCAGCCACGCGATCTTCGACGCGTCGTTCAACGCCGGCGGCGACACGATCGTCATCGCCGGCGACGCCGACGGCTTCCGCGCCGCGCGCTCGGGCAGCAGCGTCGTGATCGAGGGTGGCGGCGGCAGCTACACGCTGCCGATCGGGACGGAGGCGACGACGCTGCGCTTCGCCGATGGCGCGTTGGCGCTCCGCTACGACGATATCGCCGGCGCGGTGAAGCTGGGCGACGCGGTCCTCAGCACCGACTTCGCCGCCTTCTCGTTCTGACGCAAAAAGGGCGGGCGGCCGGTCGACCCGGCCGCCCGCCCCCTCGCTGGATCAGAGGACGAGGTCGCCGACGACCAGCGCCTTGTTGCCGATGCTGACGGTGAAGTCGGCATTGCCGTCGCCGTTGACGTCGCCCTGGAGCAGCCCGCCGGCAAAGCGGAGCTGACCCGCCGTGCCGTTGAAGGCGTTCGACCCGATGAATACGAACGCGTCGTTGCCGGCGATCGCCGTATTGGCGTCGATCGCCGACACGTCGATCTTGTCGACCCGGCTCAGGAAGTCGGTGATCGTGTCATAAGCGCCATTGGCCTCGCCGAACTTGAAGATGTCGTTGCCGATCCCGCCTGTCAGCGTGTCGTTGCCCGCACCGCCATCCAGCGTGTCGTTGCCCAGGAAGCCGTCGAGCACGTCGTTGCCCGCGCCGCCCATAAGCACGTTGTTCTGGACGTTGCCGGTCAGCGTGTCGTTGAACGCCGAGCCGATAATGTTCTCGAACCCGAACGCGACATCGCCCGCCGCGCCGCCGGCGAACTGGCTGGTCTGGAAGTTGACCGTCACCGCCGTCAGCGAGTCGGCATAGGTCAGCGTGTCGATGCCCGCGCCGCCGTCCATCCGGTCGTTGCCGCCGATGCCGCCGCCGATGATGTTGTCGCGCGCGTCGCCGGTGATCGTGTCGTTGAAGCGCGAGCCGATCACGCCCTCGATCGCGATCAGGCGGTCGCCCGCCGCGCCGCCGCCCGTGGTGCCGGCGACCATGCTGACGGTGATGCCGCTCGTCGCGGTGGCATAGCTGACGGTGTCGACGCCCGCGCCGCCGTCGATGCGGTTCGCGGCCGCATTGGCATAGATGGTGTCGTTGCCACCGCCGCCGACCGCATTCTCGATGATCGCGCCGTAGGCGATGCCGACATTGTCGGTCAGGCGCCCGCGGAAGGGATCGTTGAGCACCGCGTTGATGTTGGCCTGATAGGTCGCCTGCGTGATCGGCGCATAACCCGCCGCCGCGCGGTTGGCGTTCACCTGATCCAGGCTGAGCGCCAGCACCTCGGCCTGGGTCATGCCGCCGATCGACGACAGCGAGCCGGGATTCAGGTCGATGATCTGGTTGGTGTTGTAGCCTGACACGTCCAGCGTGTCGTTGCCGCCGGCATCCCAGATCGCCACGAACGGCGCGGTGTTGACGGTGAAGTCGAACGCCGCACGGCCCGCATTGCTGTTGAAGCCGTAGGTCGTGTTGCCGGTCCGCGTCGTCATGTCGGCGCCGTACATCTGCTGCGCGACATAGATGTCGTGGAGCATCGGCGTCTGGCCATAGCTGATCGTGTGGATGCGGAAATCGGTGTCGCGCACGCCGATGTCGCGCGGGTTCCAGTACGACATGATCGTATAGTTGCGCGCATCCTGATAATATTCGGCGCCGTTCGCGTAGTTGACCGAGAAGCCGGGGCCGAAATTATACTTGCCCGGATGGTCCAGGCCGATCGCGTGGCCGATCTCGTGCGTCAGCGTGTTGCCGGCATAGCCGCCCTGCTGGAACTGGAAGTTGCTCGCCTGGCTGGACGAGACCCAGACGTCGCCGCCCAGCCCCTGCACCTGCGCGTCGATCGATGCGAGGCCATACAGGGTCTTCTGCGGAAAATAGGCATAGGCCTGCGTTTCGGGCGCATCGGCCAGGCCGCCGAAATTGATGTCGGCATTGGCGGAGTTCGTCTCGACGAACTTCACATTCAGCACGTCGTCCCAATATTGGAGCGACTGGCGCGCGGCCGCACGCTGCTCGGCGGTGAACGCCGTGAAGTTGAAATACTCGTCCGAGCCGTAATAGCCGCCGAGATACTCGAACGTGTAGCCCTGTCCCTCCAGATCGCTCAGGTTGTTGAAGAAACCGAACGTGATCGTCTTGGGATCGGCGTCGCCCTTCTGCACCGTGTTGTCGCCGCCCGGGTTCCAGCTATGGCCGTTGCGGTTCAGGTTCTCGGTGATCTGCTGGAGGTTCCAGATCGGCTTGCCATTGGGCGCGGTGGTGCCCGCCTGGGGGTCGACCGAGGCATCGTTGGTCAGGATCTTGGGGTCGTTGACGCCGGCGCCGTGCAGCCCGCACGAGCAACCCTGCGGATGAAGTCCGGCATCCACCGCGTTGAGAACGCTGCGCCCCGCGGTTCGCGCCAGTGCCAGTGCGTCGCCGGCATTGCTGTCGAAAACAAAGGCAGCCCGGCTGTTCATCATACCCATAATCATCCCCTTGCGCTCGGTCGCATACGGGCCGGGACCGGGCCATATGCCCGGTGTTCGACCATGACGAGAAGGGGACGATTTCGAATCGCGGCGTGCGATCCATGGTGTTTTATTCGCCGCGTTCGACCGCCTGTCTGGCGCCCGTCTCTTCCCCGCCCCGGCCGCCAAGTAGCGGACCGGCCCTTAACTGGCCGGGATGGTTGAACTTCGCCGCGCGACTGTCAATCATCCGATCAGCGCGACCGTTGCATTTTTCCGACGCGATGCGTTGCCGCCACGGCAACCTGCGATTACCCGCGGCCTATGCATGGACTGGAAGCTTTCGATTTGAACGCCTTCGTCGCCGCGACGCTGGCGGAGGACCTGGGCCCCGGCGGCGACGTCACGTCGGCGGCGGTCATCCCCGCCGATGCGCGCTTCGACGGGGTGATGGACAGCCGCGACGCGATCGTCGTCGCCGGCCTGCCGATCGCGGAGGCGTTCTTCCGCAACCTCGATCCCGATGTCCGGATCGAGCGGCTGGTCGAGGACGGCGCCGCCGTGCCCGCGGGCACCGACCTGCTCCGCCTCTCGGGCAGGGCGCGCGCGCTGCTCACCGCCGAACGCTCGGCGCTCAACACCGTCCAGCATCTGTCGGGCGTGGCGACGCTGACGCGCAGCTATGTCGACGCGATCGAGGGCACCGGCGCGGTGCTGCTCGACACGCGAAAGACGCTGCCCGGCCTTCGCCTGATCGAGAAATATGCGACGCGGATGGGCGGCGCGACCAACCACCGCATGGGGCTGTGGGACGCGGCGATGATCAAGGACAATCATGTCGCCGTCGCCGGATCGGTCGAGGCCGCGACCGCCCGCGCCGTCGCCGCCGGCATCCCGCGCATCATCGTCGAGGTCGACCGCCTCGACCAGATCGAACCCGCGATCGGCGCGGGCGCGACGCACCTCCTCCTCGACAACATGGCGCCGGCGATGCTGCGCGAGGCGGTCGCGCTCGTCGCCGGTCGCGCCAGGACGGAGGCATCGGGCGGCGTCCGCCTCGACACGATCCGCGCCATTGCCGAAAGCGGCGTCGATTATGTCAGCGTCGGCCGCCTGACCCAGTCCGCGCCGGCCGCCGATATCGGCCTCGACCTGGCGCCAGCCTGATTGGCGGCGCGACCGCGCGCGGCTATCGTGCCCGAAACCAAAGGGGATTCGGGCACATGCGACCACCGTCGATCATCTGGTTCGAACGGCTATTTCTTGCCGCGCTGCTGATCGGGCTCGTCAACTCGACGCTCGTCTATGGTCAGCTCGGCGCGGCGGGCGGGGCGCAGCCGCTCGGCGCCGGCGTGCTGATCTTCTCGATCGGCATCGGCCTCGTCATCAACGTCGCGCTCTGGTATTTCGTCGCCCGCCGCGCGAGCAATGCCGCGCGCTGGATCCTGGTCGTCCTGTTCGTCCTCGGGCTCGCTTCGTTGCTGTTCTCGGTGGCGATGGGGACCTTCCCGCCCGGCGCGGCTGGGGCGCTCGGCGCGCTCGGCTGGGTGCTCCAGACCGCGTCGATCGTGATGCTGTTCCGCCGAGATGCCGCCGCCTGGTTCCGCGGCTCGCGGGTCGACGATCTCGACGAGACCTTCCGGTGAAGCTTGCCGTGCTCGCCGCCGCCGCGGCGGCGCTGGTCGTGCCCGCCGCCGCCTCGGCCCAGGCGTATCGCTGCGCGATCCCGGGCGACCTCCCCGACCCGCGCGTCGAGGGACCGACCGCGCGCGAGCCCCGCCGCGTGGTGCCGATCGGCAGCTATACGCTCGCGCTCAGCTGGAGCCCGCAATTCTGCAAAGGCGCCGGCGACCGTGCTTCCGCCCGGCTGCAATGCGGCGGCGGCAACGGGTTCGGCTTCACGCTCCACGGCCTGTGGCCCGACGGGCGTGGGCGCGAATGGCCGCAATATTGCCGCGCCGCCCCCGCGCTGCCCGCGGCGGTGATCCGCCGCAACCTGTGCGCGACCCCATCGGTCCAGCTGCTCCAGCACGAATATGCCAAGCATGGCACGTGCATGGGCATCGCGCCCGCCGCCTATTTCGATCGCTCGACCCGGCTCTATGGCCGCGTCCGCTATCCCGACATGGACGCACTCTCACGCCGCCGCGGGCTGACGACGAGCCAGTTCGAACAGGCGTTCGCGCGCGCCAATCCCGGCCTCACCCCCGCGATGCTGCGCGTCACCGCCGATCGTCAGGGCTGGCTGGACGAGGTGTGGCTCTGCATGGACACGCGGTTCCGCTACACCACCTGTCCCACGCACCAGCGCGGCCGCGCCGCCGGTCAGCCGCTCCGCATCTGGCGCGGGCGCTGATCGATACACCAGCGTGTGTAATTGTTTGTTTCCATAGCGGAACGCCTGGAACGGCTATTCGGATTCGCGCGTACCACCGTTGATCCACATCAACAGGAGGAAACCATGCGGAAACTTCTCGCCACCACCATGCTCGTCGCCGCCGCCACCAGCATCAGCGCCTGCTCGACATTGCGCGGCGCGGCGATCGGCGGCGCGGGCGGCGCCGGTGTCGCGGCGGCGACCGGCGGCGACGTCAGGAAGGGCGCGGCGGTCGGCGGCGTCGGCGGCGCGGTCGTGGGCACCGTCGTCGACTAAGCGACGCCATTCGGGTCGGGCGAAGTCAGGAGCTCAGTCTCGACTTCGCCCGACATGAGGGATCAATCCCCCGTCAGGATCCGGTCGACCAGCTGCTTCACGGTGGGCACGAAGCCGTTCGAATAGAACGGGTCCTGCTTGAACTTGTACGCGGCGTGTCCCGCGAACATCAGATTCTCGTCGACCGGCCCGCCGTGGGCGATGTCCTGAAGCGTCTTCTGGATGCAGAAGCTGCGCGGATCGGCCAGCCGGCCGGTCGAGTTCGTCTCCGTATCCGCCCAGCTCGAAAACGCGCACTGGCTGAGGCAGCCCATGCAGTCGGCCTGATCCTTGCGGATCACCTGTTTCTCAGGGGGCGTCACGAACACCAGCGTGTTGTCGGGCGTCTTCAGCGCCTCGGTAAAGCCGAGCCCGAACCACTCGCGCGCGCGCAGCAGGTCGCCGCGCGTCACCCAGAAATTCTTGCCCTTCACCCCGACGTCGAGCTGGAAGACATGGTCCCCCGCTTCCTGCGTCGAGAAGGGGATCTGCCGCTCCGACCGCGCTTCCAGGCTGCGGAGGAACGGGTTGCGCACCGCCGACGAATAGAAGCCGGTCGGCGAGAAGCGATGGAGCAGCACGTCGCCGGGCTCCAGCTGCGTCAGCCGCGCCTTCCACTCCTCGGGGATCGGGCTTTCCTGCGTCAGCAGCGGCCGGGTGCCGAACTGAAACGCGATCGCGCCGAGCTCGGGATTGTCGATCCAATCGTTCCAGTCGCGCAGGTGCCAGACGCCGCCCGCCATCACGATCGGCACCTCGTCGGAAATGCCGCCCTCGCGCATCACGTCGCGCAGCGCCTTGACGCGCGGATAGGGGTCCTGCGGCGCCAGCGGATCCTCGGCATTGGACAGGCCGTTATGCCCGCCCGCCAGCCACGGATCCTCATAGACGACCGCCGCCAGCCACTCCGACGCCTTGGAATAGGCGCGCTTCCACAGCGCCCGGAACGCCCGGCCCGAGCTCACGATCGGCAGATAGTTGACGCCGTAGGAGGCGGCGATCTCGCTGAGCTTATAGGGCATACCCGCGCCGCAGGTGACGCCCGCCACCATGCCGCGCGTCCGCTCCAGCACGCCATGCAGCACCCGCTGCGCGCCGCCCATCTCCCATAGTACGTTGATGTTGATCGCGCCCTTGCCGCCGGCGATCTCCCACGCGCGCTTGACCTGCTGGACCGCGCCCTCGATCGCATACTCGACCAGTTCGTCGTGCCGCTGGCGCCGCGTCAGCGCATGATAGATCTGCGGGATGATCTTGCCTTCGGCGTCATAGCTGTCGGCGTTGACCGCACTGACCGTGCCGATGCCGCCCGCCGCGGCCCAGGCGCCGGCGGATGCGTGGTTGGTCGCGGCGACGCCCTTGCCCCCCTCGATCAGCGGCCAGACTTCCTGGCCGTTATAACGGATGGGTGACAGACCCTTGAACAAGACTTCCTCCGGACAGACTGCAAGCGGTGCGCGCTAGCGGCATTCGTCGCCAAGCGCGAGCATGGATTATGCGTGTAGCACACCCGGTCGTTTCATCGCACCCTCATAAAGGGTTGCGTACGCCTCGATCATGACGCCCTCGTCGAACGTCGCGGCGGCGCGCGCACGATTGGCCGCGCCGACCGCGCCGCGCAGCTTGGCATCGGCGACCAGGGGCGCCAGCCGATCGCGAAGCTCGATCTCCGTCCGCCAGTCGGCCAGATAGGGCAGGTTCTCCGGCGCGACCATCGACGCGATGTCGCCCACGCGCGGCGCGACGACCGGTAGTCCCGCCGCCATCGCCTCCATGACGGAGATCGGCTGCTGCTCGCTCAAGGAGCTCAGCATGAAGATGTCGAACAGCCCGACATAGCGGTGCGGCTCCGCCAGAAAGCCCGGCAGGTGGACGCGGTCGCTCATGAACATCGCCGCCGCCTGGTTCTCGATCGCCTGACGCTCCGGCCCCTCGCCGACGATCACCAGCCGCACATTCTGCGGCACGCCGCCGACCGCGCGGACCATCAGCGGCAGGTCCTTGACCGCGCGCAGCCCCGCCATCGTCCCGATCACCGCCTCGCGACCCTTGGCGAAGCCCGGAATCGCCTTGGGATCGGGCCGCCCCGCATAGAGCGCGGTCGGGATGCCGTTGGAGATGCGGTGGACGCGGCCGCGCGGCTGCTTCCACACCTGAAGCGCCACCTTCTCCAGCCGCTCGGACGGCACCACCACCGCATGCGCCGCCCCCAGCGCCACCCGGCGGTAATAGTTGCGCATCCGGCTCAGCCGCTCGGCCTCGTCGGCGTTGAAGCCGTCTTCGTGGTGGACGATTGGCGGCGCACCCTTGGGAAACACCCGCGTCGCCATCACCCCGTCGACCGCACCCCAGTTATAGGTGAGCACCAAGTCGAAGCGGCGCAGGTACCGCGCGATCGCCTCGTACCGCGCGACCGACGGCTTGCCGGTCAGCGGCGGCGGGTTCTGCGCGATCTCATGGACGACGCCCTTGGCGATCGCCGACCGCGCGCCATACGCCCCCTCCACGCCCGAGACGATCGTGTGCCGCGCGCGCTTGCCGAACGCGTTCATCAGCCGCACCGCGCGCGCTTCCTTGCCCCCCAGGTCGAAGCTGGAATGAAGGTGCAGGATGTTGACGGTCACGGGTGGGTGACGCGCGCCAGCAGTCGATCGATCGCGGCGACCGCGTCGGGTTCGTCCAGCGTCGGCGCGTGCCCGGTGTTCGCCACCGTCACCAGTTCGCCCGCGTCCAGCCGCTCGGTCATGCGATCGGCAACGTCGGCGGCCAGGATGTCCGACCGATCGCCGCGCACGACCAACGTCGGCACCGTCTTCATCGCGTCGAGCGCCAGCCACATATCGACCCCCGCCTCGTTCCCCGGCACGCGGAACGGCTCGGCGATCTTCATGTCATAATCGAGCACGATCCGCCCCGCCGACGTCAGCCGGTGCAGCCGCTTGGCCATGCCCAACCACTCCTCGACACCGTACCCCGGATAGACGTCGCCATTCGCCTCCGCCATCGCGCGCGCCGCGTGCATCCAGGTCGGATATTGCGCGGGCTTGCCGACATAGCCGCGGATCCGCTCCAGCCCGCCCTTGCCGAGCTCCGGCCCCACATCGTTGAGCAGCGCCCCGGCGAGCGGCGGACGTCCCGTCGCCGCCAGGAGCATCGTCAGGATGCCCCCCAGCGAAGTGCCGAACGCGACGATCCGCTCGAGCTTCAGCTCGTCGACCAGCCGCTCGACATCCTGAAGATAGGCGAGCGGGACATAGGTCATCGGATCCTTGGCATAGCCGCTCTCACCGCGCCCGCGCAGCTCGACGACGATGACGCGCCAGTCCGGCGACAGCCGCTCGGCCACGGCCTCGAAATCGCGGGCGTTGCGCGTCAGCCCCGGCAGGCACAGGATCGGCGGCTTGTCCGCCGGTCCCGCATAGTCGCGATAATGCAGGCGGACGCCGTCGCCCGACCACCAATAGCCATCGGAAAACGCGTGCGGGTTGCGGGCGGTGGCCATCGCCACCCATATCGCCGCATGGCCGAACCGACGCAAGCGCCGACCCTTCCCCGCCCCGAACGCGTGATCGAGACGCTGGGCGACGCCTTTTACGACGCGGTCGATCCCGCACGCTTTCCGCAGACGATCCTGCGCTGGCGCAACGACCGCGCCGCTGCGGAGGTGGGGCTGGAGCACCTGACCGACGACGCCTGGATCGCGCATCTCGCCCGGTTCGATCCGCTGCCCGGCAGCCTCCCCCGCCCGCTTGCGCTCCGCTATCACGGCCACCAGTTCCGCGTGTACAATCCCGAGATCGGCGACGGCCGCGGCTTCCTCTACGCCCAGCTTCGCGATCGCGGCGGCCGCCTCATGGACCTCGGCACCAAAGGGTCGGGCCAAACGCCCTACAGCCGCTTCGGCGACGGCCGGCTGACGCTCAAGGGCGCGGTGCGTGAACTGCTCGCGACCGAGATGCTCCAGGCGCTGGGCGTCCCCACCAGCCGCACCTTCTCGATCGTCGAAACGGGCGAGAAGCTGGAGCGCAACGACGAACCCTCTCCCACCCGCGGCGCCGTCCTCGTCCGGCTCAGCCACGGCCACGTCCGCATCGGCACGTTCCAGCGCCTCGCCTATCTTCGCGATGCCGAAAGCATGGCCGCGCTCACCGACTATTGCCTGCGCGAGTTCTACGCCGAGGCGGGCGGCGACGATGCGCCGGAGCGGCTGCTCGCGCACGTCGTCGAGCGAACCGCGACGCTCGCCGCCAGCTACATGGCCGCGGGGTTCGTCCACGGCGTGCTCAACACCGACAACATCAACGTGACCGGCGAGAGCTTCGACTATGGCCCATGGCGGTTCGCGCCGACCTGGGACCCCGGCTTCACCGCCGCCTATTTCGACCATGCCGGCCTCTACGCCTTCGGTCGCCAGCCGGAGGCGATCCACTGGAACTGCATGCAACTTGCCGTGGCGCTCCGCACGCTCTCCGAAGCGCCGCCACTGATCGAGGCGCTGGAGCGGTTCGGCGACCTCTATCCGCCCGCCGTCGCCCGCGCGCTGCTTTGGCGGCTTGGCGTCACCCCGCGCGGCGAAGAGGACGCGGCCCTGATCGAGGCGCTCGAACGCGGCCTGCGGGAATGCAACACCGGCATCGACGACTTCTTCCACGACAGCTTCGGCGGCACGATTCCGCCAAGCTATGGCGACGCCTTCGCGGAGGCACGCGAGCGCCTCGTCGATTATGCGCCGCGCAAGGGCCGTAACCACCCGCACTGGTCCGGCCCGCCCGTCTCGATGCTGATCGACGAGGTCGAGACGCTCTGGTCCGCGATCGACCAGCGCGACGATTGGCAGCCCCTCTACGACAAGGTCGCCGCCATCCGCGCCATGGGAGACGCGCTCGCCTGAACCTCTGTTCGTACCCCGGCGAAGGCCGGGGTCCAGTTGCGACCGGCCAACGAGAGGCGCCACCGTCCCTCAGTTGGACCCCGGCCTTCGCCGGGGTACATCGAACGGCAATGTGTCGGTCACGGTGGGTGGCGTTTGCCCCTGCTTTGATGCAGAACCCGCCGCTTCCGGGGAGCGAGGCAGAAAGCGTCCAGTGTCAGCCAGCGAATTGATCTCGATCGAACCCGCGACCGGGGCCGTCCTTTGGCGGGGTGCGGCGGGCGATGCCGATGCGGAGGTCGCCGCCGCCCGCGCCGGCTGGGCGGGCTGGGCCGCGCGGCCGATGACCTATCGCGTCGAGACGATGCGCCGCTTCGCCAACGTCGTCCGCCAGCGCTATGACGCGTTCGCCGACCTGATCGCGCGCGAGACGGGCAAGCCGCTGTGGGAAGCGCGGACCGAGGTCGATACTGTGATCGGCAAGGTCGACATCTCGATCACCGCCTTTTCCGAACGGACCGGCCAGCGCCGGATCGAAGCGCCGATGAATTCGCGCCTCGCGCTCCGGCACAAGCCGCACGGCGTGCTCGCGGTGCTTGGCCCGTACAACTTCCCCGCGCACCTGCCGAACGGCCACATCGTCCCCGCTTTGCTCGCGGGCAACGCCGTCGTGTTCAAGCCTTCGGAAAAGACGCCCGCCGTCGGCCAGTTTCTCGTCGACTGCTATCGCGCCGCCGGCGTGCCGGAGGATTGCGTCCGCATTCTCCTGGGCGGCCCCGAGGCGGGCCGCGCACTCTCGCAGCACCCCGGCATCGACGGCCTGCTCTTCACCGGATCGGCGCGCACCGGCCTCGCGCTCAACCGCCAATTCGCCGAAACGCCGGAGAAGATCCTCGCGCTCGAAATGGGCGGCAACAACCCGATCGTCGTTTGGGGTGCGCCCGACCTCTATTCGGCGGCAGTCCTCGTCGTGCAATCGGCCTTCACCAGCGCCGGCCAGCGCTGCACCGCCGCGCGCCGCCTGATCGTCGAGGCCCGCCTGTTCGAGCCGCTGGTCGACGAAGTGACCAAGCTCGCCGGCCGCCTCATCCTCGGTGAGCCGCACGCCGACCCGGCCCCGTTCATGGGGCCGGTGATCGACAACGACACCGCCGACATGCTGACGGAAAGCTTCCTCGCGCTGATGAGCCAGGGCGGCCGCCCGATCCGCTACATGGAGCGCCCGGTCGACGGTCGCCCCTTCCTCACCCCCGGCATCGTCGACATGACCGACGCGCGCGAGAAGCCCGATGTCGAGCTGTTCGGTCCCGTGCTCCAGGTGATCCGCGCCGACACCTTCGAAGGCGCGCTCGCCGAGGCGAACGCCACCCGCTACGGCCTGTCCGCCAGCCTCGTCAGTCAGGACCCGCGCCTCTACGACCAGTTCTGGGCAGGCATCCGCGCGGGCATCGTCAACTGGAACAAGCCGACCAACGGCGCCAGTTCGTCGGCGCCGTTCGGCGGCGTCGGCTGGTCCGGCAACCACCGCCCCAGCGCCTATTACGCCGCCGATTACTGCGCCTTCCCGGTGGTCTCCAGCGAGGCGGAGTCTGCCCGCGCCTCGATCGGCGTGGGGTTGCGGGAGGGCTAGAGGATCAGGGCGCCCGGAGGCATGTCGCCGCCACCGGGAACGCCGATCGTCATGTCGGCATACCGGTCGCCATCCATGTCAATCTCGACCGACTTCACCTTCCGCCCGTCACCGATATCGAGATACAGCGTCAGAACCTCGCCGCGCCCGCCGGTGAACGCGTTGCCCTGGACGAAGCGAAACGCCTGGTCGCCGGCAATGTCGGGCCGCGCGTCGATCGCCGAAAGGTCGATCCGGTCACCCTCCGCATAGGAGAAGTCGAGGATGTTCTCGACCGCGCCATATGCGTCCTTGGGGATCTCCTGATAGACGAAGCGATCGGCGCCCTCGCCGCCGGTAAGGTAGTCGGCCCCCGGCCCGCCGATCAGCACATCGTTGCCCTTGCCGCCATACAGCTCGTCCTGTCCGACCCCGCCGACCAGTCGATCGTTGCCGTCCTGCCCGTGCAGGTCGTCATTGCCCTCGTTGCCATAGATGATGTCGTTGCCCGCGCGCCCGAACGCCAAATCGTCGCCGCGAAACAGGTTGATGACGTCGTTGCCGAGCGTACCTTCGCGGCGATCATTGCCGCTGGTACCGTTGATCTGGGCCATGGACGGTGTCCTTTGTCGTCATTGCTGCCGCGTTCTACTATCGCTCGACCCGGTTGTTGCCCGATCTTCGATGATTGGTGCCGCCCGGACGGCAGACGGAAGATGCCTCAACTCGCTTCGCGCCGGCCTTGTCTGAACCCGGGGCGAACGGCAGGGACCGCGCCTACCACCGCAAAAGCTCCACTACCCCGCACCCAAGCATCCGTCGGTTGTGACCCGGCCGCCCCCGGCCCACATCGGCGGCCATGGCAAGCCTTCTCGATCCCGATGCGCGCGGGCGCGTCATCCTCGTCGGTGCCGGCCCCGGCGATCCCGGCCTCCTGACCGTCCGCGCGGTCGAGGCGCTCAGGATCGCCGACGTGATCGTCCATGACGGGCTGATCGACCCGCGCGTCCTCGATCTCGCTCCCGCGACCGCGCAGCGCATCTCGGTCGCCAAGAAGCGCGCTCGCCACACCGTGCCGCAGGAGGGGATCAACGCCCTGATCGTCGCGCATGTGAAGGCCGGCTCCATCGTCGTGCGGCTGAAGGGCGGCGACCCCTTCATCTTCGGCCGCGGCGGCGAAGAGGTCGAGGCGGTCCGCGCCGCCGGCCTCGCGGTCGAGGTGATCCCCGGCGTCTCCGCGGCGCTCGGCTGCGCGGCCGAAGCGATGCTGCCGCTCACCCACCGCGATCATTCGAGCGCGGTCAGTTTCGTCGCGGGCCAGTGCAAGGGGCTGTCCGAACAGGACTGGTCGGGCCTTGCCGGCCGCGGCCGCACGCTCGTCATCTACATGGGCGTCGCCACCGCCGCCGCCATCGCCGAAAAGCTGATGATGGACGGCGTCGCCCCCGACATGCCCGTCGCCGTGCTCGAAAAGGGCACGCAGCCCGGCCACCGCGCGCTCAAGACGCTGCTCGCGGACCTCGGCGCGATGGTGGAGCGCGAGCGCGTCGAGAGCCCCGCGATCATCGTCGTCGGCGAGGTCGTCGAACTCTCGGATGCCGAGGACAAGCTGGCGCGCTGGGCGCGCGTCGCAGAAGGAATGGCGGCATGAAGATCCTGACCGGCAACGACCTCGTCACCGGCGACGTCGTCTGGTGGACGGGCAGCGACTGGTCGCGCCATGTCGAGGACGCGGCCGACGTCGGCGAAGCCGGCGAGCGCATCGGTCGCGAGGAGGAGGCGACGCGCCGCGTCAACGTCCCCTACGTCATCGACGCGACCGCCACGCCCGCAGGACCCCGCCCCGCGCACATCAAGGACCGCATCCGCGCGCTCGGTCCCACCGTGCGTACCGACCTGACGCTCAAGCCCGCCGATCCGGGCGCGGGAAGCTGGGTGATATGACCTTTCCGTTCGTGTCGAGCGAAGTCGAGACACATCGCCGAGCGCAGCGAGGTGCCTCGCTACGCTCGGCAGTCGTCCTCGACTGCGCTCGGACCGAACGGCGCTGGAGCTGATTTAATGTACCGCTACGACCAATATGACCAGGCCATCGTCGACGCCCGCGTCGCGGAGTTCCGCGACCAGGTCGAGCGCCGCCTGTCGGGCGCGCTGAGCGAGGATCAGTTCAAGCCGCTCAGGCTGATGAACGGCCTCTATCTTCAGCTTCACGCCTATATGCTGCGCGTCGCCATCCCCTATGGCACGCTCAATGCCGCGCAGCTTCGCGTGCTCGCCGACATCGCGCGTCGCTACGACCGCGGCTATGGCCATTTCACCACGCGCCAGAACCTCCAGTACAACTGGATCCAGCTGAAGGACGCGCCGGAGATCCTCGCCGAGCTCGCCAAGGTCGAGATGCACGCCATCCAGACCAGCGGCAATTGCATCCGCAATATCAGTTCCGACCAATATGCCGGCGCCGCCGCGGACGAGATCACCGACCCGCGCCCCTGGGCCGAGCTGCTTCGCCAATGGAGCACCTTCCACCCCGAATTCAGCTACCTGCCGCGCAAGTTCAAGATCGCTGTCATCGCCGCGCCCGAGGATCGCGCGGCGATGCGCCTCCACGACATCGGCATCGAGATCGTGTCGAAGGATAGCGAGCAGGGTGCGCGCATCTTCGTCGGCGGCGGCATGGGTCGCACGCCGATGATCGCCCACGAAGTGCGCGAGTTCGTCGCCATCGACGACCTGCTGAGCTATCTCGAGGCGTGCCTGCGCGTCTACAATCGTTACGGCCGGCGCGACAACATCTACAAGGCGCGGATCAAGATCCTGCTGCACGAGATCGGCGTCGACGAATATCGCCGCCAGGTCGAGGAGGAGTTCGTTGCGGTCAAAGAGCTCGGCCTCGACCCGCCAAAGGCTGAGTTCGACCGCATCGCCGCCTTCTTCGCCGATCCGCCGTTCCAGGCGGATGCGCCCGACGCCGTCGATCGCAGCGATCCCGACTTCGCTTTGTGGCTCGACCAGAACGTCGCCGCGCACAAGGCGCCGGGCTATGCGATCGCGACGATCAGCCTGAAGCCCGCGGGCGGCATCCCCGGCGACGCCACTGCCGAGCAGATGGACCTGATCGCCGACTTGGCCGAGCGCTACAGTTTCGATGAGCTTCGCGTCACCCACGCGCAGAACCTCGTCCTGCCGCACGTCCGCAAGGCCGATCTCTACACGCTTTGGCAGGCGCTGGACGCGGCCGGGCTGGGCGAGGCGAACCTCGACCTGATCGGCGACATCATCGCCTGCCCCGGCCTCGATTATTGCAGCCTCGCCAACGCGCGTTCGATCCCGCTGGCGCAGAAGATCTCGAGCCGCTTCGCCGATCCACAGCGCCAGCGCGACCTGGGCGAGCTCAAGCTCAAGATCTCGGGCTGCATCAACGCGTGCGGCCACCACCATGCTGGCCACATCGGCATCCTGGGCGTCGACCGTAAGGGAACGGAGAACTACCAGCTCCTCCTCGGCGGATCGGGCGCGGAGGACGTCAGCCTGGGCCGCATCACCGGCCCCGGCTTCGACGAGGACGGCGTTGTCGACGCGATCGAGCGCGTGACCGACCTCTACAAGGCGCGCCGGGAACCCGGCGAGCGCTTCGTCGACACCTATCGCCGGATCGGCATGGAGCCGTTCAAGGAGGTCATCTATGTCCGGTCGTGACACCGTCTGGCCCGCCAACCCGCACGCGCTCTATCGTGAGCACGGCTATTCGCCCGCGGTCCGCGCAAACGGTTTCCTGTTCGCGTCAGGCCAGGTCGGCGCGCGCGCCGACGGCACCCCGCCCGAGGATCTGGGCGAGGAAGTCACGCTCGCCTTCGACAATCTCGCCGCCATCCTGGAGGCGGCGGGCGCGAGCTTCGACGACGTGGTCGACATTACTTTGTTCATGATCGATCCCGACGCGGCGATCCCGTTCGTCCTCGAACAGGTCGCCGCGCGCTTCGGTGACGGCCCCCGCCCCGCGCTGACCGCGCCGGGCTCGACCTGGCTCGCGGGGTTCCGGTTCGAGATCAAGGCGATCGTCAAGCTGCCGGAGAGCGCGGCATGACGGGCTCCCCCCTCCGCTTCCGCGACGAGCCCGCGCATGACGAGCCGGCGGTGACGCTCGACGCCTTCCTCGGCCAGTCCAACGCCACCGCCGTCCGCATCGAGGCGGGCGAGGATGCGCGCGTGCTGCTCCCGCATCTCGACCGCCTGGCGCTGGTCGAGGTGAGCTTTCCCGCGTTTCGTGACGGGCGCGGCTATTCCGCCGCGTCGATCCTGCGCGAGGCGGGCTATACCGGCGAGCTTCGCGCCGAGGGCGACGTGCTGGTCGACCAAATCCCGCTGATGCGTCGCTGCGGCTTCGACAGCTTCGCGCCGGCCAAGCCCGTCGACGAGAGCGCGCTCGCCCGCGCGCTCGATCGCCACGAACATGTCTATCAGGGCGCGGCCGACCGCCGCACGCCCGTCTGGAGGCTCCGCCATGGCTGACGCCGCCCTTCGCCGCATCGACCGTATCGACGTGGCCCCGCGCTTCACCGCCGCCGATGCGCTGCGGCTCAACAACCTGTTCCGCGGCCGCGACACCGCCGAGATGCTGCGCGTCGTGCTGGGCGAGCAGATGGTCGGCGACGTCGCCGTCGTCTCCTCCTTCGGCGCGGAATCGGCGGTGCTGCTGCACCTCGTCGCACAGGCCGACCGCTCGACGCCGGTCCTGTTCCTCGACACCGGCAAGCATTTCGCCGAGACGCTGGCCTATCGCGACGACCTCGTCGCACGGCTCGGCCTCACTGACCTGCGCATCCTGACGCCCGATGCCGAGATGCTGGAAAAGCGCGACGGCACCGGCCTTCGCTGGTCCTACGACCCCGATGGCTGCTGCGAGATCCGAAAGGTCGCGCCGCTCGACAAGGCGATGGTCGGCTTCGACGCGAGCATCACCGGCCGCAAGGCGTTTCAGGCGGCGACCCGCGCCAACCTGCCGCGGTTTGAGCTCGACGGGGATCGCCTCAAGATCAACCCGCTCATCACCTGGACGCGCGAGGATCTGGAGGCGTATTTTGCCCGGCACGACCTCCCCGCGCACCCGCTGGTGGCCCAGGGCTATCCCTCGATCGGCTGCGCCCCCTGCACCAGCCGCGTCGCGCCCGGCGAAGACCCGCGCTCGGGGCGCTGGAAGGGCTGGGACAAGACCGAATGCGGCATCCACGTCGACCCGAACGACGGCGACCCCGACCAGCCGAGCTTCTGAAGTTCCGTCATCCCGGACCTGATCCGGGATCCCACTTCTTCTCCGTCACCGCAAGAAAGCCCACCCTCAACCGTCACCCCGGACTTGTTCCGGGGTCCACCGTTCCGCGTACTCAGCAGCGGCTTGGTTGGCGGACAGGTGGACCCCGGAACATGTCCGGGGTGACGAGTAATCGGGATCGCGCCGGCTAAGCCGCCGCCTCCAGCGGCACCTCGCGCAGGTGGCGCACGAACCGATCCGCCGACCCGCGCAGTTCGTGCGCGTTGCGCGACAAGGCCCGCGTCGATCCCCGCAGGTCCGCGGCCAGCGATCCCGCCGTCGCCACCCGCTCCGCCAGCGCCTCGATCCGCTGCTCGATCAGGTCGGCGTTGCTCGCCGCCCGCGCCACGCTGTCCTCGATCGCGGTGGCGAGCCTGCGCTGGTCCGCCGCCTCCGCCGCGATCCCGTGCGCGGCGTCCGACACCTCCAGCACCGCCTCGCACATCAGTTCGGCATCGCTGCCGGAGGCGACCGCCGTCCGGCGCACGTCGTTGAGGATGTCGACGATCCGCCCGCTCGCGCGCTCGGTCTCGGCCGCCAGGCCCTTCACCTCGCCCGCGACCACGGCAAAGCCGCGCCCGGCGTCACCCGCCCGCGCCGCCTCGATCGTCGCATTGAGCGCCAGCAAGTTGGTCTTGGCCGCGATCGCGCGGATCTGGTCGATGAAGCCGCCGATCTCCTGCGCGCAGTCTGTGAGCGCCGCGATCGTCGCGCTGCTCTGCTCGCTCTTGGAGCGCCCCACCTCGGTCAGTTCGCGCTGCTGCTCGGCCGCCGCCGCGATCGATCCGATCGAATGGCCGAGCGTCGCGATCGCCCCCGCCACGCGCCGGATCTGACCCGTCGCGTCGACCGCGTTCGCCGCGACCTCGCCCGCCTCGCGCCCTGCCGCCCCGAACATCGTGTCGAGGTACGCGGCCGATGAATCGAGGCCGCTCGCCGCCCCCTCGATCGCGACCGCGATCCCCGCCACCGACCGCTCGAAATCGGCGGCGAAGGCGAGGAGTTCGTCGCGGCGCTCGGCGGCATGGCGCTGCTCGACCTCGCGGCGCTCCGCCCGCGCGCGTTCGGCCTGCGCCTCGGCGGCGCGTGCGAGCTTGAGCGCCGCTTCCGCCCGCGCCCGCTCCGCCTCGGCTGCGGCGGCGAGCCGGCCGCTGTCGGCGACGGCGCGATCCTGATCGTCGACCAGCTTGGCCAGCCGCGTGGTGATATAGGCGAGCACCGCGAACTGCATGATGACCGCCGCAGCGTGGAACAGCACGCGGCCCAGATTGCCCTCGCCCGCGAACACGAAATCGGGCGCGATCCATTCGAGCGCCAGGTGATGGAGCGCGATCAGCCCCGACGCCAGCGCGATCGGCCGCCAGTCGCACAGCACCGTCAGCAGCGCGAGCGCCACGAAGAAATACATGTGCGCGTCCATCTGCCACTCATGGCCGGCCAGCGCATAGACGAGGAGCGCGGGCATCGCCGCCGCGAGCGTTCCCGCCAGCAGCCGCGCCTGCCCATCGTGGCGCCCGGTCGCCGCCGCCCAGCTCGGCAGCAGGTTGACGAGCGCGCCGACCGCGAACACCGTCAGCGCCGGCTGTCCCGCGATGAACGCGACCAGCGTCACCGCCAGGACGCTCGCCCAGCCGAGCATCGCGATCATCAAGAGCCCGCGTCGGCGAAGCGCCGACACGCTGCACGGATCGTTGGCGGCGGCGATCATGCGCGTCGCTCCAGCTTGCCGCAAAGGACCGGGCGCGCGGCCACGACCAACGCGTCGGCCGCCAGCACCGCCCCCGCGATCGCCTCGCGCCGGCCGGTCACCACCAGGCTTCCGGGCAACCGGCCTGCCCCCAGCAACCGCGCGCCCGCCCCCGTCGCGGCATTGAGCGCGGCGACGCTCGCGCCCGGTGCCGGCACCAGCAGCATCGCGCCCTCCGCCGGCGGCGCCAGCCACAATGTCGCGGCACCGCCGATCACGGCCAGGGATTGAACCACCGCGATCGGCGGCCGGGGCGGGCAGAAGCGCTTAACCATGCGTTGCCGTTACCGCCGCAATGGTGAAGACGACGTTAGAGATGGCACTGGACCTTGATCGGTACGAAGCCAGTCAAATGCCGTGCTCCCGCGAAGGCGGGAGCCCAGAGCCACCAACGCCGTCGCCCGCCGCCGTAGGCTTCCGCCTTCGCGGGAGCACGGACGCCGTAGCTCGTACCCCGGCGAAGGCCAGGGTCCAGTTGGGAAGGCTGCTGTGAGGACACGCAGCGTCCTACCGGCCAAGTCCCCCACCTGGACCCCGGCCTTCGCCGGGGTACGACCGAGAGAAACGCCACCACTCCGTCACCCCGGACTTGATCCGGGGTCCCGCTTCTTGCCCGCGGGCTGGCGAGAGAAGCGTAATCCCGGATCAGGTCCGGGATGACGAGAAAGAAGCCCCTACTCCAGCGGCCCCGAATATTGCGGCCCCGCATAATCGCTGAACCGCGTGATCTCCGGCTCGAACTTCAGCGTCACCTTGCCCGTGGCACCGTGACGCTGCTTGGCGATGATGAGCTCGGCCAGGCCGAACACGCGCTCCATGTCCTGGTGCCACTTCTGGTGGTCCTCGAACACCTTGGAATCATCGCCCTCGACGGGCCGCTTCGGCTCCTTGGCGGCGACGTAATAGTCCTCGCGGTACACGAACCAGACCATGTCGGCGTCCTGCTCGATCGAGCCGGATTCGCGAAGGTCGGACAGCTGCGGCCGTTTGTCCTCGCGGCTTTCGACCTGTCGGCTGAGCTGCGACAGCGCCATCACCGCCACGTCCATGTCCTTGGCCAACGTCTTCAACCCGCGGCTGATCTCGGAGATTTCCTGCACGCGATTGTCGCTCGACCGCGCGCCCGATCCCGACAGGAGCTGGAGATAGTCGACGACGATGAACTTGAGGTCGTCGCCCAGCGTCCGCTTCAACCGCCGCACGCGCGTGTGCAGCGCGCTGATCGAGATGCCCGCGGTATCGTCGATATAGAGCGGCAGGTTCTGAAGGTCGGTGGCCGCGTCGGCCAACTGGCGGAACTCCTGCTTGCTGATCCGGCCCATGCGCAGCGCTTCGGAAGAGATGCGCGACTGTTCGGCCAGGATACGCGTGGCCAGCTGGTCGGCCGACATTTCCAGGCTGAAGAACGCGACCTTGCCGCCGATCGATTCCTTGGGGCTCAGGCCCAGCGCCATGTCGTCGTTCCACCGGCGCGCGGTGTTGAACGCGATGTTGGTGGCCAGCGACGTCTTGCCCATGCCGGGACGGCCGGCGAGGATGATGAGGTCGGAATGGTGAAGGCCGCCGATCCGCTGGTTGATGCTCTCGAACCCGGTGGTCGATCCCGACAGGCCGCCGCCCGCGTTCAGCGCCTTGGCCGCCATGTCGACTGCGGCGGTCGCCGCCTGCGCGAAGGACTTGATCGACTTGGTGGTGGTGCCGCCAGCGGCGACCGCGAACAGCGCCTCTTCCGCCGCCTCGATCTGGGCCGACGGATCGATCTTCTCCGACGTATCCATCGCCTTGTCGACCAGCTCGCGGCCCACCTCGATCAGCGTGCGAAGCTGGGCGAGGTCATAGATCTGCCGCGCGAACTGGCGCGCACCGATCAGGCCCGCGCCCGATCCCGTCAGCTGCGCCAGATACGCCGGCCCGCCCAGCGCCGCCATGCCTGTGTCGGTCTCGAACATCGGCTTCAGCGTCAGCGGGTTGGCGAGCAGATCCTCGCCGCGCAGCTTGGTGATCGCGCCGAAGATGCGCGCATGGACCGGCTCGTGGAAATGATCGGGCTTCAGCATGTCGACGATGTCGTCGGCCAGCCGGTTGTCGATCATCATCGCGCCGAGCAGCGCCGCCTCGGCCTCGACATTCTGGGGCAGGCGGATGGGCGCGGCGGGCGCGGCAGGAATCAGTTGGGTGGCCATTCCGCCTCATCCCGGATCGGACGGGCGCACGCAACCGCCCGCCCCTGTGGAAAACGGGAGCCGTTGTAATCGCGGGCCGAACGCGGCAAGCGGGCGAGCATGGCCGACACGCGCATCATCGACGTGACGCTGGACGAACGCACGATCCTGTGGCGGTCGGCCGATATCGAGCAGGAACGGCGGATCGCCATCTTCGACCTGCTCGAAGGCAATCATTTCCGTCCCTTGCGCGATCATGCCGACGGCTATGCCGGCCCGTACAAGCTGGCGCTCAGCGTTGAGGAAGGGCGCCTCGCGCTGGCACTGGCGCGGGAGGACGGGACGCCGCTCGAGACATTGGTGCTCGCGCTCGGTCGCTTTCGCCGGCCGATCAAGGACTATTTCGCGATCTGCGACAGCTATTACCAGGCGATCCGCAGCGCGACTGCCGCCCAGATCGAGACCGTCGACATGGCGCGCCGCGGCATCCACAACGAGGCCGCCGAACTCCTTCGCGAGCGGCTGGACGGCAAGATCGAGATCGATTTCGACACCGCGCGGCGGTTGTTCACGCTCATCTGCGTGCTGCACATCAAGGGATAATCGGGAGCTTTCATGTGGGGTTTGGGGCGCTGGGTCGGCGCCGTCATCGTTCTTGGCCTGCTCGCGCTCGTGGGCTGGCGGTTCGCGGCGCAATGGGCGCCATCGGCCGAGGATTTCCCGATCCAGGGCGTCGACGTCAGCGCGGCGACCCGTGCGGTCGACTGGGGCACGGCCAAGGCGCAGGGCGTCGACTTCGCCTATGCGCTGGCGACGACGGGCGACAAGGGACGCGATCCGTCGTTCGAGGGGCATTGGGCGGCGCTGGCGGAAACGGGCATCCGCCGCGGGGCGATGCACGGCTACAGTCTCTGCCGCCTGGCCGCCGATCAGGCCGATCACTTCAACGCGGTCGTGCCGCGCATGCCCGACGCGCTGCCAGCGGTCGTCGCGTTCGACTTCGCCCCCGACTGCACGGACCGCCCCGCGCGTGACGTGCTGCTGCGCGAGGTCGCGATCTTCCTCGAACGGGTGGAGCGGCACACCGGCGAGCGCGTGCTCATCCGGGTCGCCCCCGATTTCGAGAAGCAGTACCGGCTGAGCGACGGCGTCGCCCGCACCTTCTGGGCGACGGGCAACTGGTTCGCGCCCGACTATCTGGCACGTCCCTGGCGGATGTGGCAGGCGAACGCGGCAAGGCGGGTCGAGGGGTTCGAGGCGCCGGTGGGCTGGGACGTGGTGGCACGGTGAGCATGATCGACGAAGCCGCACTGATCGCCGCCGCCCGCGCCGCCGCCGTCAACGCCCACGCCCCCTATTCGCGCTTCCGCGTCGGCGCCGCGCTGCTCCTGACCGATGGCACGGTCGTGACCGGCGCCAATGTCGAGAATGCGAGCTACGGCCTGTCGCTCTGTGCGGAGACCGTGGCGGTCGCGACCGCCAGCGCGGCCGGGCGCCTCAGGGACATCGTCGCCGTCGCGGTGATCGGCGGCATGGACCGCGACGGCCGCGCGACCGGCACCGATCCCGTCCGACCCTGCGGCCGTTGCCGCCAGGTGCTGAACGAGGCCGCCGGGATGGGCCGCCGCGACCTCACCGTGCTGTGCGCAGGCGCGGAGGGCGACGCGGTCGAGCGCCACCGCCTCTCCGACCTTCTCCCCCACGCCTTTGGCCCCAGTGACTTAGGCATTGATCCTTAACGAGTGAGCGCTACCATCCCCGGCAAAAGGGGATGAGGATGCGTGAAGACACCGCCGCGGCGACGCGTGCGATCGTGGGGCATGTCGGGCGCAAGGGCGTGCGGTTCGCATTGGTCGACGGCGCCGGCCGGATCGAGCCGGGCAGCATCCGCTTCCACGAGGCCGCCGCGACGCCCAGCATCGCCGGCGCGATCACCGGCTTCCAGCGCGAGATGCAGCTGCCCCCCGGCGCGATCCGCTCGGCGATCGCGGTCGCCGGCCTCGTCCGCGGCGATTCGATCTCGGTCACGCGGACGCGCTGGTTCGTGTCGCGCTCCGGGCTGCACGCGATGCTCGGCCACCCGCCGATCATCCTCAACGATTTCGAGGCGGAGGCCTGGGCGCTCGCCGCGCGAGAGGGCGGCGGCCAATTCGCCACCACCCACTGCATCGCCGGCGCGACCTCCGGCCTGGGCGTCGCGGTGCTGCGCCGCGATCCCGTGCGCGGCGTCACCGTGCTCGCGACCGAGGCGGGGCACGCCGCCTTCGCCCCCCCGGACCAGGCGCTGGCCGAGCATGTCGCCGCGCTCTTCCCCGGCCGGCTGTCGGTCACCGCGGAGGAGTTCGTCTCCGCCTCCGGCCTCGTCACGCTCTATACGCACCTGGCGCGCGCCGCCGGCGTTTCTCCCCGCTTCACCACGCCCGAAGCAGTCACCGCCGGCGCGATCCGCGATGCGCAGGCAGAGGCGGCGTGCGAGGCGATCGCCGCCGCCTTCGCCGCGCATCTCGGCAACCTCGTCCTCAGCTATGGCGCGTGGGACGGCGTGATCGTCAGCGGCGGGCTGGGCGCGGCGCTCCGCCCGATGTTCGCCCGCGCGCGCGTCACCGCCGCGTTCCAGGGCACGCACCGCTTCGCCCGCCAGCTGGCCCAGGTGCCGATCCGCTTCGACACCGTGCCGCAGGGCGAGCTCCTGGGCGCCGCCGAGGCCCTGCGCGCCGCGGCCTGACGCTTTGCCGCGCTCCCGCCGCCGCGGGAGCCTCCCCTCAATGCCCCTTGCGCGGCACCAGCTTGAGCAGCCCCACCACGACCAGCCCGACCGCGATCCCGACCACGCCCGAGCCGAGCGCCGTCACCAGCCAGCTCACGAACCCGCCCTCGCCGCCGACCGCGACCGCCGCGCCGTGGATGACATGCTCCGGCCCCGCGATGCCGAAGCCCGCCAGCCCGTGGACGATGATCCCGCCGCCGACCCACAGCATCGCCGCCGTCCCGACCCAGGCGAGCACTTTCAGCAGCACCGGCATCGCCTTGAGCAGCCCGCGGCCCAGCCCCACCGCGCGCCCCGACTTGACCAGCGCCAGGCCGATATCGTCCATCTTCACGATGATCGCGACCGCGCCATAGACGGCGATCGTGATCCCCACGCCCACCACCGCCAGCACGACCGCCTGCATCCACAGGCTCTGCTGCGGCAGCTCGGCCAGCGCGATCGCCATGATCTCGGCCGACAGGATCAGGTCGGTGCGGATCGCCCCCGACACCTGCCGCGCCTCCAGCTCGGCCGGATCGGTGATCGCCGCCGCATCGTCGGCATGCGCGTCGCCGGTGAACTTGTGGAGAAGCTTCTCGACCCCCTCATAGGAGAGGAAGGCGCCGCCCAGCATCAGGATCGGCGTGATCGCCCATGGGAGCAGCGCCGACAGGATCAGCGCCGCAGGCAACAGGATGAGGAGCTTGTTGCGAAGCGACCCCACGCCGATCTTGGCGATGATCGGCAGCTCGCGCTCGGGCGCCAGCCCCACGACATAGCCCGGCGTCACCGCCGCATCGTCGATGACCACGCCCGCCGCCTTGGTCCCCGCCCGAGCCGCCGCCACCCCGACATCGTCCACCGAGGCGGCGGCCAGCTTGGCGATAGCGGCGATGTCGTCGAGTAGCGCGATTAAGCCGCCGGCCATAAGGTTCCTATTTCAATCAAGCTAGGTGTCAAACATTCTCTACTCGGCTTCTGATCTTGGAGTAACCTTCTTTCTACGAGAGCGCGGCTTTGCCGTCTGAGGCCTACTTTCGCGTTCTTCGTCGGCGTTCGCCTTTTCCACCAGCTTTAACAACTTCTCAATGTCCTGGCGCGTCAAGGTTGAGTCCTCCCCCTCCTGACGGCCCTCAACATCTGTTGTTTGTGGGATCGGATTAGCATCAGGTTCGCTTGGCTCATCCTTCGCATCGCGGACCATAGCTGCGGGGTTGGACGTCAATAACTTATGCTGCGGCCGCATGGTTAACGCAGGACTTTCTTGCTGAACTTTCATCTCAGGAATGTAAGCTCCAGTATTTGCAAACCTTTCAAGTCCAACAAAAATTCCGTGCTTCATCCGTGCGGAACTTTCCGCATCAAGCTGACCATCAGCCTCCATTTTGGATATCTTTTGAATAACCCCCAGTGTCTCGCCTGTCACCTGAAGGTTTTTGATCGTTACATTATGCTTATGAAACCAAATAGTGTTATAAACCCATTGAAGCGTTTCTCTAAGTTCGAGCATAAGCTTAGCCACGCCCAAAAAGTCAAAAGACTTTTCGCTGCCGGAATCAAGACCTACGACGGCGATAGAGTTCTCGGAAACACCCTCAATTTTCGCGAGAACTTGGTAAATGGTACTTATAGATGATAATAGTTCGATAACCCTCTCTGGAGTAGACAGCGCGTCACCTTCGTCGGTTAAAATAACCGTTTGCAGCTCCAGACCGTCACTGCGCCCTCCCCCCGATGATTTTATGTCTTCATAATCTCTCTCAAGAAGACTTAACACCCTAGGTAGAAAGGTCATCGTTTGCCTTATTTTGCCTACATTACTGAAGACAAAACTAGGATCAAAAGATTGCAAATGAGGCTGCCAGGTTGAAGGGCTAGATAGGCTTTCCAATCCCATGATTGCCAAAATAGTCTTTTCGGCTGCGCCATATTCAGCGCTGCGATGAAAATAGTCTGCCAGGATAGAGATACTGACGAAATCAATTTTTGTTTCTGACTTGGTGTTACGCTGGTAGTTTTCTACCGCCTCTTCGAAGCTGGCCGCTAACCCGCTTTCCTCGAGGTCCAAAACTATCCTCTCGAGAGCACGTTGCAATACCTCACGCCTCATCCCATTGCCCCTAAGTCGCCGCAAAATTCGCTGTTACAAGTGCTTAAACACCGGCACAAAAGCAACATACCGCATCGAATTTGAATTGCTTTTGAGGTTCCCGAGTAACTCACCCCCGCTTCCCCGCCTTCTCCCACTCGACCACCAGATCCAGCGGCGCGATCGTCGGCCCCGCCCCCTCCGGCCGGCCCACTATCTTGTCGAGCGCCATGCCCAGTTTCCACTCGACATGGCTCCGCAGGATCGCGTCGGCCTGGCGCGCACGATCCTCGACATATTGCGCGGCGCGGACTTCGGCGGGCTTGTTGAGGCGGCTATAGCGGCCCAGGCTGTCATATTTGATCGCACGCGGTTCGGGATCGCGGATGCGCTTGTCGTGCAGGTACAACAGCGCCATCGCCTGATAGGTCGTCATCGCCGGCATCGCCGGCCGCTCGTTATGCGACCATTCGGCATGCTCATGGTCCCATGGCTGAAACCCCTCGATCAGCGCCGCCTCCAGCCGTTCATAGCCCTCCTTCTCCGCCGCCTCCCATTCGCGGGCAAAGCCGGGGTCGCAGCGTCTGCGGCGATAGAAGGGGGCTTCCGCCGCGCCCGCCGCCGCCGCCGACAGCCGGACATTGCACGTCGCGGCCAGCGCCAGCAGGAACGCCTGCTCGGCCGCGCGCGTCAGCTTGCCGGCTTGCGACGCGCGCAGTTGCAGTTTGCCGTTGGCGAGGGACACGATGACCGGCTCGCCGCCCTGCGTCCGGTGCTCGCGGGCGGCGCGGGCGGCGCGGCCGCTCGGCGGCTTCGCCTCCGGCCGGTGCGGGCCCTGGCGGTTCAGCCGCGCCTGTGCCGCCACCAGCGCCGCATCCCACTTGGTCGCGAACACCGGATGCTCTCGCCGCCGACGGTGCATCGTGGCATCGGCGATGCCCACGGCGCGCGCCGCCAGCCGGACATTGCCGCCCTTGGCCAGTTCGGTCAGGAACCGCCGGTTCTGTGCCGCCTGCTCGGCGGTGAACAATCGTGCCATGTTCCGCATCTGTTCACATGAAATCCTACATTGCAAGTGGGATCGCTTTGCGCTAGGCGCGCGGCTTCCTTCGAGACATCGCAGGGAGTTGCGGGAGGCGCCGGTTCCGGCCGCGCCGTTCGACCGCTCAACTTGATCCGCTCTCGGCCTCGGCCGCGGCGGGAACAGAGTGAGAGACATGGCAAAGAAGATCACCGGCTATATCAAGCTGCAGGTGCCGGCCGGCAAGGCCAACCCGTCGCCGCCGATCGGCCCGGCGCTGGGTCAGCGCGGCGTCAACATCATGGAATTCTGCAAGGCGTTCAACGCCTCGACGGGCGACCAGGAAGTCGGCACGCCGCTTCCCACCGTCATCACCGTCTATGCGGACCGTTCCTTCTCGTTCGAGACCAAGACGCCGCCGGCGACCTATCTCATCAAGAAGGCCGCGGGCCTGAAGTCGGGCTCGAAGGAGCCGGGCAAGGTGTCGGCGGGAACGATCAAGCGCTCGGCGCTGTCGGAGATCGCGACCGCGAAGATGAAGGATCTGAACGCGAACGACATCGACGCCGCGACCAAGATCATCGAAGGTTCGGCCCGCGCGATGGGCCTCGAAGTGGTGGAGGGCTGATCTGATGGCCAAGCTGACCAAGAAGGCAAAGGCCCTCGCGACCGCCGTCGACCGCGAGAAGCTGTACGGCATCGACGAGGCGATCGGCCTCGCCCGCACCCACGCCACCTCGAAGTTCGACGAGACGATCGAGGTCGCGCTGAACCTCGGCGTCGACCCCCGCCACGCCGACCAGATGGTCCGCGGCGTCGTCACCCTGCCCAAGGGCACCGGCAAGACGGTCCGCGTCGGCGTGTTCGCCAAGGGTGCGAAGGCCGATGAGGCGCGGGAAGCCGGCGCCGACGTCGTCGGGGCCGAGGACCTGATGGAGATCGTTCAGGGCGGCAAGATCGACTTCGATCGCTGCATCGCGACCCCGGACATGATGGGTGTCGTCGGTCGCCTGGGTAAGATCCTGGGCCCCAAGGGCCTGATGCCCAACCCCAAGCTCGGCACCGTGACGATGAACGTCGCCGCGGCGGTCGAGGCGGCCAAGGGCGGCCAGGTCGAGTACCGCGTCGAGAAGGCGGGCATCATCCATTCGGGCATCGGCAAGGCGTCGTTCGCCGCCGAGGACCTTCGCGCGAACTTCGATGCGCTGGTCGACGCGGTGGTCAAGGCCAAGCCGTCGGGCGCCAAGGGCAAGTATCTGCGCAAGATCGCGGTCAGCTCCTCGATGGGTCCGGGCATCAAGGTCGATGTCGCCGAGGTCTCGGCCGCTTAAGCACGGTTCGACCGATGTAGGACAGGGCCGGGAGAGCAATCTCCCGGCCCTTTCTTTATGTATGGGTGCGGCAAGGCCTGCGTCCAGCGCACGTCCTTCGACAAGCTCAGGACAAACGGATCATGTTCGGCGAGCAAACCGAGCTATTGGCCTTCGCATTGTGCGCTAAACCCGTTCGTGCTGAGCCTGTCGAAGCACGTGCGCCGCCCCCTCCCCGTTCGTGCCGAGTAGAGACTGAGTAGCGCCCGCCAGGGCGCTTATCGAAAGCTCATATCGAGGTACCGTCGCACAAGGTCTCCCTCGATAAGCGACTTCGATACGCCGGCTTGCGCCGGCTACTCAGCCGCTACTCGGGACGAACGGAGTTGGTGCGGTCGAGCGTGAGCCGCGCCCCATCCGCCACCGCCCGGAACGCCGCCAGATCCCGCTCGAAATACAGGATCGCCGGCGCCTCATACGTCAAAAGGTAAAGCCGCCCCGCGACCACCGCCCCCCGCGCCTCGCCTCGCCGGCGAACCTCGTCGCCCGGCAGCGTGTAGCGATAGCGCATCACGAACCCCTCGCGCCCCGCGAGCCGCGCTGGCGCGAGCGCATTCATCTCGAACAGCGTCGTCCCCGTCGCCACCCGATAGCTCCGCTCGACCAGCTCCGCGATGTCACTCGCCAGCATGGTCGCGGCGAACCGCGGCAAGGGCGCCTCACGCTTGTCGACTTCGCGGAACAACGGCTCGCCATCCTCGATCCCGCCATAGAAGGTGAGGTCGTTGAGCAGCGGCCCGTCCAGCGTCCAGCTTTCCGCCCGCTTGCCCGGCCTCAGCCCCGCATTGCGGTTCCAGGCGCGGTCCGGCGTGACTGTCAGCCCCGACCGCGCCACCGCGATCGGCCGCCCTGCCGGCACGAGCACATAGTCCGAGCACCCCGCCAGCATCAGCGCCAGCGCCAGCGCGCGCCTCATGGCGCGACCATCGCGCGCAGCATCGCCGCGTCGGCAGCATCGGGCCGCTCCGCCAGATAACGCGACAGCGCCGCGCGCCCGGCCGCCCGATCGCCCTTGCGGATCAGCGCCAGGCCCATGCCACGGCTCGCCTCCGCCAGCGGCAGCGCCGCGCGATAGGCCGCCACCGCACCGTCCAGATCACCCGCCGCTCGCGCCATCTCACCTTTGCCCAGGGCGATCCAATCGGCCGGGCCGCCACTCCGCGCCATCCGGTCGAGCAGCCACCGCGTGCCGCCCGGATCGTTGAGCCGCAGCTGATCCTCGATCAGCCAGCGCCAATGCGGCCCGAGCGCGCGCGAGTAACTCGCCGCCCCATCCGAACCGACGCCGCTACCCGCCAGCCCGGCCAGGACCGCTTCACGCTCGGCGCTGGCAGGATGGCTCGCGAACAACCCGCCGTCCCCGCGCGGTCGCCGCCCGCGCGCCGTTGCCGCGGCGAGGCGCTCGGCCCGCACCGCCGCCCAGATCGCCGACGCTGCGCGCGGATCATAGCCGGCGCCCCGCAGCATCCCGATCGACGCCGCGTCCGCCTCCCGCTCCATCTCACGCGAATAGGCCGAGAGCGACGCGACCAGTCCGACCTGCGCCGCCGAGTAGCCGAGATTGCCGGTCAGCAACCCGACCGGCAGGCCAAGCAGCGCCCAGCCATCGGACTTCCGCCGATAGTCGCGGAATGCCCGGAGCGAGTGCCGCGCGCGATAGTGCGCGATCTCGTGCGCCAGCACCGCCGCCAGCTCCGCCTCGTTCGCGGTGCGCAGGAACAGCCCGCTCCACACGATCATCGCGCCGTTCGGCGCCATCGACGCGTTGAGGTACGGCGTGCGCACGACATAGACGCGGATCGCGCCGCAGTCCGGTCCCGCCAGCCGACACGTCAGCGCGCGGACATACTCGTTGAGTGCCGGATCGGCGACGATGAACGGCGACGTCCGCAACGTCCGCTCCGCCTCGTCCGTCTGCATCCTGAGGCCGGCCTCGTCGGCGGGCATTGCCTGTGCGAGCATCAGCGCGGCGGCGATCGCCTTCATCGCCGCCCCCGCATCGTCGACAGCAGCCGCTCGACCAGCGCCTTCGCGCCTTCCGCGGTCGCCGGATCGCCGACGCCGCCGGTCATGACGTTGAACCAGACGACGTTGCCGCTCTTCAGGTCGACGAGCGAGGCATACGCGATGTGCTCGCCGCCGCCCGGCAACAGGCACAGGCCGACGACGCAGCCGACCGCGCCCGCCACGGCCATCGCCTTGCGAGCATCGTCCGAGCGGTAGCTTCGCACGCTCAGGAACAGCGCGTGATCGCCCTGCGCGCCGATCGCCCCCCGCAGTCCCGGTCCCAGCGTCCAGTCGAAACGGCGCTTCTTGGTCGGCAGCGGCACCTCACCATATTTATGGAGCGCGATCGCGGTGGCGACCGTGCGGTGCAGCGCCTCGTAATCGGCAGGCACCGGCTCGGGGAGCGGCACCGCGCGATCGCCCTGCGCCCTGAGATAAGCCGCCAGCGCCGCCGACAGTGCCGCGCGCGCCGCCGCGGTGCGCTCGGCATCGTGCTGCGCGACGCCGCCCATGCTGATCCGGCCAAGCTCGACATCGCCGCGCGGCACGACGATCGCCACCGGGCCGGTCAGCCGGTAGCCCGGCGCCGCCATGTCCTGCGTCGCCGTACAGCCGGCCAGCGCCACCGCCAAAAGGAATGCCATGCCCCGCATCGCGCGCGACCATGGCGCAAAAAGCTTAATGCCGCGCGACCCTATCGCGCTCCGGCGCGTTCATGGTGTGAAAGGAGCCTTTGCCATGACCGATCGCGATCGCGACGCCAATCCCGACAGCCCGCCCACCGGCGAGCCCACCGACCTCGAACGCGCCGTCAACGAGGACCGCGGCGGCCGCGACATCGAGAATGTTCGCGAAGACGATGAGACGCCACTCGAACCCACCGTCTCGCCCGACAGCGCCGGCGGCGCCGGCGGCGTGGTCCGCAACCAGGACGACACGGCGCAGTGAACCATCGTCATCCCGGACTTGATCCGAGATCCCGCTTCTTCTGACTTGGCATTTGGAGAGAAGAAGCGGGACGCCGGATCAGGTCCGAAGTGACGCTTTCAACCTCAAGCTACTTGTACCCCGGCGAAGGCCGGGGCCCAGTTGGGAAAGCCAGACCGGCGTAGCCCAACGCTTGTCATCAGCGGCTCGCAACTGGACCCCGGCCTTCGCCGGGGTACAAGCTTACGGTGCTGGCCTCGTCATAGCACAGTCTCACCCGTCCAGCGCCTTTTTCAGCAGTTCGTTGACGACGCCCGGGTTGGCCTTGCCCGCCATCGCCTTCATCGTCTGGCCGACGAAGAAGCCGAACAGCTTGTCCTTGCCGCCGCGATAATCGGCGACCTTGTCCTCGTTCGCCGCCAGCACCTTGGCGATCTCGGCCTCGATCGCGCCGGTGTCGCTGGTCTGCTTGAGGCCGCGCGCCTCAACGATCGCCTCGGCACCTTCGCCCGTCTCCAGCATGATCTCGAACACCTGCTTGCCCAGCGTGTTCGAGATGGTGCCGTTGGCGATCAGCGCGAGCAATTCGGCACTCTGGGCAGGCGACACCGGCGAGTTGGCGATGCTCCTGCCCAGCCGGTTCAGCGCGCCGAAAAGGTCCGATATAAGCCAATTCGCTGCCTGCTTAGCCGCCGCCTGAACATCGTCGGGGACATTTTCGGTCCACGTCGTCGCCATTTCGGGCACGAACGCCCCGATCGTCTTGCGGTAGACCATGAGCTTTACGAGAAGCGCTTCGAACCACTGAGCCGTCTCGACTTCGGCCGTCAGCACTGCCGCATTGTAGGGCGAAAGCCCAAGCGCACCCTCGTACCGCGCGCGCTTGGCGTCGGGCAGCTCGGGCAGGCTCGCCCGGCATTCCTCGAGGAACGCGTCGTCGAGCTCCAGCGGCAGCAGGTCGGGATCGGGGAAATAGCGGTAATCGTGCGCATCTTCCTTCGACCGCATCGAGCGGGTGACGCCCTTGTCTGGGTCGAACAGCCGCGTTTCCTGGACGATGCGCCCGCCGCTTTCCAGCACGTCGACCTGGCGCTGCGCCTCATACTCGATCGTCGCCATGACGAAGCGCACCGAGTTGACGTTCTTCGTCTCCGTCCGGGTGCCGAACGCGTCGCCCGGCTTGCGCACGCTGACATTGACGTCGGCGCGCATCGATCCTTCTTCCATATTGCCGTCGCACGACCCGACATAGCGCAGGATGGTGCGCAGCTTGCGGACATACGCCCCCGCCTCAGCCGGCGAGCGCATGTCGGGCTTCGACACGATCTCCATCAGCGCCACGCCGGACCGATTGAGGTCGACATAGGAGCGCGTCGGGTGCTGGTCGTGCATCAGCTTGCCGGCATCCTGCTCGACATGGATGCGCTCGACGCCGATCGCCTTCGTGCCCGCGTCGGGGTTCTTCTCGTCGACCGCGATCTCGATCCGCCCCTCGCCCACCAGCGGGTGATAGAGCTGGCTGATCTGATATCCCTGCGGCAGGTCGGCGTAGAAGTAATTCTTGCGGTCGAACCGCGACCAGCGATTGATCTCGGCGTCGATCGCCATGCCCGTGCGCACCGCCTGGCGAATGCACTCGCGGTTCGGCACCGGCAGCATTCCCGGCATCGCCGCATCGACCAGGCTGACCTGCGTGTTGGGCTCCGCCCCGAACGCCGTCGCCGCGCCTGAGAAGAGCTTGGCGTTCGACGTCACCTGGGCATGGACCTCCAGCCCGATCACGACTTCCCAGTCGCCGGTTGCGCCGTGAATGCGGTAGGTCGATTCCATCTTCACCAAATCCGTTCGTGTCGAGCGAAGTCGAGACACGTTGCCACTGCCGACCGCTTCTCGACGATGCTCGAAGCGAACGGACGCGAGATCACCACCACTTGTCGGCCCGAGCGACGAACCCCGCGCGCTGCTCGATCGCGAGCCCGGCGTTCAGCACACCCTGCTCGTCCAGCGGCCTGCCGATCACCTGCAGGCCCAACGGCAGCCCGCTCGCGTCCGACCCACCCGGCACGCTCATCGCGGGCAGCCCGGCCAGCGACGCCGGCACCGTGAACACGTCGTTCAGGTACATCGCCAGCGGATCGGCCTGCTTCTCGCCGAGCGCGAACGCCGCCGACGGCGCGGTCGGCGTCAAGAGCACGTCGCACTGCGCCCAGGCCCGCTCGAAATCCTGCGCGATCAGCGCACGGACCTTCTGAGCCTGCGTGTAATAAGCGTCGTAGAAACCGGCCGACAGCACATAGGTGCCGATTAGAATCCGCCGCTTGACCTCGTCGCCAAAGCCCGCCGCGCGGGTTGCGGCGTACATGTCCTGAAGGTTGGCGCCCTCTGGCAGTTCGCGCTGGCCGTACCGCACGCCGTCATAGCGCGCGAGGTTGGACGACGCCTCGGCTGGCGCGACGATGTAATAGGCCGGCAGCGCGTATTTGGTGTGCGGGAGCGAGACCTCGACGATCTCCGCGCCGGCATCGCGCATCCATTCGATGCCCTGCGTCCACAGCGCCTCGATCTCGGCGGGCATGCCGTCGACGCGATACTCCTTGGGAATGCCGACGCGCTTGCCGCTCATGTCGGGCGAAAGCCCCGCTTCCCATGCCGGCACGGGCAGGTCGAGCGAAGTCGCGTCTTTCGCGTCGAAGCCCGACATCGCCTCCAGCATGATCGCACAGTCGCGCACGTCGCGCGCCATCGGCCCCGCCTGGTCGAGCGACGAGGCGAAAGCGACCGTGCCCCAGCGCGAGCAGCGGCCATAGGTCGGCTTGATGCCCGAGATGCCAACGAACGCCGCCGGCTGGCGGATCGAGCCGCCGGTGTCGGTGCCGGTCGCCGCCGGGCACAGTCGCGCCGCGATCGCCGACGCGCTGCCGCCCGACGATCCGCCAGGAGTCAGCGCGGCATTGCCGCCATCCCGGCGCCGCCAGGGAGAAATGACGTTGCCGAACGCGCTCGTCTCGTTCGACGATCCCATCGCGAACTGGTCGAGGTTGAGCTTGCCCAGCATCCCCGCGCCCGCGTCCCACAGCTTCTGCGAGACGGTGGATTCGTAGGTGGGGGTGAACCCTTCGAGGATGTGGCTGGCCGCGGTGGTCTGCACGCCCTTCGTCGCGAACAAGTCCTTCATGCCGATCGGCACGCCCGCCAGCGGCTTGGCCGTCTCGCCCGCGGCGCGCGCCCGGTCGGCGGCATCGGCGGCGGCAAGCGCGTGGTCGGGGGTGTCGACGATGAACGCGTTGAGCACCTTGGCCCCCGCCACCGCCGCGTTGAACGCCTCGGCCGCCTCGCGCGCGGTGAAGTCGCCCGCACGAAACCCGTCGCGAAGGGCGGCGACGCCCAGATCGGTCAACTCGGTCATTCGATCACCTTCGGCACCGCGAAGAAGCCATGCTCCGCCTGCGGCGCGTTTGCCAGCACCGCTTCGCGAACGCCGCCGTCGGTGACGACATCGTCGCGCAGCCGCAGCGTATTGGGGATGACCGCGGTCATTGGCGCGACGCCGCTGGTATCGACCTCGCCCAATTGCTCGATCCAGCCCAAGATGTTGCCGAGCTCGGGTGCGAGGCGGTCGGCCTCGGCATCGGTGATCGCGATCCGGGCAAGCCCCGCGATGCGTTTGACGGTGTTTGTGTCGACGGACATGAAGGCGCGGCTAGCATCCGGGTTGCCCCTCATCAAGCACCGCCACGGTTGCAGCTTTCGCAAACAAGCGGCATCGGATCGGAATTGCCGCTCGGCGGTTCATGCTGCATTGCACAATGGAGGCCCAAGCTGGCCCGTAAATTCCTCTATCTGGTTGCTGTCCTGATCGTGCTCGCCATCGCCGCCACCTTTGCCTATCGCCTGTTCGGCGTGCAGCTACTGCGCCAGACGATGGTGCCGACGACTGCGTTCCAGGCGCTGCCCGCGACCGCCAGCGATGCCTATGCCAAGGCCGACATGTGGATCGCGCGGCCCGACAAGCCCGGCAATCCTGCGCTCTGGACGCCGCCGGGCGTGCAGCCGGGTGCGAACCCGCGCGCGGCGGTGTTCTTCATCCACCCGACCTCGTACCTCGATCGCGCGCAGTGGAACGCGCCGCTCGACAACCGCGACGCGAACAATCGCGCCGCGCTGTTCCTTCGTGGCCAGGCGTCCGCCTTCAACGAGGTCGGGGCGATCTGGGCACCGCGCTATCGCCAGGCGACGTTCGGCGCGTTCCTCACCAATGCCGATGCCGCGAACAAGGCGCTCGACCTCGCCTATGGCGACGTGCTCGCCGCCTTCGATCGCTTCGTGGCGGAGGCGGGCGATCGCCCGATCATCCTCGCCGGCCACAGCCAGGGCGCGCTTCACCTCACCCGCCTGCTCAAGGATCGCATCGCCGGCAAGCCGCTCGCCCGCCGGATCGTCGCGGCCTATGTCGTCGGCTGGCCCGTCTCGCGCACCGCCGACCTGCCGGAGATGGGCCTGCCGGAATGCCGCACCGCCGATCAGGCAGGCTGCATCCTCTCCTGGCAGAGCTTCGCCGAGCCCGCCGACCCGTCGCTGATCCTCGACACCTTCGATGCGACGACGGGCTTCAACGGCACGCGCCGCGCGGGCACGCCGATGGTCTGCACCAATCCGCTGACCGGCAACGCCGGCGACGCCGCGCCCGCCAGCGCCAATCTCGGCACGCTGTTCCCGTCCGCCGACCTCACCAGCGCGACCCTTGAAAAGGGCCGCGTGCCGGCACGGTGCGAGGGGCGCGGTCTCCTGATGATCGGCAGCGGCCCGGACCTCGGCAATTACGTGCTGCCGGGCAACAACTATCACGTGTTCGACTACAGCCTGTTCTGGGGCAACGTCCGCGCCGACGCCGCCCGCCGCCTTCAGGCGTTCGGCGCTTGATCGCGACGCTTGCGGCCGATTTCGCCGACGCGCTGCCGGATGGCGGGCGGCTGATCGGGCTCGACGTCGGCACCAAGACGATCGGCACCGCACTCTGCGACGCAGGCTGGAGCTTCGCCAGCGCCGCCCCCCTCGTCCGCAGAACCAAGTTCACCGCAGACAAGGCCGCGCTCGTAGAGCTCGTCGCGAGGCAGTCGGTCAAGGGCATCGTCATCGGCCTCCCCCTCAACATGGACGGCACCGACAGCCCGCGCACCCAGTCCACGCGGGCGTTCGCGCGCAACCTTCTCGATCTCGGCCTGCCGATCCTCCTCTGGGACGAGCGCTGGTCGACCGTCGCGGTCGAGCGGCTGATGATCGAACAGGATCTCAGCCGCGCCAAGCGCGCCGAACGCGTCGATTCGCTCGCGGCGGCGCACATCCTCCAGGCCGCGATCGACGCCCTCGCAAACGTGCCCCACCCATAAAGCCCCTCTCGCTTGCGGGAGGGGTTGGGGAGGGTCTTCCTCCTTCTTCAGTCCGCAGGCTTGGCAAGCTCCGCACGCAAAACCGCGATAACGCCCTCAAGATTCTGAAGAACATCGTTGTTCCAGAAGCGGATGACGCGAAAGCCTCGCGCTTTTAGGAACTCTGTTCGGCGCCTATCCACTTCAGGATCATGCTGCCCTCCATCAATCTCGACGACCAGCATTGCTTCGAGACACGCGAAGTCGACGACATACGGCGCCAGCGTATGCTGGAAGCGAAACTTGAACCCGTCGGCCTGGCGATTCCGCACCGCTTGCCAGAAACGATGCTCGGCCTCGGTCCGCTCGCGGCGTAGCCGGGCCGCATGCGGGCTGATCTGGCGGCGGACCAAAGCCATCGTTCGACTATGCCCTTCGCGTAGCAGAAGAAGAAGGCCCTCTCCCAACCCTCTCCCGCAAGCGGGAGAGGGCTAAACGCGGCTTGCCAACGCCATCGCCACCGCGCGCCACACCTCCGGGTTGAACTGCACCCAGATGTGGCTCGATCGCACCTCGACCGCGTCGCAATCCTCGCCGCGGCAGATCGCGCCGCCGACCAGGCCGTCGCTCGCGCTCCAGATCGCGGTGATCGGCACCGGCAGCGGCCGCGCCGCTTCCTCGACCAGCGCGCGCACCGCCGGATCCTCGACCCGCGCGCCCGACAGCGCCTGATAGGCGCGCCACACCCGCGTCGCGGTGGGCGGGCCGGCAAAGGGCGAGCTGATCGTCACCACCCGCGCCACCAGATCGGGCATCCGCTGCGCCGCGATCCGCGCCATCAGCCCGCCCAGACTGACACCCACCAGCGTCACCGGCGCCCCATGCCGCACCGCCATCGCCTCGACCCGCGCGAACAGCCGCGCGCCGTCATGCCCGATCGCCCGCTGCCCCAGATTGCGCCCCAACCCCCAGCCCTCGACCGCATAGCCAAGCGAGGCGAGGTACCGCCATAGCGCCACGTTCGATCGGTCGGAGTTGAACAGCCCCGGCAACAGCATCACCGGCTGCCCGCGCCCGCGCGGCGCCTGCCTCAAGCTGGGATACGCCGCCGCCAGCCGTGCGACGCCGGCCGCACCGCGCGGCACCTCGGTCAGCGTATAGCGCCAAGGCGGCGGCGTCAGAGCCACCGCATCACCCCGCCCGGAAACGGCGTCCACCGTCCCATCCTGACCCCCGCCGCGCGCAGAGCCTCGCCCGTCCAGGCGTTGCACGTGCGGATCGCGCTGTAATGTCCTCGCGCCGGATAGAACGCGTCCCAGCCGCCATAGCCATGCACCGCCGTCCCCTCTCCCACGCTCGCGCGGACGAAGCCGACCAGCCGCGCGACCTGATCGGGCCGAAGCAGCACCCGACGTACCGAAGCACCCCCACGCGGCGGCGGCACATGCTCGACATGCAGCACCGTCGCGTCGCTTCCCACCGCCGCCGCCGCAACGGTCGAGAGGCTGAGGTCACTCCAGGTCGGGGTGCCCAGATAGAAGGCCCGGTCGCCCCATCCGATCGCCAGCCAGCCATGCCGGGCATAGCGCGGATCGGCCAGGTCCTCGCCCGCGAACCGCGCCAGCAGGTCGGCCGGCAGCACCGCCTTCGGCAACACAATGCCCGTGTGGATGCCGTTATCCTCGACATAGACGGCGATGCCCTCCACCGCCCGCGCCTCCGCCCCCGGCGCCGCGATCGCACCGCCGACCCAGCCCGCGACCAGATAGCTTTGCGCCACGATGGCGACGAGCAGCAGCAGTCCGGCGAGCGTGCCGAGGAGCTTTCCTTTCAAGCTGTTCAGTTTGCGCGGCATGCGCTTATATTTCCCTCATGACCGCCGAAACCCACATCCACGCCGCACCGCCAGAGGGCGCCGCCGCCGACTGGACCATCTCACAAAACTGGGACGCGTTCACCGCCGAAGAACATGGCGTCTGGGACACGCTGTTCGAGCGGCAGGCAAAGCTGCTGCCCGGCCGCGCGTCGAGCGCCTATCTTCGCGGGCTGGAGGCGCTGCGCCTGTCCGAAAGCGGCATTCCCAATTTCGAGGATCTGTCCGAACGGCTGATGAAGCTCACCGGGTGGCAGGTCGTGGCCGTGCCCGGCCTCGTCCCCGACGATGTGTTCTTCGAACACATGGCCAATCGCCGCTTCGTCTCTGGCAACTTCATCCGCCGACGCGACCAGCTCGACTACCTTCAGGAGCCCGACGTCTTCCACGACGTGTTCGGTCATGTGCCGATGCTCGCCGATCCGGTGTTCGCCGACTATCTCGCCGCCTATGGCCGTGGTGGCCTTCGCGCGCTGGAGCTCGGCGCGCTGCCGCAGCTCGCGCGCCTCTACTGGTACACGGTCGAGTTCGGGCTGGTGCAGGAAGAGGACGGCCTGCGCATCTTTGGCGCGGGCATCGTCTCATCCTCGGCCGAAAGCATCTTCGCGCTCGACGATCCCAGCCCCCACCGCATCGGCTTCGACCTGGAGCGGGTGATGCGCACCGAATATCGCATCGACGATTTCCAGCAGAACTACTTCGTCGTGCCAAGCTTCGAGGAACTGCGGCGCGTGACCGTCGAGACCGACTTCGCGCCGCTCTACGACCGTATCCTGCCACTCCCCTCGATCCCGGTCGCCAAGCTCATCGACAGCGACCACGTCATTCACCGCGGCACCCAGGCCTATGCGGGGGCTCAAGCGGCGGCCGACTGACGCGGGGCGGCGGGCAGCGTCAGGATCGCGCGCGCGCCCTGCCCCGGCCCGTCGCTCTCCAGCGCCAGCGTCCCGCCCATCGCGTTGGCGGCGTTGGCGCACCAGTGGAGCCCCAGCCCGCCCGCCTTGTCCGACCGTGTCGAAAAGCCGCGCTGGAACAACTGACGCGCGCTTTCGCGATCGAACCCCTCACCCGTATCGGCGATGGTCATCACGATCCGCTCGCCGCCATCCTCGATCGAGACTGTGATCCGCCCCTCGCGGCCGCCCGCGACGATCGCCTCGACCGCGTTGACCAGCAGGTTGCCGATGATCTGGCTCAGCACCACGCGATTGGCGATCGCCCAATGCGCCTGTGTCGGCAGCTCGACCGCGGTCGGCATCTCGCCGGCAAATTGCGCGATTGCCGCGGTCTGGGTCACCAGTTCGGTCAACTCGCATGGTGCCAGATGCGGCCGTTCCTGTGCCTCCGATTGCTGCCGCCCGATGATCGCCAGCGCATGCCGCATCGAGTCGCGCCCGACCTCCAGCCGCGCCAACCGCTCCTCCCGCGCCTGATCCTCGCTTGCGAGCGCCGCGGCGACGAACGCGGACAGCTTGCGTCGCCTTGCGACCGGGATCGCGTCGCCCGCCAGCTCCGCCAGCGCCCGCCGGACCAGCGCGCGATCGACCGACGCCGGCTGTGCCAGCCCCTGCGACAGGATCGTGCTGATCGGCGTCAGCGCGTTGCGGACATTGTGGATCATCGCCGCCGCGCTTTCCGACTGGCCCAGGCGATAGGATTGCGCCTCGACCCGCTCGCGAAGATCGGCAAGCTGGCCGATCATCGCGTTGAAGCTGCGCGTCACCCCGCCGATCTCGTCCGCGCGCGGTTCGCCTGGCAGCGGTGTCATCGTCCCCGACGCGCGCACCGCCTGGATATGCGCCTCCAGCCGGCTGAGCGGCTGCAGCACCAGCGCGGTGATCGACCGCCGCAGCACCGCCAGCACGATCAGCAGCAGGAGGGTCGACCCGCCCACCGCCAGCAACAGCATCCGCTGCCCCAGGTTCGACAGGTCGCGCGGAACGCCCAAGCGCAGATGGCCCATAACCCGCCCGTCGCTGTCGATCAGTGGCAGTGCGGCGTCCAGCCGCCCTTCGGACCGCTGCAGCGAGGGGAGCGCGCCGGTCCGTCGATCATAGCCGATGGTCAGCCCCGTCTCTCGCGCGATCGTCGCCGCGGGCAGGATGCGGACCGCGATCATCCGGTCGCCGCGCGCGACGATGGCGACCCGGTTGCCCCACGCCACGAAACGCAGCGTCGTCATCGCCGGGGATGGCAGCGGCAGCGGTGCCACGCCCTTCCGCCAGATCGTCGCGTGGGTGGCAGTGTCGATCAGCGCGTCGACACCGTGCGATCCGGGCGCGTCCCCCGGGCCCGCGGCCCAGGCGGCGCCGATCGTGCGCCCGCCTAGTTCGGACAGCGTCGCCGCCACCCGCCCGCGCTGCGCAATCGCGGCTTCCTCTTCCAACCGGTCGAAGCTCGGCGTGATGATGAGCGCCAGCAGCAGCGTGATCGCCACCGACCCGAGCAGGCCGACGCCCGTCAGGATGGTGACGAGCTGCGCCCCGAGCGATTCGCCGATCCAACGTCCACGCGCGACCCGCGCGAGCATTATCCGTAGGTTCCGCTTCCGGGCAGCGTCTCCGCCACGGGATCGCTCTCCCCGAAGAAGCGAGAGGTCGCGATCTCCAGCGACCGCGCCGCCTCGACCGGCCGCGACAGATGATATCCCTGCAAATGACTGGCGCCCGCGACGCGCAGCGCCTGCACCTGGGCGTCGGTCTCGACGCCCTCCGCCACGACCTCCAGGCCGAGCGCGCGGCCCAGATGCACGATCGAATGGACGATCGCCGCCGACTCGCGCTCGCGACCCATGCCGTCGATGAAGCTCTTGTCGATCTTCAGGCAATCGAGCGCGAACTTGCGGATGTTGTAGAGGCTGGAATAGCCCGTCCCGAAATCGTCGAGAGCGATGCGGAAGCCCATCTGGCGGAGGCGATACAGCGTCTCTGCCGCGCGTTCGGCGTCGTCGAAGATCGCCGTCTCAGTGATCTCGATCTGAAGGCGCGAGGGCGAAATGCCGGCTCTGTCGACCCGCTCGACGATATGGCCGACGAAATTGGGACGGCGGAACTGGCGCGGGCTGAAATTGACCGAGACATACTGCCCCGGCCACTTCTCCAGCATCGTCAGCGCCTCGGCCAGCACCCAGTCGCCGAGCTCGTGGATCAGGTTCGATTCCTCGGCAATCGGGATGAACATCGCCGGGCTGATCGTGCCGTATTCGGCGCTTTCCCAGCGCATCAGCGCCTCGAACGCGACGACCTCCAGCGTGTCGCGGGAAACGATCGGCTGATAGACGAGCCGCAACTCGCCCTGCTCGATCGCGCGCGACAGGCCGCTTTCGATCGCACGGCGGAAACGAATCGATTCGTCCATGCTCTCGTCGAACACGCGCACGCCGCCGCGGGCGTTCTTCTTGGCGTCGTTGAGCGCCAGGTCGGCGCGGCGCATGACGTCGATCGGATCGGCATGGCTCTCGGCCTCGACCACCACCAGGCCGACCGAGGCACTGCCCTGCACCGAATGGCCGAAGATGCGGAAATTGGCGGAACAGGCGTGGATCATCCGCTCCGCTTCCATCACCGCGGCGTCGATGCCGCCGGTCGGATAGAGCATCGCGAACTCGTCGCCGCCCAGCCGCGCGACCATGCCGCCATCGGGCACCTGCTGCTGGAGGATGTCGCAGACGCGGCGGATCAGCTCGTCGCCGGCCAGATGGCCGAACGTGTCGTTGACCAGCTTGAAGCGGTCGAGGTCGAGCATCGCCATCGCGAAACACTCGTCGGCGCGCACCCAGCCCGACAGCGAGCGGATGAAGGCGAGCCGGTTGGGCGCGTCCGTCAGCGAATCGTGGTTGGCAAGGTGCAGCGCCTTCATCTCGTTGGCGGCCAGCTCGTGCGTCTGCTCCTCGAGGATCAGCACCTTTTCCGCCAGCGCGGCGCGCGTCTCGGCAAGCTCGCGGTCGACGTGCCAGCGCTGGGTCAGCGCGGTCGCGGTCTGGACGATCTCCTCGACCTCGAACGGCTTGGCGATGAAGAACAGCTTGTCGACCGATCCCGCGACGCGCCCGATCTCGATCGGGGCGTAGTCGGAATAGCCTGTCACGATAACGAGGTTGATGTCGGGATCGATCGCGCGGATGCGCCGCGCGGTTTCGCGTCCGTCGATGCCGGGGGGCATCCGCACGTCGATGAAGGCGACGGCGAAGCGATCCTCGCCCGCCGCGGCGACCAGGTCGACCGCTTCCTGTCCCTGATGCGCGTGAACCAGGTCGAAGACGGGTGCCGCCGGCTCCGCGCCATCGTGCGTGCCGAACAGCTCACTCGCCATCTGGCGAAGCGTGCCGTCACCCTCGCCGGCCGACAGGCACTGGCGATAGCTGTCGTGCATTCCCGCTTCGTCGTCGACAATCAGAATGCGCACCCGCCGCTCCCCCTATGCTCGAACTTGCACGGGGGTAAGCGGACAGGGTTAACGGATGCCTACTGCGGCGCTTGTCCGTTGAACAACTTGCGCAAAAAGACGGTTTCGACTTCGCGGCGAAGGTCGTTGTTCTCCTTCTTCTGGAAACCATGGCCCTCGTCGCTGAACAGGACGTACCAGGTATCGACGCCCTGCCCGCGCAACTTGGCGACGACCTGATCGCTTTCGAACTGCGGCACGCGCGGGTCCTGCGCACCCTGCATGACCAGCATCGGCTTGGTGATCCTGGGCAGGTTCGCCATCGGCGCGATGCGCGCGAACACCTTGGCCATCGCGGGATCGCGCTCGTCGCCATATTCGGCGCGGCGATTGTCGCGGCGATACGCCTCGGTCCGCTCCAGGAAGGTGCGGAAGTCGCTGATCCCGTATCGCTCGACCCCGCCGACCAGCCGCTCGCTGTAATGCGTCATGACGGCCAGGCTCATATAGCCGCCATAGGACTGGCCATAGACCGCAACCTTGCCCGCATCGAGGCTCGGCTGAGCCCTGATCCAGTCGAGCAGCGCGCCGATGTCCTTGACCGAATCCTCGCGCTTCTCGGCATTGTCGAGGTTGAGGTAGCGCTTGCCGTATCCGTCGGAACCGCGGACGTTGGGCAGGATCACCGTCGCGCCCAGCACATCGGCGAAGTATTGCGCGCCGTAATTCCAGATCGGCCGCGTCTGCGCTTCCGGCCCGCCATGGATGTCGATGATGACGGGCGTCCGCGTGCCCGCGGCGACGTTCTTGGGGCGATAGACGAAGGCGGGGACCGACAGACCGTCGAACGACTTGAAACGGATCAGTTCGGGCTCGGCAAGCGCTGCGGGATCGAGGTCGCCAAGCTCGCTGAACGTCCAGCGTGCGATCGGTCCGCCCGCCACCGCGTCGAAGCTCCAGACGTCGCCCGCCGATGTGGCGCTCGTCAGCCCCACCGCGATCCGGCGATCGTCGGGCGCGAACTTGAGCGCGGTGACGACGCCCTTCGGCAGCTCGGGCTGCGGCAACGCGCGGCGCGTGACGCGGTCCTGCACGACGACGCGGCTGAACCCGTCCTCGTTGACGGCATAGGCGAGGATCCGACCGTCGCCCGAGAGGTCATAGCTTTCGACGTCCCACTTGAGGCCGGGCGCCAGCACCCGCTCCGCGCCGGTCGCCAGGTCGATCTCGACCAGCCGGCGCACGTCGCTGTCGCGATCCGAAATGGCGATCAGACTCTTGCCTCCGGGTAGGAAGCGCGGATCCTCGTAGCGGGCGGTGGGCGCCTTGGGCGCGATCCGCGTCGCCTGTCCGCTCGCCAGGTCGAGGAGGAAAAGCTGGCTCTCCCGGTTCGAGATCGAGCGCTGGAAAACGAGCTTCGACTTGTCCTCACTGAGGTCAGCAGGGGCCACCGCGCCCTCTGCCTTGTAGAGCTCGCGCCGGGCGCCCGGCTGGTTCGGATCGGCGGCCAGGATCGTGTAGCCCGCCGCGCCCTTGGTCGCGCGTGCCCACACCGCCAGGCTGCCGTCCTTCGACAGCACCAGCGACCCGTTGCGCGTCCCTGGCTCGGTCAGCAGCGCCTCCGGCCCGGTCAGCCCCTTGACCGCGAGCTGGAACCACTCGTCGCCGTCCGTATCGCGCGTCAGGATGAAGCGGCGGTCGGCGCCGGGCAGCGCGGTCGCACCGGCGACCGGGCTGTCATAATAGGTCAGCTGCCGCCGCGTCGCGCCCGCCGCCGCCACCTGATGCAACTGCGCGGTGCTCCCGAACCGCGTGGTGATGAGCATCGTGCCGTCGGGCAGCCAGTCCTGGAACTCCGCCGACCGGCTGTTCTGGTACCGCTGCACCGCCGCGCGCACGTCGTCGGGGATTTCGGGCACGTTCTGAAGCGTCGCGGTCCCCACCTGCCGCGTCTGGACCCCCGCGGGCGGCTGCGCCTGCTGGGCGGCGAGCGGCGAGGCGAGCATCGTGGCGGCAAGGAACAACGGCATCAGACGCATCGGCAACCCTTCGGCTTTGAGGATGCGCAGGGTTGTAGGAGGCCGGGCCACGGCGCCGCAAGCTTGCTTTTGTCGGCGATGTCCGGCCCTTGTGGGCAGTCGGGAAGCCGGAGAGGATCGAGATGAAACTAGCGGCCATGTCTGTCCTTGCGGCCTTGGCCGTTGCGGGCGCCGAGGAGCGAACGCTCGTCAATCCGATCCTGCCGTCCGGCGCGGATCCGTGGGTCGTCGAGGCGAATGGCACCTTCTACTTCATGGCGACGCGCGGCGATCGGCTGGCGATCCGGGCGACGCGCGACCTCGCCCGGCTGGCCGCCGCGCCAGAGCAGGTGGTTTGGCGTGCGCCGGCGAGCGGGCCCAACAGCGCCTCGATCTGGGCGCCCGAGCTGCATCGCATCGATGGCCGCTGGTTCATCTACTATACCGCCAGCGACAAGGCGGCCGACGACGATGCGCACCGCGGCATCTGGGTGCTGGAGAACCGCTCGCCCGATCCGCTGAAGGGGCAGTGGATCGACCGCGGGCGCATCAACACACAGCGTGCCGGCATCGACGGGACCATTTTCGTCGCGAACGGCCGGCGATACTTCGCCTATTCGCCCTATGTCGGTCCCGACAGCGTCATCGCGATCGCGCGCATGGCCAACCCCTGGACGCTGGCCGGGCCGGAAGCGATCATCGCGCGTCCGGACCAGCCCTGGGAGCGGCAGGGCGGCCGTCAGATCCTGGAGGGCCCGGCCTTTCTCGCCGCCCCGGATGGCACGCTGCACCTGGCCTATTCCGGCAGTGCCTGCTGGTCGGACGACTATGCGCTGGGGCTGCTGACCGCAAAGCGCGGCAGCGATCCGATGAAGCCAGATAGCTGGCGAAAGGCGCCGCGACCCGTCCTCGCCAAGTCACCCGCCACGAACGTCTGGGCGCCCGGGCACAACGGCTTCTTCACGGCGCGCGGGCGCAGCTGGATCATCTATCACGCCAATGCCGCCGCCGATCAGGGCTGCGGCGCGCGCCGCGCCCCGCACGTCCAGGAGATCCGCTGGACCGCCGACGGCAAGCCGGTCTTTCCGGTGCCCTCCAGCGGTCCCGCACCTGCGCCCTGAGCGTCGTTCAGTCCGCCCGCGCGCTCGTCATCGGCGGCACCACACCCTTCGGCGCGGCCGTCAGTCGCCGGATCAGATCGACCTCGGCCTGGCGATAGGGCTTGCCGTCGGCGCGGAACACCTCGTGGAACCAGATCGTCGGCTCGGCCAGGACATAGGGCTTTTGCCAGCTGTCCCACGGGTATCGCGTCTGCGTCTTACCATCGACGAAGCCCCAGTTCATCATCGCGACGTTGTATCGCTTGCCGATCGGCAGCGACCCGTCGAACGTCGACCCGTTACCGCGCGCCATGTATTCGGTACACAGGATCGGGCGGTTGTACGGCAGGAGCTGGCGGATGCGCCGCTCGAACGTCTCCGGCCAGTTATAGTCGTGGAAGGTGATGACGTCCGACTGGCCGAGCTGCAGCCGCTCCATCGGCGACGCCTTGCCGCCCGGCGTCCAGTCCTCGCCGATCCACACGCCGGAGGTGATGGGCTGCGTCGGGTTCGCGTCGCGCGCCCATTCGAACACCTGCGCCAGCAGCGCACGGACCAGCGGCTCCTTGCCCTCCTGCCCCTTATACTGGTCCGCGCCGTTGTCGGGCTCGTTCCACAGGTCCCAGCCGAGCACGCGCTCGTCGCGCGCGAACGCGCCGATCACGCCCTGGACATACGCCTTGTAGGCCGGATAGCGGCTCTTGTCGCGAAGCCCCGCCATGCCCGGACCCTGCACCCAGCCCGAATTGTGGACGCCGGGGATCGGCGGATGCTGCGGCCCGAGCTTCGGATTGGGGTCCCAGCAGCTGTCGAACAGGACGAACAGCGGCTTGATCTTGTGCCGCGCGGCGATCGTCAGGAACTCGTCGATCCGCCGCTTGAACCCCTCGGCATCCTGCGCCCAGAGCTGGTCGTGGAGGAACACGCGCATCGTGTTCATGCCGATCCCCTCGGCCAGGGCGAACTCCCGATCGATCTCGGCAGGGTTCCAGGTGTCCGCCTGCCACATCTCCAGCTGGTTGATCGCGCTGGCGGGCGCGTAGTTCGCGCCGACCAGCCAGGGCTGGCGATCGTACCACGCCTTGGCCTGTGCCGGAGTCCAGCGGTCGCGCGCCTCTGCGGGCATGGCGAGGATGGTGAGCGAGGCGAGCAGCCCCGCGACGATGCGCTTCATCTGTTTCTCCCTGGTCGCGCGTTCAGCGTTCGACGAACAGCCGATAGGTCATGACGTTGCGATAGGTCTGTCCGGGTGTCAGCCGGACCGACGGAAAGCCCCTCTGGTTGGGCGCATCGGGAAAGATTTGCGGCTCCATGACGATCGCGTCCCCCATGCGCAGGATCGCGTTCTTCTTGGCCTTGATCGTCCCGTCGAAGAAATTGCCGGAATAGAATTGCAGCCCGGGCTGGTTCGACCACAGCTCGAACCCGCGGCCGGAGCCCGGATCGACGACGCGCGCCATCAGATGCTCGCCCGGCGTCACGCGATCGCCGATCACCCAATTGTGATCGTAGCCGCCGCCATATTCGATCTGCGGATCGCTCGCGTCGCGGACCCGGTCGCCGACCGCGCGGGGACGGCGAAAGTCGAAGGCGGTACCCGCCACCGACTTGTGCCCGCCGGTCGGGATCGACGTCGCATCGGTCGGCGTGAAGCGATCGGCGGGGATCGTCACGACATGCCCCATCGCGCTGCGCGGGCTGCCGACGCCGGCCAGGTTCCAATAGGCGTGGTTCGACAGGTTGACCACGGTCGGCCTGTCGGTGGTCGCGCGATATTCGATCGTCAGGCGATTGTCCTCGCCCAGCGAATAGGTGGCATAGGTCGTCAGCGTGCCCGGATAGCCCATGTCGCCGTCCGGACTGACATAGCGCAGCGTCACCGACGCCGTCGGCCCGCTCTTCACCTCGGCCACGTCCCACAGCACCTTGTCGAAGCCCTTGGTGCCGCCGTGCAGCGAGTTGGGCCCGTTGTTGACGGGCACCGAGTATCGCTTGCCGTCCAGCGTAAAGCGCCCCCGGGCGATGCGATTGGCGACGCGCCCGACCGTGGCGCCGAAGAATTCGGGCTTGGCCAGATAACCGTCGATCGTGTCGTAGCCGATCTGCACGTCCTCGATCGTGCCCTTGCGATCAGGCATCCTCAGCGCCTGGATCGAGGCGCCGAGCGCGATGATCGTGGCCGAAACGCCCTTGCCGTTCGACAGCGTGACCGCGGCGACGGGGCGGCCGTCGGGCATCGCGCCGAACGTCGACCGCTTCGCCTCACCCGCGAACGCGGGATGCGCGACTAGCGCCCATGCCGCCACGCCGATCGCCCAGTGCGTGCGCCTCATCCTGCTCCCCTCACCTTATCCCGACCTCGTAGCCGGTACGGAATCGGATCGTAGCGCGTGGGTTTTTGGTTACACAAGCCGGCTAGATCGAATAAATAAGATAAAAGCATATTGTCGCCGCTTCGAGCTTCAAATATGTCTGAGTTATCCAGGTGGAAAACCGCCGGGCGGCACGAAGGGGAGAGATGATGAAGGCCAAGACGTTCATGCTGGCGACGGCGTCGCTGATCGCCGTTGCGGGTACCCCTGCGCTCGCGCAGAGCGGTGCGCAGGAAACGCCCAAGCCGGAGACCGCGTCCGACCAGAGCGCCAATCCCGCTTCGCCCGCACCCTCCGTTCAGGAAGGCGCGGCAGAGGATGGCGAGATCGTCGTCACCGGCCTTCGCCGCAGCCTCGAATCGGCTCAGGCGGTGAAGCGCAACTCCGACGGGATCGTCGATGCGATTGTCGCCGAGGATATCGGCAAGCTGCCCGACACCTTCGCCTCCGCCGCCCTTGCGCGCGTGACCGGCGTTCAGGTGACGCGTGGCGGCGGCGAGGCGGCGGGCGTGCAGGTGCGCGGCCTTCCCGACATCAGCACCACCTATAACGGGCGCGAGATCTTCACCGCCGAAGGGCGCTTCGTGCAGATCCAGGATTTCCCCGCCGGCACCGTCGCCGCGCTCGAAGTCTACAAGTCCGGCACCGCGAACCTGATCGAGGGCGGCATCGGTGGCCAGATCAACGTGCGCGGCCGTCGCCCGTTCGACTTCAACGGGTTCGAACTGTCGGGCTCGCTCAACGGCGTCGCCTGGCATCAGTCGGGCGACCTGTCCTGGAACGGCAACCTGCTGATCAGCAACCGCTGGGACACCGGGATCGGCGAGATGGGCCTGCTGGTGAACGCCAGCTATGTCGGCATCAACTTCCTCGATTCGACGCGCGAGCAGTCGCTCGTCATCGGTACGACCAATGAGGGCAATGCGCCCGGCGCCGCCAACGTCCGTTTCCCCGACGCGCAGGGCCTGTTCTATGGCTATGGCGACCGCTTCCGCCCGTCGGCCAACGCGGCCTTTCAGTGGAAGCCGACGCCCGAGCTCGAAATCTATGTCGACGGGCTGTTCCAGGGCTATCGCGGCAAGGACGAGAACCGGTTCCTGTTCTTTCCGATCTTCGGCGGTCCCGATTTTCGCCTCAGCAACGTGACGACGCGGCCGGGTACCAACATCGCCCAGAGCGCGACGGTGACGGGCGCCAATGCGCCCGACGGCTATTATGGCGCGGCGCAGGGCCACACCGACACCTATCAGGTCGGCGGCGGCGCGACGTGGAAGAAGGGCGGGCTGCAATTGTCGGCGGACGTCGCCTATACCGACAGCAAGTACACATTCGACCTCAACAACATCGACCACGCCTTCCGCACGTCGCCAGTGCGCGACGTGATCTTCGAAGTTGACGGCAACGACGGCGGCCCCAGCCTCAGCTTCCGCGATTTCGACGTGACGGACCCGAACAATTTCCTCAGCCGCGGCTTCTTCCAGGAAAACCTGGTCGTGACCGGCAAGGACATTCAGGCGCGCGCTGACGCGCAGTATGATTTCGACGGCGGCTTCATCAAGCGCATCCAGGCAGGCGTGCGCTACAACGACCGCGACGCGACGCGCGACCGCGGCTCGCTCTACATCTTCAACCTGCCGGCCGGCATCCCGCTGACCGCGCTACCCGTCGACATCCAGTCGACGCGGCCGGGCTTCGACTACAACAACGCCTTCCCGATCCGGACCTTCGCGGCGATCCCGGCGGACAGCATCCGCGACAATCTGGCCGCGCTCCGCGCCTTTTATGGCGCGCCGGAGGGCCAGCCGCCGTTCAACCCCACCGAAAACTTCGTCGCCAACGAACGGTCCTATGCCGCCTATGCGCAGGTGAAGTACGGCTTCGATCTCAGCAGCGACATCAGCCTCGACGGCCTGATCGGTCTGCGCGCGGTCAAGACCGAGACGACGATCAGCGGCTTCGTTCAGAACAATACCGACAACCCGCCGACCTTCTCGCCGATCACGGCCGAGAACGACTATACCGACTATCTTCCGAACGCGAGCGCGCGCTTCAACATCGGCGGTGAGGTGCAGTTTCGCCTCAACTATACGCAGACGCGCACGCGGCCGAACTTCTTCGACCTCAACCCGACGCTCACCGTCGGCCCGCCGCCGACGATCGACCCCAACAACCCGCCCAACCCCAACGATCCCAACAGCAACCTGCGCTTCATCAGCGGCGGCAATCCCAATCTTCGTCCGCTGACGTCGGACAATTACGACATCAGCCTCGAATGGTATTTCTCGCGGTCGGGGTCGCTGACGGGCGCGCTGTTCCGGCGCGATGCGAACGGCTTCATCAGCCGCATCCAGCTTGCGCCGGTCGATGTCGGCTATGGGCCTTCGCGCCTCGACCTGCCCGAAAATACCGGCAGCACGCGCTTCCAGGGTGCCGAGATCGGGTTCACCAGCTTCCTCGACATCGAGGGCATTCCCGATTGGGCGCGCGGCTTCGGCATTCAGGCGAACGCGACGTACATCGATTCGAAGGGCGACCTGAACACCACGCTCGCCAGCGCGCCGAACATCGACGGGCGCCAGGTGCGCTTCAACGGCGTTTCGGAATGGGCGGGCAACCTCGTCGGCCTGTACGAGAAGCCCTTCTTCTCGGCTCGCCTCGCCTACAACTACCGCTCCGACTTCGTGCAATTCTACAGCCAGGAGCCGCTCGACGTCGGGGCCGACGGCAGCCCGCGCACGCGCGGCGTGATCGAGCGCGGGCGCGGCCAGCTCGACTTCTCGACGACCGTGACGCCGATCCCCAACGTCACGTTCGCCTTCGACGTGGTCAACCTGCTCGGCAATCCGCTCCGCCGCTATCGCGAGTTCAACGACGCGGGCGACGACTATACCCGGCAGGTTCTGTATCTCGAGCGGACCTATTCGTTCGGCGTGAGGTTCCGGTTCTGATGATGAAGAAGCTCGTGCTCGCCTCCGTCGTGATGCTCCTGGGGGCCGCCGCGCCGGCGCCCCAGGGCAACCCGCAGTTCCAGGGCGCCGATCCGCACGCGCTGATGATCGGCGGCGAATTGTGGGTCTTTCCCACCGGCGGCCCGGTCGGCGCGTGGGATGCCGACCGCTTCCACGCCTTCTCCTCGCGCGATCTGAAAAGCTGGCGCGACCGGGGCGAGCTTCTCAACCGCAAGTCGATCCGCTGGGTCCGCGACGACGGCGCGCCCGAGCGGTTCCTCTGGGCGCCTGGCGTCGCTCAGGCCAACGGCAAATGGTACCTCTACTACTCGCTCGGCCCCAACACGCCCAAGTTCAGCCATATCGGCGTCGCCGTCTCCGACCGGCCCGAAGGACCCTATCGCGACAGCGGCAAGCCGCTGCTGACCGGACGCCAGGGGTTCGAGGCGATCGATCCGATGGTCTATGTCGATCCGAAGACCGGCACGCCCTATTTCTATGCCGGCGGCAGCGCGGGCTCGACGCTGCGCGTGTTCGAGCTCAATCGCGACATGGTCTCGATCAAGCGCGAGATCGCCGTCGCCAACCCGCCCCAATTCACCGAGGGCGCGTTCATGCACGAGCGCGGCGGCACCTATTATCTTTCCTACAGCCACGGCCGCTTCAACGGCGCGAGCTATTCGGTACACTACGCCACCGGCCCGTCGCCGACCGGACCCTTCACCTATCGCGGCGCGATCCTGACCAGCGATGCGACGCACAAGGGGCCGGGCCATCACAGCTTCGTGACCACGCCAAAGGGCGAGACGCTGATCGTCTATCATCGGTGGGAGAATCCGCCCGGGCCTGAACCCTTCAAGGGCGAGCGCCAGATCGCGATCGATCGCGTCACCTATGCGCCCGACGGCAGCATCCGGCCGATCCGGATGACCGACGGCGCGGCGGCACCGACCCTGCCCGCGCGGCGTTAACCCCTTCGACCGGGCGGGCCCCTTCCCCCTAAACCCGCCTCAGCCTCGACCGGCCCGGCAGTTTCGCGCTGCCGGGTCTTTTTCGTTTCAGGCAAGCGGGCCGTTGGCGACCGGCGGATCGAACAGCGGCACCCCCTTGGCATCATAGCGGACCGGCTGGACCCGCGTGTGCCGGTTGGGGTCGAACAGCGGATCGCCCGTGATCTTCTCATAATCGCGCGCGTGGAAGACGAGCATGTCGCGCCCGCGCTCGTCGACGGTGAAGCTGTTGTGGCCGGGACCGTAGATCCGGTGCACGGGCGAGGTCTTCATCACCGGCACCGGCGACTTGGTCCAGGCCGCCGGGTCCATGATGTCGGCATCGTCGCGCGCCGTCAGCATCCCCAGGCAATAGCGCGCATCGGTCGCGCTTGCCGAATAGGTCACGAACAGGCGCCCGTTGCGCACGAGCAGCGCCGGCGCCTCCGCCACCTTGAACCCCTGCACCTCCCAGGGCAGCTCCGGAACCGTCAGCCGCGCGGGCTTGGCGGCGAGCGTCAGCGGCGTCGCCAGCGGCGCGAGATAGAGGTTGGAGTTCGTCTCGATCCCCGGCTCGCGCTGTGCCCAGGCAAGATAGCGGGTGCCGCGGTGGACGAAGCTCGTCGAATCGAGGTTGAAGCTGTCCCACGGCGTCTGCAGCTGGCCCAGCACCGACCAGCCGCCCGTCATCGGGTCGGGTCCGTCGCAGACAACGGCATAGGTGCGGATGCGGAACACGTCCTCGCCCCCGCCGCTTGGTCCCGCGGCGAAGTACATGATCCAGCGCCCGTCGATCCTGTGCAGCTCGGGCGCCCAGAGGAAGCCCGACATCGGCCCCTTCGCCTCGTGCCGCCACAACACCTTCTCCGGCGCGGTGGTCAGCCCGCCGATCGTGCGCGACCTGCGCAGGACCAGCCGGTCATATTCGGGCACCGACCCGGTCATGTAGTACCAGCCGTCGTCGTGCCGAAAGACCTGCGCATCGGCTCGGTTCCTGACGAGCGGATTGACGATGCGGGCTTGCCGCTTCTGCGCGAATGCCGCGGATGCGGCGGTCGCGGCGATGCCGCCGATCATCAGGCGGCGCGAGATCGTGATCGTCATGGCTTCTCTCCCACGCCGGCGATCGCCGGCCATCCATCCGCGCTCCAGCGAAGCGCCGCCACGCGCAGCGTCGGCGCGCCTTTGTTGTCCCGGTCATAGGCGTGATAGACGAGGCGATCGACGCCGTCCCTGCCGCGATGATGGCCCGCATGGCCGGGACCGCGAAACCGGCCCTTCTCCTCCAGATCCGCGCGCAGCAGGACCGTACCGCCGCCCTCCAGCATCGAGCTGCCGTCCTTGCCCCGGTACGGCCCGGTGATCGCCTTCGATCGGCCGATCACGGTGTAGTAGGTGCTGCTGACGCCCTTGCAGCAATAGTCGTAGCTCGCGACCAGATAGTACCAGCCGCCGCGCTCGAAGAGGTAAGGCGCCTCGATCGCCGAGGGCGCGCCCGCCGGGACCGGACGGCTGGCGAGCGCCAGCGGCCTTCGCGACGGATCGAGTGGCTTGCCCGTGCGGCGATCGAGCTCGACCAGCTTTAGCCCGCTCCAGAAGCTGCCGAACGCCAGCCAGTGCCGCCCGTCTCGATCGGCGATGAACGCCGGATCGATCGCGTTGTAATCGTCGCCCGGTCGCGACGCGAGCACCAGCCCCTCGTCACGCCAGCCATAACCACGCTTGGCAGGATCGAGCGTCGTGCTTGTCGCCAGCCCGATCGCCGAGCGGTTCGATCCGAAGGTCGAGACCGAGTAATAAAGCCGATATCGCCCGTTCACGAACGAGATATCGGGCGCCCAGAGATTGCGCGCGCCGGGGACCGCCTGCGTCGCCCATTCGGGCAGGCTGGCGAAGGGCGGCGTTCCTGTGCGCCACTGCGCCAGGTCGCTCGACACGCGCTCGGCGAGCAGGCCTTGCCCCTCCTTGCCGATCCCCGTCGAGAAGACGTGCCACTCGCCGTCCTCCTGGATCAGCACCGGATCGTGGACGGGTCGGACGTCGCTCTCGACCACCGGTGTCTGCGCCGCGCTGGCGGATGCCAGCAACACGCCGAGGCAAAGGCATCCGGCAGTTTGGCGTGATCGATGCGGCGACGGTCGGGATGAACGAACTCGCTTCGACACCATGACCTCCCCAACGCCGCCTTTGATTACTCCTACTGTTTGCAAGTTTGCCGCACGCGCAAGGGTGCGGTTTGAGCGTTATCGCTACCATCGCATTTATCCGAACGTTGGTCCGAAACAGCGCACAGGAGCCCAAGAAATATCGAGACGACGAACCGGCCGGCGCGCTTGCGCCGGCTCGGTGTGGCCGTGTTAAAGGACATTGAAAAGCTGACAGATGCAGCCGCTTCACAAGGTGGTAGCGAGGAAAACGGCTTCCGGCGCAAATGACCTATTAGTTGACACTCCGCGTCCGGAAGGATGGGATCAGGGTCTTTCGACCGGTGCAATCATTATCTGACAGCTCCGCGTGCGTTCGAGTGCCCGGATTCATATTGTCGCCTGTGCGCGCTTCAGCTTTTTACCCAGCGGTGGAGCCGGAGGTTTCACCTCGCCCTGAACCTTCGTAGTACCGCTTCCATTCAGACCTGACCAGATCCCGGTCGATGAAGAGCCGCCGGCCTAGCAGCTTGCTGAGGCTGATGACCTCGCCGCGGCGGTCGGCTTCCTCGAACATCCAGCGGAGCTTGCGCGGCGTGAACGTCGCGTGTGTCTCGGCTTCCTCAATCAGCGCGGCGCGTGTGCGTGGGAGCGGGTAAGTCTTGAGCATCGACTGCAGCCCGGGAACACCTCGCGTCAGCATGCCCTGGGTAAAGCCCTTGCGTCGGGCAAGTGCCTTGAAGTCGGTCTCCGGCGACCAGCCGTCTCGATGGTCCTGGCTGCCGAGCATCGAGTGACCGTAGGTGGTGATGTCGCGGTATCGCATCATCGCCTCGCCGCTGAATGGGAAGGCGATCGCCTGCGCGTCGCCCCTGTGATCGGAGGCTGGCCTGTAGGTCATGTCGCGACCCCAGGTGACGTCGACATCGCTGGCGAGCAGGATTCCGCCATGTTCGAGGCAGATGAGACTGGTGACAAGCTGATGCCTACGAAGCCAGATCGGTGTTCCGTAGAGCCGCCGGCTCACGTCGTCGCATTCGGGGCAGTAGCGCAGGCGGTCAGGCCAGGGCAGAACCGCACGCGTGCCCTTCAACGTCCGCTGGATATTCTCCCCCGCAACCATCCGCCTTGCCAGTTCGTCATACTCCCCTCGCTCCCGAAGGGCCGTGTGGAAAGGCAGCAGGGTGTGATCCCTGACTATTTCGCTGACGGTGAGCGGAAGATCCGCACCGACAGTATCAGCAAGGCGCCCAATCTGCAGCGGCAAGTCGTAGGAAAACTTGATCGACTTCGTGCCGAACAGGTTCTCGTTCACGCGCCCCGTCCGGAGGCGACCCCAGCGCCCGTATCTCGCTACGATCGAATAGAGCAGCTCGTCCGGGTGGAACTGTGGGAGGAAGGCCAGCGGCAAGGCATCTCATCGCGAATCGGGGCGCACCATCCTTGACCACCGATCCTGAATTTTTCGTCCAGCCAAAACGCCGTCCGTTCCGCTACTCCTTCGACTGAACGGCCCTTCCAACCACAGAGTTACTTTTCATGCGGTGCCCACCTTCCGTGCGATGACGTTCCCGACCAGACGGACGGCCGCGTTCCGGGCGGACAGGGCCACGACGACATAGGCGAGCAGCATGCCGCCGCCGAGCATCAGGATGCGATCGAGGCCGTCGGGTGTCCATGCGAGCAGCACCGGCGTGACCAGCGCGAGGAGCGCCAGGAGGACGGCGCAATCACGAAGGATTAGAAAGCGCCGGTGGTTGTCGGCGATCGCGGGGTCGCTCTCGGTCGCCTTCAACCACTTATACCAGAGCGCGTTCTGCTCGGTCGGGTTCATCGGCGTGGAGGGAAGGAGGACAGCAAGGTCCGTCGGGTCCACGCGGGCGTCCTTAGGGGCGATGACGGTGAAAGCCCGGCAGCCTGGAGGCCGGTCGCGCAGCCGCCAGAAGACGAGCACCTCCTTCACTGATCGCGGAAACAGTTCCTGCAGGACGATCATCACGATCCCGGCCAGGCCGGCAAAGCCCGCGTGCTGCAGCAGGGTCTGGGCCTGCGTCACGCGATCGAGGCCTAGCAGCCCGGCCGCGGTGGCGTAGGCCACCACGATGGGGACGAGGTATTTCGTGTTGATGCCGGTCTTGAGCAGGTCAGCCATCACGGTAGCCTCAGATGCGCTTGGATGTCGTCCTGCGCGACGATGATCATCAGCGTGGGCCGCAGGTCCGGTGCGTCCTTCTCAGCGTGTGCGGTCATGGCGCGATCATCGCGGCCCGACATGTGCGCCGATCCGTCCGGGTGGCTGTGCCATGTGCCGCACAGATAGACGCGGCCGCGGGCAAGGCGGGTCAGTCGCCGCTCGGCGAGGGTGCCGCCCGCCTTGCCGAGCTCGAGCCTGGTCTCGGTCGCCGCCGACCCCGGCGGAAGGGATGAGGCGTGAATGACCGTGATCACCCGGCGCGTCGGATCCCAGCTGCCGTAGAGGTAGCCACCGGTCTCGGCCGGAAGCGCGGCCGTGCGCTCGGCTTCCAAGGCTGCGATCGCGGAAGCGGAGACGCGAATCTGCCAGTCGTCCGCGCTGGCGGGTCGCAGGACCGTGAACGGCGCGATCGGGACCCAACGCGCACCTTTCGGCCGTAGTCGTTCATCGAGCGGGTTTAGCAGGACGCCGGCTTCGCTCCTGTCGCCGAGGATGGCGGTGCAGGCCACCGAGGCCTGCTGCTCGACCGCATGCTTGGGCAGATGCACGGTCATGGACGTGCAGCCGAAGCCGTAGAGCAGCGGATCGGGGCCGAGCGGATGCCGATCCTCGTAGTTGAGCCAGGCCGCAACGTCGGGGTTGTCGGGCGCAAGCCCGATCGTCGCAAGCATCATGTCCGACAGTGTGGGCCCGCCGGGCGGCGAGACGAACGTCATTCCGAGGCGCCCCTCATGGTACATCTCGGTCCGGACGATGGTAGCCTCGGTCGAGCCCCTCAGTTCGTCCATTCGGAGCCGGACCTGTTCGTCCGCAGTGGCGTCGATGACGAGCCGGCCGCCGGTTCGGGCCTTGAGGACGTCGATTTCGACGGTCGCGATGTCGTCCTTCACCGCCTCGGACCTGCCCTCGTCGTGCCAGAGTGCGTCCGTCAGCCTCTTCGCCTGGTCGGCCTTGTTCGCGTACACGTCTCTGGTGCGAGCGGAATGGCGGGCGAGGTTGTGGGGGTGGATGCGATCCTTGTCCCACACGAACACGTCCTCCATTCCGGAGCGGGCGAGGTTGTCGTGTATCGCGCTGCCCAGCGCGCCGTGCCCAAGCAGCGCGACCGGCGGCAGCGGGTCGACACCGGCCACCCAGCGCATGAGCGATGGTCGTGGCGGATAGTCGCCGACGATCGTCTCGATGCGGGTGTCGGCGTCGAGGATGTCCTTGTTGAGATCCTGCGAGATCAGGAAGGCCCGCAGTTCGAGGCTCCGGGCCGCGGGGTCGTCGGAATAGCCGAAGAGGGCGCTCATGATTGGCGCCGGTCGCCACACTCCTATGATGACCACCATCGCCTTCCCGCCGAGTGGCGGCCGGTGGCACCGAAAGTCCACGTCGTTTTTCCGCAGTTCCAGGATTGCGGAGACGAAGGCAGCGTCAACGCCGATCGCCTTCATGCCCTCCAGCAGCTCGCCGCCGGTCCGCCAATTCTCGAACAGCGCGTCACGTTCGACGGCCAAGGGTTCGCGCCATACGAAGACCCATGGGATCGCGTGCCGCTCACCGCCGAAATTCCCGTTGTGATGGCCAATCGCCTTGGTGACGTCATCAGGCTGGAGGATCTGCGAGAAGACCGACACCTGCTTGCGGTCATCGTCATCGAAGCTGATCGCGACGCCCATCGCGCTGCCCGCATCGGGATAGGCGAACGCATGCTCTTGGAACGTGCGTGGCTCGAGCTGGCCCATCCGCAGCTTCTGGCCGACACCGAACGGGACAGGCTCCCATCCGTCCATCATCAGGGTGCCCGTCTTCGCGTCGCGCAGGAAGTCGCGCAGGCGGGTCATGATCGCCTCTATGCCGGCGCGCTCGTAGATCGGCTGGATGCCGCCGAGCGCCAGGCAGGGGGCCGCTCGGCACCCCGGCTCGCCCGAGCAGAGATGGCCGATCTTGCGCGGGAAGTCCTCGCGGTCGCAGAGCACGTTGTAGGGTGCCGTGCGACCGAAGGCGCGGCCCTCGCGATAGACGAAGTGGATGCGCTCCACCTCGCGCACGTCGGTCGCCGGTTCCTCAACCGTCGGCTCGGTCATGATGTCGAAGGTCAGAATCTCACCTTCGTCCAGGCGGCGCAGTTCGATGGACGATGCGACGACACCGGCGGACTGCGAAATGCGCGCGATCTCCAGCAGCTGGCTTAGGTCTGGCTCAGCGACGATCTCGCCATCGACCGGTTCGTCGCTGCCGTCAGCCATAGGAGCCGCCACCTCCGACCGCCGCGCCGCCGCCGCCGAGACCGACGGCCGCCGGCACCTTCGCGGGCGCGAGCGTCGGGCCGCCGCTGGTCAGGTTGAAGACGACATGGGCCGGAAGGTCCGAAGCTCCGTTGCCTCCGGTGCAGCGGAAGCGGCCTTCGACAGAACCCGTGACCTCGCCGGCATTGGCGAGGATCCGGAGATAGCGGCGCTTCGCGTGCCAAGACGGCGGCGTGTCGCCGCCCCGCACGACGCGCCGGCTGCTCGACACGACGTATCCGTTGCCACGCTGCTCGCCGAGCGCCTTCAACGCCTCGGCCGACTCGGTGAACTCCTCGTCCTTGCAGCCGCCGTTGAGCACCCGCCCGATCGATCGCCGCGAGCAGTGATGAGGAGCCACCAGGACGTGCCAAGCGAGATGGTCGGGGTTCTTGCGGTGAACATCCTTTTCCAATCTCTCGAGCACCTCGACCGAGGTGTCGCCGCAGGTCAGGATCAGGTTCTCGCCTCCGAACCGCCGGATGGTCCATTGGATGACCAGGCTGGTCGGGTTCGAGGAAGCCGGAGGGCAGCCCTCCGCGGTCTTCGGAATGTCCCACTCGGCAGGCGTCGGCGCCAGCAGGCGCCACTCGAAGTCGGTGGCGATGGCGCCGGTGGTGAACCGGCTGGTGTCCATCACCTTGAGCCGGTTATGCCCAGCCTGCCCTTCACGCTTTACGGCCAGCTGCTGCTTGCCAAGCTGGGCGCGTTCGCCGCGATGGTGGGGCTGGCATCCTTGAACAGGTTTCGGCTGACCCCGGCCCTTGGCTCGGTCGCGTCATCGGGGGCGGCGCGACGTGAGATCGGCGCGTTGCGGCTGAGCTTGGCGTTCGAGGCCGCGCTGGGGATCGCGGTGCTGGCGCTCGTCGCGTGGCTTGGCACGCTGGAACCGGTCGCGGCGGCTGGATGACGGTGCGGGCAGCTGCGCGTCGGCTGCCCGCACGGTCCTCACATTCCGCTCATGCCGGTCAGCATCCAGACCGCCATCGCGATCATGCCGAGGTTCTCGGTCAGGCTGACGAAGCCGAGCGGCACGTTCGAGCTGCCACCGACGCACGCGCACTTGAGCTCGCGCTTGTCGATGTAGACCGCCTTGAAGACGGAGACGGCGCCGACCGTGCCGATGAACAGCGCGATCGGGATCGAAAGCCAGTTCAGTGCGCCGGCCACCATGAGGACGCCGGCCAAGCCCTCGGCGAAGGGGTAGACGTAGCCGTAGCGGACCCAGCGCTTGGCGAGCAGGTCGTAGTTGAGGAACATGGTCGAGAACTTCTCGACGTCCTGCAGCTTGAGCAGCGCCAGGACGGCCATGCTGAACCCGCCGAACCATTGCAGCGCGTGGAGCGTGAACGGAGTGCCGAACGCCGCATGGCTGGCCGCCAGAGCGAGCAGTGCGGTCATGGCGAAGAGCGCGATCACCGGGCGGTAGCTGGTGGCACCGGGCTCGGCGACGTGCAGGCCGAAATGCCGTCGCAGGTCGTCGTATCCGCCGACGCGCTCGCCGCCGATGAACACCTGCGGCGTCGTCTTCACGTCGTGCGCGGTCTTGAAGGCGTCGGTCTCGGCGCGGGTGGTGAGATGATGGTCCTCGACCTCGAAGCCCTTGCGCCGGAGCAGGTCCAGCGCCTTGAGGCCATAGGGGCAGGTATGGGTGGGCATCACCATGCGGTGAAGGACGGCGGTGGGACGTTGGGACACGGGGTGCTCCTGTTTGCGGTTCAACTGCACCCGGCCCATATAGGGTCCGTAGTATGGTCCGGAGTCAATAGCCCATGTCGAGGATGACGATCGCACGATTGGCGGAGGCTGGCGGGGTGGGCGTCGAGACGGTGCGTTACTATCAGCGCCGGGGTTTGCTCAGCGAACCCAAGCGGCCGGGCGGCAGCGGGTTCCGCAGCTACGGCGAGCCCGACGTCCGTCGTCTGCGCTTCATCCGGTCGGCGCAGGGTGCTGGGTTCACGCTGGACGAGATCGGCGAACTGCTCGAGCTGGACGCCGTCGATGACCGCGTGCGGGCGCGCGAGCTGGCGAGGTCGCGCGTGGCGGCGCTGGATGCGAGGATCGCAGAGCTGCAGGACGCGCGGTCGGCGCTCGTTCGGCTGGCCGACGCGTGTGGCAGCGGGTCGGCAGGGGCCTGCCCCATCATCACCGCCTTCGAGCCCTGATCACCCGCGCCGCGGAAACGACCGCCACGGCCGCTGCGACGGCGTGAGGGTCAGTCCCAGCACCTGCGCCCGGCCTCGCAGGCCGTCGATCGTCCTTCCCATCTCCCGGGCGATCTGCGCCGTCTGCTGGCGCGCCTCGAGGCGGACGCGGAGTTCGGCGTCGTCCTCGTCCGTCCACCGGCGTGGCCCCCGCGGCGCCGCCGGCGGCTTCCCGTCGTCAGCTATGGAGATGCCCGCTCTCCTCGCACGCCTCGCCCGGTCCCTCGGTCTGGATCGTCGCGTGCTCGATCCCGAACCGCTCGTGAATCAGGTCCGCCACGGCCTTGCGGACGGTGTCGGCATCCGCGCCCGGTGCCAGCGTGACGTGCATCGTGCAGCTGACGTCCTCGTTCGACATCGACCAGACGTGCAGGTCGTGGAGCCCCGCGACGCCGGGGACGGCCGAGACCGCCGCCCGCACCTCGACGAGCCGCAGGCTCGACGGCACGCCCTCGAGCAGCACGTTCGTCGTGTCGCGCAGCAGGACCCACGTCCGCGGCAGCACCCACAGGCCGATCGCCACGGCGACGATCGGATCGATCCAAGTCCAGCCGGTGAAGCGGATCGCCAGCGCGCCGACGATGACGCCGACCGACCCGATCATGTCCGCCCACACCTCGAGATAGGCGCCCTTCACGTTGAAGCTGCCGTCCTTGCCGGCGGTCAGCAGCCGCATCGAGATCAGGTTCACGACGAGGCCGACCGCCGCGACGATCAGCATGCCCCACGATTGCACCGGCTCGGGATCGGTGAAGCGCTGGACCGCCTCGACGAACACGTAGATCGCGATGCCGAACAGCAGGATCGCGTTGAACGCGGCGGCCAGGATCTCGAACCGGCGGTAGCCGAACGTGCGGCGATCGTCGGGCGCACGCTGCCCGATCCGGATGGCCATGAGCGCGATCACCAGCGCGGCGACGTCGGTGAGCATGTGGGCTGCGTCGGACAGCAGCGCGAGGCTGTTGAACACGAAGCCGCCGATGACCTCCGCCACCAGATAGGTGGACGTGAGCGCGAGCGCCCAGCCGAGCATCTTCGCGTTCGCGCCGGCGGTGTGGTCGTGGGAATGGCCCCCGGGGCCGTGGTCATGCGCCATGCGTCTGCACTCCTTCGATGTCGGTGGTTGCGTCCGTCGCGCTCGCCTCGATCCTTCGCTGGCCGAAGCGGGCGTAGAGCGTCGGCAGCACGAACAGCGTCAGCAGCGTGGCCGAGATCAGCCCGCCGATGACGACCGTCGCCAGCGGCTTCTGCACCTCGGCCCCCGCGCCATGGCCCAGCGCCATCGGCACGAAGCCGAGCGAGGCGACGAGCGCCGTCATCGCGACGGGCCGCAGGCGCGCCAGCGCGCCCTCGCGGGCGGCCGCGGCCCGGTCGAGGCCTCGCGCCAGCAGGTCCTGGATCGCGGACAGCATCACCAGTCCGTTGAGCACCGCGACGCCCGACAGCGCGATGAAGCCGACGGCGGCCGAGATCGAGAACGGCATGCCCCTTAGCAGCAGCGCGAGGATGCCCCCGACCAGGGCCAGCGGCACGCCGGTGAAGACGATCAGCGCGTCGCGGACCGAGCCGAGCGCCCCGTAGAGCAGCAGCATGATGACCGCGAAGCAGATCGGCACCACGACCATCAGCCGGTCACGCGCCGACGCCAGGTTCTCGAACTGGCCGCCCCATTCGAGGTAGGTGCCTGGCGGCATCTTCACCCGGGCGCCGATCGCCGCCTGCGCGTCCGCCACGACGCCTGCGACGTCCCGGCCGCGCACGTTCGCCTGCACGACGACGCGGCGCTTGCCGTTCTCGCGGCTGATCTGGTTCGGGCCGTCGACGATCTCGATGTTGGCCACGGTGGAGAGCGGCACGAACCCGCCCTCGGCCGTGGGCACGGGCACCTGCGCGATGGCGGTGAGGTCGGAGCGTGCCGCCTCAGGCAGGCGGATCACGACCGGGAACCGCCGGTCGCCCTCGAAGATCATGCCGGCCTCGCGCCCGCCGATCGCGGCGGCGACCGTGTCCTGCACGTCGCCGGCAGTCACCCCGACCCGCGACATCGCGGTGCGGTTCGGCCGGATGTCGAGCATCGGCAGCCCCTCCGTCTGCTCGACCCGCACGTCCGTCGCGCCCTGCGTCCGGCGCAGCACGCCGGCGATCGCCTCGGCGGTCGCGTTCATCTGCGCGAAGTCGTCGCCGAACACCTTGACCGCGACGTCGCCGCGCACGCCCGCGATGAGCTCGTTGAAGCGCATCTGGATGGGCTGGGTGATCTCGTAGTTGTTGCCCGGCAGGGTCGAGAGGCGCTTCTCGAGCCGCTCGACGAACTCGGCCTTGCCGAGGTTCGGGTCGGGCCACTGCTCCCTCGGCTTCAGGATCACGAAGGTGTCGGTGATGTTCGCAGGCATCGGGTCCGATGCGATCTCGGACGTGCCGGTCCGGGAGAACGCGAACTGGACCTCCGGCTCCTTGGCGATCGCCTTCTCGACCTGCGCCTGCATCGCCTGGCTCTGGTCGACCGACGTGCCGGGGATGCGGATCGCCTGGACCAGCACGTTGCCCTCGTCGAGCTGCGGCAGGAACTCCTGTCCGAGCGTCGTGAAGGCGACGGCCGACAGCGCGAGTGCGCCCACCGCGATGCCGAGCGTGGCGTTGGGGCGGCGCAGGGCGGTGTCGAGTCCCGGCTCGTACCGCCGGCGGAGCGCGGATATGATCCGCCCCTCCCTTTCCTCCACCCGCTTGCTCAGCCAGATCGCGATCGCGGCGGGCACGAAGGTCAGCGACAGGACGAACGCGAAGACCAGCGCGATGATCACCGTTAGCGCCATGGGTTCGAACATCTTGCCCTCGACGCCCGTGAAGGTGAGCAGCGGCGCGTAGACGAGGATGATGATCGCCTGCCCGTAGACGGACGGGCGGATCATCTCGCGGGCGGACGCCGCGACGATGGCGAGCCGTTCCTTCAGCGGCAGCGCGTCGTCGCGTCCGTGCTGCGCCTCGGCCAGCCGCCGCAGCGAGTTCTCGACGATGATCACGGCGCCGTCGACGATCAGCCCGAAGTCGAGCGCCCCCAGGCTCATCAGGTTGGCGGACACGCCGGCCTGCAGCATGCCGATGCTGGTCAGCAGCATGGTGATGGGGATCACCATCGCGGCGATCAGCGCCGCGCGGAAATTGCCCAGCAGAGCGAACAGCACGACGATCACAAGCAGCGCGCCCTCGGCGAGGTTGCGCGCCACGGTGGCGATGGTCGAGTTGACCAGGTCGGTGCGGTTCAGCACCGGCTTGACCACCACGTCGACCGGCAGCGACGGTCCGATCTCCTCCAGGCGCTTCGAAACGCCGGTGGAGACCGTGCGGCTGTTCTCGCCGATCCGCATGACGGCGGTGCCGACGACCACCTCGCGCCCGTTCTCGGACGCCGAGCCCATCCGCAGGCCCTGTCCCGTCCTGACCTCCGCCACCTGGCTCAGCACGATCGCCACGCCCTCGCGGGTGGCGATCACCGTCCGGGCGAGCTCGTCCGCGGTGCGGACGCGGCCATCGGCGCGCACCGACAGTCCCTCGCCGTTGCGATTGACCACGCCAGCACCGGCGCTGGTGTTGTTGCGCTCGAGCGCGGTGGCGAGGTCCTGCAGCGTGATCTTCATCGCGGCCATGCGCTGCACGTCGGGGACGACCAGATATTCCTTGGTGTAGCCGCCCAGCGAGTCGATGCCGGCGAGGCCGGCGGTGCCCTTCAGCTGCGGCGCGACGATCCAGTCCTGCACGGTGCGCAGGTAGGTCGCCTTGTCAGCCTCGCTGACGAGGTGGTCGCCTTCCGGGCTGATGTAGCTGCCGTCGGGCTGCAGCCCGGGCTCGCCGCTCTTGTGGTTGACCTTGTCGAGCTCGCGGTATTCGACGGTCCACATGAAGATGTCGCCGAGGCCGGTGGCGATCGGGCCCATCTCGGGGTTCACGCCCTCTGGCAGGTCCTCCTCGGCCGTGCGCAGGCGCTCGGACACCTGCTGGCGCGCGAAGTAGATGTCGGTGCCCTCGTCGAACACCGCCGTGATCTGGGCGAACCCGTTGCGGCTGAGCGAGCGGGTGTATTCGAGGCCGGGGATGCCGGCGAGCGCGGTCTCTACCGTGAAGGCGACCTGCTTCTCGACCTGGTCGGGTGAGAGCGCTGGTGCGACGACGTTGATCTGGACCTGGTTGTTGGTGATGTCGGGGACGGCATCGATCGGCAGCCGCTGGAGCGCGAGCATGCCGGCGATGGCGGCGACGGCGGTGAGCAGCAGGACGAACCAGCGCCGCTCCACCGAGAAGGTGACGATGCGGGCGATCATGGCTCAGTCCTCATGGCTCGCCTCGCCCTTTCCGAGCTCGGCCTTGAGGGTGAAGGAGTTGGTGGACGCGATGCGTTCGTCACCGTTGAGACCGGCCGTGACTATGACCTGGCCGCCGTTGCGACGGCCGAGCGTCACCGGCACCGCCTTGAAGCCGGTCGCGGTGCGCACGAAGACGTGCGGCTTGTCCTCGATCATCTGGACGGCGGCCGACGGCACGGCGACGGTCCGGTCGCCGCCTGCCGGCACGATGACGGACGCGTTGACGGTCTCGCCCACGCGCCAGGTGTTGCCGCCGTTGTCGAGCGTGGCGATGACCGGCACCAGCCGGGTGGTCTCGTCGAGGACCGGCGACACGAACGTGACCCGTGCGGCCTGCCGACGCCCGGGACCTGTGACCTCGACCTGCGCGCCGGGCTGCACGCGCCCGGCATCCGCCGGCAGCAGCGACATCGCGACCGATACCTTCGACAGGTTGGCGATGCGGAACAGCTCCGCGTCCGCCGCCACGGTCTGGCCGAGGGTGGCCGACCGGGCGATGACCTGCCCGGAGATGGGCGAGCGCACGGTGACGCGGTTGAGCGCCCCTCCGCCGCCGCCGGTTGCGGCGAGCTGCTGCTGCGCGAGGCGGAGCGCGATGTTGGCCTCGGTCGCCGCCGTGCGGGCGGCAATCAGGTCCTGCTCGGGCGAGACGCGCTCGGCGAACAGACGCTGCTCGCGCCGGAGGTTGGACTGTGCCAGTGCCGCCCGGGCGCGCGCCGCCTCGATCTCGCCCTTCAGCGATGCCGCCTCGCGGCTCTCGATCACGGCGAGCACGTCGCCGCGTCCGACGGATTGCCCAAGGTTCCTGGTCAGCGATACGAGCCGCCCGCCGATCGCGGCGGACGCGACCTGCACGCCCTGCGGATCGCCCTCGATCGTGGCGCTCACCTCGATGGCGCCGGCGACGCCGCCGACCGTCGGCCGGACGACCTCGATGCCCGCGTCGGTGATCTGCTGCTGGGTGAGCGTGACCACGCCCTCCTCGGCGTGGCCTTCCTCGGCCGCGTGCTCGCCGGCGGCGTTCTCCGCCGGCGCTTCGGTGCCGCCGCCGCAGCCGGCGAGCGTCAGTGCTAGGGTCGCGGGGACGAGCGCCCGCAGGATGGTCTTCTTCATGGCTGGACTTCCGTGTTGGCTGGCGCGCGGGCGGTGAGCCGCTCCAGGCGCGCCTCGGCGTCGTGATAGGCGGCGAGCGCGTCGATGGCGGCCGAGCGGGTCTGGGCGAGCGTGCGCTCCGCCTCGAGCAGGTCGAGCTGGCCGAACTTGCCCTCGCGGTAACCGATGCGGGCGATGCGGGCGGCCTCCTGAGCCGCCGCGAGCGCCGGGCCGTTTGCCGCTCGCGCGTTCGCCTCCGCGTTGGCGAGGTCGGTCTCCGCCGTGGCGATCGCCCGCTGCGCGTCGAACAGCGCGACCCGCCGCAGCGCCTCGGCCTGGTCCCGTTCTGCGCGGGCGGCGTCGACGCCGGCGCGGCCGTTGTTGAACAACGGGATCGGCACGCTGACGCCGAATACCGCCGCCACGTCGTTGGTGGCCTCCAGCCGGCGGGCACCTGCGCTCAGCGTGAGGTCCGGGACCCGCTGGCTGCGCGCCAACCGCACCTGCGCATTGGCGGTCGCGACCTCCGCCTCCGCCGCGGCCAGGGCAAGCGTCCCTTCCGGACTGATGGGAAGCCGCGGGCCGAGGCCGGCGGCGACCCTGTCGAACCAGCCGAGATCGAGGGCGCCGGGGTCGCGCCCGATCAGCCGTGCCAGGTTGGCGCGCGCGAGTGTCACCGCCCGCTCGGCCTGGGCGAGCGCGGTGTCCGCGTTGATGCGAGCGACGTCGGCGCGCTGCTCCTCCAGTGGGGAGGCCCGGCCGGCGCGGACGCGCACGTTCGCCGCCCTCAGTCCCTCGGTGGCGATGCGCCGCTGGTCGCGCGCGATCAGCAGCCGGCGTTCGGACGCCACCGCCTCGTTGTAGGCCTGGGTGACGCGGAGCCTGAGATCGACACGGGCCGTCACCACCGCCAGTCGGGCACGGGCGGTCTGCGTGTCCGCCACTGCGATCCGCGCGGAGCGCTTGCCGCCGAGCTCCAGCGGCAGCGACATGCCGACGGTCGTCTCGGCGCCGCGGATGCCGCTGTATGCGCCCGTGCCGACGACGTTCTCGACCTCCACGTTGACCGAGGGGTTGGGCCGCTGCCCGGCGACGCGGCGCTGGGCCTCGGCGGCCCTGACCCCGGCGTCCGCTGCCCCGATCCCCGGCGCATTGGCGCCTGCGAGGTCGAGCGCCTGTTCAAGCGTGAGCCCATCCTGCGCGGCTGCCGGTGGACTGGTCTGCGCCTGCGCGGACGATGCGCAGACGGATGCGGCCAGCGCGGCCGCGATGATGCGATGCATGTGTTGCTCCTGACGTGGGATGACGGCCGCCGGGTTCCGGCGGCGCGGCGCACGTCAGGCGATCGGCGGTCTCAGCGTGGAGTCGGCCTGGACCATCGCGAGTTCGGCGCTGTCGCCGGCCATGTGCTCGCCCGCGCTCGCTCGCGGGGCGGCGTGCGCCACCCGGTCGAGCGGGGCGGCGACGTGGTGGCCGTGGCAGCCACCGTGGTGATGCGGGTAGCCCTTCTCGGAATCGGCGGGCACCTGGTCGGCATCGCCATCGACGTGACCGGCGACCGCGGCCGCTTCGACACCCGGGATGCACATCTGCTCGTTCGCGTGCGCGGCCACGCCCAGCCCCATGGAGGCTAGGAGCGCGAGGCCGATCAGGAAGCGCAGCATGCGTGACACGAGGGACCGCATAGCATCGTCTGACCGGCGTGTCAGCGACGGAGCGGTCACGGTTTCGGCTCCGCTTCGATCGTGGCACGCAGGTCTGCGGGGATCGGCATGGGCTGGAACGCGCTGACGTTGGAGCGGCCCGTGTTGCCGACCGGTATCCGACCCGTCAGCGAGCCGATCGGCGCCAGGGCCAGCCGCAGCGTCTGGCCCGCGACTTCGCGCAGGTCGCGCTGGCGAACGGCATAGCCGAGCATGGTCCAGTGCACCCGCAGGTGCAGCGGAAGATCGGGTTGCGAAAGGATGTGGGCACGTTCCAGCGCCCACCAGGCGGCGCCGATGTCGCCGATGGCGGCCGAGGCGTCGTGTCGCTCGAGTTCAAGCCCGACGAGTTCGCGCAGTCTCGACTTGACGAGGTCCGTCATCATGCTGCTCCCCTCTGTAGGATCTGGGCGCGACGCTCGCGGCTCAGCTCGGCGCGCGCCTGCCGGATGATCTGGACGCCGCCCGAGATGCCGAGCGTGGCCATGGTCCCGGCGACGAGCAGGTCCGGCCAGGCAGTGCCGGTGCCGAACACGCCGGCGGCGGCGAGGACGACGGCGACGTTGCCGATGGCGTCGTTGCGCGAGCAGATCCAGACGGAGCGCATGTTCGCGTCGCCCGTCCGGTAGCGGTAGAGCATCATCGCGACGGCGGCGTTGGCGACTAGGGCGGCCACGCCGACCACGCCCATCACCTCGGCCTCGGGCGTGCCGCCGTGCCCGACCGCCCAGGCCGTCGTGGCGAACACGTACATGCCGAGCAGCGCCAGTGTGCCGCCCTTCAGCAGGGCCGCGCGGGCTCGCCAGGCGAGCGCCATGCCCGCGACCCCGAGGCTGATCGCATAGTTCGCGGCGTCGCCCAGGAAGTCGAGCGCGTCCGCCTGCAGCGCCTTCGAGCCGCCCGCGACGCCCGCCGCCATCTCGGCGACGAACATGGTCGCGTTCACGGCGAGCGCGATCCAGAGCGCGCGGCGCCACGACGGGCTGTTGTTGGGGTCGGGCTTCCCCGACGCGCAGCTGCTGCAGGCCATTTCCACCTCGTGCGACTCGACGTGGATGGGTATATGGACCCTGTAGCAACTATAGACTCAAGGGGTTTCGTGGCCGACCTGACGATCGGACGACTGGCCGCCGCGACCGGCGTGAAGGTGGAGACGATTCGCTACTACGAGCGGGCGGGCCTGATCGCACCGCCGGCCAGGACGGGCGGCAACTACCGCTCGTACTCAACGGGCGATCTCGACAGGCTGCGCTTCATCCGGAAGACGCGGGACCTAGGCTTCACGCTCGAGGAGATCAGGGCGATGCTGGACCTGGCGCGCCAACGGGACCGTTCGTGCGACACAATCGATGCCATCGCGTCGAAGCACCTGGCCGACGTGGATCGCAAGATCGCCGACCTGCGCGGCCTGCGACGCGAGCTCTCCGCCATCATCTCGAACTGCGCGGGTGGCACGGTGGGCGACTGCCGCATCCTGGAGGCGTTCGGCGACGAGAGACTTCGCGACAACGCAAGCTAGCTCATCGTTCGTCGGATCAGATGCACCGGCACGACATCCTTGCCGGGTGCGCGACGCCGCCGCTATGCCATGTCGATGGGATTCCACCGCGAGATTCTGGCGCTCGAAGACGAGGACTTGGAACGGTTCGTCCGCGACTGGATCGCGCGGAAGACGTCGGACTATGTCGAGGTCCAACGGTTCTCCGGCGCGGGCGATCTGGGTCGCGACATCGTGGGCTTCCTGACCGATCGACGTCACGAGGGGCCATGGCACAACTATCAGTGCAAGCAGTATGGGCGGACCTTGGCGACGTCGTCAGCGCTGCTCGAGCTGGGCAAGATCCTGTATCATAGCGATAGCGGCGAATTCACGCCGCCGACCGCCTACTTCTTCGTCGCCCCACGCGGGATGGGCCGGGATCTGGAGAAACTGGTCTTCAATCCATCCGAGTTGCGCACGGCGCTGATCGACCGCTGGAACGCGGTTTGCGCCAAGAAGATCGTGACCGGGCAGACCATCGCGCTGGAGGGGTCGCTGCTGGCGCTCGTCAACGCGTTCGACTTCGGCCAGGTCAAGCGGCTGACGGTCGACGACATCCTGGGCGACGAGACTGCGGCGCCCGTGCTGGCGAAGTGGTTCGGCGCAGACCCCGGCCCCGCGCCCCGCGGTATCGTGCCGTTGGACGTGGACGTCCGCGAACAGCTGTATCTCGGCCAGCTCATCGACGCGTATGGCGAGCGCGCCGGATCGCCGTTCGACGATCACGTCGCCGTGGGGGATCATCCCGAATTCGGCGAGCACCTGCAGGATCAGCGCAAGCGGTTCTTCGAAGCCGACGCCTTCAACCGGTTCTACAGGGACAACACGCTGGAGGAGGATCTCGAGGCCCTTCACGACGATGTCTATCACGGCGTCAGCGGCCATTATCGCGGCAATCATGGCGACACGCTCGGGCGGATCGACGCCGTGATGTCGCAGGCGGCCGCCGTGACGCCCGGCGGACTGCTCGCGCGGCACGCGCGGGTCCCGGTGAAGCAGGGCTTCTGCCATCACTTCGCCAACGACGGGAAGTTCGTGTGGAAGAGGTGATCGACCGGTCCGAGGTGATCGGGCTTTTCAACAGCAAGCTCGAGACGGGCACCCGTGCGGTCATCGTGCTGGATGCGGCCTATCCACGGACGCTCGACCTCGCCCGGCTGACCTGGTTCGACCACCTGGTCGTTCACACGGGAGACGCGGGCGGGCCGCCGAGCCTGCACCCTCCGTTGCCTGAGCGGACCGGGGAGCTGCTCGTCCGCCGAAGGCTTGTCGAGGACAGTCTCACGCTCATGCGGCGCGTCCACCTCGTCGACGCTGTCGCAGACGAACATGGCGTCTCGTTCCGCGCGAGCGACGAGGCGGCGCCGTTCGTCAGCCTGATGCGCACCGAATACGCCCAAGCCTTGAAGACTTGCGCGAAGTGGCTCGTCGACCACTTCGCCGATCTGTCCGCCGAGGAATTGGCGCGGCAGGTGGAGCATCGGCTGGACAGGTGGTCGGTCGAGTTCAGCTCGGACGGCGCCCAACCTGGCGGTGGATCCTGATGACGATCGTGATCCGCAAGATCGCCTTCTCGGGTCCGGGCATCGTCTCCGAACTCGACTTCGCCGATGGGCTCAACCTCGTCTACGGCGCTTCGAACACGGGCAAGTCCTTCGCCACCAAGGCGATTGACTACATGCTGGGCGGCTCGCGGCTGCTGCCGGACATCAGCGAGCGACGCCCGTATGAGCGAGTCTGGCTAGGCCTGTCGACACCAGACGGCGACGAGATGCTGTCGCGCGCACTGGCTGGCGGGAACTTCGCCGTCCGCCCAGGCCTGGTCGTTCCGCAGGATGGTGCGGACGATGTCCGCGTCCTCGGCGCCAAGCACGATCACACTGACGACGCGAACCTATCGCAGTTCCTGTTGGGTCAGGTCGGTCTGCGCGGGAAGCGGATCGCGGTCGACGCGAACGGGAAGAAGCGGTCGCTCAGCTTCCGCGACATATCGCGCTTCTGCATCGTCGACGAGACGACAATCCAGAGCGAGGGTTCGCCCATACAGACCGGAAGCCCCGTGACCCAGACGGCGGAGCGCAGTGCCTACAAGCTGCTGCTGACTGGGATCGACGACAGCGCGATCGTCGAGGTGGTGGACAGCCGCACTTTCAAGTCATCCACCTCGGCACAGATCGAGATGCTGGACGACATGCTCGCGGCCGTCGACTCGGAGATCGAGAACGGGTTCGCCGACGCTGGCGAACTGAAGGACCAGAACGACCGTCTTGAGGCGTCCTTTGCCGCTGCCCAGGCCGATCTCGACGCGGCGCAGGGCTCGATCCGGGAATTGCTCGAACGCAAGCGGCGTCTGGGGTTGGAGGTCTCTATGGCCACGGCCCGCCTCGACGACATCGACCTGAGCCTTGAGCGGTTCGCGCAGCTCGATTCGGTCTATGTGTCCGACATCCAGCGCCTTGAGGCGCTGGACGAGGCGGGATTCCTGCTGACGCTTGGCGGCGGGCGGGACTGCCCCCTGTGCGGGGCTGCGCCCGACAGCCAGCATCATCATGAGGAGGTCGGCGACGTCGAGCGAGTGCGCGCCGCGGCAGCCGCCGAAGCCGCGAAGATCGTCAGGCAGCGCGCCGATCTGGCAAGCACCATGGCTCAACTGATCTCGGATCGACGAAGGCTTGTTGACCATCTGCCTACCGTTCAGGGAAGCCTCCAGGAAACTGAGGCGCAGCTGGAGCGTCTGACGCCGGGCGCCACCGAGGCGCGGCGCGCCATCTCCGAGATCATGGAGGTCCGGGATCAAGTCAGGCGCGGCCTAGCGCTGATCGATCAGCGGACGTCGCTTCTGGAACGTCGCGCCGAGATCGCGGCACGCAGGCCCGCTGCTAAGGCGGATCGTCCGCGGATCGGCGTCGATGGTCCCACGGCGCACGAGTTCGCCCAGGTAGTGAGCCAGGTCCTCACCGCGTGGAACTTCCCAGGCGAGCGCCATGTGTCGTTCGATGAGCCCAGCTACGATCTGCGTATCGACGGGAAGCTGCGCGGTCATAACGGCAAGGGCGTCCGTGCCATCACGCACGCCGCGTTCAAGGTCGCGTTGCTGATATTCTGCAAGGACCGCGGACTGCCGCATCCCGGCTTCCTGGTGCTCGATACGCCGCTGCTCACCTACCGCGATCCGATCGGCGACGACGCGTTGACGGAGGACGAGCGTGCGCTGGTCGCCTCGTCGCTGAAGCAGCACTTCTTCAGCCATCTCGCGTCGTTGAAGGACGTGGGTCAGTTCATCGTCGTCGAGAACGTGGATCCGCCGGCTGGCCTTGAAGCGGACGCTAACGTCATCGTGTTCCGAGGTGGGTCGAGCGGACGCGCGGGCCTGCTCTAGCAGTGCTTGCTACAAGACCGCCCGGGGTTCGGCGGCGATCGCCACCGCCGAGTGATCCTCGGCCTCGACGCGCCGGCCCGCCGACTTCCGCTCCGAATATCGGTCGACGAGCTGGGCCGAATGGGGCCGCATGAGGACGGTGAACCGCACCAGCTCCTCCATCACGTCGACGATGCGGTCGTAGTAGCTGGATGGCCGCATGCGCCCGGCCTCGTCGAACTCCTTGTAGGCCATGGCGACCGACGACTGGTTGGGGATCGTGAACATCCGCATCCACCGCCCGAGCAGGCGGAGCGTGTTGACGGCGTTGAACGACTGCGAGCCGCCTGAGACCTGCATGACCGCGAGCGTGCGGCCCTGCGTCGGGCGCATGCCCTTCATCTCCAGCGGCAGGTGGTCGATCTGCGCCTTCATGATCCCGGTGATCTGGCCGTGGCGCTCGGGGCTGCACCACACCATGCCCTCGGACCAGAACGCATGCTCGCGCAGCTCGTGCACGGCTGGGTGATCGTCGCCCTCCGCCTGATCGGGCAGAGGAAGGTCGAACGGGTCGAAGATGCGGGTCTCCGCGCCGAACAGTTGCAGAAGGCGGGCGGCTTCCTCGACTGCGAGCCGTGAGAAGGACCGCTCGCGCAGCGAGCCGTAGAGCAGCAGGATGCGGGGCGGCGGCATGTCGTCGCCAAGGCCTTGCGCCGGGTGGCGGAGGACATACTCCTGATCGAGGGCAGGCAGCAGGTCCGCGTCTGACAGTCGGCGCAGCCGGTTCATGCGAGATCCTTGACGAGATACGTGGCACTTGCCGGGCAGAGCGACGCGAACTGGGCGCTTGACGCGATCGCCGGCGGTGCCTGGCCGCGATCCGCATCGATGTAGCCGAGGCTGCGGAAGAACGGTGCGGCGCCCGTTGTCAGCAGGTGGAGGCGCTCGACCGCGTCTTCGCAGACCTGCTCCAGGCGCCGAACGAGTTCGCGCCCATGACCCTGGCCTCTGCGGCTCCGCATCACCACCAGCGACCTGAGCAGCCGGTCGGGACCTTCTCCCTCCAACCCCACGTAGCCGATGGGACCATCATCGTCGGAAAGACGGAAGAACAGTCTGCCGGCCTGGTCGAGGTCATCGACGGGAAGGCCGGCAACCTCCAACTGGAGGCGCAGGACGTCGCGGCCGCCGGGCGGAACGTCGGTGAACACCATGCCTGTCATGCGTGCGCACCGGACTCGTACCATCCGCGTGTCCGCTTCACGATCGACACCACCGAGAGCATCACGGGCACCTCCACCAGCACGCCCACGACTGTGGCCAGCGCGGCGCCGCTGTTCAGGCCGAAGAGGCTGATCGCCGCCGCAACCGCGAGCTCGAAGAAGTTGGACGCGCCGATCAACGCGGCGGGTGCGGCAACGCACCAGGCGACCCCGAACCGGCGGGACAGCCAATAGGCGAGGCCGGCGTTGAGGTAGACTTGGATCAGGATGGGCACGGCGAGCAGCGCGATCACGGCGGGTTGCGCCAGGATCTGCTCGCCCTGGAAGCCGAACAGCAGCACCAGGGTTGTGAGCAGGGCGAGAAGCGAAACCGGACCAAGCCGCGCGAGCGCTCGATCCAGGGATTCCTGGCCACCGCTGGTCAGCACGGCGCGTCGGACGATCTGCGCCACGACCACCGGCACGACGATGTAGAGCGCGACGGAGATGAGCAGCGTGTCCCAAGGGACGGTGATCGCGGCGACGCCGAGCAGCAGCGACACCAGCGGCGCGAACAGGAACACCATCAGGATGTCGTTCAGCGCGACCTGGCTAAGCGTGTAGGTGGGCTCACCGTCGCACAGGTTCGACCAGACGAAGACCATCGCCGTGCACGGCGCGGCGGCGAGCAGTATAAGGCCGGCGATGTAGGATGGACCTTGCCCCGCCGGCAGCAGGTCGGCGAACAGCCATCCGATGAAGAAGGCGCCCAGCGCCGCCATGCTGAACGGCTTGACGGCCCAATTGATGAAAAGGGTGACGCCGACGCCGCGCCAGTGCTGGCGCACCGACCCGAGCGAGCCGAAGTCGATCTTGAGCAGCATGGGAATGATCATCAGCCAGATGAGCACGGCGACGACGAGGTTCACCCGCGCGACTTCGGCAGCGGCGATCGCCGCGAAGGCGCCGGGCAGCAGATGCCCGAGGCCGATGCCGGCCACGATGCAGAGCGCCACCCAGAGCGTCAGGTATCGCTCGAATGTGCTCATGCCGGGCTGTTGAACCTCTGAAGCCAGCGACGTCATCAGGCGACGCGCTGGCCGGCGGAGTCGACGACCTGCTCGCCGTCCTCCTTCGCGAAGGCGCCCCGCTGCGGCTCGGGCAGAAGGTCTAGCACGGCTTCGGACGGCCGACAGAGACGAACGCCGAGCGGCGTGACGACGAGCGGCCGGTTGATCAGCACGGGGTGCTCCATCATGGCGTCGATCAGCTCCTCGTCGCTGATGCTCTCATCGCCCAGGCCGAGTTCGGCATAGGGGGTGCCCTTCTCGCGCAGCAGCTGACGCGGCGTCAGGCCGGCGCGGCCGATCAGGTCAACGAGCAGCGCGCGGGCAGGCGGTGTCTTCAGATACTCGACGACATGCGGCTCGATGCCGGCGTTTCGGATCATGGCGAGCGTGTTGCGGGACGTGCCGCAGTCGGGGTTGTGGTAGATGACGACGTCGGTCACGCGGATCTCCAGGTCAGCAGCAGGCGAGTTCGGTAAGGAGCGGCTCGCACAGTTCGGCTCGCCCCTGGCAGCAGTCCTTGGCGAGAAAGAGCATCAGCGCGCGCAGCGCGGCGATGTCGGCGCGCTGGACGAAGTTGCGCCCGCGCTTCTCGGATGTGACGAGGCCTGCCTTGGCGAGAACCGCGAGGTGGGTCGAAAAGGTGCTTTGCGTCAGTCCGGTGCGTGTCACCAGCTGGCCGGTCGTCAGGCCATCCGGCTCATGCGCGACGAGAATCCTGAATGCCTCAAGCCGTGTCGGGTGGGCCAGCGCGGCTAAAGCAGCGAGGGCTTCATGATTGGTCATTCATCGGGATTACCCGATGATACTGCTCTGATCAAGAAGGATCGGTTTTCACCGATTGATCACTGCGCCTGCTCCTCTACACGCCGCGCGAACGAGCGGCCGTGAGCCGACCGTCAGCCTTATCGCGCCCGCAGTCCTTCTTGCGGCGCAATACTGGAAGCTGCTCGATGACCAGCATCGGGGAGGCGCTGGAACGGGTGGCGAAGGTGCTGGAGGGTAGCGGGGCGAGCCAGACCAACGCATGGCCGAACACCCGGTGATGGAACCTGTCGCGAACGCCTGCGAGCAGCCGGCCCTTCCTCCCACCTAGATGCGGCGGTGCGTCGCCGCCGTGAGCGGCTAGGTTCACGCCGAGGCGGATGGTCGAGACTTCGCCAGCTTCGGTTTTCGGCAGGCGTTGAGGTCTCCTTCGAGATCGTCGCAGATGGCCGCGCAGCCATCGCAGCAGTCCTTGATGAGGAAGACGGTGAGCTGCCTGATCGCGTCAGGCAGCGCCCGGTAGAAGATGTTGCGTCCGGCTCGCCGGGACGTCGCCAGCCCGGCGTGCGACAGGATCGTCAGGTGGCTGCTCATCGTGTTTGACGGGGTGCCGGTCCGCTCGGCGAGGTCGCCGGCGGTCATCCCTTCCTCCCCTGCCCGCGCCAGCAGCGAGAACACGGCTAGCCGGGTCGGTTGGGCCAGCGCGCTCATTACGGTGATCGCCTTCATCTTTTCCATTCCTCCAGACTAGACGAACCATCGTCAGCCGCAACGCCCGATGCTTGGCCGCCTCGAGGTGTGATTCAGATCGGGACAGCACAGCCGCATATTTCGATATATCTCGAAAGGTTGAACTGTTATGACCCTGTAGTTACTTCAGGGTTGCGCAGGTCCCGCCGCCGGGCCGCGTCCCGGTGCAGCAGCTGGCGGCATGGAGATGACGAATGGAAGCGACATTCACGGGCCGTGGTTACCGCGCCGCCGTCCCCGCCGCGCCCTTCTCCTATGAGGACCCGCTCGACCCCGACTCCCCCGCAGACATCGCAACCCGCACGACGCGGCGCGCGCTAATCCGGCTGGCGCTCGTGGCGGCCGAGACCGGGGCACGGTTCCAGCGTGATGGCGTCGCCCACGACCCGATGAGCTGGCTCCTGGCACCTCGTGCCCTGTTCCACGGGGCAAGCGCGATCGATGCGTGCCTGCACCGGGAGGGCTGTCTGCGCGGCCTGCTCGTGCACGCACTGTCGCTCGGGCTCGACGCCGACCCACACGCGGTGGATGCCCTCGCTCCCGCCGATGATTGCGGCGCGAGGCGCCCGCAAATGCCGGACGACGACGATGCCGGCGATAGCGGCGAGGATGGGGACAAGGCCAGTGTGGCGCGGCTGTTCACCGCCACGGTGGTGGCGAACCGCGGTGCGGAGACGGTGCAGGCGTTCCACGCGTCGATCGCCACCGGCGAGGCCGAGGTGGCTGAGCGCCTGCACCAGCGCCTGGGCCCTGACGCCATCGAAGCGCGCATCGCCGCAGGCTTCGACGCCACCGATCCGCTCGTCGAGGCGCTGCTGTCGCCGGCGATCAGCGACACGCTGACGCTGATCGCCGCCGATCCGATCTCGCCGCTCGCCGCCGGCCTCGACCTCAACGTCGAGCAGCGGTTCGTCGGCTGATGCTCCCGGGCACCGCAAAGACCAGCGAAGGGGAGCTCCGCATGCTGAAGCAGCATTCAGACGCCGAACTTGATGTGGCCGGCGAGTTTCGCCTGCTTCGCCGTCTCGATGTGCGTGAGGGCGAGACTGGCGTCGGCGGTCGCGTCAACACCACGATCGGCGTGGTCGTCGACGTCGAGACCAGCGGCCTCGGCGCTGACGACGTCATTGTCGAGCTCGCGCTGCGCCGGTTTCGGTGCGACCCCGATGGGCTGATCGTGAAGATCGATCGCAGCTACTCGTGGCTCGAGGATCCCGGTCGCGAGCTGCCCGCGGACATCGTCAGGCTGACCGGCATCACCGACGCCGATCTCGCCGGCCAGGCGATCGACGACGACGCGGTGGTGCGCCTGCTCTCTTCGGCCGACTTCGTCTGCGCGCATAATGCCGCCTTCGATCGCGGTCACATCGAGCGCCGCCTGCCCGCGGCCGCCGGCCTGAACTGGGCGTGCTCATGCGCGGACATCGATTGGCGAGCGAGCGGATTCGATGGTCGCTCGCTTGGCTGGCTGCTCGCGCAGGCCGGGTTCTTCCACGGAGCGCACCGCGCCCGCGACGACGTCGACGCGGTCATTGCCCTGCTGGCGCACCAGCTGCCAAGCGGGGGGACAGCGCTGTCTGAGATGCTGGCCACCGCCCGTTCGCCCAGCTGGCGCTTCCGGGCCATCGGCGCCGCCTTCGAGCTGAAGGACGTGCTGCGGGGGCGTGGTTACCGCTGGGACGGCGAGCGAGAGCCGAAGTGCTGGTGGCGCGACGTGCCGGACGCGCGCCGCACCGAAGAGGAGTGGTGGCTGGCGGGCCACATCTACTCGGTTGACGCGAGGCCGAAGGCGCTCGGCCCGATGATCGAGAAGGTGACGTGGCGCGAGCGGTATGCGCCCGCCCCCCGCCCCGCCGGACGGCCCTGACATCACGCACAACCCCGAGACCCAACTTCGAAGGAGAAGACGATGGCAAGGAAGCCGAGCAAGTCGAAGTCGATCGTGCCCAGCCGCGGGCGGAAGGCGACGGCAGCGAAACCCGAGAGCATCGGCACGGGCACGGCGCTCGCGCCGATCCTCGGTTCTGAGCGGGCGGTCACGAAGCTGCCGGGGACCGGCGGCTCCATCGCCCGCGAAGAGGGAACCGTGCTCGTCACGGGCCGCGCCTATGCCACTCGCGACCGGACGGTTCTCGCGGACGAGATCTTCTACGTGCACGGCGCGAAGCCCAGCGGCGATGGCCCGTGGCTCGGCGAGGCCGACAAGGTGGCATGGCGGGACGAGGCAAGCGGCTACGACTGCATCATGCTGCGCGACACCGATGGCGCCTTCCTGTCGGGCTTTGTGGGCGTCCCGGGCGATCACCCGCTTTGGGGTTGGGACCATGAGGCCATCTCGCCCGAACTCGGCATCGAGGTGCATGGCGGCCTGACCTATTCGGAGATCTGCCAGGATGGCCCGAGTCCCCAGCGGCGTATCGTGGCGGAGGCGCGGCGGATCTGCCACGTGTCGCTGGAGCCTCTGCGGTATGAGCCGCTGAAGCACGCGACCGACTACCGGGCGGCCGATGCGCATGCGTGGTGGTTCGGTTTCAGCTGCAACCACCTCTACGATGTCGTTCCAGGCAGCCGCACTCACGGCAATCGCTTCATGGCGGCCGAGACCAGCGCCGAGTACCGCGACGACGCCTACGTCGTCCGCGAGGTAGTCAACCTCGCCGCCCAGCTGCGCGCGATTGCCGATGGCGAGCCGGTGCCCCCGCGCGAGGGGCCCCCGCTTCCCGCGATCGGCCTTGATCCCCAGAGGGGCGGCTGAGCATGGCGGGATCGGCTCGCCATGTTGGCGATCTGCCTTGGGGCTGGTGGCTGCGCGCCGGCGAGAGCGCGCTGGAGGATGAGGACGGCCGCACGTGGCGCACCGTGCGCGACGCGTTCTGGCAGGGCCGCCTCGGCTTCCCCGACATCCATTTCGCGGAAGAGCAGCACGAGCTGCTCCTCCGCGTCCTCACCGGGATCGACGCCCGGTGGCTCGCGGGCGACGAACGGAAGCACGACCTGTTCGCCGGCGACATGATGACCTGGCGCTTTTACCAGTGCTGGCTTTCGTCAATCGGAATGCTGGAGACCGGTGGTCGTGTGAGCGCGCTGGAGGCGCCGCTCAGCGCCGAGGGCCGCTCGGTGATGCTCATGCTGCAGGCGACCCGCCAGCCGGAATGGGAGGACGTCCCACTGGCCGATGTCGTCGATGCAATCGCGTCCGCGGGGGCCGATGCCGCTAGCGAGGCGCGTGAGCGCGCGTTGCGCGCATTCGAGCGGAAAATCGGGCTGCGGCGGCACGTCTTCGCGCGCGAGCGCGTCGGGCGCCAACATCTGATCACGCTGACGGGGATCAGCACCTCGGCGCGCATGCCCGCCAGATGCGCCGCCGGTCACGCACGCGCCGTCCGACGCCGAGGGGGAGGTGCTTCTCCGCCTTGCGCGCGCTAGCGCCGCGCTTCTCGACCGCGGCGACGTCGGACCCGTCGATTTTGATGAGGTGACCGCCTTCTATCGCGGCGAGCTTCGACTTCGGGGTCTGATGCGGTCGCGTCTGAAGGTAGACCAAGTCGCTCTTGGGGAAGCGTTCGCTGCCCGGTTCGGCACGATTCTCGGCCGCTTCCCCGGGCTCGCGAAGGCTGGCCGGGGACAGGGAGAATGGCTCGCCACGCTGGCCCGGCGTCAGCGCAAGGCGGCACATCCGCTGGAGCATCTGCTGATGCGGGATCTGCTCGGCTCCCGGGAGAGGCAGGCCGATCCATGCGGACCAGGGCCCTGGCTGTGCCGCAACCCGCTTGCGGATCATCATGGTCAGCTGGTGGTCAACGATCTCAGGATCTATCGCAACAGGCAGGCGTCGGTCGCTGTCTTTTCGTGTGGCTGCGGCTATCGCTACACCCGATCGATCAGCGCCGCCGGCGAACTCGGCCGATGCCGCTTCAAGGAGTTCGGGCCGCTGCTGCGCCCGGCACTCGCCGATCTCGTGGCGGCAGGGGCGACGTTAAGGAGCGTGGCGAACCGACTCGGTGTTGATCCGAAGACTGTGGCCTCGCTCGCCGCAGAGTTGTCGATCGACACTACGTGGAGCATCCGGCCGTCGACGCGGGCGAACCGACCGCTTGCCGCTGCGGCGTCGCCTCCCGCCAAGTCACGCTCCACGCGGCGAACGAAGCCCGGTCCTCGCCGCGACTGGCGACGGCTCGACGATGACCTTGCTGAACGCGTCGGACGCGCTGCGGCCAGGGTCCGTTCGTTCGCGCCGCCCGCGCAGGTAACGGCAGCGTCGCTCGAGCGTGAGCTGCTCGGCCGCCGCGGCTGGATCGGCAAGCGGCGTGACAAGCTGCCGCGCACCATTGCCGCGATCGATGGGCATGCCGAGGCGCTCGGCGCTTTCCAGCTCCGCCGCGTCGACTACTCAATTGCGCGGATGGTCGCCGACCGTCAGCCATTGAAGCCTTGGGCGGTGATGCGAAGCGCGGGTGTCAGATCTGACATGCTCGTTATGATCCAACAGCGCATCGCCGCATACGATCAGTTGGATGCCGCTCGACAGTCAGCCTAGGCACCGACTCCGCACTGGCGACTTCATCAAAGCCAGCCTCTGCCAATGCCGTTCAGGTGTCACACAATAATTAGCTTTGTCAGCTAATGATTATACTGTCAGGCAATCATTAACCCTCGACAGGCCGATCGAAGTGAGAAGCGCCGCTACTCGACGGTGACGCTCTTCGCCAGGTTGCGCGGCTGATCGACGTCGGTGCCCTTCGCCACCGCCACGTGATAGGCGAGGAGTTGGACCGGCACCGCATAGACGATCGGCGCGATCAGCGGGTGGACCTTGGGCATGGTGATCGTCGCGATACAGCCCTCGCTCGCCGCCTCGATCCCGTCATAGTCGGAGATCAGCACGACCTTGCCGCCGCGCGCCTGAACCTCCTGCATGTTCGAGACGGTCTTCTCGAACAGCGGCCCCGACGGCGCGATGACGATGACGGGCACGGCGTCGTCGATCAGCGCGATCGGCCCATGCTTCATCTCGCCCGCCGCGTAACCTTCGGCGTGGATGTAGCTGATTTCCTTGAGCTTCAGCGCGCCTTCCAGTGCCAGCGGATAGTCGGTACCGCGGCCGAGATACAGCACGTCGCGCGCGCCCGCGATCAGCGGCGCCATCGCCTCGATCGCCTCGTCATAGGCGAGCGCGCCGTTGATCGACGCCGGCGCCTCGGCCAGGTGGCGCACCAGCGCGCGCTCGTCCTCGGTCGACAGGCGGCCCTTGGCCTTGGCAAGGTTGGCGGCGAGCGCCGACAGCACCGCCAGCTGACAGGTGAACGCCTTGGTCGAGGCGACGCCGATCTCGGGCCCGGCATGGGTGGGGAGCAGCAGGTCCGCCTCGCGCGCCATCGTGCTGGTGGGCACGTTGACCACCGCGGCGATCGTCTGCCCCTCCTGTTTGGCATGGCGCAGCGCCGCCAGCGTGTCGGCGGTCTCGCCCGACTGGCTGATGACGATCATCAGCCCGCCCGGCTCCATCACCGGCGCGCGATAGCGGAACTCGGACGCGACATCGATGTCGACGGGCACGCGCGCGAACTGCTCGAACCAGTATTTGGCGACCATGCCGGCATAGAAGCTCGTGCCGCACGCGACGATCGTCACGCGCTTGATCCCCGACAGGTCGAATTCGGGGATCGGAAGGACGATCTGCCCCTCCAGCCGCTGAAGGTACGAGCGCAGCGTCTGGGCGACGACGATCGGCTGCTCGAAGATCTCCTTCTGCATGAAGTGGCGGTGATTGCCCTTGTCGATCAGCGCGCCGGTGACGCCGCTGATCGTGACCGGCCGTTCGACGGGCGTGTTGTCGCTGTCATAGACCTGAGCGCCGTCGCGCCCGATCACCACCCAGTCGCCCTCGTCCAGGTAGGCGATCCGCTGCGTCAGCGGCGCCAGTGCCAGCGCGTCGGAGCCGAGGAACGTCTCGCCATCGCCATGCCCGACGACCAGCGGCGACCCGAGCCGCGCGCCGATCAGAAGTTCGGGATGATCGCGGAACAGGATCGCCAGCGCAAACGCCCCGTGCAACCGCGGGAGCACCTCGCGGACCGCTGCGACGGGGTCGCCGGTCCGCTCCAGCGCCTGGTCGATCAGGTGCGCGACGACTTCAGTGTCGGTCTGGCTGTTAAACGAGCGGCCAGCCGCGATCAGCTCGTCGCGCAGCGGCTTGAAGTTCTCGATGATGCCGTTGTGGACGACGCTGACCGCGCCCGCGACATGCGGGTGCGCATTGTCCTCGGTCGGCGCGCCATGCGTCGCCCAGCGGGTGTGAGCGATGCCGACATGACCGGGCAGCGGTTCCTCGGCCAGCCGCTTGCCGAGATTGGCAAGCTTGCCCTGCGCGCGCCGGCGCTCGATCACGCCATCGTGCAGCGTCGCGATGCCCGCCGAGTCATAGCCGCGATATTCGAGCCGCTTGAGCCCGTCGAACAACCGGTCGGCGACGTCCGTCGTGCCGAGAATCCCTACGATGCCGCACATGTTACTTCGCCGCCTTTCGCGCCTTCATCATCGAACGGAACCGGGCCGCCCATCCCTCGCGCACTTCCTGCCGCCCGCGCGCCAGTGCCAGCGCATCGGCGGGCACGTCGGCGGTCACCACCGAGCCTGCGCCGACGATCGCGCCGTCGCCGATCGTCACCGGCGCGACGAGCGCGCTGTTCGATCCCACGAACGCGCCCGCGCCGATCACCGTCCGGTACTTGCCGAAGCCGTCATAATTGCAGGTGATCGTCCCCGCGCCCAGATTGGCGTCGGGCCCCACATCGGCGTCGCCGATATAGGACAGGTGGTTCGCCTTGGCGCCTTCGCCCAGCACCGCCTTCTTGAGCTCGACGAAATTGCCGACCTTGGCGCCCTGACGGATGTCTGCACCGGGACGTAGGCGGGCATAGGGGCCGATCTCCGCCCCGCTCGCGACCTGCGCGCCCTCCAGGTGCGAGAAGCCGTGGATCGTCACGTCATCGGCGACCGTCACGCCCGGCCCGAACCAGACGTTGGGCTCGACCGTCACGTCGCGGCCGAGCACCGTGTCGTGCGAGAACCACACCGTCTCCGGCGCGATCAGCGTCGCGCCACCGACCATCGCCTGCGCGCGCCGGGCGGCCTGCCACTTGGCCTCCAGCCACGCGAGTTCGGTCCGGCTGTTGACGCCGTCGACCTCATCCGCAACCGTCTCGATCACCGCAGAAGCGCGCCCGTCGGTCGCCGCCAGCATGACGATGTCGGGCAGGTAATATTCCCCCGCCGCATTGTCGTTGCCGACCCGCGACAAAAGGCCGAACAGGTCCTCGCCCCGCACCGCCATGAGCCCCGAATTGCACAGGTCGACTGCGCGCTCCTCCGGCGAGGCGTCCTTGAACTCGACCATGCGCAGGATGCGGTCGCCCTCGACGATCACGCGGCCATAGGCGCCCGGATCGGCGGGCCTAAAGCCGAGCACGACGCACGCCGGCGCATCGGCGGCGTTGAGGCGATCGAGCATCGCGCGCATCGTCTCGGCCCGGACCAGCGGCACGTCGCCATAGAGGATCAGAACGTCGCCCGCGAAGCCCGCCAGCGCTGCTCCGGCCTGTGCGACGGCATGGCCGGTGCCGAGCTGCTCGGCCTGATGCGCGGTCGCCACCCCAAGCGGTGCTACCGCCGCCTCCACCTGCTCGCGGCGGTCGCCGACGACGACGACTTGCCGCTCGGCGCCGAGCGCCGCGACGCTGCCCAGCAGATGGTGCAGCATCGGCTTGCCGGCGATCGGATGCAGCACCTTGTGCAGGTCTGACTTCATGCGCGTCCCCCGCCCGGCGGCGAGGACGATGGCGGCGATCGGCCGCGCTGATCTGGATTGTTCGGTCATTGCGGCGACCGGTGCCACGAAAGCCTTGCCATTTCCATAGCCGAGGCGGCATCGCGGCTTCATGGCCACTTTTCCCTTCGACATCGTCGGCTTCGACCTCGACGGTACGCTATTCGACACGTCCGCCGACCTCACCCGCGCGGTCAACCACGCGCTGTCGCTCGCCGGCCGCCCGCCGCTCCATGTCGACACGGTCAAGCCGATGATCGGCCGCGGCGCCCGCCACATGCTCGCCGAGGGGCTGAAGGCCTCGGGCGGTTGCGACGAAGCCACGCTTTCCCAACTGCATCCAGAGCTGCTCACCTTCTACGAGGCAAACATCTCAGCGGGCACGGTCCCCTATCCCGGCATGCTCGCCGCGCTCGACGATCTCAAGGCCAGGGGCGTGCGCGTCGGCATCGTCACCAACAAGCTCCACGCCCTCGCCGACAAGCTGCTGCGCGAGATCGGCCTTCTAGATCGGTTCGAGCTGCTGCTCGGTGGCGATTCGCTCGGGCGGGGCAACGCCAAGCCCAGCCCCGCGCTGATCCACGCGATGGTCGAGCGGATGGGCGGCGGCCGCGCGGCGTTCGTTGGCGATTCAATCTACGACATCGGCGCCGCGCATGCGGCGGGCATCCCCGCGGTCGCGGTCAGCTTCGGCTTTCTGATGCAGCCGGTCGAGGAACTCGGCGCCGATGCGGTGATCGACCATTTCAACGAGCTCGTCCCCGCGCTCGAGCGGCTGGGATGATCCGCGCCTTCGAGGCCGCCGACCTGCCCGGCGTCGAGGCGCTGTGGCACGCCTGCTTCCCCGACGACCCGCCGCGCATCGCCGCCGCGCTGTCGATCCCCGAGAAGCTGCGGGTCGAGCCCGGCTCGGTGCTCATCGCTAAAGAGGACGACCTGATCGTCGGCAGCATCATGCACGGCTATGACGGTCATCGCGGCTGGTTGTGGAGCGTTGCCGTCGCATCGACGCATCGCGGCCGCGGCATCGGCGCCGCCCTGGTCCGCGCCGCCGAAGCCGCGCTCGCTGCGCGTGGCTGTCCCATGATCAACCTCCAGATCCGCGAAGGCAATGCGGCGGTCACCACCTTCTACGAACGCCTGGGCTACGCGGTCGAACCGCGCGTCAGCATGGGCAAGCTGCTCTAGCCGGGCGGCCGGTACCCCTTGCGCCACTTGGTCCACAGGTGTCGTGCCAGCATCGCTGGCGGCATGCGGAGCAGGTGTCCGCGTAAATAGAAGCCGAACTCCGTGGCCTTAAGCCGCTGCCGCCCCCAGCTGTCGCGCCCGAGAAGCCGCCGCGCGAACAGCCGGTCGGCCAGCGTCAGCGGCGCGCCCGCGCCGTACAGCCACTGGCTGAGCCGCAGCGACCGGTCGACCGCGGACAGCAACCCGTGAAGCTTTGCGCGCGCCCGCAGCCGATCGACGAAGCCCGGCTCGTCGAACTCCTCGATCAGGCAATGGACGTCCCACAGGTTGCGGAGCCCTCCCGCCAGCTCGCCATCGGCGAACAGGTGTGCGGCGGCGTGGACGATCACGTCCTCGCGCCCCAGCATCGACAGCCCGCCGCCGATCTCGACCGCACCTGCAACCAGCGCCGCCGCATCCGGCCGCGGCCGCGCGGTCAGCGGCAGGATCGTGTGGTGAACATCGATCATCTTGTCGCGGTCGCGGTGGATCAGCGGCGGCAGCTCGTGCATCCAGCGCCGGTAATAGGCGTCGTCATAGGGATCGGGCTTTACCCACTCCCATCCCGCGCCGATCAGCGCCGCCTCAGCATCGTCGATCCGGTCCTGCGGCACGAGGATGTCGAGGTCGCCGATATGCCGCCCCTGCCCCGCCTTCAGCCCCGCGGCGACGAACGCGGTGCCCTTCAGCAGGATCACCGGCATCCCGAGCGGCGCCAGCGCCCGCCGCGCCATCTCCGCCTCCCACAGGGCGGCGATGCGCCCCTGCTCGGCGGAAACTCGCGCATCCTCCAGGATGCGCGCCGCGGCGTCCGGCATCGGCAGCCCGGCCAGCCGGTGCGCCAGCGTCCCGATCATCTGCTCGCCCCGCGCCGCGGAGATCAGCGCGGTCCAGCCGCTCGCGTTGAACTCGGCCGTGCTGGCAGGGTCGCGCAGCGCCGCGACGAGCAGCCGCGCGGTCACGCCAGCGCCTCGACCTGCGCGATCGCCGTCGCCGCATCGGGATAGTCGATCGCCGTCGCCGGCACGCCGCCGACCAGCCGGGTCAGCGCGTCGAAGCCGCGTTCACCCAGCGCCACATAGTTGGTCGACGCCTGGGTCAGCCGCACGAACGTCTCGGCGGGGGGCACCTCGCGCACCGCCGCCTCGAACCCGAAGCGAGGAAAGATGATGTGTGCCGCCACCGCCGGCTCCGCCATCGCCGCGATCGACCGCGCATCAGGGACGAGGTGGCGGATATCGCCCTTGGGCGTTGCCAGTTGCGGCGGGCCGAAGCGCGCATCGGGCAGCGCCGCCTGCATGACGCCCACGCTCTCGTTCTTCAGGCTGATGAGCCGCGGAAACCCATGGATCAGCCCGGTCGCCGGATCGACCAGCGCGAACTCGTCACCCATCAGCCGCCAGCCACGCGCCATCAACAGCGCCGCCAGCGTCGACTTGCCCGCGCCGCTCTCCCCAGTCATCAAGATCGCCCGCCCGTCCCGCTCGACGCACGAGGCGTGGAGCAACAGGTAGCGGCGCTGCGCCAGCGCCATCTGGAGGTTCATCCCCATCTCGGCCGCAAGCAGCCCGAGCGCGAGCGGCAACGGCGCGGCGTCGGGGATGGTGAAGTCGCCGCCGATCATCACCGCCGGCCGGACGAACCGCCGCCACGGCCGCGCCGCGAACAGCCGCACGGTGAAATCGGGAATGTCGTCGTCGGGCTTCGGATAATCCCGGTAAAGGTCTTCGAGCTCGGCGATCGGCTGACGCCAGTCGCTGCCCACGCGAAAGCCCGCGGGGCCGATGCGAACCGAGAAGACGTGCCTCATGCCCGAGCGACTAACCCGACCGCCACCAGTTCCTCAAGCCGATCGGTCAGCGCCGCGACGTCGGGGTCGACCAGCGCATAGTCGCGCTCGAGCCGCGACAGCAGCGCGGCGGATTCGAGCGCCTCGTCGCCCAGCGCCTCGATCAGCTCGGGCACGGGTGCCTCGACCAGATGCGTCTGGCCGGACGGGCGATGATAGATGGCGGTGAGGACGTCGAGTGGCACGATGCGCAGGCTCGCCCGGTCGGCGGCGCGGTATCGCATTACGGGCGCCGTCAGGCGCGCGGCATCTGGAGCGATGCGAAGCAGGTGAAGCCGCTCGTCCCCTGCTGCAACCGGCGAATGTAATTGGTGTAAGCGCGGCTGCGCTGATAATCGGCGCCGGGCAGCGTCCCGCCGCGAAGCGCGCGCTTGACCTCTTCGCCGGTGAAGGGACGGCCAGCGGGCGGGAAGGCGCCCTGCGTGCCGGCGGGAACCAGCTTGCCGTCTGCGGCGACATACTGTCCGGCCCGCGCGGGATCGGGCACCGGGATCTGGCAGTTCGAGATCGACGCCGCGGTCTGCGCCAGCGCCGGGCGGATCGACAGCACCGCCGACGCGCCGACCGCCCCCAGCATCAGCGCGCGCCGGCCCATCTCGGGACCGGGCTGCGCCGCCGGCTCGGCCGGCTGCAATTCGGGCGTGTCGTCGCTCATGCTCGCACTCATCCTCGCGCACGCTAGATTGCGCAATGGTTAAAGTGCCGCAGAAAGCGTGCAATTCGGGACATGTGCTCATTCCTCCCCTGCAAGGGGAGGGGGACCAGCGAAGCTGGTGGAGGGGTGTGGTCGCTATCGGCATGTCAGCGATCGAAGCGACCCCGAACTCATCGCCTGTCGCGAATACCCCTCCACCAGCCTTCGGCTGGTTCCCCTCCCCTCCAGCGGAAGATTTTAGGGCGCTTCATCCCATCTGCGACTCCGCCTATGTCCGGGGACAATGCCCGTCCGCCTCCTCCTCGCTGCGCTCGCGCTTGCGCTCGCCGGTCCTGCCGCGCCGCCGCCGCCCGTGCCGGCCGACCCGCCGCTCTGGGTCGTGCGCGATGCCGACACGACGATCTACCTGTTCGGCAGCGTGCACTGGCTGAAGCCCGATATCGGCTGGTTCGACGACGAGGTGCGCCGTGCCTTCGATGCGGCCGACACGCTCGTCCTGGAAACGCCGCCCGTCGAGGCCGCAGAGGCGCAGCGGACGCAGGATGCGATCGGCAAGACGGCGAGCGGCCCTACCCTGCCCGACCGCCTGCCCGCCGCCTATCGCCCGAAACTCGCCGCCGCGCTGGCCGAGCTCGGCTATCCGGCGGGGGCGTTCGATCGGGTGAAGCCGTGGCTCGCCGCGACGACGCTGTCGATCCTGCCGCTCAAACGCCGCGGCTATGACGCGGGCGCCGGGGTCGAGGCGGTGCTCACCGCCGCGGCGCGCCGATCGGACAAGCCGATCCTCGGCCTCGAACCGCGGGTCCAGCAGCTCGGCTATTTCGACGCGCTGCCCGACGCGGCACAGATGGCGATGCTGACGCGCCAGCTCGACAACATGGACAAGACCGGCGACTCGACCGACGCGGTGCTCGCCGCCTGGACGAAGGGCGATGCCGCCGCGCTCGGCCGCATCGTCGACGCCGATCAGCGCGCGAGTTCGGCCGCGTTCGGCAAGGCGATCCTCTCCGATCGCAACCGCCGCTGGGCCGCGTGGATCGCCAGGCGGCTGGAGCAGCCCGGCACCATGTTCATGGCGGTCGGCGTCGGCCACCTGACCGGCAGCGACACCGTGCAGCGCGCGCTGTCCGAACGCGGGCTCGCCGCGCGGCGGATCAGACCTGGGGCTTCCAGGTAAAGACGCGGTAGACGTAGAGCAGGACGACCGCGACGATCAGCACGATCGCGACCGGGCCGTAATAATGCTCGAACTGGCCGAACTCGTTCTTGAGGATGTATCCCGCGCCGATCAGCACCGCGTTCCAGATGCCTGAGCCCAGCGTCGTCCAGAACAGGAACTGGACCTGGCTCATCTTGAGCATGCCCGACGGCAGCGAGATCATCGTGCGCACGGTCGGCAGGAACCGCGCCCAGAACACGATCGCCTTGTCATAGCGGGTGAAGATGCCGACGATCTTCTCGACCTCCGGCCAGTCGAGCGTCAGCCAGCGGCCGAACCGGTCGATCAGCGGCTTGAACCGCGCATAGCCGACGACGCGACCGATCCAGTACCACACCCAGTTGCCGAGCACCGCACCGATGGTCCCCGCCGCCACCGCTTCGGCGAAACCGAGCTTGCCGTCGGCGACCGCCATGCCGGTCAGTCCCATGATGACCTCCGACGGGATCGGCGGGAACACATTCTCCAGGAACATCGCGATTGCGATCCCCAGATAGCCCCAGGCGCCGACGAGTTCGATCAGGCGGTCGGTCATTCACGGTCCCTTGCTGCGTTGCGGCGCCCTCTAAGCGGGCGGTGGGGTTGTGGCAAATGGGCTCGCCGCCAACCACCCTCGTCACCCCGGACTTGTTCCGGGGTCCACCGTGCCGCAAACCAAGCGGCCGCTGAGGACGCGGTAAGGTGGACCCCGGAACAGGTCCGGGGTGACGAAAAGATGCTAAGCCCGCACCTTCAATCGCGCATCGATCGCGTCCCAGATCGCGCCAGCCGTATCCGTCCCATTGAACCGGTCGATCGCGACGATCCCCGTCGGCGACGTCACGTTGATCTCCGTCAGCCACTCGCCGCCGATCACGTCGATGCCGACGAAGATCAGGCCGCGGGCCTTGAGCTCAGGCCCCAATGCCGCACAGATCTCCCGCTCGCGCGGCGTCAGGTCCGCCGCCTCGGCCCGCCCGCCGACAGCCAGGTTGGAGCGGATCTCGCCCTCCCCAGGCAACCGGTTGATCGCGCCCGCGACCTCGCCGTCGACGAGGACGATGCGCTTGTCGCCCTTCGCGACGCCGGGCAGGAACGCCTGCACCATGTGCGGCTCGCGCCAGGTCATGTTGAACACCTCGATCAGCGAGGAGAGGTTCTGCCCCCCTTCGTCGATCTTGAAGATCGCCTTGCCGCCATTGCCGTGCAGCGGCTTGACCACCACCGATCCGTGCGTGGCCAGGAACGCCCGCGCCTCGTCCAGCTCGCGCGTGACCAGCGTCGGCGGCATGAAGCGGGCATAGTCGAGCACCCAGACCTTTTCGGGCGCATTGCGGACGCTGGTCGGATCGTTGACGATCAGCGTGCGGTCCTTGATCCGCTCGAGCAGATGCGTCGCGGTGATGTAGCCAAGGTCGAAGGGCGGGTCCTGTCGCATCAGCACGACATCGGCTTCGTCGCCCAGATCGAGCGGCACCGGCTCGCCCAATGTGAAATGGTCGCCCTTGACCGGCCGCACCTCGACCGGCCGCGCATTGACCCACAGCCGCCCGTCCGACCAGTTGAGCTGGTCGGCGGTGTAGTGGAACAGCCGGTGCCCGCGCGCCTGCCCCGCCAGCATCAGCGCAAAGGTCGAATCGCCCGCGATGTTGATGCCGGCGATCGGGTCCATCTGCACGGCGACGTTGAGGGGCATGCGGATCTCCTGCTCGGCTGTGGTGGCCAGCGTGCGGGTGCAAGTGCCTTAGAGCGGGCGGTTCGACAAGGTCGGAGCGATCTGCGCTTCGACCCTGGCGATCCATCAATCCCGTTCGTGCTGAGCCTGTCGAAGCACGTGCCAGAAACGCTGGTGCCGGCGGCACGTCCTTCGACAAGCTCCGGACGAACGGGGAACTAAGTGTTTCTCGACTTCGCTCGAAACGAACGCTGGTCTTTTGGCCTTGTCCTTACCTCTCCCGTTCGCTTCGAGCGTAGTCGAGAAGCCGCCAAGCAGCGCCAAAGTCCGCGGATGCGGACCAAGCATGCTCACCCCATCCAAGCATTCTCGATATGCCGCGGCAGGCACCCCGGCGCGAGAAGCACCACATCGATCCGGATCGCCTCGCCGGCCAGCGCATACTCGCCCGCCAGCACCTCCGCCGCCGCCGCGACGCGCGCCAGGCGCCGCTCGTCGATCGCATGATCGAGTTCCGCCGCCGTCGCCCGCGCCTTGACCTCGACGAATGCGACGCAGCCCGGACGGCGCGCGATCAGGTCGACCTCCCCCGCCTTCGTCCGCACACGCTGTGCGACGATCGTCCAGCCCTTGAGCCGGAGGTACCACGCCGCCTGTTCCTCGCCGCGCCGTCCGCGCGCCTCGGCGGCGTGGCGGTCTCTCACCGGTCCTTGAGCTCCATCGCCCGCGTATAGAGCGCCTTGCGATCGAGCCCCAATCGCTTGGCGACCTCTCCCGCCGCCTTCGCGGGCGGCAGCCGGGTCAGCGCCTCGGCCAACGCCGCGTCGCCGTCGTCTGCGCTGGCGGGGGCCGGCGGTTCGGGCGGTGCGACGACGACCACGATCTCGCCCTTGGGCGGCGCGTCGGCATAGCGCTCGACCAGCGCCGACAGACGTCCCGTCACGCATTCCTCGAACCGCTTGGTGATCTCGCGCGCCACGCCCGCCTCGCGGTCGCCCAGCCCCTCGGCGAGCGCCGCCAGGCATGCCGACAGCCGCGGCCCCGATTCGTACAGCACCAGTGTCGCGCGGACCGCCGCCACCTCGGCAATCGCCTCCGCCCGCGCATGCGCCTTGGACGGAAGGAACCCCATGAACAGGAAGCGGTCGGTCGGTAGGCCCGCCAGCGTCAGCGCCGCCACCGCCGCGCACGGCCCGGGCACCGTCACCACCGCATGCCCCGCCGCGCGTGCGTCGCGCACCAGCTTGTAGCCGGGATCGGAGATCAGCGGCGTGCCCGCGTCGCTGACCAGCGCCACCACCTCGGTGGCCATCCGCGCGATCAGGCCGGGGCGGACCGCATCGGCATTGTGGTCGTGATAGGGCAGCATCGACCGCTTGACCCCGATATGCCGCAAAAGTCCGGCGGTTACGCGGCTATCCTCGACAGCGACGACGTCGGCATGCGACAGCACCGCCGCCGCGCGCGGCGACAGGTCGCCGAGATTGCCGATCGGGGTGGCGACGATATAGAGGCCGGGCAGGAGTTCGGCGTTCATCAGGGGAGAGCCATGGCAGAGGCGCACGCGAGACCGCAACCGGGAATGCACCTCCGGCGACTGGCCATATTGGCCATCGGCCTGGCGATCAGCGCCTGCTCGACGATCGTGCCCCGCGGTGCGCCTCCTGGAGAGGCGCCGCCGCCGACCACGCGGCCCACCACGGGACCGGCGCCGGTCGGACCCGGGCTCCCTCAGGATCAGGCACGCCACCGAGTCGCGCTGCTCGTGCCGCTGACCGGCCCCAATGCGCGCGTCGGCCAGAGCCTCGCCAACGCGACGCAACTCGCGCAGCTGGATACGCGCAGCGAGGTGGTGCGCATCACCAACTACGACACCGCGCGCGGTGCCGCCGCCGCGGCGCAGGCCGCGATCCGCGACGGCAATCGCCTGATCCTCGGCCCGCTGCTGGCCGAGGACGTTCGCGCGGTCGCGCCGATCGCGCGGCGCGCGGGCGTGCCGGTGCTCAGCTTCTCCAACGACACCGGCGTCGCAGGCGATGGCGTGTTCATCATGGGCTACACCCCCGCCCAGTCGATCGAGCGCGTCGTCGATCATGCGCGGCGCAGCGGCGTCAGCGACTTTGCCGGCCTCGTCCCCACCGGCCTCTATGGCGAGCGCGCCTCGACCAGCTTCCTGCGCGCGGTCGAGGCGGCGGGCGGGCGCGTCGTCGCGCTCCAGACCTATGACCGGGCGCCGCGTTCGGTCGCGGCCGCGGCGGGTCGCCTGACCGCCGGATATCAGGCGGTGCTGATCGCCGACGGCGCGACCACCGCGGCGGGCGCCGTTCCGGTCCTCCGGCGGGGCACCGGGAAGAGCGCGCGCGTGCTCGGCACCGAGCTGTGGAACACCGATTCGAACGTCGGCAGCAACGCCGCCTTGTCGGGCGCGTGGTACGCGAGCGTGTCGAACAACCTTTATACGCAATATGCCGGCAAGTACCGGGCGCGCTTCGGCGCGGCGCCCTATCGCCTGTCCTCGATGGGCTACGACGCGGTGCTGCTGACCGTCCGGATCGCCCGCGACTGGCGCGTGGGCAGCCCATTCCCGGCGACCCGCCTGACCGACCGCGACGGCTTCGCTGGGCTCGACGGCGCCTTCCGCTTCGACCGCGAAGGCATCGCTGAGCGCGCGCTGGAGGTAAAGGAAGTCCGCGGCGGCTCGACCGTGACGGTCAGCCCCGCCCCGCGCACCTTCCGCTGACCGCGCAGGAGCGGCGCGCAGCCCATCGCTTTTCCGTCACCCCGGGCTCGACCCGGGGTCCCGCTTCTACCTTCCGCCCGGTCGAAAAAAGCAGGACCCCGGATCAAGTCCGGGGTGACGAGGTGTTTGGAGGGGTGCTCAGGGCCGCACCTGCTGGATGATCTTGGCGCGCAGCGTCTCGAGCTGTTCGGGCGTGTCGATGTCGATCAGCTCCGCCGGGTTCGTGACAACATGCTTTCCCTGCATCACCAGTCGCCGCCCGCCCTCGTCGCCGGTCAGCGCCTCCAGCGCATCGAAATGCGCCGCGCCGAACAGCGCCGGCGGCGTGGGATGCTCGCCGTTGCTCGACGCGACGATCGTGTCCTCGCCCTCGGCGGCGTCGAACAGGCGATAGATGTGCGTGGCCGTCACGCGCGGCATGTCGGCCAGCGCGATCAGCACCGCCTTTGCCCCCACCTCCCTCACCGGCGACAGGCAGAGCGCGAGCGAGCGCCCCTGCCCGTCCTCGGCATGCGGGTTGTGGACGACGCGATAGCCGCGCGCGGCGTAGTCGAGCCGGGTTCCGGACACGACCGCGATCCGCGCCGCGAACGGCACCGCCTCCAGCGCAGTGACGACGTGCATCCCGATCGGCTCGGCAAGATAGGGCTGCTCGAGCTTGTCGACATCGCCGAAGCGCTGCGACCGACCCGCCGCCAGCAGCACCAGCGCGGTATTCTCCGGCGCGATCATGCCTCCGCTCCCCGCCATGCGCGGACCATCGCCGCGGCGACCGACAGCGCGATCTCCGCCGGCCCGACCGCGCCGATCGCCAGCCCGGCGGGACCGTCGATCCGCCCCAGCGCCGCCGGATCGACACCCGCCGCCGTCAGCCGCTCCAGCCGCGCCGCATGGCTGCGCTTGCTCCCCAGCGCAGCGACATAGCCAGTCGGCCGCGCGAGCGCCGCGGCGAGCGCGGGATCGTCGATCTTGGGATCATGGCTCAGCGTCACCACCGCGCTCGTCCGCCCCGGCGCCAGCGCCTCGATCGCCTCGTCCGGCCAGCGATCGTCCAGCGTCACGCCGGGGAACCGCTCCTCCGTCAGGAACCGCGCACGCGGGTCGACGACCACCGCCTCGATCCCCAGCGGCTTTGCCAAGCCCACCAGCGCCTGGGCGATCTGGACCGCGCCGACGATGATGAGCCGGCGCGGCGGATCGTACCGGTTGACGAACGCCGCACCCTCGACCGGCCGCAGCGACGACTGGCCGCCGTCGAGGTCGGTGTTCACGACGACGCTGTCGCCGCCCGCCCGCGCCTCGGCGATGCGCTCGAACAGTTCGGGGTCGAAGCCGTGCGCCGCGACGGGCTGCACCAGCACCGCGATCTCGCCGCCGCAGGGCAACCCGACTTCCCACGCTGCGGCATCGGCGACGCCGTAGCGCTTGAGAACCGCCGGCGCGCCGCCGATCACCTCGGCCGCGGTCGCCAGGATGTCGTTCTCCACGCAGCCGCCCGACACCGATCCCTCGAACCGGCCATCGGCGTGGACGAGCATGTGGCTGCCCCGCGGCCGCGGCGCCGAGCCCCAGGTCGACACCACCGTCGCCAGCGCCATCGGGCTGCCCGCCCACTCGCGCGCCTTTGCCAGCACGCCGTCATTGTCGTTCAAGCGCACAACCCTTTCATGTCACCGCGGCGTCATCGCGCCCTCACATAGGCATGGCCGAACCCCGTTGCTAATACCCGATCCCATGAAGAGGCTGCCCGATGCTCCTGATGTTGTTCGCGCTGGCGGTTGCCGGACCGATGGCTGACCCCGGCCCGCGCCCGATCGTGATCGCGCACCGCGGCGCCTCGGGCGAGCGGCCAGAACACACGATCGCCGCATACGAGCGCGCGATCGAGGTGGGTGCCGACTTCATCGAACCCGATCTCGTCCTCACCAAGGACAATGTCTTCGTCGCCCGGCACGAGAACGACATCACCAACACCACCGATGTCGCCGCGCATCCCGAGTTCGCTGGTCGCAAGACCGTGAAGACGATCGACGGCGAGCGGCACGAGGGCTGGTTTACCGAGGATTTCACCCTCGCCGAACTCAAGACGCTGCGCGCCAAAGAACGCCTGCCGCAGCTTCGGCCACAGAACGCCGCCTATGACGGCCGTTTCGAGGTGCCGACGCTGGCCGAGGTGATCGCCCTCGCCAAGAAGCGCTCGGCCAAAACGGGTCGCACGATCGGCATCTATCCAGAGACCAAGCACCCGACCTATTTCGCCTCCATCGGCAAGCCGATGGAACAGCGGCTCGCCGATCAACTCCGCGCCGCGGGGTGGAACAGCACCGATGCGCCCGTCTTCATCCAGTCGTTTGAAGTGAACAACCTCAAGGCGCTGCGCCGGATGACCCGCGTGCGCCTGATCCAGCTCGTCGCCAGCGACGGGGGTCCGGCCGACCGCGCGCAGCCGAGCTATGCGGCGATGCTGACGCCGGAGGGGCTGCGCGCCGTCGCGACCTATGCCGACGGTCTCGGCCCCGAGAAGAAGCTGGTGGTCGCCGACGATGGCGTTGCGACGGCTTTGGTCCGCCACGCGCATGCCGCGGGGCTCAAGGTGCATCCCTGGACGCTGCGTGCCGAGAATTATTTCCTGCCGCCCGCCGACCGCATCGGAACCGATCCGCGCGCGCACGGGCGTCTACGCGACGAGATCGCGCGCCAGCTTGCCGCGGGGATCGATGGATTCTTCACCGACTTCCCCTATGATGGCGTCGCGGCGCGTGATGCGTTCGCGGGGTCGGGGAAGTAGTTGATATGCGTATCGGTTTGGCGCTCGCGGCGCTGTCGTTGCCGCTCCTGAGCGGCGGATGCATCGCCAAGACGGCGTGGGATGTGGCGACGTTGCCGGTCAAGGCGACCGGCCAGGCGGTCGACTGGGCGACGACCAGCCAGGAAGAAGCCGACCGAAATTACGGCCGCAAGATGCGCAAGAAGGAAGCCGCCGAAGGCCGTCGCCTCCGCGAGGAAGAACGCCGCCGCAAGCGCGAGGAGAGGAAGTGGCGCGAGGACGATTGATCGTACTTCGCCCGTCATCCCGGACTTGATCCTGCTAGTCGTCACCCCGGACTTGTTCCGGGGTCCACCTCTCCACTCAGGCTGAGGCGGGTTGCCGGTTTGGCCGGTTCAGCACGCCCCAACGAACGCCGAGGTTCGCGGCCCGGTGGACCCCGGAACGAGTCCGGGGTGACGTAAAGCGTGGATGAGCCACCACCCCCTTGCCCTCGCCGGCCCGCCCCGATAACCCGCGCCCTCGATGCCCGCTTCCGACCACCGCCCCGCCACGCTGCTGCCCGGCGGCGCCGTGTTTCCGCATCGGCATCTGACCGGCATCGCCGGGCTTCAGCCGCACGAGATCACCTTTTTCCTCGACGAAGCCGAGCAGTGGATCGAGGCGAACCGCAGCCGCGCCAAGAGCGACCGGCGGCTGGAGGGCGTGACCCAGATCAACGCCTTCTTCGAGAACTCGACCCGCACGCTCCTGTCGTTCGAGATCGCCGGCAAGCGCCTCGGCGCCGACGTCGTCAACATGACCGTCGCCGCCTCCAGCGTGAAGAAGGGCGAGACGTTGATCGACACCGCGGTCACCTTGAACGCCATGCGTGCCGATGTGATCGTCATCCGCCACATGGCCTCGGGTGCGGTGGGGTTGATCGCCGACAAGGTCGACTGTCCCGTCCTCAATGCCGGGGACGGGTCGCACGAGCATCCGACACAGGCGCTGCTCGACGCGCTGACCATCCGTCGCCGCCGCGGACAGCTGCAGGGCCAGCGTGTCGTCATCTGCGGCGACATCCTGCACAGCCGCGTCGCGCGGTCGAACATCCTCGCGCTCACCGCACTCGCCGCAGAAGTCCGCGTCGTCGCACCGACGACGCTGATGCCGCCTGCGATCGAGGCGATGCACGTCACGCCCTTCACCGACTTCGACGCCGCGCTGGAGGGGGCCGACGTCGTCATGATGCTCCGGCTCCAGAACGAGCGGATGTCGGGCGCCTACATCCCCTCGACCCGCGAATATCACCGCCGCTACGGCCTGACGCCCGAGCGGCTTGCGCGCGCCAAGCCCGATGCGCTCGTCATGCATCCGGGGCCGATGAATCGCGGGGTCGAGATCACCTCGTCGGTCGCCGACCTGCCCGGCCGCTCGGCGATCACCGAACAGGTCGAGATGGGCGTGGCGGTCCGCATGGCGTGCCTGGACGTACTGACGCGGCGTGCACGCGGCGTGGAGGGCTGGGCATGACGACGCTCTATCGCAACGCGCGCCTGATCTGTCCCGAGCGCGGCGAGAGCACGGGCGACCTTCTCGTCGTCGGCGATCGGATCGCGGGGGTCGGCACCGTCGAAGCACCCGCCGGCGCCGCGATCGTCGATTGCCGCGGCAAGTGCCTGGCCCCCGCAATCGTCGACCTCGGCGTCTTCGCGATCGACAAGGCGGCGTGCATAGCCGGCGGCATCGTTCGCGTCGGGCTGATGCCCGACCAGTCGCCGATCCTCGACGATCCGGGCATCGTCCAGCGCGCGGCGGCGGTCGGCAAGCCCGAGCTGTGGGTCCATCCCATTGCCGCCGCCACGCGCGAGCTGAAGGGCGTCGACCTCGCCGAAATGGCGATCAATGCGGAGGCGGGTGCGCGCGCCGTCGCCACCGGCCGCCGCTGGATCGCCGATGCCGGCGTGATGGCGCGCGTGCTGGGCTATGCCCGCGACCTGGGCCTCACCGTCGTCGCCCACGCCGAGGATGCGGGGCTCGCCGCCGACGCCGTCGCGACCGCAGGCGAGACCGCGACGCGCCTCGGCCTCCCCGCCGCGCCCGCCATCGCGGAGGCGCTGGCGATCGCCCGCGACCTGATGCTCGCCGAACAAAGCGGCGCGTCGATCCACTTTCGCCAGGTCACGACCGCGGCCGGCTTCGACCTGATCCGCGCCGCGAAGGCGCGCGGTGTTCGTGCCACCTGTGGCATTACACCCGCGCATCTGTTGCTGTCGGACAAGGCGATCAGCGATTTCCGCACCTTCACCCGCCTCTCGCCGCCGCTTCGCGACGAGGCGGATCGCGCGGCTGCGCTGAAGGCGCTGGGTGACGGGACGATCGACGTGCTCTGCTCGGGCCACGATCCGCGCGGGCCGGAGGAAAAGCGGCTGCCGTTCACCGATGCCGCCCCCGGCATGTCGGGGGCCGAGACGCTGCTGGCGCTCTCGATCAATGCCGCGCGCACGGCGGGGCTCGCGCTCCCGCGGCTGTTCGAGCTGCTGTCGCGGACCCCGGCTCGGCTGATGGCGCTGGACGCCGGCACGCTCACGGTGGGGGCGCCTGCGGACTTGGTGCTGTTCGATGCCGACGCGCCCTGGCAGATCGTCGGCGAGGCGATGGTCGCGCGTGCCGGCAACACGCCGTTCGACGGTCTGCCGGTCGAAGGCCGCGTGCTGCGCACGATCAAGGGCGGCGTCTGGCTGACCGCCTGACGCCGCCCTCCTCTCCTACTCGTTGATCCTCAGCGCGAGGCGACCTGCGGCCCGCGCGCCCAGCTTGCCACCTGCTCGCCGAGCGCTGCGCGCACGAAGCAGCGGCTGCCCTTGGCGCGGACGGTGCGGCACAGCGCATCGGCATCGCCGCGCGTGTAGCCGCCGACCGACAGGCGGTAATAGCTTTCCGACCCCACGGTCGCCGACATGCCGCGCGGCGTCTGCCTGGCGAGTGCGGGCACGGTCCGGCTGAGCCGGCCCCAGGCATCGCGCGCGACCCCGGCATTCTCAAACGCACCGAGCTGGACGAAGTAGTTGCCCTGCGCCGGCGCCCGGAACGCGGCCTTGACGGGTGCGGGCGTCGCAGCGGCGGTGCGGACCTGGCGCATCGGCGAGGCGGGGATCGCCTGAACGATCTCACGACGCTCGGCAAAGACGATGCCGCTCGCGCGCGGTCCCGGCACCGGCTCGGCCGATGCCACCGGCGTGGCTTCGACGGGCGCTTCGGCGACGACCGGCGCGGGCTCGATCGCCGGCGCGAACGCCTCGACCGGCGTCGGCGCGGAGGCGACCGCCACCGCTTCGTTGCGGCCGCGCAGCGCGAGCTGCACAGGCATGCCGCCATCGGCGACTGCGGTCACGCCCAAGAGGCTCGCGACCTGATCCGACTTGCTCGCGGGCCGCGCGAACTGTGCCCATTGCATGATGCGCTGGTCCGCCTCGGCGGGCGGCAGGTCGATCGCGGCGATCGTGCGTGCTTCCTGCCACTTGCCGGCCAGCGCCAGCGAGAGCGCGAGATTCTGGCGGACCTTCGAAGTCGCTGCCGGATCGCGTGCGGCCTCGGCCAGCACCGCGACGGCGGCCATCGGGTCGCCAGCCAATGCAATCGCGAGGCCGCGATCGGCCGGCTGGATCTCGTTGCCGCTGGCGTCAAGCAGCGCGCGCGCGCCCTGCCAGTCGCCCAGCGCCACCTTGGCCAGCGCCAGGTTCAGCGCGCTGCGACCATCCTTATCGCCCAGCGCGCGCGCATCCTCGAACGCCTGCGCTGCAGACGCGAAGCGGCCCGCGACGATGTACGCGCGGCCCAGGAGCGACCGGTGCGCACCATTGTCGGGCGCCAGCAGCACCGCCTGCTCCGCGCGGCCGACCGCCTCGTCGTGGCGGTTCTGGCGGATCGCCTTCTCGGCGAGCTTCGCCTGCTTGTCGGCGGCGCGCGCCTGTGCGGCGGCGTCGCGGTCACCCGCCATCGCCGCCGAGCTGTGCAGCGCCATGCCGCCCAGCGTCCCGCCGATCGCGGTCACCGCGGCCATCCCCAATCCGATCCGCTTGCCCCAATGCATCGTAAATCCCCCCGGTTCAGCGATTGCCGTTGCCGGGGCGGAGCTGCGCGGACAGCGCCTCGACCTCGGCCAGTTTGGTCACATATTCGTCGAGTGCCTGCGTCACGATCGCCTGGGCCGAGCGGCCCTCGATCGCGCTCGCCAGGCGAAGCTTCAGGTGCCGGTCGGCGTCCAGGCGCAGCGTGAACGCCGCCTTGCCCTTGCGCGTCGCCACCGCCGCTCCGATCGCGGCAAGCTCGGCGGTCGCAACGACCGGCGGCGCCACTTCACGCGACAGCGCCTCGCGCTGCACGACCACGGCGGGCGTCGGTGCTTCGACCGGCACCGGCGTTTCGGGCGTCAGCGGCTGGACCGGCGCCGCGGCGCGACCCTCACCCAGGTCGTTCCAGCCCAGATCCTCCAGCGACATGTCGGACCCGACAAAGCCCTGGGGCCGCATCGCCGGCCGTGCCTGACCCTTGCGGGCGAGCAGGCCGGAGGAAAGCGAGGCGAGCGGTTTGGAGTTGCCGAACATAGCCATGATCCTCAGCTCACCACGCGGCGGCCGAAGCCGGCCATCGGCCGCGCGGCAAAGCTCGCGCCGTTGATGACGGGCGCGGCGAAGACCGTGCGGCGGAAATTCTTCTCGAGCCGGTCGGAGATGTAGGTCCACAGCGCCTCGACCTCGGCGGCCGAGCGGCTCTTGGCATCGACCTCCATCACCGTGCGCCCGTCGATCATCGACGCGGCGAAGTCGGTGCGGTGATGGATCGTGATCGGCGCGACGGTGCCATGCTGCGACAGCGCGACCGCCGCCTCGCTGGTGATGCGCGCCTTGGGCGTGGCGGCGTTGACGACGAAGATCAGCGGCTTGCCCGCGCGGTCGCACAGGTCGACGGTGGCGCCGACGGCGCGCAGGTCGTGCGGGCTCGGCCGCGTCGGGATGACGATCAGCTCGGCCACCTGGATCACGCTCTGGATCGCCATGGTGATCGCGGGCGGCGTGTCGATGACCGCCAGCTTGAAGCCCTGCTGGCGCAGCACCTCCAGATCGGCGGCGAGGCGCGCAACCGTGGTCTGGGCAAAGGCGGGATAGTCCGCCTCGCGCTCGTTCCACCAGTCGGCCAGGCTGCCCTGCGGATCGATGTCGATCAGAACGACCGGACCCGCGCCGGAGCGCTGCGCCTGCACGGCGAGATGGCCCGACAACGTGGTCTTGCCGGATCCGCCCTTTTGCGACGCCATCGCCAGAACGCGCATGTGTTCCCCTGAAATTGCCCGCTATTCCACGGCGGGGATGCCACCGGATGGGATAAGAACGGGTTAACGGGGCGCCGTTTTGGCGGGATGGCGCGGGTTAAAGACTAGGAAAGCTTTGCCAACGATGGTTGATGGACGTTATTCATGTGCCGTCCAGGGTGGGGTGTTTTCCATGCGCATGCCGTTGTTTGTCGCCGCCATGATGTCAGGGGCGATCGCCGTCGCTGCTCCGATCCAGACGCAGGCGCCCGCCGCGGCGGTGAAGACCGGGGTCGATTCCTGGTCGCGCGGTGAATACAAGAAGGCCGTAGAACTGTGGCGCGGCCCCGCGGTCGCGGGCGACGCCGATGCTCAGTTCAACCTGGGTCAGGCCTACAAGCTCGGCCGCGGCGTTCCCACCGATCTTGCCATGGCCGAGGAATGGTATCGCAAGGCGGCGCTCCAGGGTCATCGCCAGGCCGAGGACAACTACGGCCTTGCGCTGTTCCAGAACAACAAGCGGTCCGAAGCGGTGAAGTGGCTGGAGAAGTCCGTCGCCCGCGGCGAACCGCGCACGCAGTTCGTGCTCGGCACGATGCTCTTCAACGGCGACGTCGTTCAAAAGGACTGGGTTCGCGCCTATGCGCTGATGGTGCGCGCCAACGCGACCGGCCTGCCCCAGGCGGGCGCAACGCTGGCGCAGATGGATCGCTATATCGGGCTTCAGGAGCGGCAGCAGGGCCTCGCGCTCGCCCGCCGCTACGAAACCGAAGCGGGCCGTGCGCCGATCGCGGTGGCTGAAGCGGACCAGCCGGCACGCGGCACGGTCGCGACAGCCGAGCCTCCGCCCTCGCGCACCACCCCGCCGCCGGCGGCGACCACGCCGCGTCCCGCGCCCGTTCGCGCCGCGCCTGTCGCGGCAGCGCCGAAGCCGGCTACGCCCAAGCTGACTCCTGCGCCCGCCGCCGCGCGCAAGGACGGCGGCTGGCGCATTCAGCTCGGCGCGTTCCGCGAGCCCGGCAACGCGCGCGATCAATGGTCGAAGGTCGCCGGCAGCCTCTCCGGCGCGCAACCCTATTATGTAAAGGCGGGCACCGTCACCCGCCTGCTCGCCGGCCCCTATGGCTCCAGCGCCGAAGCGGCGCGAGCTTGCGCGGTCGCAAAGCGCAGCGGCGTCGCCTGCCTGCCGGTGCGAGGCTGAACTCGTGCTCCCGCCTGCGCGGGAGCACGGAGCCTCAGCCCTCCACCCACTCCGCGCGCTTGATCCCCTGCGCATAGAGCAGCGCGGTCAGGTCGCCATGATCCACCCGCGCGCCCGCTGCCGTGGCGACGATCGGCTTGGCGTGGTAAGCCACCCCCAGCCCCGCCGCGCGGATCATCGGCAGGTCGTTGGCGCCGTCGCCCACCGCCATCGTCTCCGCCAGATCGAGCCCGCGCTCCGCCGCCACCGCTCGCAATGTCGCTTCCTTGGTGGCGGAATCGACGATCGGCCTGGCGACCGCGCCCGTCAGGCGGCCGTCCTCGATCAACAGCGTGTTCGCGATCACCTGGTCGAAGCCGATCTCCGCGCCGACCGGCTCGGCGAAGCGCGTGAACCCGCCCGAGACCAGCACCGCATGCCCGCCCCGCGCGCGCATCGTCCGGATCAGCGTCCGCGCGCCCGGCATCAACGTCACCCGCTCCGCCAGGCACCGCTCGATCGCGCTTTCCTCAAGCCCCTTGAGCAAGGCGACCCGGGCATCGAGCGCCGCGGCAAAGTCGAGCTCGCCGCGCATCGCCCGCTCGGTCACTTCGGCGATCTGCGGCTTGATCCCGGCATAGTCGGCAAGCTCGTCGATGCATTCGACCGGGATCATCGTCGAATCCATGTCGGCGACGATCAGCCGCTTCTCGCGATGGGCGGCGGGCTGAACGAAAACGTCGACGCCCTCGAACACGCCCTCGAGCGCCTGACGCGCGGCAGCCATGTCGCCGGTGAACGGGATGTCGGCGGCGATGCAGTCGTCGAGCCAGACCGCTTCTTCGCACGTCAGGCCTGCGTCGCCGAGACGTGCCAGCGCCGCCAGGAGCATGTCGCTGTCCAGCCAGGTGCCGATCAGCGTTGCGATAGCGTCCATTCTTATCCTCGTTCGTGCTGAGCCCCTCGACGACGCTCGGGACATGCTTGTCGAAGCACCGCCCTTTCTCCAGAGGAAGAAAGGCCCTTCGACAAGCTCAGGGCGAACGGTGGGGACGATGACCGGCAATCCCAAGCTCGCGCTCATTGCAGGGCCCACGGCCAGCGGCAAGTCCGCGCTCGCGATCGCGCTGGCGAGGGCATCGAACGGCACCGTCATCAACGCCGATTCCGCACAGGTCTATCGCGACCTGCGCATCCTTTCCGCCCGCCCCTCGCCGGGGGAGGAGGCGCAGGCGCCGCATCGCCTGTTCGGCTATATCGACGGTGCCGAGAGTTGCTCCGCCGCCCGCTGGGCCGCCGATGCGCGGACGGAGATAGACGCGGCGCACGCTGACGGACGCGTGCCGATCCTCGTCGGCGGCACCGGGCTTTATCTGCGCACGCTGCTCGACGGCATCGCGCCGGTGCCGCCGATCGACCCGGCGATCCGCGCCGAGGTTCGCGCGCTGCCCGTCGCCGAGGCTCACGCCGCGCTCAGCCGAGAGGACCCGGAGGCGGCCGCCCGCCTCGCTGCGGCCGATACAACCCGCGTCGCCCGCGCTTTGGAGGTCGTTCGCTCGACCGGGTGCCCGCTCTGGCGGTGGCAGGCGGCGCGAGAGGGCGGCATCGCCGAGCGGGTCACGCTTCGCCCGCTCATCCTGCTGCCCGATCGCGAGTGGCTGTTCGCGCGCTGCGATGCCCGTCTGGCGACGATGTTCGAGGACGGCGGTGTCGAGGAAGTTCGAGCGCTTCTCGCCCGCGACGACCTGTCCGCGGACGCGCCGATCCGCCGCGCGATCGGCGTGCCCGAGATCGCCGCCTGGTTGGCCGGCGAGACGGATCGCGACACCGCGCTGGAGCGCGCGCGGCTGGCGACTCGCCAATATGCCAAGCGCCAGTTCACCTGGTTCAGGAACCAGCCGCCGGCAGATTGGCCTCGCGCAGCAGGGATGCCGACACCTAATTTGTTAGATTATTTCTCATTTGATGGTTGACGCGTATTTTTCATGCGGCTAGCAGCGCCGCTCCCGCGATGCTATCGCGGCGCAGCATATTGGAAGGAGCAAGGGCCGTGACCGAGAAGAGTGGAGCCGATATCCTTGTCGAGGCGCTGACCGACCTCGGCGTGGAAGTCGTCTTCGGCTATCCGGGCGGGGCGGTGCTTCCGATTTACGACGCGCTGTTCAAGAACGGCCGCGCGAAGGGCGAGCGCGCCATCCGCCACATCCTCGTGCGGCATGAGCAAGCCGCGACCCACGCCGCGGAGGGGTATGCGCGCGCCACGGGCAAGCCCGGCGTGGTGCTCGTGACGTCAGGACCCGGCGCGACCAACGCCGTCACCGGCATCACCGACGCGCTGCTCGACTCGATCCCGATGGTCGTCATCACCGGTCAGGTGCCGACGACGCTGATCGGCTCCGACGCGTTCCAGGAGGCCGACACCGTCGGCATCACGCGCCACTGCACCAAGCACAACTACCTGGTGAAGGACCCCGCGCGGCTGGGCGACGTAGTGCATGAGGCGTTCCACATCGCCACCTCCGGCCGCCCCGGCCCGGTGGTGATCGACATTCCCAAAGACGTGCAGGTCGCGACCGCCAAGTATCGCAAGCCCGGCCCGATCCAGCACAAGACCTATCGCCCGCAGGTGAAGGCCGAGCGTTCGCTGATCGAGGCGGCGGTGGACATGATCGCCGCGGCAGAGCGACCGATCCTCTACACCGGCGGCGGCATCATCAATGCGGGGCCGGGCGCGTCGCAGATGCTGCGCGAACTCGCCCGCATCACCGGCGCGCCCGTCACCTCGACGCTGATGGGCTTGGGCGCCCTTCCCGCCTCCAGCCCGCAATGGCTGGGGATGCTGGGGATGCACGGCACGTACGAGGCCAATCACGCGATGAACCAGGCCGACCTGGTCGTCGCGATCGGCGCGCGCTTCGACGATCGCGTGACCGGCCGCCTCGATGCGTTCGCGCCCAACAGCCGCAAGATCCACATCGACATCGACCGGTCGAGCATCAACAAGATCGTCCGCGTCGACCTGTCGATCGTCGCCGATGCCGGCCGCGCGCTGGAGGACATGGTGCATGTCTGGAAGGCGCGTCAGTATGCCAAGCCCGACCTGTCCGAATGGTGGCGGCGCATCGACGGCTGGCGCGCGGTCCGCTGCCTCGACTTTCCCGAGAATGGCGAAGCGATCATGCCGCAGCGCGCCGTCCGCGCGCTCTATGAAGCGACGAAGCATCGCGCGCCGATCATCACGACCGAGGTCGGCCAGCACCAGATGTGGGCTGCTCAGCATTTCGGGTTCGAGGCGCCGAACAAATGGCTGACCTCCGGCGGGCTCGGCACGATGGGCTATGGCCTGCCCGCCGCGATCGGCGCGCAGATCGGCAATCCGGGCGCGCTCGTCATCGACATCGCCGGCGAAGCGTCGATCCAGATGAACATCCAGGAGCTGGCGACCGCGACCCAGTACCGGCTGCCGGTCAAGATCTTCATCCTCAACAACGAATATATGGGGATGGTCCGCCAGTGGCAGGAGCTCACCTATGAGAGCCGCTATGCCGAAAGCTATTCGGACAGCCTGCCCGACTTCGTGAAGCTGGGCGAAGCCTATGGCTGGAAGGGGATCCGGATCGAGCGGCCCGATCAGCTCGACGCCGGGATCGCCGAGATGCTCGCGCATGACGGCCCCGTGATCGTCGACTGCATGGTGGCAAAGCTCGCCAACTGCTTTCCGATGATCCCGTCGGGTGCGGCGCACACCGACATGATCCTCCAGGCCAACGAAGTGTCGGGCACCATGGACGACGAGGCCAAGGCGCTGGTTTGATCGACTTCTCCCCTCCCGCTTGCGGGAGGGGTCGGGGGTGGGCCTGTTTCTGCGGCACCGCTTCCGACATCCCCACCCCCTGCCCCTCCCGCAAGCGGGAGGGGGGAGTTCGAAGATGCACATCCGCGAGGAACAACGCGAACGCCACACGCTGGCCGTTCTGGTCGACAACGAACCCGGCATCCTGGCGCGGATCGCCGGGCTGTTCTCGGGCCGCGGCTACAATATCGAGAGCCTGACCGTGACCGACGTGTCGGAGGACGAGGCGGTCAGCCGCATCACCATCGTCACCTCGGCCAGCCCCACCACGCTGGAGCAGGTGATCGCCCAGCTCGACCGGCTGGTACCCGTCCACAAGGTCGTCGACCTCACGGCCGCGGGCCCGCATGTCGAGCGCGAACTGGCGCTGGTGAAGGTCAAGGGCACCGGCGATCACCGGATCGAGGCGCTGCGCCTGGCCGACGTGTACCGCGCCCGCGTCGTCGACGCGACCACGACCAGCTTCGTGTTCGAAGTCACCGGCGGCACCGAGAAGATCGACAAGTTCGTCGAGCTGATGCGCGAGGTCGGCCTGATCGAGGTCGCGCGCACCGGCATCGTCGCCATCGCCCGCGGGATCGAGGCGGCCTGATTTGAAGCGCCCTCTCCCCCGCTTGCGGGGGAGAGGGTTGCGAAGACTTGGCGGCTTTGCCGCCTAGTCGCAGCTGGGAGAGGGGGAAGCGCGCCGATGGCGCGCGCGAGGCAGCGCCTCGCATCACCCCTCTCCAACTTCGGCTAAGCGGCGTCGCCGCTAAGCCTTCGTATCCTCTCCCCTCGCCGGGGAGAGGGAAAGGGAAACGGAGAAAAAGAATGCGTGTCTATTACGATCGCGACGCCGACCTGAACCTCGTCACGGGCAAGAAGATCGCCATCCTGGGCTATGGCTCGCAGGGCCACGCCCATGCGCAGAACCTGCGCGATTCGGGCGTCGCCGAGGTCGCGATCGCGCTTCGTCCCGGCTCCGCCTCGGCCGCGAAGGCCGAAGCGGCTGGCTTCAAGGTGCAGCCCAACAAGGAAGCGGCGCAGTGGGCCGACATCCTGATGATCCTCGCCCCCGACGAGCATCAGGCCGCGATCTATGAGAACGACATTAAGGGCAACATGAAGCCCGGCAGCGCGCTCGCCTTCGCGCACGGCCTCAACGTCCATTTCGGCCTGATCGAGCCGCCGGCGGACATCGACGTCATCATGATCGCGCCCAAGGGGCCCGGCCATACCGTCCGTAGCGAGTATCTCCGCGGTGGCGGCGTCCCCTGCCTGATCGCCATCCATCAGGACGCCAGCGGCAACGCGCACGACGTCGCGCTCGCTTATGCCAGCGGCGTCGGCGGCGGCCGCTCGGGCATCATCGAGACCAACTTCCGCGAGGAGTGCGAGACCGACCTGTTCGGCGAGCAGGCGGTCCTGTGCGGTGGCACCACCGCGCTGGTCCAGGCCGGGTTCGAGACGCTGGTCGAGGCGGGCTATGCCCCCGAAATGGCCTATTTCGAGTGCCTGCACGAGCTCAAGCTGATCGTCGACCTGATGTATGAGGGCGGCATCGCCAACATGCGCTACTCGATCTCGAACACCGCCGAGTTCGGCGACATCAAGACCGGCCCGCGCATCATCACCGAAGAGACCAAGAAGGAAATGAAGCGCGTGCTCGCCGACATTCAGTCGGGCCGCTTCGTCCGCGACTTCGTGCTCGACAACCGCGCCGGCCAGCCCGAGCTGAAGGCCAGCCGCGGCGCCGCCAAGCGCCACCAGATCGAGCAGGTCGGCAGCGAGCTGCGCGCGATGATGCCGTGGATCGGCGCCAACAAGCTGGTCGACCAGACCAAGAACTGATCGAACGGCGAACGGTGCGATCGGGAAACGCACCGTTCGCCGTCTTGGCGTTTGACTTCCCCGCCCTGCCGGACGACCAACGGCGCGTCCACAAACGGGGAAGTCACATGCGCAAGACGCTCGCCATTCTCGCCATCGCCATTGCCGCACCGCTCGCGGCCCAGTCGGCCGCGCCGCAGCTTCCGGGTCAGAAGGATGCGTCGCGCATCACCGGCGGCACCTATCAGGCCGACAGCGGCCACTCGCTCATCGAGTGGGAAGTCAACCATTTCGGCTTCAACGACTATTTCGGCCTGTTCGGCGACGTCGCCGGCACGCTGGTGTTGGACCCGAAGAACCCCGCCTCGGCCAAGGTCGACGTGACCATCCCCGTGTCGAAGGTCGTGACCGCCAGCCAGGGCCTGACCTCCCATCTGCTGCGTCCGGGCAAGGACGGCGGCAAGCCCGACTTCTTCGGCGCCAGCCCCGCCGCGGCGCGCTTCGTATCGCAGCATATCGTCGTGAAGGGCACCGAGGCGACGATCCACGGGAACCTGACGCTCAACGGCGTGACCAAGCCGGTCACGGTCGAGGCCGAGTTCGTCGGCGCGGGTGCCAATCCGATGAGCAAGAAGGAAACCGTCGGCTTCCACGGCGAAGCGACGATCAAGCGCAGCGACTTCGGCGTGATGGGCGCGCTGCCCGTCGTGTCGGACGAGGTCAGCCTCGACATCACCATAGCCTTCGAAAAGGCGTGACCCGGGCGCGCGCCGCGCAGCTTAGGGTCTGTACTCGATCAGCACAGGGTCGTGACGGAGCGGATTTTGGCGCAGGGCTAGGAGCAAGGAGGGAGCGATGCCAAAGCATCGTGACCGACGCGCGACGCCGCCCTGCGCCAAAATCCGCCCGCCGCGAAGCGGTCGCCCGTGGAAAACCATCGAGCGTCGTCGCTTGCTTGCGGGTAGCGCAGCTACCCGGCTGCGCCGTGCTCCTCGTCGATGGTCTTCCACGGGCGATCACGATCCCTGTGCTGATCGAGTACAGACCCTAAGCTGCGCGGCGCGCCTCGACGAACCCGGCGAACGTCGCGCGCACCGCGGGCGACGCCGCCGCGGTCAGCGCTTCGACACGGGCGAGCAATGCGTCGCCGTCATGACCGGGCGCGGCATGTGCCATCTCCCATGCGCCGAACTCGCGTTCAGTGACCGCCCGCCGCGACAGCACGACGACGGCGCGGTGGCGCGGGTCGCGCTCGATCCGCTTGAACGCCGCCTCGACATTCGTCGTCTCGCCCTCCAGCACCTGAAGGAAGCGGCGCTGGTCGGCATAGAGCATGCCCGTCAGCCCCTGCGCACGGTTGTTCCGGCGCGACACCTCCAGGATCGAGGCGATATCGCCCGCCGCAGCCCCGCGCGCCGCGCTGCTGACATAGACCAGTTGCTGCATCACTCGCACCTTCACGAACGCCCCCCGGCGCAAAGAACGGCGTAGTCGCAAAATCTTACCGAATGATGCGCGCCCTTGCTTCCCGTCACCCCGGCCGTGAGCCGGGGTGACGGGAGACGAGACACTGGACGCCCCGCCCCCGTCATGGCATGCCGCGCGCGATGTTCGACGCGCGCACCCTGGCCCTGCGACTAGCCCGCCCTTAGGGGCGGCGACGCATTGCGTGCCCCTAAGGGTGAACTCGGCCACCATTTCCTCATGCGGCGCATCGCGGCCTTTGCCCTGCGCCAGCGCGTGAAAGGCGAACCCATGTTGCGCGACCCGTCGACCAAATACCGTCCCTTCCCTGCCGTCCCCCTTCCCGACCGCCAATGGCCGTCGCGAACGATCGACCGCGCGCCGATCTGGCTGTCGACCGACATGCGCGACGGCAATCAGGCGCTGATCGATCCGATGGATGCCGAGAAGAAGCAGCGCTTCTTCGACCTGCTCGTCCAGGTCGGCCTCAAGGAGATCGAGGTCGGCTTCCCCAGCGCCGGCGCGACCGAGTTCGACTTCATCTCGGGGCTCGTCCGGTCGGGCCGCATTCCCGACGATGTGACGGTGCAGGTTCTCACGCAATCGCGCCGCGACCTGATCGAGAAGAGCTTCGAGAGCCTGGAGGGCGCGCCGACCGCGATCGTCCACCTCTACAACGCCGTCAGCCCCGCCTGGCGCCGCATCGTCTTCGGCATGACCCAGGACGAAGTGCGCGAGATCGCGATCACCGGTGCCAAGATCCTGCGCGACGAGGCCGGCAAGCGGCCCGGCACGCACTGGCGCTTCGAATACAGCCCCGAAACCTTCTCGACCGCCGAGCTCGACTTCAGCCTGGAGGTGTGCGCGGCGGTGATGGACGTGCTGCGCCCCACCGCCGAAGACCCAATCATCTTCAACCTGCCCGCCACGGTCGAGGCGGCGACGCCCAACGTCTATGCCGACCAGATCGAATATTTCTGCCGCAACGTCCCCAACCGCGACGCGGTGCTCGTCTCGCTCCACACGCACAACGATCGCGGGACCGGCGTGGCAGCGTCGGAGCTCGGCCTGCTCGCCGGCGCCGACCGGGTTGAGGGCTGCCTGTTCGGCAATGGCGAGCGGACGGGCAATGTCGATCTCGTGACGCTGGGGCTCAACCTCTACACGCAGGGGGTCGATCCCGGCCTCGACTTCTCCGACATCGACCGCGTCATCAAAACGGTCGAATATTGCAACGCGCTCCCCGTCCACCCGCGCCACCCCTATGCCGGCGACCTCGTCTTCACCGCGTTTTCGGGCAGCCATCAGGACGCCATCAAGAAAGGCTTCGCGGCCCAGGCGGCACGCAACGACGACTATTGGGAAGTACCCTACCTCCCGATCGACCCTGCGGACCTGGGTCGCAGCTATGAAGCGGTGATCCGCGTCAACTCGCAGTCGGGCAAGGGCGGCGTCGCCTGGGTGCTGGAGCAGGACAAGGGGCTGAAGCTTCCCAAGCGGCTCCAGGCCGATTTCAGCCGCCACGTCCAGGCGCTCGCCGACGAGACCAGCCGCGAACTCGACGCCGCCGACATCTGGCAGGCGTTCGCCCGCACCTATCGCCTCGACGGCGAGCAGCATTTCGCGCTCCAGGCCTATGAGGAAACGCGTGCGCCCAATGGCGACCGCATCTTCGCGGGCCATGTCGATGCCGGCGGCGAGGCACGTTCGGTCAGCGGGCGCGGCAATGGCCTGATCTCGAGCGTGCTCGCCGCGCTCGAGGGTGGGTTCGGCATTGCGCTGTCGGTGGTCGACTATTCCGAGCACGCGATCGGCACCGGCTCCGACGCCCGCGCCGCCGCCTATGTCGAATGCCGCGACGCCGAGGGGCGGACGCACTGGGGCGTCGGCATCGACGAGGATGTGGCGACCGCGAGCGTACGAGCGGTGCTGTCGGCGGCGAACGGGACGCGTGTACATCCTCTCCCTTGAGGGGAGAGGATAGCGAAGCTTGCCGCGTCAGCGGCTAGCGCAGCTTGGAGAGGGTGAGCGGCGCGAGAGCGCCGCGCGACCGCGGGGCGGTCGCTCACCCTCACCCAGCTTCGACTAGGCGGCAGAGCCGCCAAGTCTGCGCAACCCTCGCCCTTCAAGGGAGAGGGCAGGAAGGTTCCCCCTTCCCGCCTAATCGGATCGCTTATGGGCAGCCTCCACCGACGCTGCCAAACCCGCACCCCACGCAATCACAGCGACAGGAGTGTGCGATGGTGAACGCGATTGATGGTGGCGGCTACTCGTCGGTCAGGCCTATGCCCCCCGCCGCCGCCCCCGCCGCCCGATCCGTGGTCGAGGCGCGGATCGAGGAAACCGCGCTGTTCGCGCAGGAATATCACGGCGACCCCACCTATCCCATTTCCGAAACGATGGCCGACCCGTCGCTCAGCCAGGCGCAGAAGGACGAGTTCCTCGCCCGCGTGACCGACCTCGCGACGGGAACCGACGGCGGCTATTCCACCGATCTCGGCACGCTCGACGACCGAGCGCGTCAGGAACTGGTCACCTCCTTGGAGGAGATCGGCGTGGCCTATACCGGTTCGGCCACACCCGAACTGCGCGATCAGGTGACCGCCGCGATGGGCCGCAACATCGATTCCGGCCGCATCACTGCCGACCAGATCTCGGCGCTGGTGGATCCTTCGGTCAATCCTGCCTCCGACGGTGTGCGCCAGCTGCTGACGACCGCGACCGACGGCGCCGTGCTTCAGAACGTCGCCTATGACCTTTACGGCGCGTCGCTGCGGCTCGGCACCGATCTCGACAGCCAGGATGGTGCCGCGGGCCAGCTTTCGCTCGTCGCCGCGGCCGACATCGCCGGCATGGCGGCCGAGCATGGCTACAGCGCCGCCGCCAATGGCGTTACCGCGCATCTCGCCGACAACCCCGACCTGCTTGAGACGATCGATCGCCTGCCGATGAACGTCTATGGCACCACCCCGCCGGGTCGCGGCGGCTTCGACGCGGTCGCGTCGGCGCTTGCGGGCACCAACAACCTGTTCGCGCAGGACAAGTTCGACACCGTTTTCAGCGCCATGGTGGACAAGGCGGGCGCCGACGGCACGATCAGCACCGGCGAGGGCCTGAACGCACTCGGCGACTATTTCGCGCGTCATACCGGGCGGCTGAACACCGAGGCGGGTTATGCCGGCGGCTGGAATGAAGCGGCCGAGGATGCCAAGCCGCCGACGCCCTATGACGGCCTGTCTGAACGCTTCGTGCGCAACGTCATGCTGGGCGAGGACTTCAGCAACACCGCGGTCAACGACGCGATCGCGGACGAGCTGTCGCGGTCGGGCGCGGTGGTCGGCGCGCCGGACGGCCAATATGCCCCGAACGAGGCGGAGCGGACCGAGGCCGCGCTCCAGTTCGGCACACTCATCGGCTCGCTACAGGGCGCGGCCAACGCCTATGTCGCCGCGGAGAAGAGCGGCGCGGAGGAGACCGCCGGCAATGTCCGCCTCGTCACCGACCTCATCACCGACAAGGCGCTGAGCAAGACCGGCCCGCTTGGCCAGGCGTTCGGCGGCGAACTGATCGACCGAATCGAGTCGGCCTATGTCGACTCGGCGACGACAGCGGCGTCCGACGATGTCGACGCGCAGATCGGCAATCTCAACGAACTGAGCCAGGTCATCAACGACGCGATGGTGGCCGAGCTGCGGGAAAACTTCCCCGCGAATACGGCGAACGAGACGGGCGTGAACGGCCCGGGCATCGTCATCGACTATGAATCGACCGTGGACATCCACCGGACCAACCCGGCGGAGTGACCGGCCGACCAGTCCGTCCCGAGCCGACGCTCGGGACGGACAGGATCAGGCGCCCTTTCGCATCAGCGCCAGCACTTCCTTGCGGCTGCGTTCGTCGTCGCGGAACACCCCCATCATCCGGCTGGTCGTCATGACCACGCCCGGCGTGCGCACGCCGCGCGACGTCATACAGCCATGCGTCGCCTCGATCACCACCGCCACGCCGCGCGGCTTGAGGTGTGTCCAGATGCAGTCGGCGACCTCGGCGGTCAGCCGCTCCTGAACCTGCAGTCGCCGTGCATAGCCGTGCAGCACGCGCGCGAGCTTCGAGATGCCGACAACATGGTCCTGCGGCAGATAGGCGATGTGCGCGCGGCCGATGATCGGCGCCATGTGATGCTCGCAATGCGACTGGAACGGGATGTCGCGCAGCAGCACGATCTCGTCATAGCCGCCCACCTCCTCGAACACGCGCTCCAGGTGCCGGGCGGGATCGTCGCCATAGCCGGCGCAATACTCCCGCCACGCCTTCGCCACCCGCCGCGGCGTGTCGATCAGGCCCTCGCGGGTCGGGTCGTCGCCCGACCAGCGGATCAGCGTGCGGATCGCGTCGGTCACCTCGGTCGGGATCTCAACCTCTGGCAGGCCGGCGATCAGGTCGCCGTCACCGGCAGCATCGGGTTCGTGGGTCATGCTGATCCTTTAGAAGCGCGGCGCCGCAAACGCTACGGCGGCTGTGTCACCGGCAGGGCACAGGCCGGACCCGAACTTGGAAAGATGCGGGTCGTCCGCGAATTTGCGTAACGGCGCCATTGACCCACGTGAAATCCACGCATTACGCTCCGCTCTCAATACCGACGAAGAACCGACCGGCCAAAGCCGGGGGTCGTCGCAAGAGGGGATCAAGATGAAGGCTCGACTGCTCGCCGCCAGTGCGATCGCCATGCTGACCACGGCGCCCGCCTTCGCACAGACCGTCCAGTCCAGCGACCAGGCCGCGAGCGACGCGACCGGCGCCGGCTCGGTCAACCAGTCGGGCGCCAACGACTATCAGTCGGCCAACGATATCGTCATCACCGCCACGCGCCGCAACGAGACGGTACAGGACGTTCCCGTCGCCGTTACCGCGGTCGGCAGCGAGCTGCTCGACAATGCCGGCGTCGTCGACATCCGTGGGCTGGAACAGCTCGCTCCCTCGCTCCAGACGTCGACCGGCCAGTCCTCGGCAACGGGCACCACCATCTATATCCGCGGCATCACGACGGGCGGCGACAATCCCGGGTTCGAGCCCGCGGTCGGCGTGTTCATCGACGGCGTGTTCCGCGCGCGTGCCGGCATCGCCGTCGCCGAGCTGCCCGAGCTGGAGCGGGTCGAGATCCTGCGCGGGCCGCAGGGCACGCTGTTCGGCCGCAACACCTCCGCCGGCGCGCTCAGCATCTTTACCGCCCAGCCGCAGTTCGACCTCAAAGGCTATGTCGAGGGGAGCTACGGCAACTACAACGCCTATGAGGTGAAGGGGGGGCTGACCGGCCCGGTTTCGGACAAGCTCGCGCTGCGTCTGGATGGCGGATATCGCAAGCGCGACGGCTTCATCCGCGACGTCAACAGCGACCGCGCGATCAACGACGTCAATCGCTGGTATGCGCGTGGTCAGGCGCTGTTCGACGGCGGCGCGACCACCTTTCGCCTGATCGGCGACTATTACGAAACGGACGAGAATTGCTGCGGCGCGATCAGCGTCGTGCGCGGCCAGACCGCCGGCGCGATCCAGGCGATCGCCGCGGCGCAGGGCCTGACCGGCCTCTACACCGGCGACCCGTCGGAGCGCCGGCAGGCGATCAGCCCCAACCGCGATTATTCGGAGCGGGTGCGCGACTGGGGCATCTCCGGCGAGCTCAACACCGAGATCGGCGACGCCAAGTTCACCTCGATCACGGCCTATCGCCAGTGGCGCGCGCTTCGGAACCAGGACATCGATTTCTCGGGCATCGATCGCGCCTATCGCGAGGGGTACCGCACCCAGCTCAAGGACTTCACGCAGGAGCTTCGCCTGCAAGGGTCGGCGTTCGGCGGCAAGCTCGACTGGCTGATCGGCGGCTTCTACCTCAATGAATCGAACAGGCTGCGCGACACCGTGCGGGTCGGCAACGAGGCCAATCGCTATGTCGACACGCTGCTCGGCGGCGTGCTCGCCGCGCCGCCGACGGCGGGCGGCATCGGTCGGCGCGCTCAGTTCTTCGGCACCGCGCCCATCCCCACCTTCGGCCAGCTCGCCGCCTCGTTCCAGGGCGGGCCGGCGATCCCGGCGGGTTCGGTCCCGCTGTTCAGCCAGCTCCTCCTTCTGCAAAGCCCGCAGCTTCTTGCTGCGGCGCAGGCGAACCCGGCGCTGTTCGCCTATTTCAACACGCCGCTCGTCGGCAACGCGGCGGGCCAGGGCAACAACGACGACAATTTCGAGGTAAAGACAAACGCCTTCGCGATCTTCACCCACAACATCATCAACGTGACCGACAAGCTGTCGATCACGCTGGGCGCGCGGTACAATTACGAGAAGAAGGAGCTGACCGCCTCGATCAACAACGACCTCGCGGCTTGCGGTTTCTATTCGAGTGCCGACCCGCGCGCGGTGACGCTGCGCAACGCGATCCGCCAGGCGAGCCCGGCGCTGTTCACCAACCTGTTCCTGCTGAGCTGCAACCCGGCGGTGAACCCCGAGTTCAACGGCAACTATACCGACGATCGCGACGAGAGCCGCGTCACCGGCACCGCCAAGATCGCGTACAAGTTCAACCCCGACATACTCGGCTATGCAAGCTATGATCGCGGCTACAAGTCGGGCGGCTACAACCTGGACCAGGCGACGTTCGACTCCGTCGTGCTGGGCGGCAACGGCGCGCAAGGGTCCGACCTCGCGTTCGGCGGCGAGACGGTCGACGCGTTTGAGATCGGCCTCAAGACCAGCCTGACGCGCCAGTTCACCTTCAACGTCGCCGCCTTCTACCAGAAGTTCTACGACCTCCAGTCGCTCGTCTTTGCCGGCAACAACTTCGTCGTCCAGAACGTGCCGAAGACGATCAGCAAGGGCGTCGAGCTCGAATCGATCGTCCAGCCGGTGCGCGAGCTCGTGATGCGGCTGGGCTACAGCTATATCGACGCCGCCTATGCCGACAGCAACGACTTCACCGGCACGCCGCTTCAGGGTCAGGAGGGGCTCCAGATCCAGAACCAGCCGAGGCACACCGTCAGCATCGCGACCACCTGGACGCCGGCGCTGACCGACCGGCTCAACGCGCTGTTCCATGTCGACATGCGCTACAACAGCGAGGTCAGCATCCCGTCCGGGCCGCCGAACCCGGTCACCGGCCGCACCGCGATCTACAACCAGGGCTATCCGCTCATCTCCGCGCGCGTCGGTGTCCAGACCGAGGATCGGACCAAGAGCCTGGAATTCTTCGTCGAGAACCTGACCAACCAGTTCTACTACATCACCGGTTTCGCGGTGCCGGAGCAGACGGGCACCTATGCCGGCTACCCCGGCATGCCGCGCTTCTACGGCGTGCGCGCGCGGGTCGGCTTCTGAGCTTTCCTGTTGCGTGCACGCAACAAGCCCTGTGGATCGGTCGGTTCGCCGCGGCTCGGCATGTCGAAAACCGCTTGATCTTGGGCCGGAAGGTCGGAACAGTCATGACAGATACGACCGCACTGTCGCGGGACGTAGCGTGAATGGGGGGCGTATGGCCAAGGAAGCGACTGCAGCTAAGGGTGGAGCACGCGGCGGGATTGCCACGCCGGTGACGCCGTCGCCCGAGCTGGCCGAGATCGTGGGCAAGGGCCCGCTGCCGCGCAGCGAGGTCGTCAGCAAGATCTGGGAATATATCAAGAAGCATGACCTGCAGAACCCGCAGGACAAGCGCGAAATCCTGGCGGACGACAAGCTCGAGAAGATCTTCGGCAAGAAGAAGGCGAGCATGTTCGAGATGAACAAGCATCTGAGCGCGCACCTGAAGTAATCGGGCGCCGCCGACGCGGAATTCGGAAGGCCCGGCGACCCGATGCGGTCGCCGGGCCGTCTTGCGTTCGGGCACCTTCGACCCGATTTCAGGGACATGGCCAGCCTCCCCCGCCCGATCGCCGATGCCGCCCGTGCCGCGCTGATCGGCCGCGTCCGCGCCACCTTCAACGACCAGAGCCGCGGCGAGAAGCCGGTGCAGCGCAGCCCCGACGCGCTGTTCCCGGCGTACAGCGTGATCGCGCGCGTCCATGGCGACGTCACGACGATGATGGTCGGCGGCATCGCCGCGCTTTTGATGCAAATGCTGCACCCGGCCGCGCTGGCGGGCGTGTGGGACCATTCGAACTTTCGGGACGACATGCTGGGACGGCTCCGCCGGACCGCGCGGTTCATCGCGCTGACCACCTATGCCGATCGGGAGGCGGCAGAGGCGGCGATCGATCGTGTCCGCCGCATCCACGCGGCCGTCACGGGCACGCTACCCGATGGCAGTCCCTATCGCGCCGACGATCCCGCCAGCCTCGCCTGGGTCCATGCGTGTGAGGCGCAATGCTTCCTCGATGCGTGGATCGCGCATGGCGAGCCCGGCATGAGCCGCGCCGACCAGGACCGCTATTTCCTGGAAGCGGCGCATGTCGCACGTGCGCTCGGCGCGGACCCGGTCGCGACGACGCGGGCGGAGAACGACGCGATCCTCGTGGCGATGCGGCCGGTTCTGCGCGTCGACCATCGGACGCGCGACGTCGCGCGCCGCGTCATCAACGCTCCCACAAGCTCGATCGGTGAGCGGCAGGTGCAGAAGCTCGCGGTCCAGGCGGCGATCGACTTGATGCCCGACTGGGCGCGCGCGATGCATGGGCTCAAGCGGTCGGGGATCGCGCGGCCGCTGGTCGCGGGCGGCGTTGATGCGGTCGCAGGTGCGCTGCGATGGGCATTTCGTACTCGAACTGCCTGAACCATCCGCTAGACAGGCCGTTCTTCCGAAAAGGTTATGAGAAGGAACGGTCGATGAAGCAGCGCGACGACGCCCCCGAGATCGAGCCGTTCAAGGGGCCTGCCGGCGGCTGGGGTTCGGTCCGCAGCCTGGCCGAGATCCTGCCGCGCGAGCGCGTCGGTCCGACCGCCGTCGCGCAGCTTGCCCGCCAGAACAAGCCGGAGGGCTTCGCCTGCGTCAGCTGCGCCTGGGCCAAGCCCGCCAAGCCGCTGCCGTTCGAATTCTGCGAAGAGGGCGGCAAGGCGACCGCCTGGGAGCTGACCAGCCTTCGCACCACGCCCGAATTCTTTCGCGAGCATACGCTGACCGATCTGCGCGGCTGGACCGATTACGAGCTGGAGCAGAATGGCCGCCTGACGCACCCGCTCCGCTACGATGCGGCGACCGACAAATATGTCGGCTGCAGCTGGGACGAGGCGTTCGACAGCATCGCCGCCGAGTTGAAGGCGATCGAGCCGAAGGCGGCGGTCTTCTACGCCTCCGGGCGGGCAAGCCTCGAGACCTCGTACATGTGGGCGCTGATGGCGCGAATGTACGGCAACCAGAACCTGCCCGACAGCTCCAACATGTGCCACGAGTCGACTTCGGTCGGCCTCAAGGCGGCAATCGGCGAACCGGTCGGCACGTGCCGGCTGGAGGATTTCGAGCATACCGACGCGATCTTCTTCTTCGGTCAGAATGTCGGCTCCAACGCGCCGCGCATGCTCCATCCCTTGCGCGATGCGCGCAAGCGCGGGTGCGAGATCGTCGTATTCAACCCGCTGCGCGAGCGCGGGCTGGAGCGCTTCACCGACCCGCAGAACCCGCGCGAGATGCTGATGCGCGACGAGACGCGCATCGCCACGCAGTACCATCAGGTCCGCGCCGGCGGCGACATCGCCGCGATGACCGGCATGTGCAAGTTCCTGGTCGAATGGGACGACGCGGCTAAGGCGAGCGGCGGCGAGGCGGTGCTCGACTGGCCGTTCCTCGACCAGCATTGCCACGGTGTCGACACCTTCCTCGACGCAATGCGCGCGGCGAGCTGGGACGACATCGTCGCCGAAAGCGGCCTTGACAAATGGGCGATCGAGCAGGCCGCCCGCGTCTATGCGCGGGCAAAGGCGGTGATGGGCATCTATGGCATGGGCCTGACCCAGCATGTGAAGGGCGTCGACAACGTCCGCATGATCGTCAACCTGCTCCTGCTGCGCGGCAATATCGGCAAGCCGGGCGCCGGCCCCTCGCCCGTGCGCGGCCATTCGAACGTCCAGGGTCAGCGGACGGTCGGGATCACCGAGAAGACCGAGCTTGCCCCGGTCGAGAAGCTCAAGGAGATCTACGGCTTCGATCCCCCGACGGAGAAGGGGCTCGACACGATCGAGACCTGTCGCGGGATCATCGACGGATCGGTGCGCGCGTTCCTGGGCCTGGGCGGCAACTTCATCCGTGCGGTCGCCGATACCGGCCCGATCGAGGCGGCGTGGCACAAGCTTCGCCTCTCGGTCCAGATCGCGACCAAGCTCAACCGAAACCACCTGTTCACGGGCGAGGTCACCTACCTTCTCCCCTGCCTCGGCCGGATCGAGCGCGACGAGCAGGCGAGCGGGCCGCAGTCGGTGACGATCGAGGACTCGACGAGCTGCATCCACGGCTCGATCGGCCGGGTCGATCCCGCGAGCGAGCATCTGATGAGTGAGCCCGCGATCGTCGGCGCCATCGCGGAGCGGCTGTTGCCGCCGAACCCGGCGGCGCCCTGGTCCGAGTGGGTCGGCGATTATTCAAAGGTGCGCGACGCGATCGAGGCGACCTATCCGGAGAAGTTCAAGGACTTCAACGCGCGGATGTGGACGCCGGGCGGCTTCTGGAAGGGCAACAAGGCGGCCGAGCGCGTCTGGCAGACCGAAACCGGCAAGGCCGAGTTCCACGTCCCCGAAACGCTGAGCGCCACCGGCTTCGACGATGCCGACGGCCGCTTCCGGCTGATGACGCTGCGGTCGAACGACCAGTTCAACACTACCGTCTATGGCTATCACGACCGGTTCCGCGGCATCAAAGGCACGCGCGACGTGCTGCTGATGAACCAGGAGGACATCCGCGCCAACGGATTGAAAGAAGGCCAGCGCGTAGCGCTGTCGACCGACGTCGAGGATGGGATCGAGCGGCGTCTGGATGGCCTGCTGGTCACCCCGTACGACATCCCGCGCGGCTGCCTTGGCGCCTATTACCCGGAAGCCAACGTGCTCATCCCGCTGGAGCACCATGCCGACGAGAGCCACGTGCTTGCGGCCAAGTCGGTGCCGGTGCGGATCGTGGCATAGTCGTCATCCCAGCGCAGGCTGGGTTCTCTTGCCGCCGGAGCGCGCTATCGAAAGAGATCCCAGCCGTCGCTGGGATGACGGCCCTCTTTCCGTTCGTGCTGAGTAGAGACCGAGCGTAGTCGAGGGCTCGTATCGAAGCATCGTTTTCGCAGGATGACCTGTCCTTCGATACGCCGCTTCGACACTCTCAGCAGCTACTCAGGACGAACGGAGTGCGGGGCTTCAGCGCGCCGCCGCCAACGCCTCTGCCAGCGGATCGATCTGCGCTTCCGGAATGCGTCGCGCGATGACCGGCATCGTCGCATGCGGCTTGCGTGCGTCGACGATCTTCTCGTCGCCGCGCCAGTTGGTCAGCCGGTCGGCGATGTACGTCGCCTTCTGACCGGCGATCAGCGGATACGCTCGACCGGGCGCATGACAGCTCGCGCACGCCGGCAACTGATCGTCGCGCCGCCCCGCCGTCAGCAGCGGATGGGTCGAGGGGAGCGCGCGATCGCGCAGCCCCGGCATCGCCGCATAATGCCCGGCGAGCAATCGCATCTCCTTCGGACTCAGCGCCGCCGCTGCGGTCGCCATGATCGCGCTCGCACGGTGCCCCGCGGCATAGCGGCGCAACGCGCCCTCCAGATACGCGGCCTTTTGCCCGGCCAGCACGGGAACGTCCGGCCCGCGACCGAGCCCATCATTGCCGTGGCATCCGGCGCAGCTTTCGACCAGCCCCGGACGCAGACCCGCGACCTGCGGGCCCGCCGCAGCCTCGGTCAGCGTGCGATACTGCGCCGGCGTCATCGTCGACAGCCGCCGCACGAACGCCACCATGCGCTTGACCTCGTCCGGCCGCCCCGCCGCGCCCCAGGCGGGCATGCCCGAATATTTGACACCGTGCTCCAGGATCCAGAACAGCTGCCGGTCGGTCCATTGCGTGGCATTGATCGCCAGGTCGGGCGCGGGCGGCATCGCCCTTTGCATCACCGGGTTGGGCCGCTGCCCCGGCGCGCCGTGACAGCTGGCACACGCCTGCTTGAAGTGCCCCCCCGCGCTGACCAGGCCGGTGTTGTCGCGCACGTCTTCGGGCGTCTGCCAATAGCTGTACGTCTTGACCGAGTTGCGCATCACCCAGTGGAGGAACCATTCGGTCGCCTTCCAATGGCCCGACGATGCCGCGACCTGGAACAGCCCGGACCAGGCGAACAGCATGCCCGCCGCAAACAGCGCCGCCAGCACTGCGACGACACGCTTCCACGTGATGCGGATCGTCATGCCGACGCCTCCCGCCCGCTCAGCACCTTGGCAAGCAGCGCCAGGCCGCCCAGCAGATAGCTGGCCGCACCGATCGTCAGCATCACCACCCCGCCCAGCTGCTGGTCGGCGAGCGGATCTAGGCCATGGTCCATCATCGCCATCTCGCCATAAAGCGGCCGCGGCGCGAGGCCGATCAGCGCGCCCAGCAGCGTCATGTGCATCGAGGTGAGCAGCAGCGCGCCGATCCCGCTCGCGCGATTGGGCGCGGCAAAGGCGGCGCTCCACAGCGCTAACCCCGCGCCCAGGTACATCGCCTGCTCCGTCAGCATCGCCGCCCGGGTCGCCATCACCGCTTCACGCGCGGCGGGCAGGTGCCAGCTCCAGACAATGACGAGCTCGGCCAGCATCGCCGCCATCGGCGTCACCACCCGCGGCCAGCGCCGCGCAGGATCGGCGCGCGTCCCCGACAGCCCCGCGGCGATCAGCGGCGCGGCGACCGCGACGGCGAGCATGTGGCCGGCCATGTGCCCGGTCATGCCCAGGCCCCCCGACGACAGCCACCAACCGATCGGCAGCATCAGCGCACCCGCGCCCAAGAGCCAGCGCCTCATCGGCAATCCCCCAGGAACACGACCGGCAGCGCGGTGAAGATCACCGCGAAGAAGCTCAGCCCGGCGAGCAGCAGCGTCGATTTGGCGAGGAAGCGGAGCCGATCGATGTCGGTCGAATCCTCGTGCGGTGCCGAACCGCCGGGCAGCCGGGTCTGTACCCAGGCGATCCAGCCGGACCCCAGGATGACGAGCAGCGCCACCACCGTGCCCGCGACGAACAGCGTGGGAAAGGTCGCGAACTCGCCCACCTTGGCGCAGTTGATCGCTGCCCACAGATAGGAGAACAGAAAGTGCGCGGCCCAGGTCGCCGGCGGGATGATGAGCGTCCACAGGGTGACGCGCAGCCGCTGGGCCCATCCGGGCAGCCCGCGCTTCACGACACCTCCGGGAACAGGCCGATCGTGGCATAGGTGACGATCGCGGTCAGCGCGAAGAAGTGCATGTACACGGTGATGTTGCGCACCTCCGCATCGTATTTGGGCGTCATCCGCCCGGCAATGCTGCGCGCCAGCGTATAGAGCTGCATGATGCCGGCGACGCCCGAATGCGCGGCGGTCCAGATCGCCAGCGTCCAGACGATCGCGGGATAGACATGGCTCTCCGGCGCCATACCCGACAGCCACGGTCCGGCAAGCCCAGCATAGATGCCATAGGCGCTGAACGCCGCCCCTACCGCCAGCAGCGCCCGCGCCGCGCCGACCGCGCCGGCGGCGTTGAGCTGCCGTGCGGCGACCGTCGATGCCCAGCTCATCAGTGCGACCGCCAGCGCGACCATCGGCCAGAACACGCCGGGTGCCGCGGCCAAGTCGTCCGGCGGGAAGTCCGCATGCCGCGTCCAGAAGAAGTAATAGCCGAACACCAGGCCCGAGAACGCGGTCGCGTCCGCCATCATGGTGATGAACATCGCCCACCAGCCCGGCGACGCCGCGCCGGAGATATAGAGCGGCAGCTTCATCCCGTGCCCGATCGGCTTGCATTCCTTTTCCGGGATCTCCGCCGTCCCCGTCCACAGCCACCACAGCACCATGAACAGCGTCGCGAAGGCGCACAGCAGCGCGATGAAATAGAGGTGGAAGGTGGTGAGGATGAACACGCCGCCCAGCGCCGCAGCGGTCATCATCGGCTTGAAGCTCGGCGTGCCCAGCCGGATCACGGATAGCGGCCGGGCGTCGAGCACGGTGGTGATGATCGTCTCGCGCCTGCCCTCTTCCGCATCGGGCAGGAAGAAGCGGCCCTCGTCGACCTTCTTGACGAAATCCTTCTGGTCCCAGAGCGGATAGCGGCTGGAGACGAGCGGGATCGACCGCACGCCCCAGTTGGTGTCGCCATTGGGATCCTCCAGCCACTCGAGCGTCCCGGCGCCCCATGGATTGCGGATCCCCTTCGGCCGCCGCGGCGACAGCGCGAGGTCCACGCAGATCACCGCCACGCCCGCCGCGAACAGATAGGCGCCCAGCGTCGAGGCAAGGTTGAGGCCGCCGATGCCGAGTTCCGCCGGATAGGTGAAGACGCGCCGCGGCATCCCCTCCAGCCCCGAAAAGTGCATCGGGAAGAAGGTGAGGTTGGCGCCCAGGAACAGCATCCAGAACGCCGTGCGCCCCAGCTTGTCGGACAGCTTCTTGCCGGTGATGAGCGGCCAATAGTAATAAAGCCCGGCGAACAACGGCATCAGCGTGCCGCCGATCAGCACGTAATGAAGGTGCGCGACGACGAAATAGGTGTCGTGCGCCTGCCAGTCGAACGGCGCCACCGCGACCATCACGCCAGTCAGCCCGCCGATCACGAAGATGGCAAGGCTTCCCGTCGCATAGAGAAGCGGCGTCGACCAGGTGACGCGGCCCGCCCAAAGCGTCGCGATGAACACGAAGATCTGCACGCCGGTCGGGATCACCACCGCCTCCGACGCGGCGGAGAAAAAGGCCAGGCTGATCTTGGGCAGCCCCGTGGTGAACATGTGGTGGACCCACAGGCCGAAGCTCAGGAACGCCGTCCCCACCGCCGCCAGCACGATCCAAGGATAGCCGAGCAGATGCCGCCGCGCGAAGGTCGGGATCATCATCGCGAACAGCGCGATCGACGGCAGGAAGATGATGTAAACCTCCGGATGCCCGAAGATCCAGAACAGGTGCTGCCACAGGAGCGGGTCGCCGCCGCGGGTCGAGTCGAAAAACGGCCAGTTCAGCAGCCGCTCCATCTCGAACAGGATGTCGCCGGCGATCAGTGGCGGGAACGCGAACAGGATCATCACCGCGACGACCAGGATGTACCAGGCGTAAAGCGGCATCAGGTTGAGCCGCATCCCCGGCGGGCGGCACTTGAGCACGCCGACGATCAGCTCGACCGCGGCGGCCACCGACGACACCTCGATGAAGGAGAGGCCGAGCATCCAGATGTCGGCACCCAGCCCCGACAGGTCGGTGCGCGTGGTGAGCGGCGGGTACATGAACCAACCGCCGTCGGGCGCCTCGTTGAAGAAGATCGACCCGCCGACGAACACGCCGCCCAGGAGGAACGACCAGTATCCGAACGCCGACAGCCGCGGAAACGGCAGGTCGCGCGCGCCGAGCAGCTGCGGCAGGATGAGGATCGACACCGCCTCGAACATCGGCACGGCGAACAGGAACATCATCATCGAGCCGTGAAGCGTGAACAGCTGGTTGAAGCTGTTGGCGCTGACCAGGTCGTTGTCGGGCACCGCCAATTGCGTGCGCATGATGAGCGCCAGCACGCCCGCGAACAGCATGAAGGCGAACGCGGTCAGCGTGTACCACACGCCCACCCGATTGTTGTTGGTGTCGGTCCAGCGCAGGAACAGTCCCTGCGGCGGCGCCCATACCGCTGCCAGCCGCTCGGCCTGTGCGCGCCGCAGCTCGGGATCGTCCTGGGCGTGCAGGCTCATTTGAGGCCCTTCAGATAGGCGGCGATGGCTTGGGCCTCTTGATCGGAGAGTTGCGGATAGGCGGGCATCCGAACGCCTGGCTTGGCCTCTTGCGGTGCGCGGATGAAGGCGGCGGTGCGCTCGACCGTCGGCGGCAGGATGCCCGCGCCCAGCGTCAGGCGATCGCCATAGCGGCTGAGGTCGGGGCCGATCCGCGCATCGTGCGGCGTCCCGCGAACCGCGTGGCAGCCGCCGCATCCATTCGCCTCGAACAGCTGCGCGCCGACACCCTGCCCCGCGGTCGCTGCGGGGCGCGCCTGATCGGCGAGCCATGTGTCGAACGCGGCGGGCTCCATCGCGACGACGTCGAACGCCATCAGGGCGTGGCTGAGCCCGCAGAACTCAGTGCAGACCCCGCGATAGCGCCCCGCCTTGTCCGCGCGCACCACCAGGCTGTTGGTGCGGCCGGGGATCATGTCCATCTTGCCGGCAAGGCCGGGGATCCAGAAGCTGTGGATGACGTCGCGGCCGGTCAGCTCGAACGCCACGGTGCGGCCGACCGGCACGCGAACCTCGTTGGCGGAGACGAGCACGCCGCCGCCCGGCCGCTCATAGCCGACGCGCCACCAGAACTGCTCGCCCTCGACATGGACGGTGAGGTCGCTGGGCGCGACCACGCGCGGGCGCATGGCGGGCAACGCGAAGATCAGCAGCACGGCGAGGATGATGATCGGCCCGACCCCGCCCAGCCACAGCACCATCCGCATGCCCTGCTTGTGGCTGAGCTGCCCTTCCGGCGCGCGCACGGCCCGCCAGTAGATGCCGACCATGAACAACGCGATCGCGACCGCACCGACGACCAGCGCGATGGTGATGGTACGGATCTGGGTGGCTTCGGCGCCGAAGGTGGCGAGGGCGGATTGGTGGCGATTGCACGCGGAAAGCAGCAACGCTGCGCCTGCTATGGCTCCCGCCCGCCTCATTCGCCCCTTTTCCCCCGTCATGGTCCCCATCAACGGAAACCTTCAGCGCCTTGGTGGTTCCCTCTTTTTCGTTTCGCGTACGGAGCGCGCATGACCGAGTGGATCACCGACCTCATCGAGCAAAGTGGCTATCCGGGCATCATGCTGTTGATGTTCCTGGAGAATCTCTTCCCGCCGCTACCGTCTGAGGTCATCATGCCGATGGCGGGCTTCACCGCCAGCAAGGGCGAATTGAGCATCGTCGGCGTGCTGATCGCCGGCACCGCCGGTACGGTCGCGGGCGCGATCTTCTGGTACACGGTCGCGCGTTGGCTCGGCGAGGAGCGGCTCAAGAACTGGGCCGATCGCCACGGCCGCTGGATCACGCTCCACCCGCGCGAGATAGACCGCATCGACGACTGGTTCGATCGCCACAGCCGCTGGGCGGTGCCCCTCGGCCACCTCGTGCCCGGCATCCGCACGCTGATCTCGATCCCGGCGGGCCTGTTCGGGATGAAGCCGCCGACGTTCGTCCTGCTGACGACGCTCGGCGCGGGCGCATGGACAAGCGCGCTGGGCCTTGCCGGCTATATCCTCGGCGCCAAGTTCGACAGTGTCGAGCGCTACATGGGCCCGGCGAGCACCGCGATCATGGCGGGGATCGCGCTTTACTATCTGTACCGCGTCGTCACCTTCCGCCGCGGCGAGGCGGCCTGACGAAGCGTTACGCCGCCTCCGGCTCCTCGGCCGCATCCAGACCGTAGGCGGTGTGAAGGACACGTACCGCGAGCTCGGTATAATCCTCCTCGATCAGCACGCTGACCTTGATCTCGCTGGTCGTGATGGCGAGGATGTTGATGCCCCGCGCGCCCAATGTGTTGAACATCGTTGCGGCGACGCCTGCATGGCTGCGCATGCCGACGCCAACCACCGTCACCTTGGCAACGCGCGTGTCGTGGATCAGCTTGGTATAGCCGATCACCGCCCGCTCCTTCTCCAGCATGTCGATCGCGCGGGCGAGGTCGGCCTTGGGCACGGTAAACGTCACGTCGGTCGAGCCGGTGGCGTGGGCGATGTTCTGGACGATCATGTCGACATTGATGCCGCCGGTCGCCAGCGGGCCGAAGATCGCCGCAACCGCGCCGGGACGGTCGGGCACCTCGACGAGCGTCACCTTCGCCTCGTTCTTGTCGTGGGCGATGCCGGTGATGAGCTGGCGTTCCATGTCGTCGATCTCCTCCTCGCCCACGATCAGCGTGCCGGGGCGCACCACTCCATCCTCACCGACGAAGGACGAGAGCACCTGAACGCGCACCCCTTCCTTCATCGCCAGCCCGACCGACCGCGTCTGGAGCACCTTGGCCCCGACGCTCGCCAGTTCGAGCATTTCCTCGTACGTGACCTTCGCCAGCTTGCGTGCGCGGGGCACGATGCGCGGGTCGGTCGTGTAGACGCCATCGACGTCGGTATAGATGTCGCAGCGGTCCGCCTTCATCGCCGCGGCCATCGCCACCGCCGACGTGTCCGACCCGCCGCGGCCGAGCGTCGTCACGCGATTGCCCTCGGTCGAGCCCTGGAAGCCGGGGATCACCGCGACCTCACCCGCCGCGAGGCTCTTGTCGAGCTCGGTCGTGTCGACATCCTCGATCCGGGCCGAGGCATGGACGTCGCTGGTCCGGATCGGGAGCTGCCAGCCGAGCCAGCTCCTCGCCGGCACGCCCGCCGCCTGGAGCGCGATCGCGAGCAGCCCGCTCGTCACCTGTTCGCCCGAGGAGACGACGACGTCATATTCGCGCGGATCGTAGAGCGCCGAGGCCTCGCGGCAGAAGCCGACGAGCCGGTCGGTGTCGCCCGCCATCGCCGAGACGACGACGGCGATCTGGTTGCCCGCCTCCCACTCGCGCTTGACGAGTTTCGCGACGGTCCGGATGCGCTCGATGCCAGCCATCGAAGTGCCGCCGAACTTCATCACGATGCGCGCCATGGTGCCCTTATCCCCCCTTGGGTCCGCTGGGGGCGGCTGATAGGGGGACGCCATGGCAAAGGCAACGACGATCGATCCGAAGGAGGCCGCGCATTTCGGCGGGCTCGCCGCCGAATGGTGGGATCCGCGCGGCAGCTCGGCAATGCTGCACCGGCTGAACCCGGTGCGGCTGCGCTATATCCGCGCCGCGATTGACGCGCATTGGGATGGCGACGCGGCGACGTTCGATCCGTTGGCGGGCAAGACCGCGCTCGACGTCGGTTGCGGCGCCGGGCTGCTGTGCGAGCCGCTGGCGCGGTTGGGCGCGCGGGTGACGGGCATCGACGCCGCGCCGGAGAACGCCGCCGCCGCCGCCGCGCATGCCGCCGCGGGCGGGCTCGACATCCACTATCTGGCGGGCGAGCTCGACACGCTGGCGGACAAGCGCTTCGACCTCGTCACCGCCATGGAAGTGATCGAGCATGTCACCGATCCGGCGGGGTTCGTCGCGGGGCTGGTCGAGGCGCTGGCGCCCGGGGGCCTGCTCATCCTCTCGACGCCGAACCGCACGTCACTGTCCAAGCTCGCGCTGGTCGGCGTGGCCGAAGCGACGGGGATGATCCCGCGCGGCACCCACGACTGGGACAAGTTCCTAACGCCGGAGGATCTCACCGCGCTGCTGAAGGATGCCGGAATGCGCGTGACCGACGTCACCGGCCTCGCCTTCTCGCCCGCAAAGGGGTTCGTGCTCGGCGAGGATAGGCGGCTCAACTATCTGGTGACGGCGGTGCGAGCCTGATCCCCGGTCCCGCCAGCGATCAGAACAACCGACCCCCGTTCGTCACGTCCTTCGACGGCGCCACCAGCACCACCTTCCCGGCATCGTCCGGGAAGCCGAGCGTCAGCACCTCCGACATCATCGGCCCGATCTGCCGCGGCGGGAAGTTGACCACCGCCGCCACCTGTCGCCCGACGAGTTCCTCCAGCGCGTAATGCTCGGTGATCTGCGCCGAGGATCGCTTGATCCCGATCGTCGGACCGAAATCGATCGTCAGCTTGTAGGCGGGCTTGCGCGCCTCCGGAAACGGCTCGGCCGCGACGATCGTCCCCACGCGGATATCGACCGCGAGAAAGTCGTCGAAGGTAATGGCCGCGGCGGCCGGCGCGGTCGCGTCGTGGGTCATGTGCATGGACGTCCGCTTACCGGCGTCCGCCCCTGCCCTGCAACCGTCAGTCCGCGACGCTCGCCAGCGCCGCCGGATCGAAGCCGCTGGCATCGGCGACATCGAAATAGCGTGTGAGCAGGTCGCGCTCGATGCCTGTCAGGTGCGGGTTCCAGACGTCGAGGATCAACACCACGCGCGGCTGGTCGCTGTCGTTCCACGCCTCGTGCTCGATCGTGTCGTCAAAGGCGAACGCCTCACCCTCGCGCCATTCGCGGGTCTCGCCGCCGACGCGAAAGCCGCAGCTGGGCGGTACGATCAGCGGCAGGTGCACGATCGCGCGCGCGTTGCTGACGCCGGTATGCGCAGGGAGACGCGTGTGAGGCTTGAGGATCGAGAAGAACACATTGGGCGTCCGCCGCCCCATCTGCGCGAGCGGTACGGTCTCCTCGAGCGCCCCCGTCGTCGCCGGGCAGCGCCGACAGTGATCGTCGTCGCGCGCTCCGAAGCGCCACAGATAGAAGACGCTCCAGTCGAACGATCGATCGAGCGGCGACCATTTGTTTTCCGGCGTGCCGCGATCCTGCGCGACATAGGGGACGATGCCCACGACGCCGTCGCGCAGCAGCGCCTCCGCCTCGGCGCGGATCGCGGGCGTGTGCGCCTCGAGCGCTGCCATCCACGGGAAAAGCTCGCGATCAAAGAACTCGTCGGCGGGAAGAAACGGGAAGTGAAGCCCGTGGCACTCGTTCTGGTAGATCTGCCGCCGCCCGAACATGCGGTCGATACAGGCATCGAACCGCCGCCGGTCGCGGCGCGGCAGCGGCTCGCGTACGTCGGCGATCCCGGCCTCGATCGTCGAGGCGATCTGCGCGCCCTTTGCGGAGACATAATCGCGCGCGTGGTCGAGCACCGCGCGAAAGCCGGGGGCGGGATTGTCGATCCCGCGCGCCAGGTCGAGCACGTTCGACCAGCGCAGGATCGCCAGCGCCGTCTCGCTGCGCCGCTCGTGAAGTTCGGCCAGGCGCACCAGGCCGCCGAGATGACGCTGGTCGCAGTCGAGCACACGCATGAGCGCATCGCGCTCACCGGCATCGTCGCCGCGGCGGCGACGCGCTGTCGCGACGTTCATCCAGAGCTCCGGCGCGCCCTGATCGACCGCGGCAGCGTGGAGGAAGTGCGCTTCGGCGTCGTCGAAGCGACCCTCCTCAAGCGCCATCATGCCAAGGCGATTTCGAACCTGTGGCTGGGTCGGATCGACGGAAAGCGCCGCTTCCAGCGCGCGTCGAGCCGCCGCCCGGTCACCCCGCGCGGCGGCTGCATTGCTTTCTTCGATTGACCGGCGGACCGCCCCCGCAGCTTCGCTCATGCAACATAGGTTGCAAACCTAGGCGAGGCAGGCAAGCGGTCGCTCGAACCTTATCCTAATTGGTCACGAAGCCGCCGGCATTGCGCTGGATGATGTCCTCCGACCCCAAACGCGCGGCGTTGGCAAGGTTGTTCCATTCGGCCGCCGTCCGGCACTCGCGCTTGCCCTTCACCAGCGAGCCGGTGTCGACCAGCTTGCGGCAAATGCGACGCTCCTTGGCCGGCGGCGCCGCGGCATCGACGGGCGCGGTTTGCGGCGCGAGCAGAGCAGCAGCGATCAACAGCATGGACATGACACCGAAACCTTTCACCCCAAATATGACAAGTCAGGCATGGACTTGCGGCCGGATGCCGCGCGTGCAGCATAAATGAAGCCAGCGCCCGAGTCGAACGAATAGCTTGGCTCGCATCGCCCCGATATAGCGGCGGTCATGCAATCCTCTTCCGATCTTCATGCGGTCGTTCGCAACACCGACTGGCTCGCACATCGCTTCGATCCCGAGCACGACCTGATCCACTATCTTCCGGCCTCAAGGGAGCGGCGTCGGGCAGCGGTGTTTCTGACCGACGAGTATCTCGCTGCGGCCGGCAAGCCGGTCCCGTTGCCGCGGCAGGCAGCGGTAGCCGTCGCCTCGACAGAGGCACCGCAACGCTACGTCTTCCACTCCGCCTTCTGCTGCTCGACGCTGATCGCCAACGCGTTCGAGCGCCCTGGCCTTGCAATGGCGCTCAAGGAGCCCGTGCTGCTCAACGATCTGAGTGGGTGGCGGCGCCGCGGTGCGGCGATGCGCGATGTTGGGCTGCGGCTCGCCGACGCGCTGACTCTGCTCGGCGCCAACGTGCCAGCGGGAGAGGCGTTGCTGATCAAGCCGTCGAATGTCGTGAACGCCTTTGCACCGGCGATGATGGCGATCCGACCCGAAGCTCGGGCGCTCCTCGTCCATGCGCCGCTCGACACGTTCGTTGCCTCGATCGCGTCGAAGGGGATGTGGGGCCGGCTCTGGGTGCGAGACCTGTGGGGGAAGCTGGACGCCGACGGTCTGTGCCAGCTGGGCTTCGATCTCGGCGCGGCGATGGGGTGGACCGATCTTCAGGTCGCGGCGATGGGCTGGCTCGCACAGCACCGCCTGTTCGCGCAAATGACGGAGCGGTTCGGCGCACGCGTAGCGACGATCGACAGCGTGGCGCTGCTGGCTGACCCCGCGCGCTTCGTCTCGGCGCTCGCGCGTCACTTCGACCTGTCGATGGAACCTCAGACGGCCGCCGACATCGCTGCCGGTCCCGATTTCACGCGTAATGCCAAGACCGGCGAGCGCTTCGGCCGGACCGAGCGCGAGGCGATCCACGCCGCTGCGCGCGCCGCCAATGCGGACGAGGTCGAGAAGGTCGTCGCCTGGACCCACGCGGTGGCTGAGGCAAACGCCATTCCGCTCAGCCTACCGGCGCCGCTCCCCACATAAGAAAAGAGGCGAGGCCTTTCGGCCCCGCCTCCCCTCTTTCGTCGATCGTCCAGCGATCAGAAGCGCACGCGCGCCGCTGCCGCGAAGCGGCGACCAATCGCGTCGTAGCTCGACGGATAGGTGTTACCACTGTTGTACGTGGTCGAACCGATCGTGTTGCCGACCAGGGGCGGCTCCTTGTCGAACAGGTTCTGCACGGTGAAGGTGAACGTGAAGTTCTCCGTCGCGTTGAAGCGCATCGTCAGGTCGAAATAGTCGTACGGCTTGATCGTGTTGAAGTCGTACGTACCCGCCGGCGCCGTGATCGGACCGCTATACGCCTCGTCCTCGGTGCCACGGAACTCATAGTTCACGCGGTCCAGGTGACGCCACAGCAGCGAGACATCGACGTCGTCGAACGTCAGCGTGGTGCGCTGCGACCAGGTGAACTCCGGCAGGATCGAGCCGCAGTTGACCGAGTAGATGCCAACGCAGTCGCGGTTCTCGGACGTCGGGGTCGCCTGGAACTCGTTCCGGTTCGTCCAGTTGCCGTTGAAGCTCAACGACAGGCCGGCAAAGCCGAAATCACGCGTGTAGTTGACGACGAGGTCGATACCATCGGTCTTGATCTTGCCGAGGTTCGACAGACCGATCGGCAGGCCGAGCGTGGTCGTCGGATCGCCCGAGAGCGAGCCGTCCTGCGGATTACGACGGATCGCCAAGCAAGCCGGGTTCGTCACGCTGAGCGCGTCGAAGCAGGCGTTGATGACGTCGCCCGGCGTCGGCTGGCTGACCGCACCGTCGATCTCGATGTGGTAGTAATCGACCGATGCCGAGAAGCCGCGCAGGAAGCTCGGCTGGAAGACGCCGCCGACCGACCAGCTGTTCGAGGTTTCGGGCAGCAGGTTGATGTTGCCACCACCCGTCGTCTGCGCCTGACCCGAGGTCGGCACCGCGATCTGACCGATCGAACCGACCGGCGCACCCTGCGCAAGGCAGACGTCACGCAGAACACCGGTGGGGATCGGTCGGCCGGGGATCAGCTCACCCGCATCGTTCAGGTTGGCGCAGGGATCATCCGACAGGTTGGTCAGCGTGGTGTTCACTGGGCTGAACAGCTCGCTGATGTTCGGCGCACGGACGGCGCGCGAATAGTTGCCGCGAACCTTGAAGCCCTGAGCCGGCTCCCAAGCACCCGCCACCTTCCACGTGGTGGTGTCGTACGACGGGTTGCCCGGCGCATCGACGGTGTAGCTCGAATAGCGGATACCGCCTTCGACCTGCAGGCTGTGGAAGAACGGACGATCGGCCACGAGCGGGACGATGACTTCGCCGATCGCTTCGTAGACGTCATAGCCGCCGCGGATCGACGGCGTTGCGCCGCCGGCACCGCCGAGGTCACCCGACTCTGCAAGCGAATCGGCGCCCTGCTGCGCGGTGTACTTGCGGTACTCGCCGCCGACCGCGAAGCTGATCGCCTCCGATGCGAACGGCGAGGTGACGCCGAAGTCGCCGCTGACCGTGCCGCGGACCTGCGCGAGCGTGGTGCGGACGAACGAGCTGCTGGCGGCCGTCAGGAAGTCGACGCCCTCCGCCGTGATCGAACCAGCCGGGCCGAAGAAGTTGACGGGAACGCAGCCGTTCGCGTCGTTCTGACAGGTCGCGGTGCCGTCAGCCGCACGATTGACGAGCAGCGACTGTGCGACACGCGAGTTCAGCGTATAGCCCGAGATCTGCTGGATGTTCTCGCTCTCGCCATACGAACCGAACAGGTCGTAGCCGATGTTGCCGACGATGTTGCCGCGGACACCCGCGCGATAGTCGAAGAAGGTCGTCGTGTACTCGGAGATACGCGGACCCGCCTCAACCGCGCGGCGGAAAATCTGGACGTTGTTGACCTGGCGATAGTTGGGATCGCCAGGACCAGTCGCGGTAGCAGCAGCGTCACACACCGCCTGCGAGAAGCGCGGAGTGTAGCCGACACCAGGATTGGTATCGAAAGCGCAGAACGCGTTGCGCTGAGCAGCCGACAGGAACGGGTTGTTCAGGCTGATCGAGACTTCGTTGCCGAAGGCACCCGACGGCGCGATGATCGTGCTGACCGAGTTCTTTGAGAAGATCGCGCGGTTATAGACTTCGACCGACTCCGAAATTTCGTAGTTCGCCGCCGCATAGACGTTGTAACGCTCGAACGGCGTCTGGAAGATGTTGTCAGGGTTGAAGTTGAACGGCGTGAACGCAGCCGTCGAGTTGAAGCCAGTGCCCGCGGCATTGACCTGACGCGTGCCCTGAACGGCCGGGCCGCCCGTGAACGAGTCGGCGCCCAGCGGGTTCACGCCCGAGAAGCGCGTCGGGGTCGAGGTGCCCGAACCGCCCAGCGCGCCCGAGAACGAGTCGACCTGCGAACGCGAGATTTCGCGATCGCCCTGGAAGACGGGATCGGCCTGCTGATAGCCGACGCTGAGGACGGCGTTACCGCGGCCATCGGCGAAGTTTGCACCGACGGTCAGGTCGGCACGGAAGATCGCGCCGTCACCGCGCTCGCTGATCTGGTTCGACAGGTTGAGGTCGATACCGGCGAAGTCGGTGCGCGTGATGAAGTTGACGACACCCGAGATCGCGTCGGCACCATAGGTGGTCGAGGCGCCGCCCGTCAGCACGTCGACGCGCTGCACCAGCGCCACCGGGATGTTGTTGAGATCGAACACGCCGCCCAGCGTCGCGGGGACGAGGCGGACGCCGTCGACCAGGACGAGGTTGCGGTTGGTGCCGAGGCCGCGAAGGTCGACGAAAGACGCACCGCCGTTGCCGTTGTTGACCGCCGAACCGATCGACGGGACGACGCCCGGCAGTTCGCGGAGCAGCTGCTCGGCCGTATTGGTCTGGCGCAGGTCGATTTCGTCCGCGCCGACGACGGTGACGGGATTCGACGCGACGAGGTTGGGGTTGCGGATCAGCGAGCCGGTGATGACGATGTCGTCACCCGTGTTCGGCTGGTCCTGGGGGTTGGTCACCGGGCTGGCGGTGGTCGCCTGCTCCGTGACGGTCTCGGTCGTCTGCGGCGCGGCCTGGCCAAAGGCCGGCGCGGCGGCGACGGTCGAGCCGATGATCAGCGTCGAGGCGAGCAGCCTCTGGCGAGTCAGCTTCTTCATAGAGTGCAACTTCCCTTTTTATCCCTGCGCCGCGTTCCGGCACGGCACGGTTTGCCGGTCCCTGAAACCGACATGACACAAATCCTACGTTTAGGGTCGTTCCACGAGCAACGAGATTTCGCACCAGTGTTCGGATTCGCAATCAACGGTGTCATTATAGTCACAGTTCTGTCACTCGCGCCGATCCGCTAAGCGGACTCCAGAGGGACAAAAGCCGGTAGGGGAAGAACCAAATGCGAACGGCGTTGATTTTGGGCATCACCATGGCCGTGGCGGCCCCTGTTCTCGCACAGGAACAGCGCGGCGAGGCCCGCGGCGATGCGCTGGCCGGCGAACTTGCCCGCTGCCGTTCGATCGGCGGCGATGCCGAGCGGCTCGCCTGCTTCGACAAGGCGGCGGCCGAACTGATCGCCGCGCGCGACTCCGGTCAGGTCGTAGTGCTGGATCGCGAAGGCATGCGCCGCGCCAAGCGCCGCGTGTTCGGCTTCCAGCTTCCGCGGCTCGGCCTGTTCGGCGACGGTGACGAGGCCGACGGAAAGGGCGAGCCGGAGGTAAAGGAGATCGAATCGACGCTCTCCCGCGTCACGGCGATCGGCGGCGGGCTCTACATTCTGGGCCTCGCCGACGGGACGCAGTGGCAGACGACCGAGGGCCGCACCAACTTCTCGCCGCGCAAGGACCAGCCGATCAAGATTGAGGCCGGCATCCTCGGCAGCTACAACGCCAAGATCACCGGACAGGGTCGCGGCGTGAAGGTGAAGCGCGTTCGATAAGAGGGCTGTTCGGGCTGAGCCTGTCTCAGTGCCGCTCTTCCTCCACCGAGATCGGTGAAGAAGGACGACACTGTGACGAGCTCAATGCGAACGAAGGCTGGCGATCACCCCGCCAGCTGCCGCTCCAGCTCACCGAGCACGCGGTAGCACGGCAGCACCTGCGCGACGCTCGAGTTCGGTTCGCGGCCCTCGCGGATCGCCGCGACGAACTCGCGGTCCTGGAGCTCGATGCCGTTGGTCGACGCCGCGAGCCGGCTGACGTCGATCGGCTCTTCCTTGCCCGTCACCAGGTCGTCGTAACGCGCGATGTAAGTCGCGCTGTCGCCGATATAGCGGAAGAAGGTGCCGAGCGGCCCGTCATTGTTGAAGCTCAAGGACAGCGTGCAAATCGCGCCGCTCTCCGCCTTCAGCTGGATCGACATGTCCATCGCGATGCCGAGTTCGGGGTGGATCGGCCCCTGCATCGCGTGCGCGGCGACGATCGGGCCCGCCTGATAGGCGAACAGATCGACGGTGTGCGCGGCGTGGTGCCAGAGGAGGTGATCGGTCCACGACCGCGCCTCGCCCTTGGCGTTGATGTTGCGGCGGCGGAAGAAATAGGTCTGGACGTCCATCTGCTGGACGTTGAACTCGCCCGCCCTGATCCGGTCGTGGACATATTGGTGCGACGGATTGAAGCGGCGGGTGTGTCCGACCATGCAGACGAGGCCCGTCTCCGCCTGCTTGGCCATCACCGCCTCGGCATCGGCCCAGCTGTCGGCGAGCGGGATCTCGACCTCGACATGCTTCCCGGCGTTCATGCACTGGATCGCCTGGGCGGCGTGCATCTGCGTCGGCGTGGCGAGGATCACCGCGTCGAGGCCGGGCTGCTCCAGCGCCTCGGCCAAGTCGGTGCAGGCGTGGCCAACGCCGTATTTGGCGGCGACCGCCTGCGTCGGCTCCAGATTGCGGCCGACGATCGAGACGACCTCGACATCGTCGATCTGGCGAAGGGCATCGAGGTGCTTTTCGCCAAAGGCGCCAGCACCGGCGAGAGCGATTTTCATGATCAAATCTCCCTCTCCCCATGGGGGAGAGGGCCGGGGAGAGGGGCAGTCTCCGTCCCGGCCCACAGCATCAAATGTTGAGGACTGCCCCCTCTCCCAACCCTCTCCCCTGAAGGGGAGAGGGCTAAACTTACTCCGCCGCGATCGCGTGACCTGCGTCGCTGCCGGTCATGTCGAAGCCCTCGCCATTGTCCGGGCGAAGCACCGCATGGCCGATCGCGGTGTTCGAGCAGGGAACGTGATAGTGGCGGTGCAACAACCGCGTATTCCGACCCAGCGCCCCGCGCATCACCAGCCACATAACCATCTCGATCCCTTCGGAGCCGGTCTCGCGCAGGTACTCGATGTGCGGGATGCGGCGCAGGTGATCGCTGTCGCCGACCAGGCCGTCGAGGAAGCGGTTGTCCCACTCCTTGTTGATGAGGCCCGCGCGCGGCCCTTGCAGCTGGTGGCTCATGCCGCCGGTGCCCCAGACCTGGACGTTAAGGTCGCCCTCGAAGCTCTCGACCGCGCGGCGGATCGCCTCGCCCAGCGCCCAGCAGCGGTTACCCGACGGCGGCGGATAGGTGACGACGTTGACCGCGAGCGGGATTACCTTGACCGGCCACTTGTCCGTCTTGCCGTACATCATCGTCAGCGGGACGGTCAGGCCGTGGTCGACGTCCATCTCGTTGATGATCGTCATGTCGAATTCGTCGAGGATCAGGCTCTGCGCGATGTGCCAGGCAAGGTCCGGATGCCCCTCGACCTCCGGCACCGCGCGCGGGCCCCAGCCCTCGTCCGCGGGCTTGTAGCGCTCGCCGCAACCGATCGCGAAGGTCGGGATGATCTTCATGTCGAACGCGGAGGCATGGTCGTTATAGACCAGGATGACGACGTCGGGCTTTTCCGACTTCTCCCATTCGCGCGTCCATTCGTAGCCGTCGAAGATCGGCCCGAAATAATCGTCGGCATCCTTGTTGAAGTCGCTCGCGACGCCCAGCAGGGGCACGTGGCTCGAAGCGACGCCTGCGGTGATCCGTGCCATGTCAGCGCTGCTCCTTAATCGAACGCACACCCTCGGGCGAACGGCCGCCCGCCAGCATCATCTGCGTATATTGGTCGAAATCCATGTCGGTCATCGTCGCGACGGCCTTGGCGAAGGGCAGGCCGTCGGTCGAGAACAGCTTGGACAGGAAATAGACGTTGCCGCCGAGGTCCAGGCAGCGATTGTAATCGCGCGCCAGCAGCGCCTGCTTCTGCTCCTCGTCGAGCGGCCACTCGTCCATGTACGCGCGCTCGTCGGCCTTGAACCGCTCGCGGTTCTCGGCCTTCATCAGGCTCATCGCGAACTGGTTCATGTGATAGCCTTGGCGCGCCCGCTTGGCGGTGAAGACGCGGGTGCCGGGAATATCGTCGAACTCGGCCAGATAGGCGTGGATGTCACGCGGCTCGGTCACTGGGTCCTCTCCTCTTTTCGTTCAGGCCGCTTCGGCACGTTTGCGGCCGAGCAGGGTATCGAGTTTGGCGTCCAAACCATCGGGCACCGGCTCGCCGGGTCGAGCGAGCGCGTCCTGTCGCTCGACGGTGCCGCGCGTCATCGCGCTGCCGGTGCCGAGCGCGTCGAGCGTCTTGACGACTTCGCGCATCTCCTCGGCGCGGCGGCGACCGTGGAGCATAATGCGGTCCAGATTATAGTCGGCGGTCGCGGCCCAGCCCTTGGGCGGCGGGCTGGCGTCGAGCGAGGCGATCACTTCGTCCAGCACGCCCGCACTCGCCGCGGCGAGCACGCATTCGGCGGTGAGTGCCTCGATCCCCTTGACGATCACCGATCGGATCATCTTGACCGAAGACGCCGCCCCGACCGGCGCATCGAGCACGCGAACGTCGGTGAAGCCCGCGCTACGCAGCGCCTCCGCGCCGGCAGGCGCGTGCGCGCCGCTCAGCAGCAGCGGCACCGCCAGGCGCTTGGGGAAGACGGGTGCGAGCACGGCGACGTCGACATAGCGCCCCCCTGCCCGCTCGATCGCCGCCTCGGCCGCGCGCTTGGTGTCAGGAGCGACGCTGTTCATGTCGCAGAAGAGCTGACCGGGCACGATCGCCCCGGCGGCAGCCCGCACCGCGTCCATCGCACTGCCCGCCGTGACGAGCGAGAGGATGACACCGGCGCCCTCGACCGCCGCGGTGACGTCGACGGCAGGCTCGACGCCGTGCGCCATCATCCGCGCGCGCATCGCCTCGGCTGCGGCGGGATCGTCGAGCTTCAGGTCATAGGCGGCAGCGGCGAGCTGCCATGCGCCCGCAAAAGCGCCAGCGGCTTCGCCGAACCCGATCGTGGCAATGCGATCAACCATCGCCGCCACCGTGCCGACCGTTTGCGCCGCCTACAAATCGAAAGCCGCCGGCGGCTATTCGATTTGCGGAAGCACGTGTGCAATCGACGATGCGTTACTCCGCCGCTTCCGCAAAGCGAGCTGGGGCCGCGGCGCGAACGCCTTCCTCGACATGCTCCTCGAACTGCGCGAAATTCTCGACGAACAGGTCGACGAGGCGCGCGGCCGCGGCGTCATATTCGGCCGGGTTGGCCCAGGTCGTGCGCGGATCCAGGATCGCCGCATCGACGCCTGGCACCGCGACCGGCACCTGGAAGCCAAAATTGGGATCGGTCCGAAACTCGGCATCGTTGAGGCTGCCGTCGAGCGCGGCGTTGAGCAGCGCGCGCGTCGCCTTGATCGGCATCCGCTTGCCGACGCCGTACTTGCCGCCGGTCCAGCCGGTGTTGACCAGCCAGCAATCGACCCCGCCCCGGGCGATCCGTTCCTTGAGGAGGTTGCCATAGATCGAGGGATGGCGCGGCATGAACGGCGCGCCGAAACAGGTCGAGAAGGTCGCCTCCGGCTCGGTCACGCCGATCTCGGTCCCCGCCACCTTGGCGGTGTAGCCCGACAGGAAGTGGTACATCGCCTGCTCGGGCGTCAGCTTGGCGATCGGCGGCAGCACGCCGAACGCGTCGGCGGTCAGCATGACGATGTTGCGCGGCACCGGCCCCAGATTGTCGGCGCTGGCATTGGGAATGAAGTCGATCGGATAGGCGCCGCGGCTGTTCTCGGCCAGGCTGTTGTCGTCGAGGTCGAGGTCGCGCGTGTCGGCGTCCATGACGACGTTCTCGAGCACGGTGCCGAACCGCTTGGTGGTGGCATAGATTTCCGGCTCGGCCTCGGCCGACAGACGGATCATCTTAGCATAGCAGCCGCCCTCGAAGTTGAAGACGTTGGTGTCCGACCAGCCATGCTCGTCGTCGCCAATCAGCGTGCGGCTGGCATCCGCCGACAGCGTCGTCTTGCCCGTTCCCGACAGGCCGAAGAACACCGCGGTGCCGCCATCGGCGCCGATGTTGGCCGAGCAGTGCATCGGCATCACGCCCTTTTCGGGCAGCAGATAGTTGAGGAGGCCGAACACCGACTTCTTCATCTCGCCGGCATAGCGCGTGCCGCCGATCAGGATCATCTTCTCAGTGATGCTGACCGCGATCACCGTCTCGCTGCGGCAGCCATGCCGCTCGGGATCGGCGCGGAAGTCGGGCAGGTCGATGATCGTAAAATCGGGGACGAAGTCGGCGAGCGCCTGCGCCTCGGGCCGGACGAGCATCGTGCGGATGAACAGATTGTGCCAGGCGAGCGTGTTGATGACGCGCACGTTCACGCGGTGCTCGGGCTGCGATCCGCCATACAGGTCCTGGACGAACAGCGTGCTCTCGCGCGACACCTCCTCGAGGAAGTCGGCCTTGAGCGCCGCGAACGCCTCTGGCGTCATCGGCTTGTTCGACTTGCCCCACCAGACGGTTGCATCGGTTTCGGCATCGCGGACGGTGAACTTGTCCTGCGCCGACCGGCCGGTGTGGCGACCGGTGGTAACGACGAGCGGGCCATCCTTGGCCAGCCGGCCTTCGCCGCGCGCGACGGCGTGCTCGACCAGCGGCGCCGTATCCAGGTTCCAGTGCAGCGTCGCCGTGGTGGCGATCCCCTGGGCATCCAGCCCATGGCGCGGTGTCCGCTCGGTCAATTCGTCTCTCCCGTGGCGCCATGCTGCGCCGCCGCATACGTATGCAGTCGCCAATGCGCATATGCGCGCCGCGGTGAGTCGTCAAATCGGCGGATCAGGATTTGGCGGGGGTGCGCCGCTCGGCGAGGAACTTCTGCATCTCGCCCTGCATCACCGAAAACCAGTCGAGCGCGTCGGCGAAATTGGCCTCAGTCATCCCGCCGACGCTGGTCACGTCCATGTAGAGCGACAGGTCGCCATCCTTGTCGATCGCCGCCTTGATGAACCGCTTCTTCGCGTTCCATTCGTTGGCGAGCGCGGGCGTGAAGTTCGCTTCCTTCTTGAACCAGGTGAAGAACTGGAACGAGGTGCACTCGGTCGGGCCCTTGCAGCCATAGAATTCGACGGTGAAGCTGTCGCCGTTCGCCCCGCTCTTGATGAGCGGCTCGCCCTTGTCGTTCTTGGCAAGCTCGGCCTTGTAGCCGGCGGCCTGCATCGCCTTGGCGATCACCGTCGGGTTGGTCGCGTCGATCACCGTCTCGGGCGCGGCCACCATCGCCGCCGTCGCCAGCATCCATCCGAGCATCTTCGCATCCCCCGTCGGTCGTCCCCGCCCGGACCTTAGCCGACGTCGCGGCCCGAGCAACAATGTTCTTTTTTTGTTCGCGCGCCGGCGGTATGAAATCCGACATGCCAGCGACTCGTCCCACCCGCGGCGCGACGCTCAACGGACCGAGCCGCCGCTTCAACCTGCCCGGGCGGGAGGCGGACGGCGACTGGCTGGACGAGCGCGAGGCCGTCGATGGCGAACTGTCCCCTGCCCGCACCACCGTCACGATCGAACATCCGCGCACGATCCTGGCGCGCAACAGCTCGCCCGATGTGCCGTTCGACCGATCGGTGAACCCCTATCGCGGCTGTGAGCATGGCTGCATCTACTGCTTCGCGCGGCCGACGCATGCATTTCACGACCTGTCGCCCGGCATCGATTTCGAGACGCGGCTGTTCGCCAAGCCGGATGCCGCCACGCTGCTGCGTGCCGAGCTGTCGAAGCCCGGCTATGTCGCCCGGCCGATCGCGTTCGGGACCAACACCGATCCCTATCAGCCGATCGAGCGCGATTGGGGGATCACGCGCGCCTGTATCGAGGTGCTGGCGGAGACCAACCATCCGCTGACGATCACGACCAAGTCGGACCGCATCCTGCGCGACCTGGACCTGATCGCGCCGATGGCCGCGAAGGGGCTGGCGGCGGCGATGATCTCGGTCACCACGCTCGATCCGCGCACCGCAATGACGCTGGAGCCGCGCGCGACCGCGCCCGAACGGCGGCTGCGCGCGATCGCGGCGCTGGCCGCGGCGGGGGTGCCGACCTTCGTCTCGATCTCGCCCGTTATCCCCGCAATCACCGATCACGAGATGGAGCACATCCTCGAGCGGGCAGCGGAAGCGGGCGCGCGTGCCGCCTTCTACATCCCCGTCCGCCTGCCGCACGAGGTCGCGCCGCTGTTCCGCGCCTGGCTCGACACGCATTACCCCGATCGCGCGGGCAAGGTGATGGCAATCATCCAGTCGCTGCGCGGTGGCGGGCGCGACAACGATCCCGGCTTTTTCACGCGCATGCAGGGACAGGGGCCATGGGCCGACCTCCTCCGCACGCGGTTCCACAAGGCGTGCCGCAAATACGGGCTCAACGGCGAGCGGATGAAGCTGCGCAGCGACCTGTTCCGCCGTCCGCCAGGCGCGCAGGGCGAGCTGTTCTAACTCGATCGCCGCTGGTCTAGGCTGCGCCGATGCTCCGCTTCCTCGCTCTGCTGACCCTCCTGGTCGCAGTCCCCGCCACCGCGCAGCCGCCGCAGCCGCTCCGGGTCATGACGTTCAACGTCCGTTATCCCTCGGACGATGACGGCCTCGACCGCTGGAACACGCGTGCCGCGCGGCTGGTCGCGGCCTGGCGGCGCGTCGGCGCCGACATCGTCGGGACGCAGGAGCTGTTCCAGCATCAGGGCGAGGCGATCGTCGCGGCGGACCGACGCTATGCCTGGTTCGGGCGCGACCGCCGCGGCGGCCATGCCGACGAGCATATGGGTGTCTTCTATCGCCGCGACCGATTGAAGCTGATGGCGAGCGGCGACTTCTGGCTGTCCGACACGCCCGACGTTTCGGGTAGCATCAGCTTGGGCCATCCCTTTCCGCGCATGGTCACCTGGGGGCGCTTTCAGCGGGTCGGCGACGGGCGGCGGTTCACGCTCCTCAACACGCACTTCCCGTACCGCGAGGAAGACGGCGCGGCCCGCGCCAAGGCGGCGGAAAAGGTCGCGGCCTTCGTCGCCGCCCTGCCCCCCGGCGAGCCGGTGGTCTTGACCGGCGACTTCAACGACGTGCCCGGCAGCGCCGCGTACCGCGTCCTCACCCGCACGCTCGGCGACGCCTGGACGGCGCTGGGCGCGCCGGAAGCAGGCGCCGGCACCTTCCACGGCTTCACCGGCAAGGCCGACAAGCGCATCGACTGGGTGCTGACGCGCGGCTTCCGCGTGCGCAGCGTCGCGATCGAGCGGCAGCGGGTCGGCGGGCGTTACCCGTCCGACCATTTCCCCGTCGTCGCGACGCTCGCCTTCACGCGGCCTTGAGGCTGTAGCCCCTGAATCGCTCGCGGATCGCGGTCTTCAAGAGCTTGCCCGTGGCGGTATGCGGCAGTTCCTCGACGAAATGGACTTCGTCGGGCAGCCACCATTTGGCGACATGGTTCGACAGATGCGCCAGCACCGCGTCCGCGGTCACCTCGGCGCCGGGCTTCACCACCACGAGCAGGATCGGCCGCTCTTCCCAGCGCGGATGATGGACGCCGATCGCCGCCGCCTCGGCCACGCCGGGACAGCCGACCGCTGCATTTTCCAGATCGACGGAGCTGATCCACTCGCCGCCCGACTTGATGACGTCCTTGGCGCGGTCGGTGATCTGCATGGTGCCGTCGGGATGGATCACCGCGACGTCGCCCGTGTCGAAATAGCCGTCGGCATCGGTGCAGGGCAGGTCTTCCTCGAAATACTGATCGACGACCCACGGCCCCTTCACCATCAGCCGGCCCGAGCTGACGCCGTCGCGGGGCAGGACGTTGCCCTCGTCGTCGACGATGCGCATGTCGATGCCGAACGGCGCACGGCCCTGGCGGCTGACCTGGTCCACCTGTTGCTCGAAGCTCAGCTCGTCCCAGTCGGGGCTGCGCGCGCCGACGGTGCCGATCGGCGATGTCTCGGTCATGCCCCAGGCGTGATTGACGCGGATGCCCATCTTCATCAGCCGCTCGATCATCGAGCGCGGCGCTGCCGATCCGCCGATCGTGACGAGCTCCAAATGCTCGGGCGCCTTGCCACTGGCATCCATGTGCTGGAACATCGCGAACCAGACGGTCGGCACGCCCGCCGAGTGCGTCACCTTCTCGCGGTTCATCAGCTCGCACAGCACCGCGGGATCGTTGACGCACGAAAAGACGAACTTGAGGCCCACCATCGGCGCGGAGAAGGGGATGCCCCATCCGACCGCGTGGAACATCGGCACGATCGGCATCGCCACCGCCCGCGTCGACAGGTCGAATACAGAGGGCTGCACTTCCGACATCGCGTGGATCAGCGACGACCGGTGCGAATAGAGCACGCCCTTCGGATTGCCCGTCGTACCGCTGGTGTAGCACAGCATGCACGGATCACGCTCGGGCCCCTCGACCCAGGCATAGTCGCCGTCCTCGCGGCCGATCCAGTCCTCGAACCCTTCCTCGCCCGGCGCGGGGTCGAAGCAGATGTAATGCTCGATCGTCGTCCAGTGCGGCTTGAGCTTGTCGACGATCGGCTGGAATGCGCGATCGTAGAGCAGCACGCGGTCCTCGGCATGATTGGCGATGAAGGCGAGCTGATCGGGGAATAGCCGCGGGTTGATCGTGTGGAGGATGCCGCCCATTCCCATGACGCCGTACCAGGCGACCAGATGCCGCCCATGGTTCATCGCCATCGTCGCGACGCGGTCGCCGGGCTGCAGGCCGAGCCGCTCCAGCGCCTGGCCCAGCCGCCGCGCATCACGCCCAACAGTGGCCCAGTCCGTCCGCGTCTCGCTGCCGTCGGCCCAGCGGGTGACGATCTCGCGGGTCGGATATTCGCGCTCGGCATGCTCGACCAGCCGCGGCACGCGCAGCTCGAACTCCTGCATCGATCCCAGCATCCGCCTCTCCATTTCCATCTTTGGGTATGGAGAATAGCGGCGGCGCGCCCCGCGTCCAGTGACGAAGTTTTGCTAGCCGGCCAGCTGAAGTCGAGGCGCCATCAGCTCGGCTTCTCGAACACCGGGAATGGCCTGAACCGCCTCCACACGCTCGCCGTCGAGCAGGAAGTCCTCGCCCAGCGACACCTCCGCCTCGCCCCCTTCGATCGGGGTGACCAGGCGCACACGCGCGCGCCCGCCGCGCTCGTCGCGCAGCAGCCGGGCGAGCGGTGCGATCGCCTCGATATCGTCGATCCAGACCGTGAGCACGAGCCGGGCATTGTTCGACAGCGTCTCGAACGCCTGGAGCGACTTGACCGTGACGCGCGGCGTGTCCTCGCCCGCGCGGCGATCGAGTTCGACCTGCATCAGCCCGCACCCGCCCGCGCGCGCCGCATCCTCCAGCGCCTCGGCGGCCATGTCGTCGAAGCAGGTCGCGACGACCTGGCCGCTGGCGTCCGAAAGCGTCGCCATCAGATAGCGATTGCCGCGTGCCGAAGTACGCCAACGCGCATCCTCGACCAGCGCAGCGATCGTCGCGCCGCCGCGCGCGCCTTCGGCGACCTGCACGCCGGCCAGCGCCGCGATCGGGCGGGCAGCATGGACCTTGGCGAGGTGCGCATAGCGGTCGAGCGGATGCGCGGAGAAATAAAAGCCGAACGCCTCCTTCTCGGCATTGATGCGCTCGGCGAGCGTCCAGGTGGCGCTGGCGGGAAGACGGATCGGCGGCTCGCTCGCCTCGCCCTCGCCGAACAGCCCGCCCTGCCCGCTCGCGCGCCCGGCATGGATGCGCTGCGCGGTGGCGAGGATCGTCTCGGCCGCGGCATGCACGCCCGGCCGGTTGTCGTTCATCGCATCGAACGCGCCGGCCGCCGCCAGCGTCTCGACCTGCCGCTTGTTGAGGAGGCGCGGATCGACGCGGCGCGCGAAGTCGTCGAGCGACTTGAACGCCCCCTTCGCCTTCCGCTCGGCAACGACCTGCTCCATCGCGCGCTCACCCACGCCCTTGAGCGCGCCGAGCGCATAGCGAACCGCAAGGCCATCCTCATGCGGCTGGACGTCGAACTCCGCCTCGCTCGCATTCAGGTCGGCGGGCAGGCAGGCGAAGCCCAGCCGCTTCATGTCGTCGACGAAGATCGCCAGCTTGTCGGTCAGCGCCAGGTCGAAGCACATCGAGGCGGCAAAGAACTCGTGCGGATGATGCGCCTTCAGCCACGCGGTCTGATAGGCGAGCAGCGCATAGGCGGCGGCGTGCGACTTGTTGAAGCCATAGCCGGCGAACTTGTCGATCAAATCGAACAGCTCGTTGGCCTTGGCCGCGGGGATCTGATTGTGCTCGGCGCAGCCGGTGACGAAGATCGCGCGCTGCGCGTCCATCTCCGCCTTCACCTTCTTGCCCATCGCGCGGCGGAGCAGATCAGCGCCGCCCAGCGAATAGCCGGCCAGGATCTGCGCGGCCTGCATCACCTGTTCCTGATAGACGAAGATGCCGTAGGTTTCCGCGAGGATCCCCTCGAGCAGCGGGTGCGGGTAGGTCACCGCTTCCCGCCCGTTCTTGCGCGCGCCGAAACTCGGAATGTTGTCCATCGGGCCCGGCCGATAGAGCGACACGAGCGCGATGATATCGCCGAAATTCGATGGCCGGACGGCGGACAGCGTGCGCCTCATCCCCTCCGATTCCAGCTGGAACACGCCCACCGTATCGCCGCGCTGGAGCAGGGCGTAGGTCGCCTCGTCGTTCCAGGCGAGGCCGTCGAGATCGATCGTGACGCCCCGCTTGGCGAGCAGGTCCACCGCCTTGCGCAGCACGCTCAGCGTCTTGAGGCCGAGGAAGTCGAACTTCACCAGGCCCGCGCCCTCGACATATTTCATGTCGAACTGCGTGACGGGCATGTCGGACCGCGGATCGCGATACAGCGGGACGAGCTCGGCGAGCGGCCGGTCGCCGATGACCACGCCCGCCGCGTGGGTCGAGCTGTGGCGCGGCAACCCCTCCAGGTTCATCGCCAGGTCGAGCAGCCGGCGAACGTCGTCCTCGCGCTCATAGGCCTGCGCGAGCTCGCTGACGCCGTTCAGCGCACGCTTGAGGTCCCAGGGGTCGGTGGGGTGGTTGGGGACGAGCTTGGCAAGGCGATCGACCTGGCCATAGCTCATCTGGAGCACGCGGCCGGTATCCTTCAGCACCGCGCGCGCCTTCAGCTTACCGAAGGTGATGATCTGCGCGACGGTGTCGTGGCCGTACTTGGCCTGAACGTATCGGATCACCTCGCCGCGGCGGGTTTCGCAGAAGTCGATGTCGAAGTCGGGCATCGACACGCGTTCCGGGTTGAGGAAGCGCTCGAACAGCAGGCCCAGCTTGATCGGGTCGAGGTCGGTGATGGTGAGCGCCCAGGCGACGGCGGAGCCCGCACCCGAACCACGGCCCGGACCCACCGGAATATCGTGGTCCTTGGCCCATTTGATGAAGTCGGCGACGATCAGGAAGTAGCCCGGGAATCCCATCGCGATGATGATGTCGAGTTCGTAGTCGAGCCGCGTCCAATATTCCTCGAACCGCGCGGCACGGGTGGGGTCATCCACCTCCACTCCGTTCGTTTCGAGCGAAGTCGAGAAACCGGAACCACCCGCATGGCCAGCCTGCTTCTCGTCTTCGCTCGGAGCGGACGGGGCATGGTCCGCCGCTTGCAGTTGCGAGGTGACTTCGCTCGAAACCAGGGCCGGCTGCGTGATCGCGGCCGCCTCGAGCTCCAGGATGCGCTCAAGCCGTGCCTTCAACCCCGCGTGCGCGCTCTCGCGCAGCATACGCGCCTCGCCCTCGCGGTCGCCGGCCAGGCTGGGGAGGATCGGCTTGCGCTTGGGCGCGGCGACGGCGCAGCGCTGCGCGACGACCAGCGTGTTGGCGATCGCCTCGGGCAAGTCGTCGAAGTCGGCCTTCATCACCGGGGCGGGCTTGATCCACGCCTCGGGCGAGGAACGCTTGCGGTCCTCCGACATGACATAGCTCGAATGCGCGATGCACAGCATGGCGTCGTGCGCGGCGTGGAAGTCGGCCTCGGCAAAGCAGCTCGGGTTGGTCGCGACGAGCGGCAGGTCGTTGGCATAGGCGAGGTCGATCAGCGCCGCCTCGGCCGCAACCTCGACCGCGTCGCCGCGGCGGCTGAGCTCGATGAACAGCCGGTCGGGAAACAGGTCCTGGAGCCGGTCGAGATAGGCAGCGGCATCCCCCGCCTGTTCCTCGGCCAGCAGCCGCGTCAGCCCGCCCTCGCCGCCCGCGGTCAGGCAGAGCAGGCCGTCGCTCCGCCCCGCCAGCGCCTCAAGCGGCACGTGTGCATCGAGCTCCACCGGACGGCCGAGATGCGCCTCCGACACCAGCGCGCATAGATTGTCGTAACCGCGCTCGTCCTGCGCATAGAGCGACAGCCAGTCGAGGATCGGCGCGCGCCCGTCGGGCGTCCCCGGCCGCGCGACGCACAGCATCGTGCCGACGATCGGCTGCACCCCCTCGGCTTTGCACGCGTCGGAGAACGCCATCGCCGCATAAAGCCCGTTGCGATCGGTCAGCGCCACCGCCGGAAAGCCGAGCTTGCGCGCCTGCTTGGCAATCGCCTTCGGCTCGATCGCGCCGTCGAGCATCGTGTAGCAGGAGAAGACGCGAAGCGGGACGTAAGCGGCGTGGGACATGGGCGGAGGCTAGGCTTTTGCGAAACGTCGGGGAAGGCGTCGGGGCGGGTTATCCACAGCATTGGCCCCACAATCCGTCGTCATCCCGGACTTGATCCGGGATCCCGCTTCCTTCGCCCGGCCCGGAAAAGAAGCGGTACCCCGGCTCAGAGGCCGGGGTTACGTGATGGAGGAGGGCGCTCGCCCTACCCCCAACCGTCACCCCGGACTTGTTCCGGGGTCCACCTGACCGCGAAGGCGAAGCTCGCCAACAAGCCGAAACGCCCGCCGCCCGGTGGACCCCGGAACAAGTCCGGGGTGACGACCATCGAACCCGTTCGTCCTGAGTAGCTGCTGAGCGAAGCCGAAGCAGCGTATCGAAGGACCACCGCCGATGCTTCGATACGAAGCTCGAGCGGTTCAGGCGACCGGCGCGCCGTACAGGTCATGCTCGTCGGCATCCTCCACCCGCACGCGGATCACGTCGCCGACCTCGCGGCCGATCACGTCGCGCAGGAAGACCTCGCCGTCGATTTCCGGCGCATCCGCCTTCGACCGGCCGGTCGCGCCGCCATCGGCATCGACCGCGTCCAGGATCACGTCGATCTCGCGCCCGACCTTGGCCTGGAGCTTGGCCGCGGAGATCGCCGCGGTCCGCTCCATGATGCGGGCATAGCGTTCTTCCTTGACCGCCTCGGGCACCGGATCGGGCAGCGCGTTCGCCGCGGCGCCCTCGACGGGCTCGAAGCGGAAGGCGCCGACGCGGTCGAGCTGCGCCTCGTCCAGCCAGTCTAGCAAATATTCGAAATCCTCGTCGGTCTCGCCGGGGAAGCCGACGACGAAGGTCGAGCGGATCGTGATGTCCGGCGCTATCGCGCGCCAGCCGCGCAGCCGCTCCAGCACCTTGGCCTCGTTGGCCGGGCGCTTCATGCGCTTCAGCACGTTGGGCGCCGCATGCTGAAACGGAATGTCGAGATAGGGGAGGATCAGCCCCTCGGCCATCAGCGGGATGACCTGATCGACATGCGGATAGGGATAGACATAGTGGAGCCGCACCCAGACTTCGTTTTCTGGCGTGCCGAGCTGCCCCAGCTCGCGCGCCAGATCGGTCATGTGCGGCACGACCTCCCGCCCCTTCCACATCCGCGGTTCGCGGCGGATGTCGATGCCATAGGCGGAGGTATCCTGGCTGATGACCAGCAGCTCGCGCGTTCCCGCCGCGACCAGCTTCTCGGCCTCGCGCAGGATCGCGTCGGGGCGCCGGCTGACGAGATCGCCGCGCAGCGCCGGGATGATGCAGAAGCTGCACCGGTGGTTGCAGCCCTCCGAGATCTTCAGATAGCTGTAGTGGCGCGGCGTGAGCTTGAGGCCGGCCTCCGGCACGAGGTCGACGAACGGCGACGGGATCGGCGGCGCGGCGTCATGCACCGCCTCGACCACCTGCTCATATTCGTGCGCACCGGTGATCGCGAGCACCTGGGGAAAGCGCGCGCGGATCGCCTCGGCCTCCTTGCCCATGCAGCCCGTCACGATGACGCGCCCGTTTTCAGAGATCGCCTCGCCGATCGCCTCCAGTGATTCTTCCTTGGCGCTATCGAGGAAGCCGCAGGTGTTGACGAGCACGACATCGGCGCCGGCATAGTCCGGCGACATCCGATATCCCTCGGATCGCAATTTGGTCAGGATACGCTCGCTGTCGACCAGGTTCTTGGGACAGCCGAGCGACACCATCCCCACCTTGGGGGATTCGGGAAGTCGCGTTGCCATGATCGGGCGCGCAGATAAGGTCTTTGGGGCGAAAAAGCGAGAGGTGCTGGCGCCGCCCTGTGCAACTGCCTAGCTTCGGGCGTGATGACCGACCTCAAGGCGACCCTTTCCCCCGATCGCGGCCAGCCCGCCCGCACCCTCCACCTCGTCGATACCGCCGGTCATGACGAGTGGTTGCGCCATCAGCCGCCGCGCCACCGCGCCGCGCTGATCGCGCAGCGCTTCAAGCCGAACGCGGGCTCGCTGGCGATCCTGCCAGGCGAGGCGGCCGAGGCGTGGTCGGCGGTGATCGGCGTGGCCAGGGCGGGCGCGCTCACCCCCTGGTGCCTGGCGCGGGCGGCGGAGGCGCTGCCCGAGGGCGTGTACCGGCTGGACGGACAGGAACCCGGCGCGGCGATGCTCGGTTGGGCGCTCGCGCAGCACCGCTTCGACCGATATCGCAAGGAGGAGGCGACGTGTGCGCGCACGCTGCTGACCGGCGAGCCCAGCCGCATCGATCCGGTGCTGGCCGAGGCCGCCGCGACGGCGCGCGTCCGCGAGCTCGTCAACACCAGCGCCGGTGATCTCGGCCCGGCCGAGCTGGAGTCGGCGGTGGCGGAGGTGGGCGCGGCACACGGCGCGCGGCTGACCGTCACCAAGGGCGCGGAGCTGGAGCGCGGCTATCCGATGATCCATGCGGTTGGCGCCGCGGCGATCGCGGCACGCGCGCCGCGGCTGATCGAACTCGACTGGGGCCGCGACGATCATCCGCGCGTCGCGATCGTCGGCAAGGGCGTCTGCTTCGACACTGGCGGGCTCGACCTCAAGCCATCCGCGGCAATGCGGCTGATGAAGAAGGACATGGGCGGCGCGGCGCATGCGCTGGCGCTGGCGGAGCTCATCATGGCGGCGCGGCTGCCGGTGCGGCTTCACCTCCTCATCCCCGCCGTCGAGAATGCCGTGTCGGGCGCGGCCTTCCGCCCCGGCGATGTGCTGCGCACGCGCAAGGGCGTGACGGTGGAGAACACCAACACCGATGCCGAGGGGCGCCTGATCCTCGCCGATGCGCTGACGCGGGCGGGCGAGGCGAAGCCGGGGCTGATCCTCGACTTCGCGACGCTGACCGGCGCGGCGCGCGTCGCGCTCGGCCCCGACCTGCCGCCGCTGTTCGCCAACAACGAGGGGTTGGCGGGCGACCTTCTCGCCGCGGGCGAACGGCTCGACGACCCCCTGTGGCGGATGCCGCTGTGGGACGGGTATGACGACATGCTCAAGTCCGACATCGCCGACATGGTCAATGCGCCGGAGGGCGCCTTTGCCGGCGCGATCACCGCCGCCCTGTTCCTGCGCCGCTTCGTGCCGGCCGAGACGCCGTGGGCGCACCTCGACGTGTTCGCCTGGCGGCCCGCGGGCAAGCCGGGACGACCAAAGGGCGGCGATGCCTTCGGCCTGCGCGCGGCGTGGGCGATGCTCAAGGAGCGCTACGCATGAGCCACTGGCTGCTGATCTACGACTTCGCCCCCGACTATCTGGAGCGTCGCGGCGCGTTCCGGAGCGAGCATCTCGCGCTCGGCTGGACGATGGCGGATGCGGGCGAGCTGATCCTGGGCGGCGCGGTCGGCGATCCGCCCGAATCGGGGCTGATCCTGTTCAACGATCGCGATGCCGCCGAGCGGTTCGCGGCGGGCGATCCCTATGTGGCGAACGGCATCGTCCGAAGCTGGCGAGTCGCGCCGTGGACGACCGTCATCGGCGAGAACAGCGCGACGCCGATCCGGGAGTAGCGCTCCTAAGCGCGTCGCCCCGCGAAAAAACCGCGCAGCAACGCCGCCGCCTCGCCTTCGCCGATCCCGGCATAGACGTCCGGCCGATGGTGGCAGGTCGGCTGGCCGAAGAACCGCGGCCCATGCGCGACCGCCCCACCCTTCGGATCGTCCGCCCCGTAATAGAGCCGCCGGATCCGCGCATGCGCAATCGCCCCTGCGCACATCGCGCAGGGCTCCAGCGTCACCCACAGGTCGCAATCCTCCAGCCGGTCGCGCCCGAGCGCCGCGGCGGCTGCGCGGATCGCGACGATCTCGGCATGGGCGGTGGGGTCGGACAGCGCGCGCGGCGCATTGGCACCGACCGCGATCACCTCGCCGCCCCGGACCACGACAGCGCCCACCGGCACCTCCCCCGCTTGCGCCGCAGCGGCCGCCGCATCGAGTGCGGCGCGCATCGGGGCCGGTAGGGGGAAGGCGTCGGCGATGGATCTTACTGCTTGGTGCCGTCGGCCTTCTGGACCTCCAGCGTCGGTACTTCGACCGTCTTGTTGGTGGTGCCGAGCTCGACGCGGCCGACATCGGCCTTGAACTCTGGCGCCTGGACGACGGCGGGACGCGTCTGGTCGATGCTGACCATGCCGAGCGACATGAGCACGACCAGTGCCAGCGCGGCGAGGCCCAGCAGGACGAGGATGGTCTTCATGGCGTCTTCCCCTTATGATCGATTGGTACGTCGTCGCAACAACGCGGCGTCGCCGCATGGGTTGCGCGTCGGCGGTTGACGGCGGGAAGCCAAGCGGGTAGTGGCGCGGCCTTTCCGGGGCGACCCGGACCCAGGCCGAAACTCAGGATTGATCATCATGTCGCGCATTTGCGAGCTGACCGGCAAGGGCCGGCAGGTGGGACACAATGTGTCGCACGCCAACAACAAGACCAAGCGGACCTTCCTGCCCAACCTGCAGAACGTCACGCTGATCTCGGACGCGCTCGAGAAGAGCGTCAAGCTGCGCGTTTCGACGCACGGCCTGCGTTCGGTCGAGCATGTCGGCGGCCTGGACAACTGGCTGACCAAGACCAGCGACACCGACCTGTCGCTGCGCGCGCGTCGCCTGAAGCGCGAAGTCGCCAAGAAGCTGGCGGGCGCTGCCGCCGCCTGATCCCGTTCGGGATTGCGAGTTGCAAGGGCGCTGCTCCTGATGGGAGCGGCGCCCTTTCGCGCGTCTTTCAAAGCCGTATCCTGCTCCGTTCGCCCTGAGCCTGTCGAAGGGCGTGCCCTAGACACGTGCTTCGACAAGCTCAGCACGAACGGGTGGAGTTGGAGCGCGCCCCTACGCTCAGTCCTCCAGCGCGAACTTCAGCAATAGCGTTCGCTGCAGGATGAACTGGTTGTCGTCGCTGACGAGCCACAGGATCGTGCGCCCACCCTCGCGCGTGACCGCCACCCCTTCGAAATTGTCGTGCAGCGCCGGCGCCTCCAGCCGCGCGATCTCGCGCCCGCTGACCTCGGCGCCGGGTCGGATCGCACCGCGGTCGATCACCACCAGCACGTTCCAGAAGCCGTTCGGCAGCCCCACGCCGCGATTGAGCACGACAAGGCGTCCGTCGGGCAGCTCGGCGGCATCGACCGGGTGGGTGCCGGCGGGCGGGCGATAGCTGAAGGCGAACTGGCGCGTCGCGGGCTCGACCGGGTCGCCCATGAAGACGATGCCGTGTCGCAGCCCCGCCTTCCCGTCGCCGCGCGTCTCCGCGATCGTGACGAAGCGCCCGTCGGAGAGCCGCGCCAGGCTCTCCGGCCCGCCATTCTCCTCCCAGCGCCGCATCGCCTCGGGCCGGACATGGCCGGTCGCATGGGCCAGATCGGGCTGGTAGCGCCAGATCGCATTGGCGCGCTCGAACCCCACCCAGTAGCGGCCGGTCTTCGGATCGCGCGCAAGCGACTCGCTGTCGCGGTCCAGCTTGGACCAGCCATGCCCCGGCCCTTCGATCAGCGACGAATACCGGACCCGCGCCAGCCGCTCACCGCCCAGCCAGTCGAACGACACCACGCTGCCGCCGTCGCTGACCATCGTCACACGCCGGCCGACCACCGACAGTGCGGACCAGCCGCCGATGCCGCGGCCCTGCTCGTGCAGGACCACGCCCTCCAGATAGGTCAGCTTGCCCAGATGCCGACGGCCGGGATCATCGGCGAACAATGCGACCGATTCGGCGCGCATCGTGTTCGACAGCGGCGGCTGGAGCGGCAGCGGCAGCTTCGCATCGCCCGAATAATCCTGAACGAAGACAAGGCACATCAGCACCGAGAGCATTTTCCGCATCGTCCCCGGCGCTAGCGGGCGCGGTGGCCCGGCTCAACCGCGCGCTTAGCTGAACATTGGCTAACGGGCGCATTCAGCCACGGCTCAATGCGAATCACCCATAAGCGGATCAACGATAGCGGACCCGATTCGCCCGCCATCGGTTCGGATTGACGAACAGGGACAAGGAGAACGACCATGTTCAAGCAGCTGATGCTCGCCGCGACCGCCGTGACGATGGGGACCACCGCGCTGGTCGTCCCGACGGCGCCCGCCCAGGCGCAGGGCTATTACGGCCAGGATTACGGCTATGCCGGTCAGCGTTATCGCGACCGCGGCTATTACGGCGATCGCCGCTACGATCGTGGCTATGACCGCCGCTATTACGGCAACGATCGCCGCTATTATCGCAACCGCGCGCGGGAGCGCTGCAACGACGGCGATGGCGGCACGATCGTCGGCGCAATCGCGGGTGGCCTGCTCGGCAACCAGATCGCCGGCCGCGGTGACCGCACGCTCGGCACGATCCTCGGCGGCGGCGTCGGCGCCCTTGCCGGCCGCGCGATCGATCGGTCGGACCGGCCGGGTTACTGCCGCCGCTGATCCATATTCTCTCCAGTGGCGTAGCTGAGAGAGTCCCTCGCGTAGCGTATCGAGGGAGGGAGGCCGGTTCCTTTGGGAGCCGGCCTCCTGACGTTTCTGATTGCTAGATCCTCCCCTGGAAGGGGAGGTGGCAGGCCGCAGGCCTGACGGAGGGGTAGGTCTGGGGCGTGAGGCCGCGCCGACTTATCGGGTGTCGCGGCTTGCTGGGCAGCGCCGGCGGCGAAGCCGCCGTCGTCGGTCGGGCCTTGGAGGCCCGCCGGCCGTGCCGGGCGATGCGAACTGCCGTTGGCGGTCGCATCGGCGGCGACGTGGCGCCGCCTTCGCCCGTCAGTACATATGCTGCCCGCCGTTGATGCTCAGCGTCGATCCGGTGACAAAGCCGGCCTCCTCCGCGCACAGGAACGCGACGCCGCGTGCGATCTCCTGCGCCTGGCCCAGCCGGCCGACCGGCACGCGGGCGACGATCTTCTCGAGCACGTCGGCGGGCACCGCGGCGACCATGTCCGTGTCGATATAACCCGGCGCGATCGCGTTGACCGTCACGCCGAAGCGCGCGCCTTCCTGCGCCAGCGCCTTGGTAAAGCCATGGATGCCCGACTTGGCCGCGGCGTAGTTGACCTGGCCGTATTGGCCCGCCTGGCCATTGATCGATCCGATGTTGACGATGCGGCCCCATTTGCGGTCGCGCATGCCGGGGAACACCGCCTTGGCCATGTTGAAGCAACCGCCAAGGTTGGTGTCCATGACCTCCTTCCACATCTGGTACGTCATCTTCAGGATCGTGCCGTCGCGGGTGATGCCGGCATTGTTGACGACGATGTCGACCGGGCCGAGCTCGTCCGCAACCTTCGCCACGCCCGCCTGACAGGCGTCGTAATCGGCGACGTCCCATTTGTAGGCGGCGATGCCCGCGCGCTCGCTGAACGCCTGGGCGCGCTCGTCATTGCCGGCGTAATTGGCGGCAACGGTGACGCCTGCCTCCTTCAATGCAAGGCTGATCGCCTCACCGATCCCGCGCGTACCCCCGGTAACGATCGCGACGCGTGCCATGCATCTCTCTCCTGTTCGTACAGCGGACCGACTGCCGGTCTCGCTTGACCACGATCAGGCCTAGCCGCCGGGGACCCACCCGGCAAGCTCGCGCGCGATCACACTTTTCAGCATTCGCATGCCGTTTTCGGACGCATTGAGGCACGGGAGATAGGCAAAGTGTGTACCTCCCGCTTCCTCGAAGCTTTCGCGTCCGCGGATCGCCAGTTCCTCCAGCGTCTCCAGGCAGTCGGCGGAAAATCCCGGTGCGAAAATCGCGACGCGGCGTGTGCCCTTGGTCGCCAGCTCGACCAAAACCTCGTCGGTCGCCGGCCCCAGCCACTTGGCCGGACCGAAGCGGGACTGGAAGCTGACGATCAGGTCACGCCCCATCGCTTCGGACAACAGCCGCGCGGTTTTCTGGCAATGGCAATGATAAGGATCGCCCAGCATCAGCGTCCGCTGCGGCATGCCGTGAAAGCTCGCGACCAGCGCCTCGGGCTCGAAGTCGAGCGCGGCCACCGCCGCTTCGATGCTCTCGCGCAGCGCGTCGATATAGGTGGGGTCGTCGTAATAGGGCGGCAGCGTCCGCACCGCCGGCTGCCACCGCATCGTCGCCAGATGCGCAAACGCCTTATCGTTGGCGGTCGCGGTCGTCGCCGCACAATATTGCGGGTAGAGCGGCGCGATCAGGATGCGTTCGCACCCGGCATCCTTCATCGCCTGAAACCGGTCGGCGATGGCGGGGCGACCGTACCGCATGGCATAGTCGACGAGGACTCCCGGCCCGAACGCCCCCTCCAGCGCCGCCGCCTGTGCCCGCGTGATCGCGGCGAGCGGCGAGCCGTCCTCGGTCCAGACCTGCTGATAGGCATGCGCCGACTTCTTGGGCCGGGTCGTCAGCACGAAGCCGCGCAGGATCGGCTGCCAGATGAGGCGCGGGATCTCGACCACGCGCGGATCGGACAGGAACTCGGCAAGGTAACGCCGGACCGACGCGACGTCGGAAGCATCGGGCGTCCCCAGGTTGACGAGCAGCACGCCGACCTTGCGGGCGGGGATCGCGGGATGATCGGCGGGGATCGGCATCAGGGGTTCGCCGGATCGAGCGGGAGGCGGCGTAAACGCAGGCCACTGGCGGCCGCGACGGCATTTGCGATCGCGGGCGCGACCGGCGGGACGGCGAGCTCCGACACGCCGCCGGGTTCGGCTTCGCTCCGGATCAGCTCGACGGTGATGTCGGGAAGGTCATCGATCATGGGCAAGCGCAAATCGGCAAGCGTGCGCGCCTCTGCAACCCCATCCTTGTACCGCGTCGCACAACCAAGCGCCTGGGCGAGCCCGAAGACGAGCCCGCCCTCGACCAGTTGCAGCACGATGTCGGGGTGGACCACGCGTCCGCAATCAACCGCCGCGACCAGACGCGAGCAGCGGACGCGGTCGCCCTCCAACGCTGCTTCCGCCAGCACGGCGATATACGAGCCGCGGAACGCGTGCGCGGCGATCCCCTGCCCGCTCCCCATCATGCCCCCCTGCCACCCGCCGATCGAGGCGACGGTGTTGAGGCAATTGGCGAGCCGCGGCTGCTGGCCGAGCATGCGGATCCGAAAATAGCTCGCATCGAACTCGGCGCGGCGCGCGAGTTCGTCGACGAAGCTTTCGGCAAAGAAGCACGTATAGCCATGCGCACCGCCGCGCAGGTGACCGACCGGCGTGCCGATCCCGGCGGCGTGATGGTCGACGCCCCAATTCGCGATGCCATAGGGCGGCTCGGCACCGGCGACCGCCGCGGCGTCACCGGGCCGTGCCGGCAGTGCGAGCGACAGGTCGGCGATCGTCTCCCCAGTCATCAGCCTTCCGGCCAGCTCGCGTCCGACGCTCGGCGCGGCGATCGCGGCATGCCACGCGATCACCCGCCCGTCGCGCTCCATCCGTGCGGTCATCGCTGCGCGCGCGGGCGGGCGAAAGCGATCGCGGATCACGTCCTCGCCCCGACTGTAGCTCAATTGCACGGGTCGCCCCGCCGCGCGCGCGAGCCATGCGGCCTGCTCGGCGACCAACGTCTCCAGCCCTGCGCCGAACGATCCGCCGGCCTGCATCGGGATCACCGTCACCGCATCCTCGCCGATGCCGAGCGCGCGTGCCGCCGCGGCTCGCGCCGCCGCCGGCGCCAGCGTGCCGATCCAGAGGCGCAGCCGCCCGTCCTCGAACAGCGCGGTGGCGGCGGTCGGTTCGAGCGATGCATGGATGCCGGGCGCGGCGGCATAATGAGCGCGGAACAGCCGCCGGCCGGTCAGCATCGCGTCGATCTCGCCCGCGCCGGCGACCCGCCCGCCCGGCTCGGCCAGCGCCGCCGACAGGGCTGCGTCGATGCGCTCGTCGCTGACGGGGTCGCGCGTCTCGAACCGGGGCCGCGTCGCGTCGAGCGCGCGGCGGGCGGCAAAGCTGTCGGTCGCGAGCGCGGCGACCCAGCGCTCGGTGGTGACGATCTTGACCACGCCCGGTACCGCATCGGCCGCGCGTACGTCGGCGCTCAGCAACCGCGTGTCGCCGAGCGGCCCCTGACGGATCGCCGCGAACAGCATGCCCGGCAGCCGCACGTCGCCCGCGAAATTGGCGCTGCCGTCCAGCTTGGCCGGCGTGTCGAGCCGCGTCACCGCGGTACCGGTCAGCCGGTTCTCCTCGTCGCTGCGCAACACCGGCCGCTCGGGGAGCGAGCGCCCCGCCGCTTCCGCCGCCAGCTCGCCGAAGCGCGCGCGACGGTCGCCGGCCACGACGAAGCCCTCGCGGACCGCGCACTGCGTCGCCACGATCCCCCAGCGGCCGGCCGCCGTCTCGATCAGCATCGTCCGCGCCGCCGCCGCCGCCTCGCGCAGCGGCACCTCGAACTGGCGGAGCGACGACGATCCGCCGGTCAGCATCCGCCGCGCACCCTGCTCGCCCGCCAGAGCCGGGATCGTCGGCACGCGCGCATCGATGCCGCCGAACAGTTCGGCCGCGGCGAGCGGATTGGCATAGGCCGGCCCCACCGGCGCAGGCTCGACGCCCACCGTCCGCCAATCGGCGCCGAGCTCGTCGGCCACCACCTGTGCCAGTGTCGTGAACACGCCCTGCCCGTGCTCGGCAACCGGGATCGCGACGGTCAGCCGGCCATCCTCGGCGATGCGCAGCCACGCGCCAAAACCGTGCTCGTCCGCGCGCGCAGGCGCCGGGATCGCGAACTGCCGCGGCCACAAGCCCCAGGCGACGATCAGGCCCAAGCCTGCGCCGCCGCCCGCCAGCAGCGTGCGCCTGCTCACCCCCCCGATGCCGCGCCCTGCCGCCATCCCGCCGCTCTATCGACTCGCCCGCCGCCGCGCCACGGGGATTGTGTCGCGACCCCGCCCGCGCCATGCGACGCGGATGGACGACGCCCTGCCCCCCGCCGCGCAGCTCGCGCAACAGCTCATCGCCGCCGAAAGCGTGACGCCGGCGCGCGGCGCCGTGTTCGACGTGATGGAGGCGATGCTGCGGCCCTTGGGGTTCGAGGTCGACCGCTTCGTCACGGGTGAGGCACCTGACGGTCCCGTCGAGAACCTGCTCGCCGTTCGCGGCAGCGGTGGGCCGCATTTCGCGTTTGCCGGCCATGTCGATGTCGTCCCCGCAGGCATCGGCTGGAGCGCGGGCGCGTTCGAGCCGGTGATCCGCGGCGACCTGCTCCACGGGCGCGGCGCGGTCGACATGAAGGGCGCGATCGCCGCCTTCGTGGCCGCCGCCGACATGGCGCAGCCGCGCGGCACGCTCAGCCTCATCATCACCGGGGACGAGGAAGGGCCGGCGATCCACGGCACCCGCGCGCTGATCGAGCGGATGAACGCGCGGGGCATCCGCCCCGACCTGTGTCTTGTCGGGGAGCCGACCTCCACGCACCGGCTGGGCGACACGATCAAGATCGGGCGGCGCGGATCGGTCAACATCTGGATCGACGTGCCGGGTCAGGCGGGCCACGTCGCCTATCCGCACCTCGCCGACAATCCGATCCCGCGGCTGGTGGCCGCGCTTGCCGAAATCGACGCGCTGGTGCTGGACGAGGGTACCGACTGGTTTCAGCCCTCGAACATCGAGATCACCGACCTGTCGGTGGGCAACCCAGCCACGAACGTCATTCCCCCCGCGGCCGGCGCGCGCCTGAGCATCCGCTTCAACGACCGCCATCGCGGTGCCGAGCTGGGCGAGCGCATCGCGGGACTCGTCCACCGTTATGCGCCCGATGCGGTGGTCCGCCCCATTGTCTCCGGCGAAGCGTTCCTGACCGAGCCGGGGCCACTCTCCACGCTCGTCTCCGATGCGATCGAGGCGCGGCTGGGACTCCGGCCCGAGCTGTCGACCAGCGGCGGCACGTCGGACGCGCGCTTTCTGTCGGCGCTATGTCCGGTGGTCGAGTTCGGCCTCCTCAACGCGACGATGCACAAGGCCGACGAGGCGGTGTCGATCGCGGACCTGGCGGCGCTGACCGACATCTATCGCGACATCATCGCGCGGGCGCTGGCTTAGCCCCTCTAATCCCGTTCGTCCTGAGCCTGTCGAAGCACGTGCCGCGAACGCATTGCCTGTGACACGTCCTTCGACAAGCTCAGGACGAACGGTGTGGAACGTATCGACCCCAAAACCTCCGTTCGTGCTGAGCCTGTCGAAGGGCTCAGGAAGAACTTGGGATGGTCGCGCCTACCGCACCCGGCGCAGCACGATATACAGCGCCCCCGCCCCGCCATGCCGCGGATGCGCGGGCCGGACCGCGGCGATGCGGTCGGCGTGGCGAGAGGCGGCGATCCAGTCGCCCACCGCCGCGCGGATCGCACCGCGCGAATAGGGCCGCTCCGCCTCCGGCCGGGGCGGCTTGCCCGTCACGAGCAAGAGCACCCGGTCACCCCGCGCGATCGCCCGCGCGAGCCCTTGATCCAGCAACGCGTGCGCACCCGCGAGATTATGGCCGTGCAGGTCGATGCTGCTCTCCGGGCTTACCAGGCCGCGAGACAGCCGCTTGTCCCACCCGGCGTCGAGCGTCACGCCGGGCACGACCGGTCGGCGCGGCGGCAGCCTGGGGGGCGCGACCGCCGGTGCCGGCTTTGCCGCGGCGACCGGTACGACCGCCGACACCGGCACCGCCGGCCGGCTCCGCCCCGGCAGCGGCTGCACCGACGCCATCACCCGCGCCCACAGCGCGGATTCTTCAGGGGCGAGCCGGCGTCCGGCCATTCGCCGCCAGCCGCGAGAGCGTGCCACGCGGCACCAGGAGGAACGCCGTGCCGCGAGCGGTCAGACCGCCGGCGAACCCGCGCGCATCCTCGCCCGCACCCCAGAAGGTGTCGAAGCGATTGGTGCCCTTGATCGCGCCGCCGGTGTCCTGCGCGATCCACAGCCCACTCGCCTCCGCGCGATCGAGCGACAGGAACACCGGCGCGCCCAGCGGCACGAAGCGCGGATCGGCGGCGACACTCCCCTTGGCGGTCACCGGCACGCCCATCGCGCCGAGCGGCCCCGGCCCGGTCAGCTCGCGGAAGAAGACATAGCTCTTGTTCTCGCGCATGATCGCGCGGCCTTGCTCGGGATTGGCACGAAGATAGGCCATGATCCCCTGCATCGACGCCTGCCCCGGCTGGACGAGCCCGCGGTCGCGCATCAGCGCGCCGATGCCGGTATAGGCGCGGCCGTTCTGGCTGGCATAGCCGATGCGCATCACCCCGCCGTCGGGCAGCCGCAGGCGGCCGGAGCCTTGGACCTGGAGGAAGAACAGCTCGATCGGATCGGCCGCCCAGCCGATCACCGGCGCCTTGCCGTCCAGCGCCCCCTGCTCGATCGCGGTGCGGTCGGGATAGGGGACGAAGCGATTACCCTCCACCCGCCCGCGGATCTTGCGGCCGGACAGGTCGGTGGCGAACGGCGTCAGGTCGACCTCGACCAGGTCGCTCGGCACGCCATAGATCGGCGTCTCGTACCCGCTGCGCCGCGTGCGGCTGCCCGCGATCTCGGGCTCGTAATAGCCGGTGGCGAAGGCGCGGCCATCGGCGACCTGCACCGTCTCGAAATTGCTGCGGAAGAAGCCGAGCGCGTCGCCGCCGCCCGTTGCCGCGGCACAGGCGGGCGCCCAGTCGGGACCGCGCGTCAACCCGGTCGCATCGGTGCGCTTCTGCACGGAGGCACAGCTCAGCCGGAACGCCGCGCGCGCGCGCTCGGCCGCGGCGGCATCGATCGGGAGCGAGGCGATGGCGGGGCCCGCGACCCAGCCCGCCGCGACGACGCTGGTCGCGTCCGCAGGTGCGGCTTCCGCCGGGATCGCGGGCATCGGCGTGGCCGGCGTGCCCAGGCGAACGCCGGGCGTATATCGGGTGGGCGACGGTGTCGGTGCAGGTGATGAGGGTCGCGATGCGGTGCGCGCCGGCGGCGGTGCGCCGCGCTCGACGCCAGCAGGCACGATCGCGTTCGAACAGGCAGCCGCCATCAGCGGCAATGCCGCGACGCCGATGCGCCGCATCCCCCCAGCGCGCATCGATTCCCCTTACGCTTCGTCTGTCTCGGCCAGCTTCCAGTTCGGATCGTCGCTGCGCAGGCGGCGCGTGAACGTCCAGACGTCGTGCGTCTGCACCGCGTCGGTCAGCGAGCCCGCGACGACATTGCCCTCGCCGTCCCGCGTCACCGCGGCGATGTCGGCATCGAAGCGGACCGTGATGCGCGCGAGCTGTCCCTCAAGCGAGGCGTCGGAAATGACTGCGCGCTCGATCGAAACCAGGCGATTGTCGAGCGTGTGGCCCGCAGCCTCCCGCTCATCGATGGAGGAGACGAACGCGGCCTTGACGTCGGGCTCGGTCAGCCAGTCCAGCGTCTCGCGGTCGCCCTTCCAGAATGCCTCCAGCACCATGCGGTACGCGCCCTTGGCACCCTCCAGGAACTGGACCACGTCGAAATTGCTGTCGGCGTTGACCAGCGCCCGTACGCCCTGCTCCGCCTTGCCCTCGATCGAGCGGCTGGCGGGCTCGCGAGGCTCCGGCACCGCGTCGATCGTGCGCGGCTGCGGCCGGACGATGGCGCCGCCATCCTCCGCGGGCTTCGGCATGGGCTGTTGATGGCCCGTGCGCTTGCCCAGGACCGAATAGAGCCGCAGCGCGAGGAAGCCCGCGATCATGGCCAGGACGATGACGTAGAGAAGCACCGGACCTCCGATTGGTTGACGGCCAACATAGGCGCGTGCGGCGCACGATTCAAATATCGAGCGTGCCCGGTTCAACCCATCGTTGAACTGGTCCGTTCCCGCTGCTACTCGCCGCGCTTCCTGAGCAGCGGCGCCCGATGCCGCGCCGGTTTCTCGACGAGGACGACATGGACGGACAAGACCAGCCCTTCGACGCGGGCGCGCCCCTTCCCAATGGCGAGGATAACGCGCCCAGCGCCAACGTCCTGTCGCAATATGTGAAGGACCTCTCCTTCGAGAACCCGAACGCGCCCGCCATCTATCAGTCGCAGGGTGCGCCCAAGCTGGACGTCCAGTTCAACATCGGCGCCAGCCAGGTTGGCGAGGACGTGCACGAGGTCGTGCTGAAGGTCGAGGCGCGCGGCGAGATCGACGGCCGCGTCATGTATCTGTGCGAGCTGAGCTATGCCGGCCTGTTCGGGCTGAACAACCTGCCCGCCGAGCATCTCCAGCCGTTCCTCCTGGGCGAAGCACCGCGCGTGCTGTTCCCGTTCGCCCGCCGCGTGCTCGCCGATGCGGTCCGCGACGGCGGCTTCCCGCCGCTCCTCCTCGAGCCCATCGACTTCGCCGCGCTCTATTTCGCGCAGGCGCAGGCCGCGGCCGAGCAGGGCCAGATCAGCGGCGACATCGGCAACGCCTGACTATCCTGAGGCGCGCGGACGCGTGACCCAATGAACCTCGTCCGCGCGCTGGGGTCGGTCGGCGGCCTGACGCTGGCCAGCCGCGTGCTCGCGCTCGTCCGCGACACGCTCCAGGCCGCCTATATCGGCGCGAGCTTCGCGTCCGATGCCTTCTTCGTCGCCTTTCGCCTGCCCAACATGTTCCGCGCATTGTTCGCGGAAGGGGCGTTCGCCGCGGCGTTCATCCCGCTGTTCAACCAGAAGGTGGGCGAGGACGGCGACCTTGCCCCCGCGATCGCCTTTGCCGAGCGGGCGCTCGCCTGGCTGTTCCCGATCCTGGCTCTGATGACGGTGCTGATGCTCGCCGCCGCCTGGCCGCTGACCTGGGTGCTGGCGGGCGGGTTCGAGCGGCAGCAGCCCTCGGCCAGCGACTTCGCGTTCGCGGTGACGCTGTCGCGGATCACCATCCCCTATCTCTTCCTGATCTCGCTCGCCTCGCTCTTGGGCGGCATCCTCAATTCGCTCGACCGCTTCTGGGTCAACGCCGCCGCGCCGATCCTGCTTAACGTGTCGATGGTGAGCGCCTTGTGGTTCCTCCACGGCGATCCTTACGAGACCGCGCGCGTGCAGGCTTGGGCGGTGACCGTCGGCGGCGCGTTGCAGCTCGGCTGGCTGGTACTCGCCTGTCGCTCGGCGGGGGTGAAGCTGCGGCTGCGCTTTCCCAAGCTGGACGACGACGTCAAGCGGCTGCTCAAGCTGATCGTCCCCGCCGCCGCCGGCGCGGGCGCCGCGCAGATCAACCTCGCCATCTCGACCGCGCTTGCCGGCTGGCTGCTGGCCGAAGGGTCGATCTCGGCGATCAACTATGCCGACCGCGTCAACCAATTGCCGCTCGGCATGATCGGCATCGGGCTGGGCACCATCCTCCTGCCCACGATCACGCGCCTCCTACGCAAGGGTGACGATGCTCAAGCGATGGACACGCAAAATCGAGGGATCGAGCTGGCGCTGTTCCTCACCCTCCCCGCCGCCGCCGCGTTCATCTTCGCGGCCGAGCCGATCGTGCGCGGCCTGTTCGAGCGCGGCCAGTTCGATCCCGCCGACACGCTCCGGACGAGCTGGGTGCTGTCGGCCTTTTCGATCGGGCTGCCGTCCTATGTCCTGGTCAAGGTGCTGACGCCGGGCTTCTACGCACGCGCCGACACGCGGACGCCCGTGCGCCTCGCGATGATCTCGATCGCGGTGAACATCGCCGGCAACCTGGTGCTGATCCCAACCGTGGGCATCATCGGATCCGCGCTGTCGACGGCGCTGTCGTCCAGCCTGAACGTCGCGATGCTGTATACGACGCTCAAGAAGCGCGGGCATTTCGCCGCCGACGCGCAGCTTCGCCGCCGCATCCCGCGGCTGGCGATCGCGGCGCTGGTGATGGGCGGCGCGCTCTATGCGATCAAGCCGTGGTTCGCGCCCTACACGCAAGGATCGCTGCTGGTGACGCTGCCGGTCCTCGCCGTCCTCGTCGGGATCGGCGTCGCCATCTATGCGGCGGCGAGCTTCGCGACGGGCGCGTTCCGCCCCGCCGACATCAAGGCGCTGCTGCGCCGCCGTTCGACCAACTAGGACCCGTTTTCATGCGCATCGTCTCCGGCATCCAGACCACCGGCAATCTGCACCTCGGCAATTATCTGGGCGCGATCCGCAACTGGGTGGCGATGCAGGACGCGATGGCACCGGGCGACGACTGCCTGTTCTTCCTGGCCGACCTCCACGCGCTGACGGTGCATCAGGAGCCCGCCAGCCTCGCTTCCGCGACGATCGAGATGGCCGCGACGCTGATGGCCGCGGGCATCGACACCGACCGGGCGATCCTGTTCAACCAGGCCCGCGTGCCGGCGCATTCGGAGCTTGCCTGGTTACTCGGCGGCACCGCGCGGATGGGCTGGCTCAACCGCATGACGCAGTGGAAGGACAAGGCGGGCAAGAACCGCGAGGGCGCGAGCGTCGGGCTGTTCACCTATCCCGTGCTCCAGGCCGCCGACGTGCTCGTCTATCAGGCGACCCACGTGCCCGTCGGCGAGGACCAGAAGCAGCATCTGGAGCTTGCCCGCGACATCGCGACCAAGTTCAACCTCGACTTCGGGACCGAGCTGTTCCCGCTCCCAGAGCCGATCATCCCGGCCGAGGCGCCGCGGATCATGTCGCTGCGCGACGGCAGCGCCAAGATGTCGAAGTCCGACCCCAGCGACATGAGCCGCATCAACCTGACCGACGACGACGACGCGATCTCGTCCAAGGTGAAGAAGGCGCGCACCGACCCCGAGCCGTTGCCGGAGGCGATGGCGGCACTCGCCGAGCGGCCCGAGGCGCGGAACCTGGTGACGATCTATGCCGCGCTCGACGGCCGCACGCCGGCCGAGGTGCTCGCCGAGTTCGCAGGCCAGGGCTTCGGCGCGTTCAAGCCGCGGCTGGCGGATCTGACGGTCGCCAAGCTCGGCCCCATCCGCGACCGCCTCAACGCGCTCCTCGCCGATCGCGGCGAAGTGGCCGCACAGCTGCGCAAGGGCGCGGCCAAGGCACAGGCGCTCGCCGCGCCGACGCTCCGCGCGGCGCAGGACGCGATGGGCTTGCAGGTGGATTGAGGCCTCGGCCTCCGGCTTCTTTTTTCCTGTTCCCCGGCGAAGGCCGGGGCCCAGGTGGAAGACGATCGTGACTAGGCGCGGCCTTTCGTCGCGAGGGCTTTCCCAACTGGGCCCCGGCCTTCGCCGGGGAAACAGAAGAGAGCGAACGTCGCGGATATTACGGCGTCTGTCGATCCAACTTGCGGATGTACGCCGCGCGCTGCTGCGGATCGCGCATCGCCTCGAGCTGATCGACGGCCTCCGGGTTGGCCGCGAGGATCGCCTTGAGCCGGGCGAGGCGGCGCTGCTGCCACTCTTTGGGGTCGGCCCCGCGAGCGCCCAGGATATTCGACGTCTCCCTGAACTCACCGGTGCCGGGACCGACCGCGTTGATGCCGGAGATCCCCGGTCCAGTTTGCGCAAAGGCCGCGCCGCCGATCAGGGCCGCTCCCAGGATTGCCGCACGAACGATCATCGACGCCTCCTTTTAATCAACGCGTTACAAGCTCTTCCAGCAAAGCTGTCTGAAGCCTGAACGAAGCCGACGTCGATCGGGATCCGTCGTCAGCCCTCCAGCTGTCGCAGCAGCCCGCGAACGGCGGTGTCGATCTCGCGGTCCTTGTCGCGCAGTTCCTCGATGCGGCGGACGGCGTGGATGACGGTCGAATGGTCGCGGTTGCCGAACTTGCGGCCGATCTCGGGCAGGCTGCGCGTCGTCAGCTTCTTGGCCAGGTACATTGCGATCTGGCGCGGGCGGGCGATCGCCACCGCGCGGCGCTCGGAAACGAGGTCGAGCTGCTTGACCTCGAAATGCGCGGACACCGCCTTCTGGATCTCGTCGATGGTGATGCGCTTCTGCGGACCCTTCAGCACCTCACCGAGCGTCTGGAGCGCGAAGTCCATCGTCACCTCCTCACCGATCAGCTGCGCATAGGCGACGAGGCGGTTGAGCGCGCCTTCCAGCTCGCGGATGTTGGCGGTGATCCGCATCGCCAAGAGCTCGAGCACTTCGTCAGGCACGCTTACCTGCGGCATGTCGGCAAGCTTGGCGGCCAGGATCGCACGGCGCAGCGCATATTCGGGCGGACGGATGTCGGCGACCAGGCCGGAGGCGAGCCGCCCGACCAGCTTCGAATCGATCCCCTCCAGCATCCGCGGGCTCCGATCGGCACAGATCACCAGCCGCTTGCCCATCGTCATGAACTCGTTGACGGTGTGGAAGCATTCCTCCTGCGTAGCATCCTTGCCGGCGATGAACTGGAGGTCGTCGATGACGAGCAGGTCGACGCTGCGCAGCCGCGCCTTGAACGCGAAGGTATCGCGCTCGCGCACCGCCTTCACGAACTCGAACATGAATCGCTCGGCCGGCATGTAGATCGCCGAGGCCGAGGGATGCGTCGCCAGGAACGCGTGGCCGATCGCATGGGCCAGGTGCGTCTTGCCCTGCCCGGTCGCGCCGTGGAGGTAGAGCGGGCTGAACCGCACCGGCCCTTCGGCAGCGACGAGCCGCGCGGCGTTGAACGCGACCTGGTTCGTGGCGTCCGCGACGAACCGGTCGAAGGTGAAGCGCTGGTCGAACGCGAATCGCTCGCCGTCACGCGCGGGGCGCGCGGGCGCGGCCGCGATCGGCCGCTCGGCGCTCAGCACGCGCGGCGGCGTAGGCGCGGGGGCGGTCGCCGTCGCCGGCGATTCGTCGTTGGCGCTCGCGGGCGTCAGCGCCGCGGTCGAGGTCTCGACGATGACGCTGCGGACGCTGGGCAGCACCTGACGGAACTCCAGCCGCAGGCGGTCGCCGAAATGGCTCTTCACGTAATTGGTCATGAATGGCGACGGCAGGCCGATGCGCACCGTCTCCGCATCCGACCCCGTCGCCAGCACGGCAGGCTTCAGCCACTGGTCGAACACCTTGGCGCCCGACTGGCTGCGCAGGTTGCGCCGCACCAGGTCCCAGGCGTCGGCGATCGCCGGCATGGATCGAAGCGGTTCGTTGCCGTGCACGCGCGCAAATCTCCCTCGTTCCGCAAGGCGAGGTGCCTTGCAGCCCAGTTACAAAACCAGCGATCGGTTGCCCCCAACCAGGTTCGCCGAACCCAGAGGCCCGCTTTTCGGCACAGGCCGAAGCGCGTCCGACGACGCAGCGGGACGACCGTTCTGGAAGCGTCGCGCGCGCCGATCAAGCGTCCGGGGTCAACAAAATGAAATATAAAAGGCTTGACGCGCATCCCCGCGGGCTCGCGCAGAAATGCCCTTCAAGGCGCTGTTTTCGTTAAGAAAAATGAAGTTACTCGGCCATTCGGCATCGCCCGACTCGCGGACTTTCCTAGGCTTTCACCGAACGTTCCAAATCGGCCCGTTCGGACACGCAAAAAGCCCCGCCGGCACATGCCGACGGGGCCGTAAGCCGCCGTTGAAGGACGATCAGGCCAGCGCGGAGAGGCGCTTGGTCAGGCGCGAGAACTTGCGCGCCGCCGTGTTCTTGTGGACGACGCCCTTAGCGACGCCGCGCGCCAGCTCGGGCTGCATCGCGGCAACCGCGGCGGTCGCCGCAGCCTTGTCGCCCGACGCCAGCGCCGCTTCCGCCTTCTTCACGAAGGTGCGGATGCGGCTGACCCGCGCGCCGTTCACTTCCGCGCGGCGCTCGTTGCGCCGGATACGCTTCTTCGCTTGCGGCGTATTCGCCATGCCCGTCCTCGAAACCTGTGATGTGGGAGAGCGCCACTGTCGAGGCACTCGGGAAAGCGCGCCCCTTAGCGGCGATGCGCCGGAGCGTCAACGATTATCGCTGGCAGGTCGGGCACCAGAAGGTCGATCGACCGCCCTCCGCGCGCCGGTGAACCGCACCGCCGCAGCCACCGCACGCCTCCCCCTCACGACTATAGACCCGCCACTGCTTGGAGAAATAGCCGAGCTCGCCATCGGGCCGGGCATAGTCGCGCAGCGTCGAGCCCCCCGCCTCGATCGCTGCGAGCAACACCTCGCGCACCGAATCGGCCAGCACCGCCAGCCGCTTCGCGCCGATCCGCCCGCCCGCGCGCGACGGCGCGATGCCCGCCATGTGCAGCGCCTCGCAGACATAGATGTTGCCCAGCCCCGCGACGACGCGCTGGTCGAGCAGCAGCGCCTTGGCCGGCGCGATCCGGTCCTTGAAGGCGGCGGCAAGGTGCCGGCCGTCGAACCCATCGCCCAGCGGCTCCGGGCCGAGCGCCGCGAACGGCCCCCATCCGGGCAGCGCCTCGGTGGGCACGAGATCGACCGACCCGAATCGCCGCGGGTCGTTGAGCGCCAGCGTGCGCCCCTCGCCGGTCTCGATCAGCAGGTGGTCGTGCGTCAGCGCCTCGGTCGGGTCGACGCGCCACCGGCCCGACATGCCGAGATGAAACACCATCGTGTCGCCGCGGTCAGTATGGATCAGTCCGTATTTGGCACGCCGCCCCAGGCCGGTGACACGCGCGCCCGTCATCCGCTGGCCCAGGTCCACCGGCAGCGCGCGGCGCAGGTCCGGGCGATTGGCGACGATCCGTGCGATCCGGCGCCCGGCGAGTACCGGCGTCAGGCCGCGCACCGTCGTCTCGACTTCGGGAAGCTCGGGCATACAGGCTTTGGAGCTAGGTTGGCGCGATGCGGCCTGCAAGGCTTGGCAGCGCCCCGCTTTCCCGCCATGGACCTGACCCATGACCGACACCGTCTCCTTCGGCTACGAAGACGTCGCCCCGGCCGAAAAGACCGCTCGCGTGGGCGAAGTCTTCAAGAGCGTCGCCAGCCGCTACGACCTGATGAACGATGCGATGTCGGGTGGCATGCACCGCGTGTGGAAGGACGTGTTCGTCCGCCGGGTAAAGCCGCGCGGCGGCGAGCACATCCTCGACATGGCGGGCGGCACCGGCGACATTGCGTTCCGCATGGCGCCGACGGGCGCGGCGATCACCGTGGCCGACATCAACCCGGCGATGCTCGAGGTCGGGATGGAGCGCGCGGCCAAGCGCGGCATCGACGGCCTCGTCTGGACCGAGGCCAATGCCGAGACGCTCGTCTTTCCCGATCGCTTCTTCGATGCCTACACCATCGCCTTCGGCATCCGGAACGTCACCGACATTTCGAAGGCGCTTCGTGAGGCGCACCGCGTGCTCCGCCGCGGCGGACGCTTCTTCTGCCTCGAATTCTCGACGACGCTCTGGCCGGGGTTCGCCGAGGTCTATGACGCCTATTCCCACCGGCTCGTGCCCAAGCTGGGTCAGGCGCTGGCGGGCGACGCCGAAAGCTATCGCTACCTGATCGAATCGATCCGCCGCTTCCCCGACATGGCCCGGTTCGAGGGTATGATTGCCGAGGCAGGATTCGTGCGCACCAGGGTCGAGCCGATGCTCGGCGGGCTGGTCGCGATTCACAGCGGGTGGAAGATCTGATGGCGAAAACACCTCCCCGGAACGGGGAGGGGGACCGCTCGCGCAGCGAGTGGTGGAGGGGGGCCACCGCGAACGGCCCGCTTGCCGCATACCCCTCCACCATGCTTCGCATGGTCCCCCTCCCCGTCCCGGGGAGGTGCTTGAGAGCAGTTGGGGCGACAGCCGCATGACCGCGCCCGCCGTCCATCTCTGGCGCCTGATCAAATGGGGTCGCACGCTCGCGCGTCACGGCGCGCTGACGGAGATCGAGCGCAGCCCCAACACGCCGCTTGCCGTTCGCCGCGTCGCGCGGATCGCGCGGATCGGCGCGCGCGTGCCCAGGCGGCCCGCCTATGCCGACGCGTTTCAGGCGATCGGCCCCGCCGCGATCAAGCTCGGCCAGACGCTCGCCACCCGCCCCGACCTCGTCGGGGACGAGGCGACGCACGACCTTCTCCGGCTTCAGGACGCGCTGCCGCCCGTCCCGTTCGAGGATGTCTGCGCGGTCATGCTGGCAAGCTTCGGCAAGCCGCTGGAAACGCTGTTCGCCGAGATCGAGCCCGTGCCGATCGGCGCCGCCTCGATCGCGCAGGTCCACCGCGCGACCACCACCGACGGTCGCCGCGTTGCGATCAAGGTGATCCGCCCCGGTGTCGAGGCCGAGTTCACGCGCGCCATCGACACCTATGAATGGGCAGCAGCCCAGGTCGAGCAGATGGGCGGCGAGGCCGCGCGCCTGCGCCCCCGCCTCGTCATCGACACGTTCAAGCGCTGGACGCTACGCGAGCTCGACCTCAGGCGCGAGGCCGCCTCGGCATCTGAACTCGCGCAGGGGATGGCCGCCGAGCCCGACTTCGTCGTCCCCGCGATCGACTGGCAGCGGACGACGGGCAAGGTGCTGACGCTCGAATGGGTCGACGGCATCAAGCTGTCGAACCGGGAGGCGCTGATCGCTGCGGGCCACGACCTGCCCGCACTCGCCGCCAAGCTCGTCCGCGCCTTCCTGCGACAGGCGATCGCCGACGGATTCTTCCACGCCGACATGCACCAGGGGAACCTGTTCGCGCTCCCCGGCGGTCGGATCGCCGCGATCGATTTCGGCATCATGGGCCGCATCGACCGCCGCGCGCGGGTGTGGCTGGCGGAAATCCTCTACGGCCTCATCACCGGCAATTACCGCCGCGTCGCCGAGATCCATTTTGAGGCGGGGTATGTCCCCGCGCACCACAATGTCGCCGAGTTCGCGACGGCGCTGCGCGCCGTGGGTGAGCCCGTCCGCGGCCTCGCGACCAAGGACATGTCGGTCGGCATGATGCTGGACAGCCTGTTCAACATCACCCGCGACTTCGACATGCAGACGCAGCCCCACCTGCTATTGCTCCAGAAGACGATGGTGATGGTCGAGGGGGTGGCGACCAGCCTCGATCCCGACGTCAATCTCTGGGACGTCGGCGCGCCGTTCATCAGCGAATGGCTGCGCACCGAGCTCGGGCCGGAGGCGGCGGTCGCCGATCGCCTGGTCGAGGACGTGCGCACCCTCGCCCGCCTCCCCCAGCTGATCCGCAACATTGAGCGGCGCTATCCCAATCCGGGCGGCGCGCCCCCGGCCCCGCCGCTCAAGGAGATCGAGGTGATCCGCGTCGGCGGCGGCTGGCGCTATGCCGCGATGGCGATCGCCGGTGCGGGCGCCGGGATCGCCGCGACGCTGCTGCTGACGTGAGGGCATTGCCGCCGCTGTGGCTGGCGCAATCGAGCCGCTATGCCGGCATCGCCCGCCGGCGCGCGCGGCTGACGCTCGCCCTGCTCGCGCTGCTCGTCCTCGTGTCGTTCACGGCATTGCTGCTCGGATCGCCCGAAGGGTCGGCTGGCGATGCGGGGGCGGGCGACCTTGTGCTCTATGAGGGGATCGTCGCGGGGATGCGCTCGGGCGGCGGCTATTACGAGGTCGCCGCCGATCAATTGCGCGCGCTCGACTATCCGCTCCGCCCCTTCCTCACCTTCCGCCTGCCGACGCTCGCGGTGGTACAGGCCGCGCTCCCGCCATTCGGCGTCCTGGCGCTGATGCTGTCACTGTCGATCGCCGCGGGGTTCGCGTGGCTCGCGCGGCTGATGGCGGGCGGGCTTGCGCGGCCGGCGGCACTGGTCGCGGCGGCGGTGCTGCTCGCCGGCGGGCTCGTCGCCTTCGTTCAGTGGCCGCTCTGGCCGTTTCACGAATTCTGGGCCGCGCCGCTCGTCGCGCTGTCGCTCGCGGCGCGGCGACCGGGGCTGTGGCTCACCGCCGCCGCGCTCGGCCTGGCCGCCACGCTGATCCGCGAGACCGCGGCGCTCTACCTCGTCGTCATGGCCGGTTGCGCCTGGTTCGAGGGACAGCGGCGGGAGGCGTTCGGTTGGGGCGCGGCGCTTGGCGTGTTCGCGATCGTGCTCGCCGCGCATGCCTGGGCCGCGAGCCACTCTGCCGGGCCGCTCGATGCGCAGTCGCCGGGTTGGGCCGGCCTCAACGGTCCCGGCCTGTTCGTGCGCGCGATCTGGGACTCGAGCGCGCTCCAGATCCTGCCGCTTGGCCTCGCCGCGCCGATCGTCGCGCTCGCCGCGTTCGGCTGGAGCGCGTGGAACGACCCCACCGGCCTTCGCGTCACCGCGACGATCGCCGCCTATGCATTGGTGATGAGCCTCTTCGCGCGGCTCGACACCTTCTACTGGGGGCTGATGGCGACGCCGCTGATCCTCGTCGGGTTGGCGTTCCTGCCAGACGGGCTGCGCGACCTGACCGCCGCCGCGATGGACACGCGGCGCGTGCGGGTGCAGAGGATCACGCGATGAAGCGCATCCTGCTGATCGTAGGCGGCGGTATCGCCGCGTACAAATCATGCGAGCTGATCCGCCTCTGCCGCCGCGCCGGCATCGAGGTGACGTGCGTCCTGACGGAGGGCGGCACGCATTTCGTGACGCCGATGACGCTCGCGGCCCTTAGCGAGCGGCAAGTCTACACGACGCTCTGGGACCTCAAGGACGAGGCCGAGATGGGACATATCCAGCTCAGCCGACAGGCCGACCTAGTCGTCGTCGCACCCGCCACCGCCGACCTCCTCGCGCGGATGGCCGCCGGGGTCGCCGACGACCTTGCGACGACCCTGCTGCTCGCCACCGACAAGCCCGTACTCGCCGCGCCCGCGATGAACGTGCGCATGTGGCAGCACGCCGCGACGCGCCGCAACGTCGCGACCCTCCGCGCCGACGGCGTCACCGTGCTGGAGCCGGACGAAGGCGCGATGGCGTGCGGCGAATACGGGCCGGGCCGCCTGCCCGAGCCGCCCGCGATCCTCGCCGCGATCGAGGCGGCGCTGGCGCCCGATCGCCGGCTGGAGGGACGCCATATCCTCGTCACCGCCGGGCCGACGCACGAGCCGATCGATCCCGTGCGCTACATCGCCAACCGCTCGTCCGGAAAGCAGGGCTATGCGATCGCCGCCGCCTGCGCCGCGATGGGCGCGCGGGTGACGCTGGTGAGCGGCCCCGTCGCCCTCCCCGCCCCCGCCGGCACGACCCGCATCGAGGTCGAGACCGCACGCGAGATGGCCGCGGCGGTCGAGGCGGCGCTTCCCGCCGATGTCGCGATCATGGTCGCCGCCGTTGCCGACTGGCGCGTCGAGGGCGCCGCCGACCAGAAGCTTAAAAAGAGCCAGGGTGCGCCCGCGCTGTCGCTGGTCGCCAATCCCGACATCCTCGCGAACGTCGCGAGTTCGCCCGCCCGCCCCCGCCTCGTCATCGGCTTCGCGGCCGAGACTGAGCGCGTGGTCGAGCACGCCACCGCCAAGCGCACCGCCAAGCGCGCCGACTGGATCGTCGCCAACGACGTGTCGGGCGACGTGATGGGCGGCGATGCGAACGCCGTCCACCTCGTCACCGATATCGGCGTCGAGACGTGGCCCGCCGCTTCGAAGGCGGCGGTGGCGCGCCGTCTTGCCGAAAGGATCGCCGATGCGCTTTAGCCTGCCCATCGCCGCCGCGCTGCTGCTCGCCGGCTGCGCCTCGACGCGCGAGGCCGCCGGGCCCGCGGCGCCGTCGCTGGCGACCGCCACCTATGGCAAGCTGCGAGCGAGCCAGGTCCAGAACCTCGTCGTCATCCTCCACGACGATCTCGCGCCTGCCGACCCCGTCGATTACGCTGCCTTTGCCGAGCGCGCCGCCGGCGCCGTGCCCGCGGGCGCCGCCGTGGTGCTGCTGCGCCCGGGCTATGCCGACGTCGCCGGCCGCGCCAGCCCCGGGCCGCGCGCGCGCGGGATCGGCGACGGTTATTCGGCCGAGCAGGTCCGCCTCGTCGCGCAAAGCGTCGACGCGCTTCGCAACCGGTACCGCAATGCGCGCGCGATCGTCGTCGGCGATGGCGGCGGCGCGGCGCTCGCGGCCAATCTCGCCGCCAGCCAGCCGAACCTCGTCGATGCGCTGCTCCTCGTCGGCTGTCCCTGCGCGCTGCCCGAATGGCGCCGGCACATGGCACGACAGGATCGTGCGTTCGCCGACAATGTCGACAGCCTCGACCCGCTCCAGACCGTCGGCGGCATCGGCCTCAACGCCCGGGTCGGGATCGTTTCGGGCGGCGAGAAGGCCCGCGTACCGGCCAGGATCGCGCGCCTCTATGCCGAGGCGCTGGCGCTGCGCGGGATCGCCGTCGAGTATCGACAGGTCGACGCCGACGGACAGGCGCTGCTAGCCAACGACGAGATAACGCAGGTGCTTGCGCGGCTTGCCGACAACGCGGCAAGGAGGGAGCCGAGGACATGAGCACCGCCCCGATCTCGATCGCGCTCCAGCGACTGCCGCATGGCGAGGGCCTGCCGCTGCCCGCCTACGCGACGCCGGGCGCCGCCGGGCTGGACGTGATCGCGGCCGAGGACGTGACGCTCGCGCCCGGCGCACGCCACGCCGTCGCCACGGGCTTCGCGATCGCGATCCCGCCGGGGTATGAGGTACAGGTCCGCCCCCGCTCGGGCCTCGCGCTCAAGCACGGCATCACGTGCCTCAACACGCCGGGCACGATCGACAGCGACTATCGCGGCGAGGTGAAGGTCATTCTCGCCAATCTCGGCGCCGACTCGTTCGAGGTGAAGCGCGGCGAACGCATCGCTCAGCTCGTCCCCGCCGCAGTGCAGCCCGCGACCTTTGTCGAGGTCGTGGCGCTCGACGATACCGCCCGCGGTGCCGGCGGCTTCGGATCGACAGGGCGCTGATGCCGGCGATGCCGCTCCTGGCAGTCGCCGGCGCGGCGCTGGCCCAGGTGATCCCGCCGCCCGTCCCGCTGCCGTCCGGGTCGGGTCAGGTGATCGCGTGGGACTCGCTGCCCCCCGTCCCGTACCGCGAGCCGCCGGTGATCCTGCCGGAGATGATGGCCTTCGTCGCGGGCGAGGTGACCGCCGGCCGCTGTCGCCTGAGCGGTGCGACCGCGCGGACGGGCGACGTCACCGTCGACGTGGCAATGCTCGTGACGCCGGAGACGGGCCCCCGCCTGACCATTCCTCGCGCGATCGACTGCCCGACGGTCGAGCAATATGCCGCGGGCCTCGTTCTCGGCTTCGCGCGCGGCAATTTGCCGGCGCGCGCGATGGTGCCGCAATGGTATCGCGCGACGCTCCGCTTCAAATGGCCGGCCTGACCGACGCCCAGCTCGACCGCTATGCCCGCCACATCGTGCTGCACGAGATCGGCGGCGGCGGTCAGGCGCGGCTCCTGTCCGCGCACGTCGTCGTGATCGGCGCCGGCGGGATCGGGTCGCCCGCGATCCAGTATCTTGCAGCGGCCGGTGTCGGCCGGCTGACGATCGTCGACGACGACCATGTCGAGCTTTCGAACCTTCAGCGCCAGACGCTGTTCGATCCCGCCGATCTCGGCGCGCCAAAGGCGGAGCGCGCCGCCGCCACGGCGATGCGCCTCAACCCCGATGTCGTCGCCGAGGCCCGCACGACTCGGATCGATTTGGCCAACGCCGCCGCGCTGATCACTGGCGCCGACGTCGTGCTCGACGGTTGCGACAATTTTGCCACCCGTCTCGCGGTCGCCTCCGCGGCGCTAGACACACGCATCCCGCTGGTGTCCGCGGCGGTGACGCAGTTCGACGGCCAGCTCGCGATCTATCGCGGGTGGGAGCCGGACAAGCCCTGCTACGCCTGTGTCGTCGGCGACGATCCCGAGCGGCCGGGCGTCACCTGTGCCGAGGTCGGCGTGCTCGGCGCGATGGCGGGTGTCGTCGGCAGCATGGCCGCGCTGGAGGCGATTCGCGCGATCGTCCCGTTCGGCGATGACATGGCCGGGCGGTTGCTCGTCGCCGACGCGCTGTCGATGCGCTTTCGCACGCTGGCGGTGCCCAAGGATCCCGGCTGCCGCGTCTGCGGTTAACGCGCGCGAACCAGGATCGAACGCCAGTCGCCGTCGATCGGCTTGTTGCGCGCGGCAAGGATCGCCGGCGAGCCGCTCGCGCTCGCCCGCGGCGCCTCGGTCGCCATCGTCGCCACCCGATCGCGCCAGCCCGGATGCGTCGCCGACCGCAATCCCCCGGCATAGCGCGGCCCGATCCGCTTCCAAACCTGTGCCGCAAGCGCCGGATCGTACCCCGCCCGCGCCAGCAGATGGACGGCGAGGATGTCGGCCTCGACCTCGCTCTGCCGGAACAGCGACGCGTTGCGCCCGAAGTTCGACAGCAGCCCGCGCCGCACCCCCGCCTCGTCCAGCCGACGGCGATGCTCCAGCACATTGTGCGACAGCTCGTGCGCGACGAGCACCGCGACCGCATCGTCGTCGAGTTCGGTCAGAAAACGCGAGCTGATCTGGACGAGCACGCCGTCGGCGCTCGCCTGATTGTCGTCGGCGTCGCGCTGCTCGAATCGGGCTCGGCATGCCGGCCGCGCCTTGAGCGTCGTCGTCCGGTTCGCAGAGTCTCGGCGGAGCGTCAGCGTGACCGGCGCGCCGGGCGGACGCATCGCCACGGCGCGATCGAACGCCGCCAGCCGGGCGGTGGCAGCCGTGTCGGACGAAAGCGTCGGCAGCTCCGCAATCGCTTCCCCCTCCAGCGCGATCAGCGAATCGTCGCGGCGCACGCTGGCCGCGCCTGTGCCGCCCGGCACGATCCCGGCCACGCCAAGTGGACCGTCAAATCGGAAATGCGTGATCGCTGCCGCCCTCGCAGGCCCGAGATATTGATCGGGGCCATGCAGCGCGAGGCCGAGCGCCGGCTGCTGGCGTCGGCACCAGGGCGCCGCCGCCACGGCCAGCCGCTCGCCGATCGTCTGGAGTCGGGTGTCGGCCGTGCGCAGCGCCTCGAAAGTCGGCGCGTAATCCTCGGCGCCGACGGCAGCCATCGGCCCCAGCAGCAGCGCAGCCATGAGGACGATCGTCTTTTGTGCGCGCCGATTGAATCTCATCCGCATGGGCTCTTCCTTATCGCGGCTGAATAACGATCGATACTTCTTCGAAATGCCCGTACCGGACAGACAGGAACCTCAACGCGTCAGGCGGTTTATAAGCGCCGTCTTCCCGATGCTTGGCGGGTTGTCGTATCGGATGTGATACGCTAAGGCGATGCTGCATCACGGCATGAACGCTATTTCGGCGGACTATGCGCGTGGGCAGCCGACGTACGCGACGTTGATTAAAGGGAGTGTTTCAAATGCGTTTGGCCAAGATCCTTGCTACTGCGGCCATGGTCTCGATGACCGCCGCGCCGGCGCTTGCCGCGAACGGGGCTGCGAAGCTTTCGGTTGCGCAGGCGAAGACCGTCCGCGCTTCGACGAAGTCGGACGACGCCAACAAGGCGATCGGCGCGGGCGCCATCGTCGGTGTCGTCGCTGCTGCGGCGATTATCGGCGGCATCATCATCGCCACCGACGGCGACGACGATTCGGACAGCAACTAAGCTCGTCCGGCGCAAGCCAAAAACAGAAGCGGCGGTCCTCACGGGCCGCCGTTTTTGTTTGAGCGCTCGCGTTGGTCGGTTAATGCAATGGTCGATATTGCCGGGCGATTGAAATGGCCGCGCTGATCGTGATTATTGCGGGAACGGACCAAGATCGAACCGCCACGGCTTTTTCATTGGCTGGATCGAATGCTGCCCTCGGCAGCTTTACGCAATTGCACCTCGATGCCGGGGCAACGCCAATGCTGGCGGTTCCAGCGGTGCTTGACGCCTTGATCGAGCTGCGAACGCTGGGCGTAGTCGTTTCGATCTGCCCGACCGGCCTCGCCGATCTGTACGCTGTAGCCTCGCCCCTCCCTGACGCCGAAAGCATCGGGCTCGTCACCCTCCTTGCCGAACTGCCCGACGACGCGCGGCTCGTCGTCGTCTGACCAACGCGATCTTAACCGTTGCGCCGGTATGGAGCGATCATGCGCATGCTCCTGCCCGGGTTTTGTCTTTTGCTCGCCGCGTGCGGGGGTAACCAGCCGACCAACGAGGCGGACCTCGCCGCGCTCGATGCGGAGCTGACGGAGGGTCAGTCGGCGAACGGTGCCGATCCGCAGGTGATGGCCGCGTTGCAGGACCAGATCATGGTCGACCCGCAGCTCGCGGCCAAGAGCAACGCCGACGCCGTTCGCCCTGCCCCGCAACCCTATGCCGCACCGGTGCCGCACCCCGGCATCGCCGCCGGCAGCGCCGCGCGGGACGAGCCGCTGATGAAGGCGCCCGCGCCAAAGCCGTTCGCCGACGCCACCGCGCGTCAGGCGATCACGCTCGGCGCGCTCGCCCGCGCGAAGGGCGGCAAGTCGGCCGCCGCCTGTACGCAGCGGCTCGCCTATTCCGCCGCGTGGGCCGACCGACTGCCCGCCGAGCTGCCGCTCCACCCCGATGCCCGGGTCAGCGAGGCGGCGGGGGTCGAGGGCGATGGCTGCTCGATGCGCGTCGTCAGCTTCTATGTCGGTAAGCCTGCCGCGGGGCTGATCGACTGGTACTATACCCGCGCCGTCAGGGCCGGCTTCTCGGCCGAGCATCAGGCGGACGGCGCGACGCACATGATCGGCGGCACGCGCCGCGACGGGCTTGCGACCGTGATCTTCCTCACCGATCGCGGCGACGGCGGCACCGACATCGACCTGATCGTCGGGCGCTGAGTTCCCAAGCGGGCGCGCCCGCGCTAACGGGGCACATGGCATATCTATTGGTGATGCTGGGCGGCGCGGCCGGCTCGGCGGCGCGGCTGGCGGTGGGGCACGCGGCAACTCTGGTGTTCGGACCCGGCTGGCCCTGGGGCACGCTGATCGTGAACCTCGTCGGCGGATTGTCGATGGGCCTGCTCGCGGGCGGCCTGGCACAGATGGGCGATGACGGGGAGCCGTGGCGGCTGCTGGTCGGCGTCGGCGTCCTGGGCGGCTTCACGACCTTTTCGGCATTCACGCTCGAGCTCGTGAACATGGTCCAGCGCGGCGACTGGGTCCTCGGCCTCGGCTACATGCTCGCCTCGGTGCTCGGCGCGTCGATCGCGCTGGTCGCGGGGCTCGCCGCCGCGAGGGCGCTGGCATGAGCGACGATAAGGGCCAGGTCCGCCAGTTCACCGTCGATGCCGAGGATGACGGCATCCGCCTCGACCGCTGGTTCAAGCGGCATCTGCCGGAGGCGAGCTTCAACCTCGTCTCGCGCTGGGCGCGAACGGGGCAGCTTCGCGTCGATGGCGCGCGCGCCGATCCGGGCGATCGCCTCGCGACCGGCCAGGCGATCCGCGTCCCCCCGGCCGAGCCGGTCGCGGCGACGACGCGCCCGGTGCGCGAGCGGCGCCCGCTGACCGCCGAACAGATCGCGTCGGCCGAGGCGATGGTGATCCATCGCGACGCCCAGGCGCTGGTGCTCAACAAGCCACCCGGCCTCGCGACACAGGGCGGGACGAAGACGCACGACCATGTCGACGGCCTGCTCGACGCGCTGTCGTTCGAGCGCGACGATCGGCCCAAGCTGGTCCACCGCCTCGACAAGGACACGTCCGGTGCGCTGCTGGTGGCGCGCAGCGCACGCGCGGCGGCGTTCTTCTCCAAGCGCTTCTCGGGCCGGTCGGCCAAGAAGATCTATTGGGCGCTGGTCGTCGGTGTGCCGGAGATTGCCGACGGCCTGGTCGACCTGCCGATCGCCAAGCAGCCGGGTACCGGCGGCGAGAAGATGCATGTCGACGAGGAGAACGGCCAGCCCGCGGTCAGCCGCTATCGCGTGATCGAGCGCGCGGGCAACCGCGCCGCTTGGGTCGAGCTCCAGCCGCAGACCGGCCGCACGCACCAGCTTCGCGTCCACATGGCGGCAATCGGGCACCCCATCGTTGGCGACGGCAAATATGGCGGGCAGGAAAGCTTTCTGACCGGCGGGGTCAGCCGCAAGATGCACCTCCATGCGCGCCGCATCCGCATTGACCATCCCGATGGGGGCAAGCTGGAGGTGACGGCCGAGCTGCCGTCGCACTTCGCCGATTCGATGGCGATGCTCGGCTTCGACCTGGCGCTGGGCGACGTCCGCGTCGACGACAGCCCGCCGCCCGCCACGCGGGAGGTCAAGAAGGCCAAGGCACGCGCCCATGCCAAGCAGGTGCGCAAGGAACGTCGCGGCGAACGGCGCGGTCGGGGGCGCGGTTGACCCGGCGCCTCGCGGTCTTCGACTGCGACGGCACGCTGGTCGACAGCCAGGCGAACATCTGCCTGGCGATGGAGCGCTGCTTCGCCGGCCACGGCATCCCCGCGCCCGCCCGCGCCGACATCCGCCGCATCGTTGGACTGAGCCTGGTCGAGGCGATCGCCGCGCTGCTCCCCGATGCGGAGCCCGCGCAGCACCGTGACATGGCCGAGGATTATAAGCGCGCGTTCCAGGCGCTGCGCGGCAATGGCGGCCTGCTGAACGAGCCGCTATTCGACGGCATTGCCGAGGCGATCGACGCGTTCGAGGCGGCGGGCTGGCGGCTGGGTGTCGCGACGGGCAAGTCCGATCGCGGGCTGTCGCTGGTGCTCGCGCATCACGGCCTCTCCCGCCGCTTCGTCACGCTCCAGACCGCCGATCGCCACCCGTCCAAGCCGCACCCCGCCATGCTCCACGCGGCGATGGCGGAGGTTGGCGCGACGCCGGAAACGACGGTGATGATCGGCGATACGAGCTTCGACATGGCGATGGGGCTGGCCGCCGGAACGCGGCCGATCGGCGTCGCCTGGGGCTATCATGCGGCCGACGAATTGCGCGACGCGGGCGCGCTCGCCGTCGCCGACCACGCCAGCGAACTGGTACGGCTGGCACAGGGCACCTATTAGAAGATCATGGCCAAACCCCCTTCCGCAAAGCCGCCGCGCGATCCGGCGATGGGCCGCTATTATCTGATGACGCTGGCGCGGATCGTGCCGGTGGGCGGTGCGCTCCTCGGCCTTGTCATCATGGGTCGATCGAACCAGTTGCCGCAGCAGATTCTGGGCTTCGCGATCGTGCTCGCCGCCTTGTGGGTGATGGCGGTGGTGCCGCGCGCACTCGCCCGCCGCTGGCGGACGCCGCCCGCGCCATGAAGCGCTTCTGGAGCGAAGTCGCGATCGAGGCGGCCGATGGCGGGCATCAGGTCATGCTCGACGCCAGGCCCATCCGCACGCCCGGCCGCACGCCGCTGATCCTGCCGAGCCGCACACTCGCCGACGCGATCGCCGGGGAGTGGCGGGCGGTCGAGGGCGAAATCGACCCGCGCGCGATGCCGCTCACCGGCCTCGCCAACGCCGCAATCGATCGCGTGGCGCCCGATCCCGCGACCTTTGCCACGGGCATCGCACACTATGGCGAGAGCGACCTCACCTGCTACCGCGCCGAAGCCCCGCAGGCGCTGGTCGAGCGTCAGGCGGCCGCCTGGGACCCGCTGCTCGACTGGGCGCGCGGTCGCTACGACGTGCATTTCGAGGTGACGGCGGGCGTGATGCACGTCGCGCAGCCGCCCGCCACGCTGGCGCGGCTTACCCACGCGGTCGCGGCGCGCGATCCGTTCGAACTCGCACCGCTGTCGATCGTGACGTCGATCACCGGATCGCTGGTGATGGCGCTGGCGCTCGCGGAACGGGCGTTCGATGCCGAGGCGATCTGGACGGCAAGCCAGGTCGATGAGGCATGGCAGGTCGAGCAATGGGGCGAAGACGAACTCGCCACCCAGGCCGAGGCGGGGCGCAAGGCCGAGTTCGATGGCGCGGTGCGGTTCCTGGAAGCGCTGGCCTGACCTGAATTTGGCCCTGACTCCAGATCGACGAGGGCATGAAATCTAGGCCGTTCGTGCTGAGCCTGTCGAAGCACGTGTCCCAGGCACGCCCTTCGACAAGCTCAAGGCGAACGGAGAAGGGTCTAATTCGAACTTTCTGGTGGAACCCCCGTTTCGCCGCACCCAAACAATCCTGAATTGCTCGCCCGCGCCTTCTCCGCGAAAGCCGCCTGATGATCCGTCTGTTCCGCCCCCTGCTCGCCGGTGCCACGCTGACCGAGCGGCTGATCGCCTGTGCGGGCGCGGCGATCGGGATCGCACTGACCATCGTGGTCTGCACGCAGCTGCCGCTTGGCGCCGCGGACCTGCCCGTGATCGTCGCGCCGCTCGGCGCCTCGGCAGTGCTGGTCTTTGCGGTGCCGGCCAGCCCGCTGGCTCAGCCCTGGCCGGTGGTGGGCGGCAACGTTATCTCGACGCTAGTGGGCGTCGCGATGTGGCGGCTGGTGCCCGATCCGGTGCTCGCCGCCGGGCTGGCGGTGGGCGGCGCGATCCTCGTCATGTCGCTGCTGCGCTGCCTGCATCCACCGGGCGGGGCGGCGGCGCTGACCGCGGTGATCGGCGGTCCGGCGATCCACGCCGCGGGCTATGGCTTCGCCTTTGCGCCGGTGGCGATCAATTCGATAGCGTTGGTCTCGATCGCGATGTTCGTCCACCGCGCGACCGCCCGCTCCTATCCGCACGTCCCCGCCGCCGCGTCGGCGATGCGCCCGGCACCGCCCGCGCCAGCGATCGAGGCGAGCGACATCGACGCCGCGCTTACGGACATGCACGAAAGCTTCGACATCGCGCGCGAGGATCTCGACCATCTGATCGCGCGCGCACAGGCGCACGCGGCGACGCGCGTCAGTTCTTGAGCATCGAGCGGATGAAGCCGATCAGCCCGGTCTGGCGCGACCGCTTGAGCCGCTCGGCCTTCAGGATCGTGCGCACGCACTCATAGCAATGCTCGACATCGTCGTTGACGAGCACATAGTCATAACCGTCCCAGTGGCTGACCTCGGCCGCGGCGCGTCCCATCCGGGCGTCGATCACGGCCTCGCTGTCGGTCGCGCGCGCGATCAGGCGGCGGTGCAGTTCCTCCATCGAGGGCGGCAGGATGAAGACGCGGACGACGTCGCCGCCGGCGATCTGGAACAGCTGCTGTGCGCCCTGCCAGTCGATGTCGAACAGCACGTCACGGCCGGAGGCGAGGATGTCCTCCACCTGCTCGCGCGGCGTGCCGTAGCGATGGTCGAAGACATGCGCCCATTCGAGGAACTCGTGGTTCGCGACCATGGCGCGAAACCGCTCGAGATCGACGAAGTGATAATCGCGCCCGTCGACTTCGCCTGGCCGCATCGGCCGCGTCGTCGCCGACACCGACATCTGCAGGTCGGCGTCCTCGGCCAGCAGCTTGCGCGCGATCGTCGACTTGCCCGCCCCGGAGGGCGAGGAAAGGACGAACAAAACCCCGCGGCGCTTCATGCCATGGGGATCGGAGTCGGTCGAATGCACCATGGTCGCCTTTGGCGGGCAGAGGCGAGCAAGGTCAAGTACCCCTGCCCGCCCCTCGCCTGTCAGACGACGCTCCGTCAGACGACGCGGCGACCCTTGCGCCGGTCGTACATCTTCTTACCGACATAGGCGGCGCCGAGTGCGGTGCCGAGCGGGCCCATGCGGCGTAGGACGCTACCCGCGGCATAGCCGACCGCCGCACCCTTCATGCCGCCGCGGCCATCCCGGCGATCGATCTCGCGCCCGACCAGCGCACCGATGATTTGCTTGATCATGCCTGTTGCTCCTTGCCCGTGATCGTGTCGAACGCCTGACCCAGTCCGCGCAGCACCGCCCAGCCGACGGCGTAGGTCAGCACGACGGGTACCGCGACCTTCAGGACGTTGGCGGTGATCGCGCCGATTACCGCGCCGTCGCCGACGCCGTCGTCACCGCTCATCCCGTCGATCGCCGCTCCGACGATCGCGCCGATAGTCGTCGCACCCATGGGAAACCCTCTTCGCGTTACGTGAGCGTTCTGAACGGCAGCGGCGCGGCGCGGTTCCGTCAGCGACCGACCATCGTCTCCGGCCGTACCACCCGGTCGAACGTCGCCTCGTCGACCAGGCCAAGCGCCAGTCCGGCTTCCTTGAGCGTCAGCCCTTCGACATGAGCATGCTTGGCGATCTTGGCGGCATTGTCATAGCCGATCTCGGGCGCCAGCGCGGTGACGAGCATCAACGATCGCTCGACCAGTTCGGCGATCCGCCGCTCGTTCGCCTCCAGTCCGTCGACGCAGCGCTCGGCGAAGCCCTCCATCCCGGTCGCGAGCAGGTCGATCGAGCGGAGCACGTTGGCACCGATCAGCGGCTTGAACACGTTGAGCTCCAGATGGCCCTGAAGCCCGCCAATCGTGATCGCCGCATGGTTGCCCATCACCTGCGCCGCGACCATCGTCAGCATCTCGCACTGCGTCGGATTGACCTTGCCGGGCATGATCGAACTGCCGGGCTCGTTGGCGGGCAGGTCGATCTCGCCCAGGCCGGAGCGCGGGCCGGAGCCCAGCAGGCGAATGTCGTTGGCGATCTTGGTCAGCGCGACCGCCAGCGTGTTGAGCGTGCCGGACAGGTGGACGAGCGGATCGTTCGATGCCAGCGCCTCGAACGCGTTCTCAGCCGGCGCAAAGGCGATGCCGGTCAACGCGCGCATCTCCGCACAGAAATCGCGCGCGAAGCCTTGCGGTGCGTTGAGGCCGGTGCCGACCGCGGTGCCGCCCTGCGCCAGCCGGTTGGTGCCATGCTCGATCGCCGGCTCGATCCGTCGCCCTGCCCGATAGAGCTGGTTGGCATAGCCCGAAAACTCCTGCCCCAGCGTCAGCGGCGTCGCGTCCTGAAGATGCGTGCGGCCGATCTTGACGATGTCATCCCACGCCGCCGCCTTCGCCTCGATCGCGCTGCGAAGGCGATCGAGCGCGGGGAACAGCCGCTGGTGCGCCGCCAGGCTCGCGGCGATGTGGAGCGCGGTCGGGAAGCTGTCGTTGGACGACTGGCCGCGGTTCACGTCGTCATTGGGGTGGACGGGCGACTTGCCGCCGCGCGCTCCCGTCAGCGCCTCATTGGCGCGGCCGGCAATCACCTCGTTGACGTTCATGTTGGTCTGGGTGCCGCTTCCCGTCTGCCAGATGACGAGCGGAAACTGGTCGTCCAGTGCGCCCCCCGCGACTTCGGCGGCTGCCGTCTCGATCGCGTCGGCCTTTTCCGCCGCCAGCCCGTGCCGCCGGTTCACCCGCGCCGCCGCCTGCTTCACCAGCGCGAGCGCGTGGACGATGCCGATCGGCATCCGCTCCATCGATCCGAAGGGGAAGTTCTCAATCGAACGCTGCGTTTGCGCCCCCCAATAGGCGGTAGCGGGCACCTCGATCGCACCGATCGAGTCGGTTTCGGTTCGTGTCTCGGTCATCGTCGCTCCTAAAGTCTGGGGCAAGGCACAATTGCGCCCAAAATGAACCGGATATGATTGTTGCTTCGCACCAACCGGCAAAGCGTTTGAAACGCAGGCCGATTTGCGCGAAAACGGACCGTTCGCGCTTGTGCGCCGCGTCGTGTCATGGTGAGGATGAACCGTTCATCCGATTTTCCGAACTTGGAGCCCGTGCTTGTTCGACACCACTCGTGAAGTCGTCGCCTATGGCCTGATCGCCGCGATCGTCGCGGTTGCCGTGCCATGGTTGGTGGTAACGCTGAACCAACGTCGCCGCGAAAAGCTGCGTCGACGCGGGATCAAGCGCTACGGCCACTAACCGCTAGCGCTTTGCCCGGCCCGCCAAACGGTGCATGGGCGCGCGATGGACATCCCGGGCATCTATCACGACTGGATCATCTGGATCGGCGACGGCACCGGTCTGCCCGACGCGATCCTCCACATTCATGCGGGTATGGCGATCCTGCTGATCGTCCGACTGGTGTCGAAGCGCTCGCTCGGCACCTTCATCCCGTTCTGGGCCGTGGTCGCAGCGGAGTTCGGCAACGAGCTGCTCGACTATCTCCACTACGGCCTGCGCGTCCACGACACGCTGACCGACATTGGCAACACCTTGTTCTGGCCGCTCGTCATCAGCCTCGGCGTACGCGTGCGGCCAATGGCACATCGCGACCGTCCACAGGACTGACCGTCACCCCCGCTCCGTCATCGCACTCTGGCGGCGAACCTCCGCCCCGTCTCTATTTCTTCCGCTTGAAGTCCACCGACACGACGTTCGATCCGTCGTCGACCGGCGCCGCGCGCGCCGCGTCGCCGTCGTTCTCGGCCGGCTCGTGCTCGGCGTCCTCGACGACGTCGGAGGCCTGGAAGCGGAGCTCGAAATTGACCGCGGGGTCGTGAAAGCCGGTGATCGCCGAGAAGGGAATGTCGAGGATCGACGGCACCTGGTTGAAGCTCAGGCCCACCGAAAAGCGGCTGTCGGTGACCTTGAGGTCCCAATAGCGGTGCTGGAGGACGATCGTCATTTCGTCCGGGAACCGGTCGATCAGCCGCTGCGGAATATCGACGCCGGGTGCCTGCGTTTTGAAGGTGATATAGAAATGGTGGGTGCCGGGCAGGCCCCCGGTCGACGCGACGGTGCCGAGCACGCGGCCCACCACGGCGCGCAGCGCCTCCTGCACGATTTCGTCGTACGGAATCAGGCTGTCGGGGATGGTGCCGGTCATGCCCCCTAGCTAGCGCCCCTGCCCCCGTGGTCAAGCGCGCGCGTGTGATTGCATGGCCGCGCGGAGCCGTTATGGGGAGCGGCCATGCGCACCGCCACAGTCACCCGCAACACCAGCGAGACGCGGATCGAGGCCGAGATCAATCTCGACGGCACCGGCCGGTACGAGGTCGAGACCGGCATCGGCTTCTTCGATCACATGCTTGAGCAGCTGTCGCGCCACTCGCTGATCGACATCCGCCTGAAATGTCAGGGCGATCTCCACATCGACCAGCATCACACCGTCGAGGATTCGGCGCTGGCGCTGGGCGAGGCGGTGGCCAAGGCGCTGGGCGACAAGCGCGGCATCCGCCGCTATGCCGACGCGCTGTCGCCGATGGACGAGACGCTGACGCGCGTGGCGCTGGACATCTCCGGGCGCCCCTGGCTCGTCTGGAAGACACAGTTCACGCAGACCCGGCTGGGCGAGATGGACACCGAGCTGTTCCAGCACTGGTTCCACAGCTTTGCGCAGACCGCCGGCCTGACGCTCCACGTCGAGACGCTGTACGGCGAGAACAACCACCACATCGCCGAGGCGGCATTCAAGGGCCTCGCCCGGGCGCTTCGCGAGGCGGTCGAGATCGACCCGCGCAAGGCCGACGCCATCCCCTCGACCAAGGGCGTGCTCTGATGATCCGACCCGCCACCCCGATGACGCTGGTGCTGCTCACCTATGTCGACATGGACGCGATCGAGCGGCTGCGTCCCGCGCATGTCGAGTGGATCCGCGAGGCGATCGACGCGGGCGTGATGATCCTGGCGGGGCGGCGCGACGATGCGACGGGCGGCGTCCTCCTGTTCCGCGGCCTGCCCGAGCATGTCGAGCCGGTCGCCAAGAGCGATCCGTTCGTGACCGGCGGCGGCGCGACGTTGGAACTGGTCGGCTTCCCGGCCAACCTGGCGGCGGATGCCCTGGCGGACGTGTTGGGGTGAGAGGCCGCCTCTTCCCCCCTTCCGCTTGCGAAAGGGGTCGGGGGTGGGCCTTCTCTGATGCCGCCGCCCCTGACCTTCCCACCCCCTGCCCCTCCCGCAAGCGGGAGGGGGGACGATGACCCTCGCCCTCATCGATTATGGCGCGGGCAATCTCCATTCCGTCCATAACGCGCTGAAGGCCGCCGGCGCGACCGATATCGCGATCACCGCCGATCCCGACGTCGTCGCCGCGGCCGACCGCATTGTCCTTCCCGGCGTCGGCGCCTTTGCCGCGTGCCGCGATGGCCTTCTCGCGCTCGACGGGATGGTCGAGGCGATGGCCGCGCGGGCGCTCAACGGCGGCGTGCCGTTCCTCGGCATCTGCGTCGGCATGCAGTTGATGGCGACGACCGGCGAGGAAATGGGCGTCCATGCCGGCCTCGGCTGGATCGAGGGGAGCGTCGCGCGGATCCCCGACGCGCCCGGCATCCGCGTGCCGCACATGGGCTGGAACGACGTCGTCCCTGCCCGCCCCCATCCGCTGATCGAGCCAGGCGAGGCCTATTTTCTTCACAGCTATGCGTTCAGCGGTGGCGACGTGCTCGCGACCACCGATCATGGCGGCCAGGTCACCGCGGCGATCGGGCGCGACAATTTTATCGGTATCCAGTTCCACCCCGAAAAGAGCCAGCGATACGGCATCGCGCTGCTCGAAAGGTTCCTCGAATGGCGGCCCTGACGATCTTCCCCGCGATCGACCTCAAGCAGGGGCAGGTCGTGCGGCTGGCCGAGGGCGATATGGACCGCGCCACCGTTTATGGCGACGATCCCGCGGCGCAGGCGCGGCTGTTCGCCGAGGCGGGCGCCGATCACCTCCACGTCGTCGATCTTGATGGCGCGTTCGCGGGCGCGTCGGTCAATGGCGAGGCGGTGCGGGCCGCGGTCGCCGCCTTTCCCGGCCGGGTTCAGGTGGGTGGCGGCATTCGCGACATCGCGGCGGTCGAGGGATGGCTGGCGCTCGGCGTCGCGCGCGTCGTCATCGGCACGGCGGCGCTCAACGATCCCGACTTCGTCAAGGCGGCGGCGCGCGCGCACCCCGGCGCGATCGTCGTCGCAGTCGATGCGCGCGGCGGCATGGTGGCGACGCATGGTTGGGCCGACGTTTCCGACGTCACGGTCGAGGATCTCGCGCGCCGGTTCGAGGATGCGGGCGTCGCCGCGCTTCTCTTCACCGACGTCGGCCGTGACGGGCTGCTCAAGGGCTGTAATGTCGAGGCGACGGTCGCGCTTGCCCGCGCGGTGTCGATCCCGGTCATCGCCTCGGGCGGGGTCGCGGGGATCGAGGACATCCACGCGCTCAAGCCGCATGTCGGCGATGGCGTCACCGGCGTCATCACCGGGCGCGCATTGTATGACGGTCGCCTCGATCTGGCCGAAGCGATCCGGGTCGCCGCCGCATGAGCGTGCGCGCGCGCGTCATTCCCTGCCTCGACGTCGCGGAAGGGCGCGTGGTGAAGGGCGTCAACTTCGTCGATTTGATCGATGCGGGCGATCCGGTCGAACAGGCGCGCGCATACGATGCGGCGGGCGCGGACGAGCTCTGCTTCCTGGACATCACCGCCAGCCATGAGGCGCGCGGCACGATCCTCGACGTCGTGCGGCGCACCGCCGAGGTGTGCTTCATGCCGCTGACCGTCGGCGGCGGGGTGCGGTCGGCGCAGGACGCGCGTGCGCTGCTGCTGGCGGGCGCCGACAAGGTGGCGGTCAATTCGGCGGCGGTCGCACGGCCCGAAGTGGTCGCCGACATCGCCGAGCGCTTCGGCAGCCAGTGCGTCGTCGCGTCGGTCGATGCGCGGCGGGTCGAGGATCGCTGGGAGGTGTTCACCCACGGCGGCCGCCGCGCGACCGGCATCGACGCGGTCGAGCATGCGCTGCGGCTGGTCCAGCTCGGTGCGGGCGAACTGCTCGTCACGTCAATGGACCGCGACGGGACCAAGAGCGGCTACGACCTCGACCTCATCCGCACGATCGCCGACCAGGTGCCGGTGCCCGTCGTGGCGAGCGGCGGCGTCGGGGGGCTGGACGATCTGGTCGCGGGCGTGCGCGACGGTCATGCCAGCGCCGTGCTCGCCGCCTCGATCTTCCACTTTGGCGAGGCGAGCATCGCCGACGCGCACCGCGCGCTGGCCGAGGCAGGCATCGCCGTCCGTTCGCCTGTCGGCTGAGCTTACAATCGCGAACAGGCCGTTGCGCTAAGTTCCTGCGATTGCGGCGATCGCCCATCCGGCATGACGATTGCTTAACGGCATCTTCGTCAACTCTGGGGGATTGTCCATGAAGCTCCGTCATCTCGCCATCGCCGCCGCGATGGGCCTCTCGTCTGCCGCCGCCATCGCTTACGACAAGCCGCCGACGGCGCCGCCGTCGTCCTCGTCGGGCGGCAGCGGCGGCAGCCAGCCGACGCCCGTGCCGGCGCCCGCCGCGCTCGGCCTGTTCGGCCTGGGCGTCGCCGGTCTCGCCATCGCGCGTCGTCGTCGCCGCTGACCGCTTCGCCCGCGCCGCCGGCCTCGTCCGGCGGCGCGGGCGTTGACAACCGACCCCGCGCGCGCCCAGCGAGGGCGCCATGACCGACACCGACACGCTCGACGCGCTCGAAGCCGTCATCCGCAGCCGCCGCGGCGGCGATGCCAAGGCGAGCTACGTCGCCGCCCTGTTCGAGAAGGGCCGTCCCAAGATCGCGCAGAAGGTCGGCGAGGAAGCGGTCGAGGCCGCGATCGCCGCGGTTCAGGGCGACCGCAACGCGCTGAAGGGCGAGGCGGCCGACCTCATCTTCCACCTCATTGTCCTGCTCGTCGATGCGGGCCTTCGCCTGGACGACGTCCGTGCCGAGCTCGCGCGGCGCGAGGGGCTTTCGGGCCTCGCCGAAAGGCCGCACGCACTGCGCCCCCGCCCGAGCCGGTACCCGCTCCGCCCCCCGCCGCCGCCGCCGGTCGCCGACACCAAGCCCGCCGGTCCCGCACCGCTGAAGCCCGACGAGGCGAACCCGGCCGCCCGCGCCCGCTGCCCCCCGCCACCGGAGCCTTCTGACATGCCGATCGACGCGACACAGCCCTATGACGACGGCAACATCTTCGCCCGGATCCTGCGCGGCGAGATCCCGGCGAACCGCGTGTACGAGGACGAGCACGCCCTTGCGTTCCACGACATCGCCCCCCAGGCGCCGGTGCATGTCCTCGTCATTCCCAAGGGGCCCTATGTCAGCTGGGACGATTTCAGCGCGCGGGCGAGCGATGCGGAGATCGCCGGCTTCATCCGCGCCATCGGCCATGTCGCGCGCGAGCACGTGGGGCGGGGCTATCGCCTGCTCGCCAACACCGGCGGCGATGCCGGACAGGAAGTGCCGCACCTACACATGCACGTCTTCGCGGGCGGGCCGCTCGGGCCAATGATCGCGCGTTAGGCAGCGAACAACGAGTTCACGCCGCGCGGCAAACGACCGCCGCGCCCGTACCCCAACGGACAAGCGCACTTTTGGCGGTTGCAAGCGGAACTTTTGCCATTAGGCTCGCGCCTTTCAGATCGCGGCCGGGAACAGGCCGCACCCTAGGGGACCCCTGTATGCTATTCGGGCGCGTGAAGCCTCTCGACGCCATTCTGGCGACCGCCGAAAAGAAATCACTGACACGGTCGCTCGGCGCCTTCCAATTGACGATGCTGGGCGTCGGCGCGGTCATCGGCACCGGCATCTTCGTGCTGACGGCGGAAGCGGCGCAGAAGGCCGGGCCGGGCATGATGATCTCCTTCGTCATCGCTGGCCTGGTCTGCGCGGTCGCCGCGCTCTGCTACGCCGAGATGGCGGCGATGGTCCCCGTTTCGGGCTCCGCCTATACCTATAGCTATGCGGTGATGGGCGAGCTGATCGCCTGGATGGTCGGCTGGGCGCTGATCCTCGAATATGCGGTCGCCGCGGGCGCCGTGTCGGTCGGATGGTCCGGCTACATGATCGGCTATATCGAACACAGTTTCGGGATCGACATCCCGAACACGCTGGTGCTCGGGCCGCTCGACGGCGGCGTCATCAACCTGCCGGCGATGGTGATCGCGGGGCTGGTCACCTGGCTCCTGGTGATCGGAACCAAGGAGTCGGCGACGATCAACGCCATCCTGGTCGGCATCAAGGTCATCGCGCTGACCCTGTTCATCATCCTCGCCATTCCGGTCATGCGGATGGAACAGTTCGAGCCCTTCTCGCCGCTAGGCTTCGGCGGCATTTCGGCCGCCGCCGCATCGATCTTCTTCGCCTATGTCGGATTCGACGCGGTCTCGACCGCGGCGGAGGAAACCAAGAATCCGCAGCGCAACATGCCGATCGGCCTGATCGGCAGCCTGGGCTTCTGCACCATCTTTTACATCCTCGTCTCCGCAGGCGTCATCGGCGCGCCGGGCATCAGCGCGCAGCCGGTGATGAGCGCGCTCGGCGGCATCCTCGAGCCCGGCAGCCCGGGCCTCGCCCAAGAGTGCGCCGCGCGCGCGGCGGAGGGCGCGAAGGACGTGGTCTGTTCGAAGGAAGCGCTGGCGTTCGTGCTGCGCGAGATCGGCTGGCCGCAGATCGGCAACCTGATCGGCCTGGCGGCGATCCTCGCCCTCCCCTCGGTCATCCTGATGATGATGTTCGGCCAGACCCGCATCTTCTTTACGATGAGCCGCGACGGCCTGCTGCCGGCGATGTTCAGCCGCATCCACCCCAAGTTCCACACGCCGCACGTCATCACCATCATCACCGGCATCGCGGTGTCGCTGTTCGCGGCGTTCTTCCCTGTCGGCGCGCTCGCCAACATCTCGAACTCGGGCACGCTGTTCGCCTTTGCGGCGGTGTCGTTCGCGGTGCTGGTGCTCCGCCGCACCGATCCGTCGCGCAAGCGGCCGTTCCGCACCCCAGCGGTGATGATCGTCGCGCCGCTGTCGATCCTCGGCTGCATCTATCTGTTCTGGAGCCTGGATGGGCACAGCAAGCTGTTGTTCGCGGTGTGGGCGGTGATCGGCATCGTCGTGTACTTCGCGTACAGCCGCTCGCGCAGCCATGTCGGTCGCGGCATCATCGACGTGCCGGAGGTCGACAACGACCTCCAGCCGCCGCCGCCGGGCGCCTACACGCCGCGCTGATCGTCCTTCGCGGGCAAGGAAAGGGCCCCCGCCGCAAACCCGCGGCGGGGGCCTTTCCTTTGGTCAGCCGATCAGAAGCGGGCGGTGATCTGCCCGCCATAGAAGCGCGGTTCCGCGGGAATGAAGGTCGGCGTGCCGAAGCTGCCGCCCGTATTGCCCGCGTCGAGCAGATAGTCCTTGTTCGTCGCGTTGCGGATGAACCCGGCCAGCTCGAACCGCTCGTCGGCGAAGCTCACCCCCGCGCGCGCATTGACCAACGTCACCGGCCCCTGCGACAGTGCGATGTTGTTCGGCACTTCGAAGAAGATGCGGCTGCGATAGGTGACGCTGGGCGTCGCGAACAGGCGCATGCCCCCGCCCAGCGGCGCGTCGATCGTGAAGCCGCCCGCGGCCTGCCACTCGGGCTGGAGCCGGAAGCGCGCGCCCGAGAATTGCGGGGCAAAGCTGTTATCCTCGTCGATGCCGCCATCGATATAGCCGACATTGCCGAACAGGCTGAACCAGCGGGTCGGCCGCACCGTCAGCTCGGCCTCGACGCCCAAATTGCTGGCGGTGCCCGCGCTCTGCGTGCGCGCGACGCCGTCGGCGCCGAGCACGCTCACCTGGAAACCGTCATACTTCTGGTAATAGACGCCGACCGAGCCCGAGGCGATGCCGACCGAACCCTTGAGCCCCGCCTCGTAGTTCCAGACATTCTCCTCGTTGACGAGCTGGAGGCGCGGGCTGACGAGGAAGCTGCCGGGGGCCACCGTCGTCCGCTGTGCGTCGAGCTGGACCACCGGCGAGCGGCGACCCTTAGACACCGTGCCGAACACGTTGATGGCGTCGGATAGGCGCAGCAGCGCATTGAAGCGCGGCAGCACCGCGGCGAAGCTCTTCTGCCGCCAGAAGGTCAGGCCCGCGGTGTCGATCTGGCCCGGGACCAGCGAAAAGGCGGTCGGGTTGAGCACCGGCCGCGGCACGCGCGTCGTGTACCCCGACTTGCGCTGCTCGATCAGCACGCGCGCACCCGCGGTCAGCTCGAGCTGCGGCACCGGGATCCAGGTGGTGTCGGCGAACATCGAGTACGCATCGTTCTGGCCGATGTTCTTGAACTCGGAGCTGTACGGGATCTGCGTGACACGGCCGCCGGTCGCGAGCGCCGTCACCCGCGCGGCCTCGACAACGCCGGCCGCATTGATGCAGCCGAGCGTCGGGACCGGACGGCCCTGCCCCAGCAGGGTCGCGGCGCACTGAAGGAACGTCCCCTCCTCGCTCGAGAAGGGCACGCGCTGGAAATTGTCCTCGACGAACACGTTCCAGCCGAACTGCGCGCGCCATTGGGGGTCGCTGTAGCTGAAGCGACCCTCGTGGCTCGCCTGCCAGCCGCGCGCATCCTCGGCGAACTCCAGGAACCAGGCGGCCGAGCCGTCGGCGTCGAACACCTCGTTGCTGTCGAACTTGCGATAGCCGTTTACGGTGGTGAAGTTCCAGCCGTCGGCAAAGTCCCACGACGCGGTCAGGTTGGCGTCATAGACGTCGCGCGTCAGGCCAAGCTGGTCGTCGCCCAGCACCTCGGCCGATAGCGGCGAGCCGCCGAGATTGGCCGCGCCGAACGGATTGCCCGGCCCCGCTTCGGTCGGCAGTCGACGCGAGATGAAGGGCGTGCCGCCGTTCCGCTGCCGGTCATAGGTGCCGATCAGGTCGATCGTGAGATCCTCGGTCGGCGTGAAGCGCAGCGAGGCGCGGACGCCCAGCTGATCCTGCGCGTAGAGCTCCTTTTCCTGGCGCGGCGACAGGTTCTCGACATAGCCGCCGCGGCGCTTCCATTCGAACGCGACTCGGCCCGCGACCTTATCGCTGCCGGCGTTGATGAAGCCGGAGACGAGCGCCTGGTCGAAATTACCGTAGCCGCCGGTGATCGCGCCGGAGAACCCTTCGCGCGGGCGCGTCGAAGTCAGGCTGATCGCGCCGATCGCGCTGGCGGTGCCGAACAGCGTCGCCTGCGGCCCCTTGATGACCTCGACCCGTTCGAGGTCGTAGATCGCCTGATAGCTGCCGCGCGAGCGCGAGATGTCGATGCCGTTGTAATAGAGCGTGACGCGCGGCCCCTGCTGCGCCGACCCCGAATCAGAGGTGATGCCGCGGATGACGATGCCGGGATTGTTGGCGCTCTGCTCCTGGATGTTGAGGCCGGGGATGTAGTTGGATAGCTCGTCCAGGTCGCCGACGCCGAGTTCGCGGATGCGCTCGCCGGAGACGGCCGAGATCGTGATCGGCACGTCCACCGCGCGCTGCTCGATCTTCTGCGCGGTGACGAGGATGTCGTTCGAGGCGTCGGCGCGGCTGTCCGGCGCGGCATCCGCATCCTGAACCGACGACTGGGCGAGCGCCGAGCTCGCGACCGAGGCGAGCAGCATCGCGGCTGCCGAAAGGCGCAATTTCATTGGAGACCCCCTGGTTGAACTGTTGTCGGGGGCGCGTTGCGCGCGCGGCATGAAGCCCGCGCTGCATTATAATGACGTGGGCGTGACGGGTTGGCGGAGGCGTGACTCGGGACTGTCACATCCCCCTTCGCGGTTCGCGCTGAGCCTGTCGAAGCACGTGTTCCAAAGCGCTTCGCCTGCGGCACGTCCTTCGACAAGCTCAGGACGAACGAATCTTGTTAGGCGGCGGTCTCGTCCAACGCCGCCCTCACCGCCCCCACCAACTCGGGCCGCACGATCTTCAGGTCGGGCAGGTACACATCGGCATTGTTGTACGTCAGCGGCGAACCATCCAGGCGCGAGCAGTGCAGCCCATGCGCCAGCGCCACCGCGACCGGCGCCATCGAATCCCACTCATATTGGCCGCCCGAGTGAAGGTAGAGGTCCGCCTCACCCGTCACCACCGCCATCGCCTTGGCGCCGGCCGAGCCCATCGGCACGAGCTCGGCGCCGATCGCCTCCGCCACGCGCAGCGCCTCGGCCGGCGGGCGGCTGCGGCTGACGACCATGCGCGGCGGTCGGCCGAGGGGGCCGAGCGGCTGCGGCCTGTCGGACCGCAGCACTCTCCCTGCCCCGGGAAGTGCCACCGCTCCGACGCTCGGCACGCCGTCGATCGACAGGCCGACATGCACCGCCCAGTCGGCGCGCGCCTCACCGTATTCGCGAGTGCCGTCGACGGGGTCGATGATCCAGACGCGCGACTTGGCGAGCCGGGTGCCGTCGCACTTCATCTCTTCGGATAGCAGCCCGTCGTCGGGGCGCGCCGCACGGACCGCGTGCACGAGGAACTCGTTGGCGGTACGGTCGCCCGCCGCGCCCAGCGCCGCGCCCGCGAACACGCCCGATGCCCGGACCTCGAGCAGCAGCCGCCCGGCGACGTCCGCCAGATGCGCGGCGAGTTCGCCGTCGGTCATCATGGGATCAGTTTCGCGACGATCAGGTCGGCGGCCTCCTCCGGAGAAAGCACGGTCGTATCGATGCGGATCTCGGGCGCGTCGGGCGCCTCATAGGGGCTGTCGATGCCGGTGAAGTTCTTCAGCGCCCCCGATCGCGCCTTGGCATAGAGGCCCTTCACGTCGCGCGCCTCCGCCTCGGCAAGCGGCGTGTCGATGTGGACCTCGACGAACTCGCCCGGCGCCATCATCGCGCGCACCATGTCGCGCTCGGCGCTGAAGGGCGAGATGAAGGCGGTGATGACGATCAACCCGGCATCGGTCATCAGCTTCGCCACCTCGCCGACGCGGCGAATATTCTCCACGCGATCGGCGTCGGTGAAGCCAAGATCCTTGTTGAGCCCGTGCCGCACATTGTCGCCATCGAGGAGGAAGGTGTGGCGGTTCATCCGCGCCAGCTTCTTCTCGACGAGGTTGGCGATCGTCGACTTGCCCGCGCCGGACAGGCCGGTGAACCACAGCACCGCCGGCTGCTGGTTCTTGAGCGCCACGCGGCTCTCGCGCGTCACCTCGGTCGCCTGCCAATGGACGTTCTGCGAGCGGCGGAGCGCGAAGTTGAGCATCCCCGCGGCAACGGTCGCGTTGGTCAGCTTGTCGATCAGGATGAAGCCGCCCAGCGTCTTCGAGTCCGCATAGGGCTCGAACACGATGCGGCGGTCGGTCGACACCGTCGCGACGCCGATCGCGTTAAGTTCCAGCGTCTTGGCAGCAAGGTGCTCCAAGGTATTGACGTTGACCTGGAATTTCGGCGCCTGCACCGTCGCGCTAACGGTCTGCGTGCCGAGCTTCAGCCAATAGGCGCGGCCGGGCAGCAGTTCCTCGTCGGCCATCCAGACGATCGTCGCCTCGAACTGGTCGGCGGTTTCCGGCGGCGCCTCGGCGGCGGCGATGACGTCGCCGCGCGAACAGTCGATCTCGTCGGCAAGCGTCAGCGTCACCGACTGGCCAGCGACCGCGACGTCGAGATCGCCGTCCAGCGTCACGATCCGCGCGATGGTCGACGTGCGACCCGAGGGCAGCACGCGAACCTTGTCGCCCGGCCGCACGGTGCCGCCGGCGATCAGCCCGGCAAAGCCGCGAAAGTCGAGGTCGGGGCGATTGACCCACTGCACCGGCATGCGGAACGGCCGCGCGGCATCGCGCTCACCGTCGATCTCGACGGTTTCCAGATGCTCGATCAGGCTGGGGCCGGTGTACCAGGGCGTGTTGTCGCTGGCGCCCGCGACATTGTCGCCTCTAAAGCCCGAAATCGGTATCGCGGTGAACGCGTCGATGCCGATCTGAGCGGCAAATGCGCCGTAATCCGCGACGATCGCGTCAAAGGTTGCCTGGTCATAACCGACCAGGTCCATCTTGTTCACCGCCAGCACGACATGGCGTATACCGACGAGCTGCGCTAGAAAACTGTGCCGCCGCGTCTGCGTCAGCACGCCCTTGCGCGCGTCGATCAGGATGACGGCGAGGTCGGCGGTCGACGCGCCCGTCACCATGTTGCGCGTGTATTGCTCATGTCCCGGCGTATCGGCGACGATGAACTTGCGCCGCTCGGTCGAGAAGAAGCGATAGGCGACGTCGATGGTAATGCCCTGCTCGCGCTCGGCAGCAAGCCCGTCGACGAGGAGCGCGAAGTCGATCTCCGTCCCCTGCGTGCCGACCCGTTTCGAATCCGCTTCGAGCGCGGCGAGCTGATCCTCGAAGATCGTGCGAGAATCGTAAAGCAAGCGCCCGATCAGCGTGGATTTTCCATCATCGACGCTGCCACAGGTGATGAAGCGCAGCAGCGACTTCGACTGGTGCTGGGCGAGATACGCCTCGATATCCTCGGCGATCAGCGCGTCGGGGGTGTAGATGTGAGATGTCATGAGGTTATCCCGTCACCCCAGCGAAGGCTGGGGTCGGTGGCCGTTCTGGTCGCGTTTGCGGCACGAGACCCCGGCCTGCGCCGGGGTTGACGCTTCGGAAACGCTTTGCATTTCCGTGGCGCATCAAAAATACCCCTCCTGCTTCTTCTTCTCCATGCCCGCGCCGCCGGCATCCTTGTCGATCGCGCGGCCCTGCCGCTCGCTGGTGGTGGTGAGCAGCGTCTCGCGGATCACGTCGGTAATGCTCGCCGCCTCGCTTTCCACCGCGCCGGTCAGCGGGTAGCAGCCGAGCGTGCGAAAGCGGATCGAGCGATCCACGGGCACCTCGCCATCGCGGAGCGGGAAGCGATCGTCGTCGACCATCAGCAGCATGCCGTCACGCTCGACGGTCGGGCGCGGCGCCGCATAATAGAGCGGCACGATCGGCACGTCGTTGAGCTGGATATACTGCCACACGTCGAGCTCGGTCCAGTTCGAGATCGGGAAGACGCGAATGCTCTCCCCCTTGGACTTCATCGCGTTATAGAGGTTCCACAGCTCAGGCCGTTGATTTTTCGGGTCCCAGCGGTGGTTGGCCGAGCGGAAGCTGAACACGCGCTCCTTGGCGCGGCTCTTCTCCTCGTCACGGCGCGCGCCGCCGAAGGCGACGTCGAAGCCGTATTTGTCGAGCGCCTGCTTCAACCCCTCGGTCTTCCAGAGGTCGGTGTGGATCGCGCCATGATCGAACGGATTGATCCCTCGCGCCTCCGCGTCCGGATTGCGGTGGACGATCAGCTCCATCCCGCTCTCGCGCGCCATGCGATCGCGAAGCTCGTACATCGCCCGGAATTTCCAGGTTGTGTCGACATGGAGCAGCGGGAACGGCGGCGGCGCGGGGTAAAAGGCCTTGCGCGCCAGATGCAGCATCACCGCCGAATCCTTGCCGACGGAATAGAGCATCACCGGCCGCTCGGCCTCGGCGGCCACTTCGCGAAGGATGTGGATGCTCTCGGCTTCGAGCCGCTGGAGATGGGTCAGGCTGTGGGGTTCGCGCGGCGACATGCCCGCGAGATAGGCGCGGGGTCGCAGCGGCGGGAGCAAGGAATTGTTGGGTCGGGCGAAGCGGGCTCGGCGGGCCGGCGCCTCAGGCCGCCGCCTTGCGCCCGTAGCGGCCCCAGGTGAAGCGCGACGACAGCGCAAAGTTCCAGACCGCGCCCACCACGATCCCCGCGATGGCTGACAGCGCCCAATAGCCCGATCGGACATCGTGGAGGAACGCCGCGACGCCGACATTGGCGACTGCGCCCACCGAGCAGACGACGCAGAACGACACCCAGCCGTTGACCAGCGCCTTCGCCCCCCTCAGCCGCCGATCGCGATAGGTGAGCGCGTTGTTGAGGAAGAAGTTGAACGTCATCGCGACCACGGTCGCGACGATCGTCCCGGCGATAAAGCTGGCTCCCAGCCCGACATAGAGCGCCGACAGCACGGTCATGTGCACCCCGGCCCCCAGCGCCCCGATCGCCGAGAACATCGCGAAACGGATGGGCACGATCTTGCCGAACATGCGGTCGTAAAGCGCGATCAGATATTCCATGGCGACCACGTGATCGAGCTTGCTCTCGCCTTCGGTCCGGATGCGAAAGACATAGGGCAACTCCTTGAACCGCAATGGCCGATCGCTCGCCGTCATGATGTCGAGCAGGATCTTGAAGCCGATCCCCGACAGCTTTGGCACCAGGTTACGCAACAGGTCTGTGCGGATCATGAAGAAGCCGCTCATCGGGTCGGACAGCTCGGCATTGAGGACGCGGCGTGACAGGCGGGTGGCGAATTCTGACTTCGCCACGCGGTCGCGGTCCCAGTCGCCGGTGCCGCCGCCCGGCACGAAGCGCGAGCCGATGACGAGGTCGAGCGACGGGTCGCCGGCCATCGCATCGGCCATGCCGGCCAGCAGCGCCTCGTCATGCTGCATGTCGCCGTCGATCACCGCGACCAGCGGCGCGGCGGTGGCGCACATCCCCTCGATGCACGCGGTCGAAAGCCCGCGCCGGCCGATCCGCTGGATGACGCGGACGCGCGGATCGACCTGGCCGAGCTCGCGCGCGATCTGCGCGGTGCCGTCCGGGCTGTCGTCATCGACGAAGATGACTTCCCAAGCGCGGCCCGCCAGCACCTGATCCAGCCGCGCGACCATCGTCGCCACGTTCCGCGCCTCGTTGAAGACGGGGACGACGACGGCGAGTTCGAGCATCAGAGGCCAGCGAGGATGCGGTCGGCCATTTCGCGGGTCGACAGGCTGCCGCCCAGGTCCGCCGTGCGTCCGCCGCCGGCGATCGCCGCCGCCACCGCCGCCTCGATACGGTCGGCCGCATCGGCCTCGCCCAGCGAGTGGCGGAGCAGCATCGCCGCCGACAGGATCGCCGCGCAAGGGTTGGCCTTGCCCTGGCCGGCGATATCCGGCGCCGAGCCGTGGATCGGCTCGTACAGGCCGTGCCCCGTGGCGCCGAGCGCGGCCGAGGGGAGCATGCCGATCGAGCCCGCGCACATCGACGCCTGGTCCGACAGGATGTCGCCGAACAGATTGCCGGTGACGATCACGTCGAACTGGCCGGGGTCGCGAACGAGCTGCATCGCGGCGTTGTCGACATACATGTGGGTCAGCGCGACGTCGGGGTAATCCGCCGCCACCTCGATCACCACGTCGCGCCACAATTGCGAGGTTTCGAGGACGTTGGCCTTGTCCACCGAGCAGAGGCGCGACTGGCGGGTGCGCGCGGTCTCGAACCCGACGCGGGCGATGCGCGCGACCTCTGCCTCGTCATAGCGCATCAGGTCGCGGCCCTCGCGCAGCCCCTCGGCACTGGTGCCGCGCGATTTCAGGCCGAAATAGACGTCGCCGGTCAGCTCGCGGATGATAACGAGGTCGATCGCGGCGGCGACCTCGGGCCGGAGCGCCGAGGCGTCCTCCAGCCCCTTGAACAGCTTGGCCGGACGCAGATTGGCGAACAGACCCAGTTCCTTGCGTAGCCCCAGGATCGCCTGCTCGGGGCGAAGCGCGCGTTCCAGGCTGTCGTAGCGGGTGTCGCCGACGGCACCGAACAGGATCGCGTCGGCGCGGCGCGCGAGCTCCAGCGTTGCAGGGGGCAGCGGATGGCCCGCCGCGTCATAGGCGGCGCCGCCGACGGGCGCTTCCTCAAAGGCGAGGTCCAGGCCCGTTGCTTCCAGCGCGCGGCGCGCCTCGGCGGCGACTTCGGGGCCGATGCCGTCCCCCGGCAACACGGCGATCAGATGCGGCATGAACCCTCCCTTTGACGCGAGCGCCAATGCCCTAGCCGGCTGCGCGCCGCAACCGGTCGATCAGTCGCGTCCGCGCTGCGAGCGTTTCGGCCGCCCGTCCGGTCATCAGGTCGCGTTCGAGGAAATGGCCGGTGATCGCCAGCGCGTCGAAGATCGCCTCCCACCCGGGCGCACCGCCGCCCTCGCGAAGGAAGGGCGGCAACGGGAACAGCCGCGCCTCGTACCCCGCCGCCGCGGCGCGCGCGACCGCACCGCCGCTCTTGGGGCTGACGAATCCGAGATCGTCGCGCGCGCCGGTCGAGACACATTCGTCGAGCGCGAGACCGAAGCCGAGCTCGGCGAGGAGGAGCAGTTCATAGCGAGCGACGAGCCCTGCCCAACCCCGCGCCGCCGGCGCGGCCTCGACCGCGGCGAGCACCGCATCGAGCGCGGCGTGGACGCGGGGGTAAGGCTGTCCCTCGGGCAGGGTCGCGACAGTGAGCGTCGTCAGCCACTCGATCGCAGCGGCGGGGAGCGCCTCTGCAAACAGCGGCGCACGGCTTTCCACCAGCTCGACGGTCAGCGCCGCAAGCTGCGTTTCGGCTCGCGCGCGCCAGTCGCCGCGGATGAGGTTGCCGGGCTGGAGCACGGGCCGGAGCGCGCGCGACCGCCCGCCCCTGACATAGCCGGGCTGCACGCCATCATCGGGCGTCAGCGCCCGCACCACCGCGCCATGCTCGCCATGCGGCCGCACCGACAGGACGATCGCGGTAGCGGCGATGTGCATGGGTCAGGCGCTCGCCCCGATACAGGAAGTGGCGCGCTTCTCCCCTCCCTGGAAGGGAGGGGGCGGGGGTGGGTCGGCCTGCGAGGGACGGTGAAGCCCATCACTGGCAGACCCACCCCAACCCCTCCCTTCCAGGGAGGGGCTAGAAGGTGCCGCTGGGGAACGAGCCATCACCGCAATCCCAGAAGCTTGTGCGTCTGGAGCGACAACCGCCACCGCGGTCGCTCCATCGCGAACGCGGTCGCCGCGTCCCAACTGGCACGACCCGCCGCGTCGTCCAGCGGCTGGACGAGGAAGTGACGAAAGTCCCAGCGCTCGATCTCGGCGACGTCGGTGCCCGGCTGCGGCCAGACCAGCTTCAGTTCGTCGCCGGTGCGCTGGACGACCTCGCTTCCCGCCTTGGGGCTGATGCAGACCCAATCGATGCCGGGGTGGACGGGCAAGGTGCCGTTGCTCTCGATCGCGATGGTGAAATGCGCGTCGTGCAGCGCATGGATCAGCGCGTCGTCGACCTGAAGCATCGGCTCGCCGCCGGTCAGCACGACGAAGCGCCCTTCTTCACCCTCGCCCCACGCCTCGACTACTGCCGCAGCGAGCGCCGCCGCATCGGCGAAGCGCGCGCCGCCGCCGCCGTCCATCCCGACGAAATCGGTATCGCAGAACTTACAGATCGCGCTCGCGCGGTCTTCCTCACGCCCCGACCAGAGGTTGCAGCCGGCAAAGCGCACGAACACCGCGCGGCGACCGGCATGGAATCCCTCGCCCTGAAGCGTCAGGAACAATTCCTTGACGGCGTAGCTCATGGCCGGACGGCGTAACGGGTCGGGTCGGGCAGCCCCGCTTCCTCGAACCCCTTGGAGCGTAGCCGGCAGCTGTCGCACAGCCCGCAATGCAGCCCGCCGGGCGCGGGGTCGTAGCAGGACCAGCTCATGCCGGCGTCCAAGCCTAGTCGCGCGGCCTCGGCGGCGATATCGGCCTTGGTCATGTGCTGGAGGGGGGCGTGGATCTTGAACGGCTCGCCCTCGACACCCGCCTTGGTCGCGATCTCGGCCAGGCCTTCGAACGCAGAGATGAACTCCGGGCGGCAATCGGGATAGCCCGAATAGTCGAGCGCGTTGACGCCGATGAACAGGTCGCGCGCCCCCGCCGCCTCGGCCCAGCCGAGCGCCAAGCTGAGGAAGATGGTGTTGCGCGCGGGCACATAGGTGACGGGAATGTCGGCGCCGACGCCGCCCTTCGGCACGTCGATGTCTGCGGTCAGCGCCGACCCGCCGAACGCCGAGAGGTCGAGCGGCAGGACGACGTGCCGCTCGGCACCCAGCGCGCGGGCAATGCGACGCGCGGCGGCAAGCTCGACCTGATGCCGCTGATTATAGTCGACCGACAGCGCCAGCAGCCGGAACCCCGCTTCCCGCGCCAGCGCCGCCGACACCATCGAATCGAGCCCCCCGGAGACGAGGGCAACGGCAATCGGCGCGGCGGACATGTTCGGTTCTCGAGACTGTGAAAGGGGGCGCCGCCTCTCCTGGCCTGCGCCACTCTTCTTTGGTGACGCCCTGCCCCCGTGTCTAGTCCTCCCCGATCGCGCTGTTGGCCCGCGTGTCGCGCATCCTGAGGTACACGATCAACGACACGCCGATCATCGCGGTCACGTACCAGTAGAAGCCCCGCTCCCAGCCATTGTCCTTGAACGACAGCGCGACGAACTCAGCCGTCCCGCCGAAGATGGTGTTGGCCAGCGCATAGGGAAGCGCGACGCCCAGCGCGCGGACATGCGCCGGGAACAGCTCGGCCTTCACCACCGCGTTGATCGAGGTATAGCCGGTGACGATCACCAGCGCCGCCATCACCAGCGCGCCCGCCGTCCAAACGTCGCGCGTCTGCTCCAGCGCGGCGAAGATCGGATAGGTGAACAGCACGCCGGCGATGCCGAAGCCGATCATCAGCGGCTTGCGCCCCACCCGGTCGGACAGCGCGCCCGCGAACGGCTGAAGGCACATGAAGACGAACAGGGTGACGGCGTTGATCTGGCTCGCAGCCTCTCGGCTGAACCCGCTGGTGTTGACCAGGAACTTCTGCATGTAGATCGAATAGGCATAGAAGGCGAGCGTACCGCCCGCGGTCAGCAGCATGACCAGCCCGAACTCACGCGGGTGGCGCTTCAGCAGCATCAGCGCGCCCGACTTCTCCGCGCCCGCGGCTTTCGCGTTCTTGTAGCTCTCGGTCTCGGCCAGGCCGCGGCGGATGCGGAACACGACGATCGCCAGCACCGCGCCGATCGCGAAGGGGATGCGCCATCCCCACGCCTCCAGCGCCGCCGGCGACATCGTCGCCTGAAGAATCAGGAGCAGCGAGATGGCAAGAAGCTGTCCCGAAATCAGCGTGACGTACTGGAACGAGGAGAAGAAGCCGCGCCGATCGCGCCCGGCCATCTCCGACAGGTACGTCGCCGACGCGCCATATTCGCCGCCGACCGACAGCCCCTGCATCAGTCGCGCGATGACCAACAGCGCTGGCGCCGCCAGCCCGATCGTCTCGTATCCCGGCGTCAGCGCGATGATGAGCGAGCCGGCGCACATCAGCGTCACCGACAGCGTCAGCCCCGCTTTCCGCCCATGCCGGTCGGCATAGATGCCCATGATCCACGCGCCGACCGGCCGCATGATGAAACCCACCGCGAACACCGCGGCGGCGCTCAGAAGCTGCGCGGTGCGATCCCCCTGCGGAAAGAAGTGCGGCGCGAAATAGAGGGTGAAGGCCGAATAGACATACCAGTCGAACCATTCGACCATGTTGCCCGTCGACCCGCCGATGATCGATTTCAGGCGGTGGCGGCGATCGTCGGTCGCATCGGTCATCACACTCTCCATCATCCTGATTAGAAGCGGAAGCTGATCCAGCCCGCAAGGAAGTCCGAGCTCGAATAGCCCGCCTTGGTCAGCGACGGTCCTGCGGCCAGATGCTCGTAGCGGGCGGTCAGCGAGAGCCGCGGCGCGATCGACCACACGGCCTGGAGCCGCGCGACGTCGGCGATCTTGGCGTCGGCGACGTTCTGCGTGCCCGCGAATGGCTGGCCGTTGGCGCGATAGACCGCGTCGCGCACGTCGTCGCGCCAGGCGAGTTGATACTCGGCGGTGACACGCAACTTCCTGGCCGGCGAGAAGGTGAAGTTCGGCGCCACCGTGATGAGGTTCGAAGGCGTTAGATAGAGCTGGTAGCTGTAATAGATGTTGTTGCCGAACGGCGCATAGGCATTGCGAAGCTTGCCCTCGCCATAGCCGCCCCCGCCGCTCGCATAATCGGCGTGGAAGCCGATCCGCGGCGCCGTCGCCTTGTCGCCAAGGCGATAGGTCTGCGCGAAGAAGGCGTGCCAGGCGTCGATGTCCTGGTCGATATACGTCCCCCATTGATGGTTGACCGACCAGTCGACGTTGACCCGACCGACATCGCCCCACAGCCGCGCACCGGCATAGAAACGCTCCGCCGGCCCGATCCGGCCGCCCCACGCGCCTACGTCATTGCGGCGGCGCCAGACAAAGGGATCGAAGTAGAGCGACGACTTGCCGAACCAGTTCTTCGGCAGCACGAACCCGGCGGTCACGCCCGAGAAGCGGCGGGCGGGATCGACGATGTCGTCCTCGGGGCCGAGATCGCCATATTGGGTGGGCTTGAGGTCGAACAGGTCGACGCGCACCTTCGACCCGCGCGCCCACAGCCGCAGGCCGTTCAGCGTATAGCGGATGGTGTTGTTATCGCGCTGGGAGACGAGCAGGTTCGGACCGTCGGTGAACTCCTGCCGGCCATAGCGTGCGCCGACATCGACGCCGCCGACCTCCGCCTTGGCCTCGGCGAAATATTGCTGGAACACGAACTCGTTATCCAGCGTCGCCGCGGGCACGCCCAGGTTGCGGCCCGAGATGCCGCCATGCGCGACCTCGCCGAAGAAGCGCAGGTGCGGCCCGACATGCAGGTCGGCGCCCAGGAACAGCCGGCGAATATCCTGTCGCTGATGGCTGGTCTCGCGAAGGTTCGGGTTGCTCGTCATGTTGACGCGCAGCCGCGCCTCGCCCGACAGTGTCAGATAGACGTCGCCGTCATCGTCGAGCGGTAGAAATTTCAGTCGGTCGAGCGGATCGTCGCGCTTCGTGGGGTCGCGCATCACCCGCCAATCCTCGGCCCAGCGGGAGAGGTTGTAGCCGTTCGTCGTCGCGCCGTCGCCTGTGGCGGCATTGGGATAGCTGCTGACGGTCGGATTGGCCGGGTTGCGGGTCTGCCCCGCTTCGCTCGGCGCCGTCTGAGCGACAGCGGGAACGCCGAGCAGCAGCGTCGCCAGTCCCGTGGCGCCGCGAAGGGCGCGCTTCATGCGGATCATGATCGCCGTCCTTATTCGGCCGGAACGGCGTCGGCGGGCATCTGGTCGACGCGCGGTGCCTTGCCGGAGAGCGCGAGCGCGAGTTGCTCGCGGTCGAGGCGGCCTTCCCAGCGCGAGACGACGACGGTGGCGACGGCGTTGCCGATGAAGTTGGTGAGGCTGCGGCACTCGGACATGAAGCGGTCGACGCCCAGGATCAGCGCCATGCCCGCGACCGGCACCGACGGGACGATCGACAGCGTGGCGGCCAGCGTGATGAACCCAGCGCCCGTCACCCCCGCCGCGCCCTTGGACGACAGCATCGCCACGGCGAGCAGCATCAGCTGCTGCCCCAGGGTGAGCTCGACCCCCACCGCCTGTGCGATGAACAGCGCCGCCAGCGTCATGTAGATGTTGGTGCCGTCCAGGTTGAAGCTGTAGCCGGTCGGCACGACGAGGCCGACGATCGACTTGGGACAGCCGGCGCGCTCCATCTTCTCGATGAGGCTGGGCAGCGCGCTCTCGGACGAGGAGGTGCCGAGGACGAGCAGCAGCTCGGCCTTGAGATAGGCGATCAGCTGGAAGATCGAGAAGCCCGCCCAGGCCGACACCGCACCCAGCACGACCACGACGAACAGGACGCTGGTGAGATAGAAGGTGCCGACCAACGCGGCGAGGTTGGCGAGCGTGCCGACGCCGTACTTGCCGATGGTGAACGCCATCGCGCCGAACGCGCCGATGGGGGCGGCCTTCATCAGGATCGCGACGACCTTGAACACGGCCAGCGACACGTCCTCGAGCGCGTGGAGCAGCTTCTCGCCGCGCTCCCCGATCATCGCGAGACCGATGCCGAACAGGATTGCGACGAACAACGTCTGCAGGATGTTGCCCGCGGCGAGGCCGCTGACGAAGCTGTCGGGGATGATGCCGAGGAGAAAGCCCGTCAGCGTCGTTTCATGCGCCTTGGCGGCATAGTCGGCGACCTTGCCCGCATCGAGCGTCGCCGGATCGATGTTGAGGCTGGCGCCGGGCTGGATGACGTTGCCGACGATCAGCCCGACGATCAGCGCCAGCGTCGAGAAGAACAGGAAGTACGCGAATGCCTTGCCCGCGACGCGGCCGACCGAGGCGAGGTCGCGCATGCCGGCGATGCCGGTGACGATCGTCAGGAAGATGACGGGGGCGATGATCATCTTGACCAGCTTGATGAACCCGTCGCCGATCGGCTTCAGCGCCTCGCCCGTCGCCGGGGCGAAATGGCCCAGGAGCACGCCGGCCGCGATCGCCACCAGCACCTGGACGTAGAGATGCGCGTACCACGGGCGCGGCGCCGTGACGGCGGGGGTGGTGTCGATCGGAACCATCTGACCTCTCCTTCCGCCACTGTCGGGCGGATCGATGAACGTCTTCAAGGTGCGACAGGTAGACATGCGGACCGAACAATTTTTAGCGATCGCCGCTTTTCGCCGGATTACTGCGGTTTTTGCGCCGATCACGATTGTGCCGACTGCATGCGGCATGCGAGAATCTGCATCCGGCCGGAAGGCCGAGTGCAAGGATTTGCACAGCTCCGCCGACGCGCTAGACCCGCGGCATGACTCGCGCCCGCTCAGGCATGATCTGGCTTGCCGCGATCCTGGCGACGGCATCGCTCGCCGCGCTCGCGGCGGGCTGGATCGCAGGCGAGCGATCGACGACAAGCCTGCTCGATGCGACCCAGGCCGATGCGCGGCTGCGCGCCGCGCTGCTCGACAGCGAGCTTGCCCGCTATCGCCTGATGCCGCTCGCGCTTTCCGACGATTCCGATGTCGTCGCCGCGCTCGCGGGCCGCGAGCCCGCACGCCATGCGCTCGACAACAAGCTGGAGGCGCTGGCGCGCGAGACCGGCGCATCGGTGATCTACGTCGTCGATCCCCGCGGGATCGCGATCGCCGCCAGCAACTGGCGCACGCCGGTCAGCTTCGTCGGCAACGATTATGGATTTCGGCGCTATGTCGCGGATGCGCAGCGATCGGGCGCCGCGACGCAATTCGCCCGCGGCACCGTCAGCGGCAAGCCCGGCCTTTTCTTCGCCCAGCGCACCGACGCCGGCGGCACCGTCGTCGTCAAGCTCGAGTTCGACCGTGTCCAGTCCGACTGGGCGCGGGCGGGCGGCGAAACCATCGTCCGCAACGCCGCGGGCATGGTCGTCGTCAGCAGCCGCCCTGAATGGGTGTTCCGGCGCACGCGAGACCTGTCGGCGACCGAACGCGCGGCCCTTGCCGCCGATAGCAGCCTGCCACCGGGTGCGCTCGCCCCCCTCCCCCCGACGCGAGGCAGCGTCGCGAGCACCGTTCCCACCGCGCAGCCCGGCTGGGCGCTGACGCTGCGCCGCCCCACCGCCGCCGCCGTTGCGCCCACCGTCCGCATCGCCGCGACCGGCGCGGCGCTGGCGGTCATCGCGATCGGCGCGCTCGCCTGGGGCCTGCGCCAGCGCGCCGCGCTCGCCCGCCGCCGTACCGCCGAGCTCGAGGATGCCGTCGCCGCCCGCACCGCCGCGCTGACGCGCGAGATGGAGGAGCGCGCGAGCAGCGAAGCGCGCGCCGCCGATCTGCGCGAAGGGCTGCGCCAGGCAAACCGCCTCGCCACGCTGGGCCAGGTCACCGCCAGCGTCGCGCACGAGACCGCGCAGCCCGTCGCGGCGATCCGCACCTATGCCCAGACGAGCGCGATGCTGCTCGATCGCGGTGACGAGGCGGCGGTTCGCGACAATCTCACCGCGATCGCGCGCCTCTCCGACCGCATCGGCACCGTGACCGAGCGGCTGCGTGGCTTCGCGCGGCGGCGTCCGGGCACGCTACGCCCGATCGCGCTGGTCGAGGTTGTCGAGGGCGCAGGCCTGATCCTCAAGGAACAGCTTCGCCGCATCACCTTCGACCAGCCGTCAATCGATCCGGCGCTGACGATCATCGGCGGGCGCGTCCGGCTGGAACAGGTGCTCGTCAACCTCATCCAGAATGCGCTGGAGGCGCTCCGCGACGCCCCCGATCCCCGCATCGTCCTCGCGGTCGAGCCGGGCGCGCGGGAGGTCGTGCTGAGCGTCACCGACAACGGACCCGGCGTGCCTGCCGACGTTGCCGAGCGGCTGTTCACGCCCTTCGTCACCAGCCGTGCGGAAGGTCTTGGCCTCGGCCTCGTCATCGCGCACGACATCATGGTCGAGCTGGGCGGCGCGCTGCGCCACGTGCCCACCGACCGGGGTGCGCGGTTCGAGATCGTAATGGTGCGCGCATGACCCTGGTCGCACTGGTGGACGACGACGAGGATCTGCGCCGCGCGACGACGCAGCTGCTGACGCTGGCCGGCCATCAGGTTCAGACCCATGAAGCGGCCGCACCCGCGCTGGCGGCGATCGGCGCGGACTTCGAAGGCGTCGTCGTCACCGACATCCGGATGCCGGGCATGTCGGGGCTCGAACTCTTCCGCGCGCTCCATGCCCGTGATGCCGAGCTGCCGGTGATCCTCGTCACCGGGCACGGCGATGTCGAGATGGCGGTCGGCGCGCTCCGCGAGGGCGCTTGGGACTTCCTGGCCAAGCCGTTCAGCCCCGACGCACTGCTCGCTGCGGTGACACGCGGTGCCGCGACGCGCGCGCTCGCGCTGGAGAACCGGCGCCTGCGGACGCTGGCGGAGGCGACCGCGGCCGACGAGCTAGTGGGCGAGAGCGCGGCGATCCGCCGCCTGCGCGCCAGCCTGCCCGCGCTCGCCGACGCCGATCTCGACATCGTGGTCGAAGGCGCAACGGGCACCGGCAAGCAGCTGCTCGCGCGGATCATCCACCGGTCTGGGCCCCGCGGGCGGCACCGCTTCGCCGTGATCGACTGCGCGGTCCTGTCGGAGAGCGCGCTGCCCGAGCTGTTTGGCGCGCAGGGGCCGATCGCCCGCGCCGATCGCGGCACGCTGTTCCTCGACAATCTCGACCGCGCGGCGGCGCCGCTCCAGCATCGCCTCGTCCAGCTGGCCGAGCGGCGGGCGGTGGCGCTGGACGCGCGCGATCCCGTCGGCGTCGATCTTCGCATCGTCGGCGCGATCGACGAGGGCGCGCAGGATCGGCTGCTGCCTGCGCTCTACCACCGGCTGGCCGCGGTGACACTGCGCCTACCGCCGCTAGCCGAGCGGCCGGAGGATGTGGCGCTGCTCGCCGCGCATTTCCTCACCGCCCATGCCGCGCGCCGCGGGATGGCGCCGCCGCCGCTCGGCACCGCCGCCGCGCTCGCTGCTCGCCGCGACTGGCCGGGCAATGTCCGCGAGCTGGAGGCGGCAACCGAGCGCCTGCTCCTCGGGCTGGACGAGGCGGCGGGGGAAACGGCGGACCTGCCCCTCCCCGACCGCGTCCGCGCCTTCGAACGCGCCGCCATCGAAGAAGCCGTGACGCGTACCGTCGGCGACGTCGCGCAGGCGATCCGGCTGCTCGGGATCCCGCGCGAGACCTTCTACTATCGGGTGAAGCGCCTGGGCATCGACCTCAAGCGGCTGCGCGGCGACGGGTGACTGTTTGGGACGGGTGAGTTGGTCGGGGAGACAGGATTCGAACCTGCGACATCTTGCTCCCAAAGCAAGCGCGCTACCGGGCTGCGCCACTCCCCGACCGAGTGGGTGCGCCTAGACGAACGTGGGGCGGGACGCAATCGCGGTGCCGCGGGCAGAGGCCGCGTCGTCGAACGCGGCTTTTCGCCGCGCCGGCCGCAGCGCCGCCAGGGCGGGCGCAAGCTTCACTTCCCGCCTGCGCGCGGCGCTGGTGGGCCCGGCAGGATTCGAACCCGCAACCTAGCCGTTATGAGCGGCCAGCTCTAACCGTTGAGCTACAGGCCCCCAGCCCCGCTCGCCTAGCGGAAGTCACGCCGCCTGGGCAAGGCGCGGCGCGGTTGCGGCGGCGACGAGTTCGGCCTCGCCCGCCGGCCGCACACCGCGAGCCTCGAGCCGATCGAGCACCGCGTCCCACCAGGCGTGGAAACGCGCCACGTCGGCGGCATCGCGAACATAGGGGGTCATCCCCGGAACGATCGTCGGCGAGTGGAAGGAGAAGTTGAGAAGCTCGACGCCGTCATCGACCGCGCGGTCGATCGCGCGCAGCGCCTCGGGCAGCGGCATCTCTTCGGGCGTCAGCGCGATCCGGTCGAGCAGGCCGAGGCGAGAAGCGACGCCGCGGCCGCGCGGCAGCCGGCCGAGCAAGTCGTAGAGCCCCGCCCCGCCCCCGCGCAGCGCGCCCAGCCACACCGTCGTCAGCGGCAGCTCCAGCAGCGCTTGGTCCGTGCCGGCGCGGAAGGCGTGGTTGCCGACATGGCGGAAATCGGGGCCGCCTTCGTGGAGATAGCAGAAGCCCGACCGCATCGAGCTGTCGATGACATAGCCGCGCTCGGCGAGCAGCGAGAGCGTCGCCGGGCCCATGCCATAACGACCGGCACGGAAGATGCGCGGCGCGCGGTCGAACGCCGTCTCGATCGCGGCGCCCAGCAGGTCGAGCTTGGCCCCTTCGAGTGCAGGCGGCAGGTTGCCGGCGAAGCTGTTGGTGCGGTTCACCAGCTCTTCGTGCGGCGGATTGACCCACGGATGAAGGTGCGCGCCGATCGCGCTGACGCCGTCCTCCAGAAGCGCGCGCAGCACCGCAATCGACGACGGCGTGGTCGCAACGGGGTGATCGACCAGATAGGTGATTGGCACGCCGCGCTCGGCGAAGCGGCGGTGGAGGTCAGGCAGCGCATCGATGGCGGTTACGCCGCGCGCCTCACGCGAGAAGGGCGCGTTCCAATCGAACTCCTCCTCGGTATCGACGAAGATCGAGAAGCGGGTGCCGAACTCCTGGGGCCAGGCGAAGCGGGGGCCGACGGGCGGGGCAGCGGCGGCGGGCAGCGATGCGGTCGACATGACCGCGGTTGCTACCGCGCCAGCGTCAAGATTTGGTTGCCGCGCGGGCGCCGTCCTGACCCGCGGCCGGCAACCGCACCTCGATCGCCTCTGTGCCGAAGACGATGTCGCCGCCAAGCTCTCTCGCGAGATTGTCGGCCAGGCGGAGCGCGAAGGCGGTGCCGAGCGGCAGCGCGGCGAACGCGGCGTCATCGTGGCTGACCTCGCCGCCGGCCTCTGCCTGTTCGGGCAAGTGGGCAGGACGGGTGATCGACAGAGTCGTGCGCTCGCCGGCCGGGGCCAGCGTCATGGCCAGCCGCTCGCCGCGAGTCGTCGCCGAGAGCAGCGTGGCGAGCAGGCGGCCGAACAGGCGCTCGATCGCGTGCCGGTCGCCCTGCACGCCCGCGTCCTGGTCGGGCAGCGCCAGCGTGGCGCCGCGAAGCTCGGCCAGCGGCGCGAGGTCGTGCGCAACGGAGCCGAGCACCGCGCGCAGCGACACGGCCTCTGGCCGGAGCGTCAGCGCATCGCTCTCGATCCGCGCGGCGAGATCGAGATCGTCGATCGCGCCGAGGAGATCGCGGGCATGGCGATGGATCGACTGCGCACGGTCGCGATAGGGGTCGGAGACCGGTCCCAGCATCTGGAGCGAGATCATCTCCGAGAAGCCGATGATCGCGTTGGTCGGCGTGCGCAGCTCGTGGACGAGCTGGCGCAGCGCGTCGGGCGCGGGTGCCGGGCGCGGCGTTGCCGTCTCGCCCGGATGCGGACGGCGGGCGGTACCGCGATAGCCGATGAAGCGGCCGGAGGCGGGATCGAACGCCGGCATTGCCGACATCAGCCACTCGCCCGCCGCCGCGCCATTGCCGCCGATGACGAGATGCGCGTCGCGGAAGCGTTCGCGCTGGCGGAACGCGCCGGCCGCGACGCCGTCGACACGGGCCATCCCGCCGCCGCCGGCGAGGCGAAGCGACAGGCCGATCAGCGCGGCGCGACCGGGGCCGTCCGCCCAGTGGATCAACCCCTCCGCATCGGTCTCGAACCGGATGCGCGAGGCGGGCGGCACCGGATCGGCGGCGGGGCGATCACGCTCGCGCGAGGCCTGGAACGCGTCGATGCGCGCAACCACGTCAGCGATGCGAAACGGCCCCTCCGGCACGGGCTCGGGTGCGGGCGGCGGTGCGGGCTCGGCCTCGCTGCGGCGCACCGCTTCGGCAACGACGGGCAGCGTGAACGCGGCCGAGCCGAGGCTGGTGAAGTTCGACGGGATCGGAAAGGCGCGGCGAACCGGTTCGGGCGCTGGGTCAGGCTCGACGACCGACAGTGCGGCCACCGGCGCTTCCACCACGACGGGCGCGTCATCCTGGATCACCCGCTCGTCGGCGAGGACGAAGTCGACCGGGCCGAAGCTGTCGAGCGCGCGCCGCACTTCGGCGTCGAGGTCGCGGCGGTGGCGCAGGATCGCGCGGGCGGGCGGCGCGATCTCGCCCAGCAGCGAGCGCCATTCGTCGGGAGCGAGCCGCGCGGTGCGAAGGACGGGCGCTGCGACCGCCAGCTCATCCCGCGCGAACAGGCGAACGAGTGCAAAGGGCGGATTCGCAAAGGCTAGACCCCGTGCCGCCGCCGTCCTATGCGACAGCTCGACCGCGGGTGCGATCGCCTCGAGCGTCTCGATCGCTCGCGCCTCTGCCGCCACCCGGCCCCGACCGATCAGGTCGACCAGCTGGCGATAGACCGACCGACGCGCCATGGGCGTCGAGAGGTCGGCGGCGAGCACGGTGTCGAGAGTATCGTCGAAGCGCAAACTGCCTGGTTCCTGGGTCGCCGGGGGGCGCCGTGAAGGATTCCTTAACGCTTCCGACTCGACGCAGGAACCATTGTTTCGGTCCCAAAATCGACGCGTCGCATTGTGGGACAATTGCGCGGCCAAGCAATTTTCTTCTAAGGAGCGGCCACGCGCCGCGCTGTTTGTACCAGATTTTCCGGAGCCTGCATGAGCCTCGACCGCATCGACCGCCAGATCCTCGCCCTGTTGCAGGAGGACGGGCGCATGACCAATGTCGAGCTCGCAGAGCGCGTCGGCCTGACCGCTCCGCCCTGCCTTCGCCGCGTGCGGGCGCTGGAGGAAGCCGGCGCGATCAAGGGCTATCACGCGGCGCTCGATCCGCTGACGCTCGGCTATGGCATCACCGTCTTCGCGCTGGTCAGCCTGAAGAGCCAGGCGGAGAGCGACCTGGCCGCATTCGAGCGGCATGTGGCGAACATCCCCGAAGTGCGTGAGTGCCACATGCTCAATGGCGAGATCGATTTCATCCTCAAGATCGTCGCCGCCGACCTGAAGGGCTTTCAGGAGATGCTGACGACGCAGCTCACCACGGCGGAGAATGTCGCGAGCGTGAAGACGTCGCTGACGATCCGCACCTCGAAGGCGCTGCCGGGCATCCCTGTCCCCGACGCCTAATCGTCCTTCAGGTCGGCCAGCGGGCCGCTCAGCACGGGGACGATCGACGAATAATCGTCGGTCCAGGCGGGCACGTCCTTGCGATAGCGCAGCGGCTCCCAATTGCCGCCTTCGCTGACCAGCACCGCAAGGCTGACGGGATCGCGGGTGAGCGCGATCCAGTCCGACATCGTCGCTTCCGAATTGTCGGCGACGGTCGGCGCATAGCGGAGCGCCGCGGCATACCAGCCGCGTCCGCGCGCGGTCGCGGTCACGACCGGCTCCAGGTCGAGGAAGCGGTTGGAAACGTGGACGAGGAGCAAGCCCTTCTTGCCCAGCACCCGGCCATAGTCGTCCAGCGCTTCGCGCGTCATCAGGTGCATCGGCACCGCGTCGGACGAGAACGCGTCGAGCGCGAGCAGGTCGAGGCTGTTGGCGGGCTGTGCCGCGATCGACAGCCGCGCGTCCCCAATGACGATGCGCGGATTGGGCAGGCAGCGGCCGAGGAAGCCGAACTTGCCGCTGTCCCGCGCGATCCGCACCACCGTCGGATCGATCTCGTAGAAGCGCCAGTCCTGGCCGGGCTGCGCATAGCAGGCGAGCGTTCCCGTCCCCAGCCCCACCGCGCCAACCCGGGCGTTGGGGCCGAAGAGCGAGGGCAGCACCTGCATCGCCTGTCCGATGCCCGATCCGGGGACGTAATAGCTGGTCGGCTCGCGCGCCTTGACCGGATCGTCGACGAACTGGACGCCGTGGAGCGTCGTGCCATGGGCCAGCGTGCGGGTGCCGTTCGCGGGATAGTCGCGGATCGTATAGACGCCGAAATAGCTGCGCGTGCGGGTGTCGCCTTCCCAGCTGATCTGGAGCGCGCGCCAGCCGCCGAACAGCAGGAGCGAGGCGACGAGCACCGCGACGAACGCCGGCCGCGCGCCGATCACCGCGATGCCGAGCGCGGCGAGGCCGAGAAACGCGGCGCTCTCGTGCCGCTTGCCCAGCAGCCCGCCCGGATCGTTGAGACCGACCAGCATGATCGCGATCGCCAGGGCGGTGACGATGCCGAGGACGAGCGGCCGCCGCCGCTCCCACGCGCCCGACAACAGCGGCAGCAACCAGGTCTGCGGCACCAGCAGTCCTGCGGCGACGATCAGGATCGGGTATTCGTACGTCCAGTCGAACACGACCGGCGCGATCAACCCCGCGAACACGCCGCCGAGCGCGCCGCCGACCGACATGGCGAGATAGAAGCCCGTCAGCCGGTCGGGCTCCGGTCGCAGGCGATAGAGCGCGGTGTGGAGCGCGACCGCGACCATGAACAACAGGCCGAGCGCGATGATCGCGTTGAGGTACGGATATTCGTGCGTCCCGCCGATCATCACGCCGCCGAAGACGAGAATCGTCACCGGCGCGAAGGTCGTCAGGAAGTCGGCGACCCGCCGCCCCGCGGCGAACGCGACGCTGAAGCTCAGGAGATAAAGGCCGAGCGGGAGGACCCAGAGCAGCGGGACCGCGACGATGTCGGTGGTGAGGAAGGTGGAGGTCGCGAGCATCAGCCCTGAGGGGACGAGCGACAGCGCGATCCAGTGGGCGACCCAGCCGCGGGTCGGCGCGGCGCTGGTCGGGCGCTCGCGCGCGGCGGCGGGGCCGCGCGGCAGGCCGAACGCGCAGCCGGCGACGAGCAGTGCGACCAGCGCGTAGCCGCCGCTCCAGAGCCAGCTTTGCGCCGACAGCGCCATGTTGGGCTCGACCAGCAATGGATAGGCGATCAGCCCGGCGAAGCTGCCGATGTTCGAGGCGGCATAGAGCGCATAGGGGTTCACCCCCGGCGCCGAGGCGGCGAACCAGCGCTGAAGCAACGGCGCCTGGGCCGAGACGGCGAGAAACAGCGGCCCGATCGACGCGAACAGCAGCCACGGCACCCAGAGCGCGGGCTCGTCACCGGCGGCGGGCTTGGCGTCGGTGAGGCCGATCGGCAGCCACAAGGCGGCGACCGCGAGCAGCGCCAGGTGGATGCCCGCCTGCCGCTTGACGCCGAACCGCCCCAGCCAGTGCGCATAGCCATAGCCGCCGAGCAGCAGCGCCTGATAGACAAGCATCGCCGAGTTCCAGACCGCGGGCGCGCCGCCCAGTCGCGGCAACGCCATCCGCGCGATCATCGGCTGGACGAGGAACAGGAGGAACGACCCCGACAGGATCGCGGCCACGAACAGGGGGCGGATGGGCCGGATCGCACGAACGGCACCGCCGCCCGCGCCGCCGTCCCCGTCGGGCTCGATACGCATGGCCCGGACCTTAGCGCGCGGGCCTGCGATTGGAAGCGACATCGAGGGCGTAGGCGAGCGCGACCGTCGCGGCGATGCCGATCGCGACCGCGGCGAGATAAGCGCCGTGGCCGCTCCCCAGCCGCAGCACCAGCGTGCCAAGGCCATAGGTGAGCAGCACGCCGCCCGCGAAGGTGTCGAGGCTGCGCCGACCGATGGCGGCGACGGCGGCGTACGGCTGGCGGCGAAGCCAGCCGCCGAGCAGCGTCAGCAGCGAAAGATAGAGAAGGAGGACGAGCACCGCGTGACCGACACGGAGCACCGTCAGGCCATGACGCGCGTCGAGCCAGGCGGGCTCGATCCCCATCGGCTTGACCACCGCGCCCGCCGCGAACAGCAGGACGAGCGGCAAGGCGACGAGCCGGTGCCGGTCGAGCCAGGCGAGCAGGGCCACGTGGATGCGCATCGACCCCAGCGCCATCGGCACGAAAAACATCATCTGCCACGCGAGCCGATCGGGCAGGCCGTCCTTCATCCCGCCCCCCGCGACGCGATCGATCGTCCAGACCTGTGCGCCGATCCAGATCGCGACCGACAGCGCGATCAGCAGCGCGTTCGACCTTCGCTGCACCGCGATCGCGATCGGCGCGGCGAGCATCAGCACGATGTAGAGCTGAAGGATGTCGAGCAGGCGCGGCGCCGACTGAAGCGTCAGGAACCGGACGCCCGCGCGGAGCGGATCGGTGACGAAGGCACCGAGGTTCCAGAAGGCGAGCTCCTCCGCCGGCATCAGCGCCGCGAGCGGCAGCACGCAGGCGAGCAGCGCGAGATTGTAGAGCCACAACCGCCCTGCCCGCTTCCACACCGCGAGCATCGGCGCCGGGCGGCTGAGATAGACGAGCCCGACCATATAGCCCGACAGCATCACGAACAGCTCGGCCGCGGTCGACCAGCCCAATCGCGTCGGTGTCGGGATTAGGCCTTCGCGCAGCCCGCCGAGTTCGGCGACCTGTCCCAGATGATTGATGAGGATGACGAGGATCGCCACCCCCCTGACGATATCGATGCGCGTCTCGCGCGCGGGCGCGTCAGCCGGGGCGGTCGATGGCATAGACGATGTGGATCGACAGCGGATCGTCGGGCGCGAGCGCGGGGTGCGAGAAGTCGAGATCGACCTGGCGCCGCATCCCCAGCCGCTCCATCAGCCCCCAGCTTCGGACGTTGGCGGGCACGGTGATCGCCGCGACCCGATCGATGCCGTTCGCCCACGCCCAGTCAAGGCTGGCCGCCGCCCCTTCGCGCGCGATGCCTTGCCCCCAGGCATGGCGGGCGAGGCGCCAGCCGATCTCGACCGCTTCCTCGATCGGCGTACCCTTGGCACCGGGCTTGAGGCCACAGAAGCCGAGAAACGCGCCGTCTTCGCATCGCTCGATCGCCCAGAAACAATAACCGAACTGCGCCTGAAACCGCTGCTGGCGCTCGATTGCCGCGCGGGTGCCGGCTTCATCGAGGAGCGGCCCTATGAACGCCATGACGTCGGGATCGCGACCCATCGCGGCGAAGGGCGCGACGTCGGTCTCGCGCCAAGGGCGCAGGATCAGGCGATCGGTCTCGATCACTGCGGGCGTGCGAGCGCGTAGGTGACGGTGCGGCGGCGCAGATCGTCGGCGGTGAACGCGGGATGGTCGAAGCTGAGCGCCGGCAAGTGCACCATGCCGAGCCGATCCATCAGCCGGCGGCTGGCACCGTTCAGCTCGGCCGTGATCGCGACGATTCGCGGCGGCGCAACCTCCGTCCAACCCCAACCGAGCGCCGCCCGCATCGCCTCGCCGGCGAGGCCCTGGCCCCAGAAGGGCGGCGCGAACATCCAGCCGGCCTCGACCTCGCCCTCGATCGGCGTGTCGGGCGCACCGGGCTTCAGGCCGGCGAACCCGGCGACCGCCCCGTGCTTCTCGACCAGCCAGAACCCGTATCCATGGTCCCAATAGTCGAGGTGCCGCGTCAGCGTCGCCTCGCTCGCGCGCCGATCCTTGACCGGGCCGAGATCGGCCATCACCGCCGGGTCGCCCCAGATCGCGGCGAGCGCTTCGATGTCGGTCGGCTCGGGCCGCCGCAGCACCAGGCGCTCGGTCCGGATCACGCGCCCAGCAGCCGCGCGGCGTGCGCGGCGTGATAGGTGAGCACGCCCGAGCAGCCCGCGCGCTTGAACGCCATCAGCGTCTCCAGCACCAGCGCGTCGCGATCGCCCGCGCCCGCCGCGGCGGCATGCTCGATCATCGCGTATTCGCCGGACACCTGGTACGCGAAGACGGGCACCTCGAACCGCTCCTTCACACGGCGGACGATGTCGAGATAGGGCAGCCCGGGCTTGACCATCACGCTGTCGGCGCCCTCGTCCAGGTCGGCGGCGACTTCGCGCAGCGCTTCCTCGGCATTGGCGGGGTCCATCTGGTAGGTCTTCTTGTCCCCCTTCAGCCGCCCGCGGCTGCCAACCGCATCGCGGAACGGGCCATAGAAGGCGCTGGCATACTTTGCCGCATAGGCCATGATCTGGACATTGTGGTGCCCGCCGCTTTCCAGCGCGGCGCGGATCAGGCCGACGCGGCCGTCCATCATGTCGCTGGGCGCGACGATGTCGGCGCCCGCCGCGGCCTGGACCAGCGCCTGCTCGGTCAACACCTCGGCGGTGGCGTCGTTGAGGACATAGCCGGCGGCGTCGACCAGCCCGTCATGGCCATGCGCGGTATAGGGGTCGAGCGCGACGTCGGTGAGGATGCCAATGCCGGGCACCGCATCCTTGATCGCGGCGATCGCGCGGCACATCAGATTGTCGGGATTGACCGCTTCTCGCCCATCGTCGCTGCGCAACCGCTCGGGCGTATTCGGAAAGAGCGCGAGCGCCGGAATGCCGAGCACCGCCGCCTCCCGCGCGCGCTCGACGATCTGCGCGACCGACCAGCGCGACACGCCCGGCAGGCTGGCGATCGGCTCCTCCTCCGCCCCCTCGGTCACGAACAGCGGCCAGATGAGGTCGGCGGGCGTCAGCACCGTTTCGGCGTGGAGCGCGCGGCTCCAGGGACTGACGCGCGTGCGGCGCAGGCGAAGCGCGGGATAGGTCGACATGGCCGCCTCTATCGGCCGCGGGCGTCAGCGCATCAAGGGGCGCGGTGCCGGAACCGGCGCACGATCAGCCAGCCGGCGACGCCGATGCCCGCGGCGAGTGCCACCCACTCGACCCCACGCACCAGCCGACCGAGCACCGCCTCGATCGTGTTGCCGAACAGAGTGCCCAGGCTGACGAAGATCGACGCCCACAGGATCGCGGCGCACGCGTTGAGGAGGAGGAAGCGGCTCGCCGGGATGGCGGAGGTACCGATCGCCAGCGGGCTGACGGTCCGCAGGCCATAGAGGAAGCGGAACGCGAAGACGAAGCCGGTCGGATGCCGCTCGAACGTCGTCATTGCCCTGGCAAAGGCGGGGCGTGCCATCAGCCGGGCGACGCGCGGATGATGGCGGAAGCGGCGGCCGGCCAGGAAAAAGCACTGGTCGGCGACGAACGACCCCGCCGCCGCCGCGGCGATCGCGGGGCCCACGCCGAACAATCCGTGATGTGCGGCCACGCCGCCGAGCACGACGACCGTCTCGCCCTCTACCCCCGCGCCGACGAATAGCGCGGGGAGGCCGAACCGGGCGATCAGCGCCTCGACGCTCATGTCAGTCGAGGTTGGGGCGCAGCCAGCGCTCGGCTTGGGTCAGATCGACGCCGCGGCGGCCGGCATAATCCTCGAGCTGGTCGCGGCCGACGCGGGCGACGCCGAAATAGCTCGCGTCCGGATGACCGAAGTAGAAGCCGGACACGGCGGCGGTCGGCAGCATCGCGAAGCTCTCCGTCAGCGTCAGGCCCGCGGTATTGCCGGCATCCAGCAGGTCGAACAGCATCGGCTTGGCCGAATGGTCGGGGCATGCAGGATAACCGGGTGCCGGGCGGATGCCGCGATACTGCTCGCGGATCAGCGCCTCGTTGTCGAGCTGCTCGCCCTCGGCATAGCCCCACAAAGTGGTGCGGACATGCTGGTGCAGCCGCTCCGCAAACGCCTCGGCAAAGCGGTCGGCGAGCGCCTTTAGGAGGATGTCCTGATAGTCGTCATGGCCCGCCTTGAACCGCGCGATATGCTCGTCGATGCCGTGGATGCCGACCGCGAACCCGCCGATCCAGTCGCCCGACGGGTCGACGAAGTCGGCGAGGCACATGTTCGGGCGCCCCTCACGCTTGGCGATCTGCTGGCGCAGGAAGGGGAAGCGAACCTCTTCGCCTCCCTCCCGCTCGCGGGAGGGGCTGGGGGTGGGCGTGACCGCGGGCGCTGCGCTCGGTGAGACCTCATGCCCATCCCCGACCCCTCCCGCGGGCGGGAGGGGGGAGATCACGACATCATCGCCATCCCGACGGCAGGGCCACAGCCCCACCACGCCCTTGGCGGTCAGCCACTTCTCCGCAACGATCGTATCGAGCATCGCCTGCGCGTCGTCATACAGCGCGCGGGCGCTTTCGCCCACCACGTCGTCGTCGAGGATTGCGGGGAAATTGCCCGCGAGTTCCCAGGAGCGGAAGAACGGCGTCCAGTCGATCACCTCGCGCAGGTCGGCGAGGCTCCAGTCGTCGAACACATGAAGCCCCGGCCGGCGCGGCGCGCCGGGCTTGATCGCGAAGTCCGCCTTGAAGCCGTTGGCGCGCGCCTTCTCGATCGGGATCAGGTCGGACTGGCCCTTGCCCTCGCGCGCGCGGCGGACGGTGTCGTATTCGTCGGCGACCTTCGTCACATAATCGTCGCGCTGGGTGTCGGAGACGAGCGTCGTCGCGACGCCTACCGCGCGGCTGGCGTCGAGGACGTGGACGACCGGCCCCTGATAGGCGGGCGCGATACGCAGCGCCGTGTGGACCTTCGACGTCGTCGCGCCGCCGATCAGCAGCGGCATCGCCATGCCCGCGCGCTGCATCTCCTCGGCGACGGTCACCATCTCGTCCAGGCTGGGGGTGATGAGGCCGGACAGGCCGATCATGTCGGCGTCGTTCTCGTTCGCCGCCTCGAGGATCTTGGTCCAGGGGACCATGACGCCCAGGTCCACGACCTCGAAGCCGTTGCACTGGAGGACGACGCCGACGATGTTCTTGCCAATGTCGTGGACGTCGCCTTTGACGGTGGCCATCACGACGCGGCCCTTGCCCTTGGCGCCCGGCTGCTTCTCGGCCTCGATAAAGGGAAGCAGGTGCGCGACCGCCTTCTTCATGACGCGAGCGGACTTCACCACCTGTGGCAGGAACATCTTGCCCGATCCGAACAGGTCGCCGACGACGTTCATGCCGTCCATCAGCGGCCCCTCGATCACCTCAATCGGGCGGCCGCCGCCTGCGGCGATCGCCTGGCGCATCTCCTCGGTATCCTCGACGACATGCGCGTCGATGCCCTTGACCAATGCGTATTCCAGCCGCTTGCGGGGCTCGAAGCCGCGCCATTCCTGCGCGGCCTTCTCCGCCACCGCATCCGTGCCGCGGAAGCGTTCGGCCAGCGCGACGAGGCGCTCGCCCGCCTGCGGATCGCGGTTGAGGATGACGTCCTCGCAGGCGGTGCGCAGTTCGGGGTCGATCGCGTCATAGACATCGAGCTGGCCGGCGTTGACGATCCCCATGTCCATGCCCGCGGGGATCGCGTGATAGAGGAACACGCTGTGCATTGCCCGCCGCACGGGCTCGTTGCCGCGGAAGCTGAAGGAGAGGTTCGAGAGCCCGCCCGAGATGTGGACGTGCGGGCAGCGCGCCTTGATCTCGCGGCACGCTTCGATGAAGTCGACGGCGTAGTTGTCATGCTCCTCGATTCCGGTCGCCACCGCGAACACGTTGGGATCGAAGATGATGTCCTCCGGCGGGAAGCCGATGCCGGTCAGGAGCTTGTAGGCGCGCTCGCAGATCTCGACCTTGCGGTCCTTCGTGTCGGCCTGCCCCACCTCGTCGAAGGCCATGACGACGACCGCGGCGCCGTAAGCCATGCACTTGCGCGCCTGGGCGAGGAAGCCGGCCTCGCCCTCCTTCATGCTGATCGAATTGACGATCGGCTTGCCGCTGACGCACTTCAGCCCCGCCTCGATCACGTCCCATTTGGAGCTGTCGACCATCACCGGCACGCGGGCGATGTCGGGCTCGGCCTGGATCAGCTTCAGGAACGTCGTCATCGCGTGGTGCGCGTCGAGCAGCCCCTCGTCCATGTTGACGTCGATGACCTGCGCGCCGTTCTCGACCTGGTCGCGCGCGACCTCGACCGCGGCGGCATAGTCGCCGGCCATGACCAGCTTCTTGAACTTGGCCGAGCCGGTGACGTTGGTGCGCTCGCCGACATTGACGAAGATGGGGGTGGGGTTGGTGGCCACAAGAATTCCGTTCGCTTCGAGCGAAGTCGAGAAGCGCTGGTGATGCGCCTGGCCCCGTTTCTCGACTTCGCTCGAAACGAACGGGGTGTGTTCAATTAACGCCGATTAGGCCGCCATCGTGAACGGCTCCAGGCCCGCGAGCCGCATCTGTACCGCCACTTCGGGCAGCGCACGCGGGGGCAGGCCCGCCACCGCCTCGCCGATCGCCTGGATATGCGCGGGGGTCGAGCCGCAGCAGCCGCCCAGGATGTTGACCTGGCCATGCTCGGCCCAGTCGCGCACCAGCCCCGCGGTCGTGACCGGCGCCTCGTCATAGGCGCCGAGCTCATTGGGCAGCCCGGCATTCGGATAGACCATGATGAGCGTATCGGCGAGCTTCGACAGCGTCGCCACGTGCGGGCGAAGCTGCTCTGCACCGAAGGAGCAATTAAGCCCGATCGTCACGGGCCGCGCATGGCGGATCGCGTGCCAGAACGCCTCGACCGTGTGGCCCGACAGATTTCGCCCGGAGAGGTCGGTCAGCGTCATCGACAGCATGATCGGCACCTCGCGCCCCAGCGCCTCGCCCGCCTCGATCACCGCCATCACGCCGGCCTTGGCATTGAGCGTGTCGAACACCGTCTCGATCAGGATGAAGTCCGATCCGCCCTCGATCAGCGCATCGACCTGCTCGCGATAGACGTCCTTCAGATAGTCGAAGTCGATCTCGCGAAAGCCGGGATCGTTGACGTCGGGCGACAGCGACAGCGTCTTGTTGGTCGGCCCGATCGCGCCGGCGACGAAGCGCGGGCGGCCGTCCATGGCCTCGAACGCGTCGGCACATTCGCGTGCGATCCGGGCGCTCGCCACGTTGATCTCGCGCACCAGATGCTCGGCGCCGTAGTCGGCCTGGCTGATGCGATTGGCCGAGAAGGTGTTGGTCGAGACGATGTCCGATCCCGCCTTCAGATAGCTTTCGGTGATGAGCCGCGGCACCTCCGGCTTGGTCAGCGCGAGGATGTCGTTGTTGCCCTTCTGGTCATGGGTGAGGCCCAGGTCGCCGGCATAATCGGCCTCGGCCAGCTTCCAGTTCTGGATCTCGGTACCGAACGCGCCGTCGGTCAGCAGGATGCGCTTGGCCGCTTCGGCAAACAGGCGGGTGCGGGCTGTTTCCATCTTCAATCTCCCCCCTCCCGCTTGCGGGAGGGGTCGGGGGTGGGCCTGTCAGCAATCGGAGCGCAGGCGGCCACGCCCACCCCCGGCCCCTCCCGCAAGCGGGAGGGGGGTAAGTTACGCCGCCGCGCGCGCCTCTTCCGCCTTGGGGCGAAGGCCCAGGAGGTGGCAGATCGCGTAGCTCAGTTCGGCGCGGTTGAGCGTGTAGAAGTGGTAGTGGCGCACCCCGCCCGCATAGAGCCGGCGGCACAGCTCGCCCGCGATCGTCGCCGCAACGAGCTGGCGCGCGGCCGGATGCGCGTCGAGCCCGTCGAACAGCCGCCCCATCCAGTCGGGGATCGCCGCGCCGCACAGCCCGGCGAACTTCTGCGTCTGCGCAAAGTTGGAGACGGGCAGGATGCCGGGCACGATTTCCGCCCCGATCCCCGCCGCCGCCGCGCGGTCACGGAAGCGGAAGAAGGTTTCGGGCTCGAAGAAGAACTGCGTCAGCGCGCGGGTGGCGCCGGCATCCAGCTTGCGCTTCAGATTGTCGATGTCTGACGCGGCGCTCGTCGCCTCCGGATGCGCCTCCGGATAGGCGGCGACCGAAATCTCGAACGGGTGCAGGCGCTTCAGCCCCGCGACGAGGTCGGCGGCGCTGGCATAGCCCTCGGGATGCGGCACGAAGCGGTCGCCCATCGTCGGCGGATCGCCGCGCAGCGCGACGACGTGGCGCACGCCCGCCGCCCAATATTCGCGCGCGACTGCATCCACTTCGTCGCGGCTGGCATCGACGCAGGTCAGGTGCGCGGCGGCGGGCACGCTCGTCTCGCGCGCGATGCGGGCGACGGTGCCGTGGGTGCGGTCGCGGGTGGTACCGCCTGCCCCGTAGGTGACGCTGGCGAAGCGCGGCCCGAGCGGCGCAAGCGTCTGCACCGCGTCCCACATCGCCGCTTCCATCTTGTCGGTCTTGGGCGGGAAGAACTCGAACGACACGTCGGCATCGCCCGCCACATCGGCGAACAGCGGGCCGTCGAGCGCGCGGCGCGCTTCCTCGAGCTGTCCAACGGAAAGCGTCATGCGGCCTTGACCTCCAATTTGGCGTCGCCCGTCCGGCGCGCCAGCCACAATTTCACGGTAAGCTCGCCGCCCTCCAGCGTCTCGGTCCGCACCGGCGACAGACCGGCGGCGGCGAACCAGCCGAGCATCTGGTCGTCGGAGAAGCCCAGGCGCGCGTGATTGTCGCGCGTACGCAGTTCCTCGCGCTCGTGCGGGGCGAAGTCGGCGATCAGGAGCCGCCCCCCTACTCCCAGCACGCGCGCCGCCTCCGTGATGGCGGCGCCCGGCTGCTGCGCGAAGTGGAGGACGTGGTGCAGGATCGCGAGGTCGGCGGCACCGTCGGCAAGCGGCAGCGCATAGAGATCGGCCTGGCGAAGCTCAGCGCGGTCGAGCCCCTGCTCGGCCAGCTTGGCGCGGGCGAGCCGCAGCATTTCCGACGAGCGATCGACGCCGAGCGCGCGCTCCGCCTGCGGCGCGAACAGCTCGAGCATGCGGCCCGTGCCCGTGCCGATGTCGATGAGCTGTCCGACGCGCTCGCCGCCCAGCACCTGCGCCATCGCGCCCTCGACCGCGCTGTCGGCGACATGGAGGCTGCGGATCGCGTCCCAGGAGCCGGCATTCGCCTCGAACCATTCGGCGGCCGAGGCGGCGCGATCGGCGCGGACGGCGGCCAGGCGCGCGGTATCGGCGACCGCCCAATGGTCGCTGCCCGACGCTTCCCAGACGGCGTCGACCGCGGCGAGCAGCGCCGGCATCGCCGCGCCCGCCCCCATCGCGACGAACACCCAGCTGCCTTCCTTGCGGCGGCGCGCGAGGCCGGCGTCGCACAGGATCTTCACATGACGGCTGACGCGCGGCTGGCTTTGCCCCAGCACCTGCGCGAGTTCGCCGACCGACAGCTCCATCGCGCGTAGCAGCGCGACGATCCGAAGCCGGGTAGGATCGGCGAGCGCCTGAAAGATTTCGACTGCACCGGACATAGATGAAGATATAAAGATATCTTTATATGCGGTCAATGCCGTTCGCGCGTGTGATCCATGTTTGCGGATGCGGAACGAACCCGCGCGTCCGTGCGTCGTGCTCGCCAGCATTCACTACCGCAAAGGGCCGACCGATGAAGAAGACCGCGCTGATCCTTCCCGCCTTCGCCGCGCTGGCGCTCGCCGCGTGCAGCGAGAACGCGCAGCAGCAGACGGGCGAGGCCGCGGGCGCCGTTGCCGCCGACGTCAACGCGACCGTGGGCGATGCCGCTCGCGACGTCCGCGACGCCAGCGCCGAGGCGTTCGACGCGGCCGAGCGCACCGCCGACCGTGCCGGCCAGTCGATCGAGAACGGCGCCGATCGCGCCGGTGCGGCGATCGATCGCGGTGCGGACCGCGCGGCCAACGCTGCCGACCGCGCCAAGCGCGAGACCGGCCAGGAGCTCGAAGAAGCCGGTCGCGACATGCAGAAGAACTGATCCGTCTCGGGATCGTTGTGACGGGGTCGCGCCGCGCCTAGTGCCGGCGCGACCCTTTGCATTTCTGGAGGTTCGATGCGCCCCCTTGCCGCTGCCCTGCCCCTGTTCCTCCTCGCCGCCTGTGGGGCCGGCGACAACGACCCCGGCCCGGGCAGCGTGACGCAAAGCGAGGCGCGCGAGCTGAACGAGGCGGCCGAGATGCTGGACGTCAACGCCGTCTCTGCCGAGGCGCTCAACGATACGGGAGACGCGCAGTGACCGAGAATCGAAGGATCGGCGCGACCGATCTTCACACCCCGCCGATGGTCCTGGGCGGCAACGTTTTCGGCTGGACCACGGACGAGGCGACGAGCCATGCGATCCTCGACCGCTTCGTCGGTGCGGGCGGGACGATGATCGACACCGCCGATGTCTATTCGGCGTGGGTCGATGGCCATCAGGGCGGCGAGAGCGAGGCGGTGATCGGCCGCTGGCTCAAGGCGTCCGGACGGCACGGCGACGTCCTGATCGCGACCAAGGTCGGGATGCTGGGTGACCAGGGCCTGAAGCCCGACGCGATCGCCGCGGCTTGCGACGCGTCGCTCCAGCGGCTGGGCGTCGACACGATCGACCTCTATTACGCGCATCAGGACGACGAAAGCGTCCCGCAGGCGGAGATGCTCGGCGCGTTCCAGCGGCTGATCGACGCGGGCAAGGTCCGCCACATCGGCGCATCCAACTTCCACGCGATGCGGTTGAAGTCGGCGCTCGACATCGCCGCGGCCGAAGGACTTCCGCACTTCCGCGCGCTTCAACCCGAATACAACCTCGTCAGCCGCCACAAGTTCGAGGGCGAGCTTCAGAACCTGTGCGTCACGCAGAATATCGGCGTCCTGCCCTATTACGGTCTCGCCTCCGGTTTCCTGACCGGCAAGTACCGGACGCGCGACGATCTTTCGAAGAGCGTGCGCGGCGGGCGGATGGCCGAGCTGCTCGAGGGCAAGGGTGCCGCGGTGCTGGCGGCGATGGATGAGGTCGTCGCCGAAACCGGCGCGACCCATGCACAGGTCGCACTCGCGTGGCTCGCCGCGCAGCCGGGCATCGTCGCCCCGATCGCCAGCGCCACCAGCACCGCCCAATTGGACGATCTGATCGGCGCCTGGAGCCTCGAACTTGATGCCGATCAAGTCGAGCGGCTTTCCGACGCCGGAGTCTAGCGGTCTACGGAACTCATTGGCGTGATTATACTTTATCAGCGCCGTGACTGACCTAGACGACCCATCCGACACAGCCGATCGCTTCAAGACCATGATCGCCGACAAGTCGTTCCCCTGCGTGGGCGCGAAGTCGGCGCTCGGGCGCGGCCAGCTCGATCTTCTCTCCGCACGCTCGATCACCAGCGCGTGGGACGACATCGCCATTCACGAGGCGCTGATGCGCTTCGCCTGGGCGTATCGCGAGAACCCGACCTTGTTCCGCAGCTTCGCGGTGCTGTTCGACGGACCCGACGACCTCGACGAGGCGGGGTTCGAGGCGGCGCTCTGGACGCGGCTGCAATCGCTGACGGACAAGGACGAGTGGCGAGGCCAAGCCGCCGATCCGCGCGTCAGCAGCGACCCCGCGGATCCGCATTTCGGCATGAGCTTCGGCGGCGAGGCGTTCTTCATCGTCGGCCTCCACCCCCATGCCAGCCGCCCCGCCCGGCGCTTTGAACGGCCGGCGATCGTCTTCAACCTTCACGATCAGTTCGAGCTCCTCCGCGAGCAGAACCGCTACGAACAGCTTCGCGCCTCGATCATCGAGCGCGACGTGGCGCTGGCGGGAAGCGTGAACCCGATGCTCTCGCGTCACGGCGAGACGTCCGAGGCAAGGCAATATAGCGGCCGCGCGGTCGGCGACGGCTGGCGTTGCCCCTTCCACCGGAGCGGCGGCACCGGCGACGCCGACATGGGCGTCCTGCCATGAGCGGCGGCCGGATCGAGCCGCGCAGCGGCACCGCCTTCCTGCTGAACGCGGGGCAGGAACTCACCGTCATCGACCCGATGGGCGGCCAGGTCGCCGACCTTCTCGCAGTGGCGCGCGACGACGTGCGGGAGATGCTCTCGTCGGGCCGGACGCTCGACTATGCCGAGCGCATCTACCTGACGACGGGCGACAAGCTCTACTCGAACCGTTCAAACGTGATGCTGGAGATCGTCGGCGACGATGTCGGGCGTCACGACTTCCTGCTCACCCCGTGCAGCGAGGCGACGTTCCGCCTCTGCTACGACAACGAACCCCCGCATCAGGGGTGTCACGGCAATCTCGCCGGGGCGTTGGCGCCCTATGGGATCGAGGAGGACGCGGTCCCGATCGCGTTCAACTGCTTCATGAACGTCCCCGTCGATGGGGAGACCGGCCGGTTCAAGGTGCTGCCGCCGCTTAGCAAGCCCGGCGACACCGTGCGCTTCCGGGCGACGATGGACCTGGTGATCGGCCTAACCGCGTGCTCGGCCCCGGCGAGCAATGGCGGCAGCTTCAAACCGATCGATTGGTGCGTGACAGACTGATCTGGATTACTGTTATCGATAATCACTCGCAAAGTGATTGACAGTGCGAGTGACTCGCAATAGCCGAGCCCCGGCAAACAAGAGGGGTTCGGGGTGGCACATCAGTGTCTTGCACTTTCGTGCATCGGTTTTCTGGCAACCGCACCGGCCTATGCCGCAGAGGACGACACGCGTCCTGCCGCACCGGTGAACGATCCGGTCGGCCAGACGCGTCCGGCTGACCGCGACATCATCGTGACCGGGCAAAAGGAAGCCGCGCCGCCTCAGGTGGAAAGCCCCAAGGCGACGTCGGACATTCTGGACACGCCGCAGACGATCACCGTCGTCAGCGAGCAGACGATCCGCAAGCAGAACCTCCAGACGCTGCGCGACGTGCTTCAGACGATTCCCGGTATCACCTTTGGCGCGGGCGAAGGGGGCGGCGGCTATGGCGATTCGATCAACCTTCGCGGGTTCTCGGCCAACAACGACATCACCATCGATGGCGTCCGCGACAGCGCACAGTACAGCCGCACCGACCCGTTCAACCTGCAGCAAGTCGAGGTCTATAACGGCGCCAACAGCGTCTTCAACGGATCGGGCAGCGTCGGCGGGACGATCAACCTGGTCAGCAAGGTCCCGGGCACCGAGACGCTGACGATCGCCCAAGGGTCGGTCGGCACCGACGATTATTATCGCGGCTCGATCGATAGCAATGTGCGCGTGTCGGACTTCGCGGCGGTGCGCCTGAACGGCATGTACCATCACAACGGCGTGCCCGGCCGCGACGTCGAAACGTTCGAGCGCTGGGGCATCGCACCGTCGGTCACGCTCGGCATCGGCGGGTCGACCAGCCTGACCATCGCCTATGTCCATCAGGAGGATCGCAACGTCCCGATCTTCGGCGTGCCTTACTTCGACAACGGCATCACCGACGGCTTCGCCCCCGACTTCGACAAGTCGGGCTATTACGGGATCGAGAATCTCGATCGCCAGGACGTGACGATCGACCGCCTGACCGCGACCTTCCACCACGCGATCGACGACAGCCTCAGCGTCCGCAACCTGACCCGCTGGCAGCGCGTCGCGCAGTACAGCGTAACCTCCGCGCCGCAGGGCACCTTCTGCCTAGGCTCGACCGGGCGGCAGCCGATCGCCACCACGCCGGGCGCGACGGTGGGTGCCGCCTGCCCAGCCAACGTGCCTGCCGGCTTCTACCTGCCCTCGGGTCCGCGCGGCCTCGTGCGCGATCAGGAGAACCAGCTTCTCTACAACCAGCTCGACCTGCGGCATGAGGCGGGCGGTCGCGGCGGTGTGTACAACATCCTCAACATCGGCGTGTCCGGCCTCGTCGAGAGTTATCACCTCAACCAGGCGTCGCTGCTGCGCAACGCCGATGGCAGTGCGGTATCGCCGTTGCCGCTGATCGACATTTCCAACCCGAACACCAATTATTCGGGGCCGATCAACTACACGCTGACCTCACGCGCGCGCAGCGAGACGCGCAACATCGCGGTCTATGCTTTCGACACGCTCGAAATCGGGCCGATGTTCGAACTGAATGGCGGCGTCCGCTTCGAGCATCAGCATGCGACGTTCCGCAACCTGCCGCTCGCCTTCGTGCCGCCGGGCACGACGCCGCTGACCCCGCTCCAGCAGCAGCCGCAGGACAGCCGCGAGGACCTGTTCTCCTGGCGGGTTGGCGCCGTGTTCCACCCGGTGCAGGACGTCAGCCTGTACGCCGGCTATGGCAATGCCAAGACGCCGTCATCGGCGACGGTGCGCCTGGGCTGCGGTGTGCCCGCGACGCTCGGCGGCACCGACCCGTGCGCCGTCGCGCCGGAAACCGCCAAGAATTACGAGGCGGGGATCAAGGCCGGGCTGTTCGACCGCCGGCTCCAGTTCACCGCCGCCTTCTTCCGCAACGAGCGGACCAATTATCGCGTGCCGTCGAACGACCCGGCGCTGCCTGCGGGGCTGCAGGTGCTCGACGGGCGCAGCCGCGTCGATGGCATCGCGCTCGGCCTGTCGGGGAACGTCACACCCGCCTGGACCGTATTCGCCAACTACACCTATCTCGACAGCGAAGTGCTCCAGAGCATCTCCGACCGCGATGTGGCGGCCGGCGTCGTCGATCCGCAGCGGGGCAGCCGCCTCTTCCAGACGCCGGAGCATTCGGGCAGCCTGTTCACCACCTACAAGCTGCCGTTCGGGCTCGAGATCGGCTACGGCCTGACCTATCAGGGCGGGTTCGCGACCAACGCCCCGGTCGGCCTCAACCGCGTGCAGTTCGAAGTCGACGACTATCTGATCCACCGTGCCTTCGCCGCTTACACGCTTGCGGATCACTGGACGGTGCAGCTCAACGTCCAGAACTTCACCGACGAGCAGTATATTACTGGAATCCGCAACAATCTGAACGGCACGACCGGCGCGGTGACGGGCGGATGGGCGACGCCGGGCGACCGGCGGCAGGCGACGCTCAGCCTGTTCTACAGCTTCTGATTTCGATAGGCAGTCGCAATGCTGCTGGCGATCCCCCAAATTCTCGACGCCGATGGCGTGGCGCGCGTGCGCCGCGTCATCGATGGCGGGCGCTGGATCGACGGCAATGCGACCTCCGGACCCCAGGCGGCGCTCGCCAAGCGCAACGAGCAGTTGGTCGAGGATGACGCGGCGACGGTCGAGGCGGGGCGCGTCATCCTGGACGCGCTCGGCCGATCGCCGCTGTTCGTCGCGGGCGCGCTGCCGCTCAAGGTCTTTCCGCCGCTGTTCAACCGCTATGCCGGCGGCCAGGCGTTCGACGTCCATGTCGACAATGCGGTCCGGCTGAAGCGCGGCAGCGACTTTCGGTTGCGCAGCGACCTGTCGATGACGGTCTTCCTCGCCGATCCCGCCGACTATGATGGCGGCGAGCTGGTGGTCGAGGATTTGTTCGGCGAGCAACGGGTCAAGCTCGCCGCCGGCGACGCGGTGCTCTATCCCGCGTCCAGTCTGCACCGTGTCGAGCCAGTGACGCGCGGCACCCGTGTCGCCTCGTTCCTCTGGATCCAGTCGATGGTCCGCGACGATGGCGAGCGGCGCATCCTGTTCGACCTAGACCGCGCGATCCAGCGGGTCGCCGCCGACAAGGGCCAGGGCGACCGGTCGGTGGTCGAGCTGACCGGCGTCTATCACAATCTGCTTCGCCGATGGGCCGACGCATGAACGCCCCCACGCCCATCCGCCCCGCCGCCAAGCGCAACCTGCGCAGCTTCTGGATGCGCCAGTTCCAGACGTGGCACTGGATCAGCGCGGCGATCAGCCTGGCGGCGATGCTGCTGTTCTCGATCACCGGCATCACGCTCAACCACGCCTCGACTATCTCGGCCGAGCCGGTGGTAACGCAGCGCACCGGCCAATTGCCCGCGCCGCTGGTCCGCCGCCTGACCGGGAACGGCAGCGAGCCACTGTCACCCGCCGTCGCTGATGCCGTCGAGAACGCCATCGGCCTCGACGCGATCGGCCGCGCCGCCGAATGGTCGGACGGCGAGGTCTATGTCGCCCTCCCCCGCCCCGGCGGCGACGCGTGGGTCAGCATCGACCGGACGACCGGCGCGATCGAGGCGGAGGTGACCGACCGCGGCTGGATCGCGTGGGCCAATGATCTCCACAAGGGCCGCAACTCGGGCGCCGCCTGGTTCTGGTTCATCGACCTCTTCGCGGTGGCGTGCGTCGTCTTCACCATTACCGGGCTGCTGCTGCTCCAGATGCATGCGCGCCGCCGCCCCTCCACCTGGCCGATCGTCATCGCGGGGCTCGTCCTGCCCGCCGTGCTGGCGATCTTCTTCATCCATTAAGGGAGCCACGATGCGCCTTTCCTCGCTCATGCTGCTCGGCGGCGCGTTCTCGGCCCCAGCGGTCGCCGGGTCGGTGACGATCACCATCCCGCGCCTCAACGTCGCCGAATATCACCGCCCCTATGTCGCGGTCTGGATCGAGCCCGCCGCCGGCGGCCCCGCGCGTACCATCGCGATCTGGTACGACGTCAAGAAGGGCGGCGCGGAGCCGGGGACCAAGTGGCTCGCGGACCTGCGCGCCTGGTGGCGCAAGGGCGGGCGCAGCATGAAGCTGCCCGCCAATGGCGTCAGCGGCGCGACGCGCGCGCCGGGCACCCACACCATCCCGCTGCCCGCGGACATCAAGCCCGGCGACTATGTCCTCAATGTCGAGGCGGCGCGCGAGACCGGCGGGCGCGAGCTCGTTCGCGTGCCCCTCACCGTCCCGATCAAGCCCGCTCGCGCCGCCGGCAGCCACGAGCTCGGCGCCGTCACCCTCTCCGCCCGCTAAGGACGTCGCCCATGAACAAGCTCACCCTCCGCCTGCTCGCCGCCGCGGCGCTCGTTTCGGTGCCCGTCGGCGTTTCCGCGCACCGCCTGTGGCTGCTGCCCTCGGGAACGATCTTTTCCGGCACCGACAGCTGGGTGACGGTCGACATGGCCGCGTCCAACGACCTGTTCTATGCCGACCATCAGCCCGGCCGGCTGGACGGCATCAAGGTGTGGCGGCCCGACGGCAGCGACGGGCGGGTACAGAACGGCTCGACCGGCCGCTATCGCTCGGTGTTCGACGTCCAGCTCGATACGCCCGGCACGTGGAAGATCGGCATGGCGCAAACCGGCCTGATGGGCAGCTTCAAGGTCGGCGGCGTCGAGAAGCGCGTCGGCGGGCGCCCGCAGATGGGGCCGGATGGCAAGCGCCTGCCCCCGCTGACCGCCGCCGATATTCCCGCCGACGCAACCGACGTGCAGCTCTCCGAAGCCTCGACCCGCAACGAGATTTTCGTGACCGCGGGCGAGCCGACCGACACGGTGCTGAAGCCGATGGGCAAAGGCCTAGAGGTCGAGTGGCGCACCCATCCCGACGAGCTGGTCGCGGGTGAGCCCGCGCAGCTCCGCTTCCTGATCGACGGCAAGCCCGCTCCGAACCTGAAGGTCACGGTCGTCCCCGGCGGCAAGCGCTATCGCGATGCCGAGGGCGCGCGCGACCTGACGACGGGCGGCGACGGCATGCTCGCGGTCGATTGGCCGAACGCCGGCATGTACTGGCTGAACGCCGTCGCGGAGGATGCGGCGGCGACGACGCCGCGCGCGACCAAGCGGCGGATGAGCTACACCACGACGCTCGAGGTGATGACGCCCTGACCCCGCGCATCGCGCTCCCCCCGCGGCTGGATGCCGCCGCGCTCGCCGACCATGATCCGGCGGCGCGTCTCGCGGCGCTCGCGGGCGAGACGATGGGGACGACCTGGCGCATCCTCTATGCCGAGCGCGCCGTGCCTGTCGCGGCGGTGCGCGCGGCGGTCGAGGCGCGACTGGACGAGCTCGACGCGGCGCTGAGCCATTGGGCACCGGACTCCGCACTGTCGCGCTTCAACCGGTCGGCTGGCGAGTGGGTGACGGTGCCGCCCGATCTCGCCCATGTCGTCGACGCCGGGCTGGAGCTAGCACGCGTGAGCGGCGGCGCGTTCGATCCGGCGATAGGGGCCCTGGTCGACCTGTGGGGCTTCGGCCCGCCAGGGCATCAGCCGACGCCGGAGGACGCGGCGATCGCCGCGGCACGCGCTCGTTCGGGATGGCAGCGGCTCGATTGGGATCGCGAGGGGCGGCGATTGCGCCAGCCCGGCGGCGTCCAGCTCGATCTGTCGGGGGTTGCCAAGGGACATGCCGCCGACGCGCTTGCCGACCTGCTCGCGACATTCGGACTCCGGCACTGCATCGTCGAGGTCGGCGGCGAGTTCGCAGGGCGCGGAATGCGGCCGGATGGCGATCCCTGGTGGGTCGAGCTGGAGACACCGCCCGGCATGGCGTTGGCGCCCTTGAGAGTGGCGGCTCATCAGGTCGGCGTGGCGACCAGTGGCAGCTATGTCCGCGGCGCCCACAATCTCGACCCGCGCATTGGACGAGCGCCTGAGAACGGCGTCGTCGGCGTCAGCGTCGTCGCGCGAACCGCGATGGCTGCCGACGCGCTCGCGTCCGCGATCACTATCGCATGGCCGGATCTCGCGTCATTGGCGCCGCTTCGCCCGGCGGCGAGGATCATCGCGACCGAAAACGGGAGCGTGCGTGAGCACCTCACCCCCGCCCTCGCCGCGATGATCGATTGAGTCAGGCGGCCGCCTTCGAGTCGGCGTCGTCGGGTCCATAGACCTGATCGAGATAATAGCTGGCGAGCACATAGTGCGCCTGCACCACCGCGGGATGCTCCGCGCGCTGGGCCTGGACGAGTTCCTGTTCGGCTCGGCGGTAGAGATAATCGGTGTCGACGGAGGTTGGAGCGGTAACGCCGGTTTCGCTTGAGGATAATGCTTGGTTTTCCATGTACATGGAACGCTTTGCTCGCTCGATTGGTGCCGCGGTTGGTCGCAAATCGCAGAAACGCGTGATTGCGCACATCTTGGAAGATTGGGTATGCCGGCCTCTCAGGCGAGCGGCAGGACGGACGGTGATGATCGAGCAACGGGTATGAGCGACCTCGATCTAACGGCACTGTCCGGCTGGATTGCGGCACATGCGCCGCAGCTCGGCACAGCCACCGCCGCCGAGAAGTTCGCCGGCGGTCAGTCGAACCCCACGTATCGCATCGACACCAGCAAAGGCGGCGCGATCGTCCTCCGCCGCAAGCCGTTCGGCCCGATCCTGCCCTCCGCCCACGCGATCGAGCGCGAGTACCGGCTGATCGCCGCGCTCCATGCGACCGGCTTCCCGGTCCCCGTCCCCATCGCGCTGTGCGAAGATGCGGCGGTGATCGGCGCCGCCTTCTACCTGATGGCAAAGGTCGATGGAACAACGCACTGGGACGGCACGCTCCCATCCGTCCCGATGCCCGCACGGCGCCGGCATTATGAAGCGCTGATCGACACCCAGGCGGCGCTGCATCGCCTCGATCCCGATGCGCTCGGCCTCTCGGACTTTGCACCCCCGGGCAACTATATCGAGCGGCAGGTCGCGCGCTGGACGCGCCAGTACCGCGCCGCACAGACCGACGACATCGCCGAGGTCGAGCGCCTGATCGAGTGGCTGCCCACCACCTTGCCCGCGCAGGACCGCATCTCGATCATCCATGGCGATTACCGCATCGACAATCTCATCTATGGCGATGACGGCGACGTACGCGCGGTGCTCGACTGGGAGCTGGCGACGCTGGGCGATCCGGTCGCCGACTTCGCCTATCTGGCGATGAACTGGGCGATGCCGCGCGACGGCCGCGCGGGGCTGGCCGGCGTCGACTTCGCGGCCGAGGGATTGCCGACGCTCGACAAGGCGGTGGCGCGCTACTGCGCGGCGACGGGGCGGGCGGGCCTGCCCAATCTCAACTGGTATTTCGCCTACAACCTCTTCCGCCTGGTCGGCATCGTCCAGGGGATCAAGAAGCGCGTGATCGACGGCAACGCCTCAAGCGACCGTGCCGCGGCGATGGCCGAACGCGTGGTCCCGCTCGCGCAGGCGGCATGGGGGCAGGCGAAGCTGGCGGGGGCGTGAGCCTCTCCGGCCGTTCGTCCTGAGCCTGTCGAAGGACGTGTCCCGAACGTACGTGCTTCGACAAGCTCAGCACGAACGGGAGAGCGATCGTCAGTTCTTGACGGGCGTGCCCGAGGATGGGGGATTGACCGACTGCTGTGCGGTCGCGGTGATCGGCGGACCCTTGGCGATCGCGGCGGCGAGCAGGGTCGCTTCTCCGCACGGCTTGGTGCCGCACAGCGTCTTGATCTTGGCAAGGTTCTCGCGCGCCTTCGACACCGCGCCCTTGTCGACCAGCGCCTGACCCTGGCCGGCCAGCGCGGCGGGGTCGTTGGGCTCGATCGTCAGCGCCTCGCGATAGAAGCGGATCGACTTGCCGGGCAGCTCCTGCGAGCGCGCGACTTCGGCCAGCAGGATGAACGCCTGGCGGTTGCGCGGATCGACGACGACGGAGCTTTCGAGCAGGTCGTTGGCAGCGGAGAGGTTGCCCGCCGCGCGCGCCGCCTTCGCGCGCTCCATCAGCGCCAGCGACCGTGCGTCGATCTGGTCGTCCGGCCGCTGGCCGTGCAGCGACGTCGACAGGCTGACCGCGGCAAGGGCAAGGGCGACCGATACGCTGGTGAACCGCATGATGTTCTCCGAAACCACACTCACTGGGCTATCACGGCTTATTGAGGACCGCGACAAAAAAGCCGTCGGTCCCATGATGGAGGGGGTCGAGCCGGATTCCAAGGCCATGCGGCGTTCCCGCGGGCACCGGGGGTGGTGACACGTGCCAGCCGGGGTGACGCGAGAGGAACGCGTCGGCCTGATCGCGCCCCTCGGCATCCAGCAGCGAGCAGACGACATGGACCACCCGCCCGCCCGGTCGCACGAGATCGGCGGCGATATCGAGCAGCCGCCCCTGTGTGGCGGTCAGCCACGCCAGCCGGTCGGGCGTCAGTCGCCACCGCGCCTCCGGATTGCGGCGCCAGGTTCCAGTGCCCGAGCAAGGCGCATCGACGAGGACGAGGTCGGCGCCCTCGCTCCAGTCGGCCAGCGCCTCCGTCTCACGATTGGGGTTGAGGAGGCGCGTCTCGGCGATCGTCACGCCGGCGCGCTCGGCGCGCGGCGGCAGGCGCTGGAGGCGCGCGCGGTCGCTGTCGCTAGCGAGGATCGCGCCCTGGTTCGCCATCGCCGCGGCGAGCGCGAGCGTCTTGCCGCCCGCCCCCGCGCACAGGTCGACGACGCGCTCGCCCGGCCGCGCGGCGCAGGCGAGCGCGACGATCTGGCTGCCGGCGTCCTGCACCTCGATCGCGCCTGCTTCATGCTCGGGCAGGCGCTCGACCTGCGTGTTGGGCGGCAGGCGAAGCGCGTCGGGCAGGCCGGGGATCGGCTCCGCACCATCGATCGAGACCGATGCTGCGCGCAGGCGATTGATGCGGATGTCGAGCGGCGCGCGGTCGAGCAATGCCGCCTGGGTCGCCGCGTCGACGCCGGAGGCGGTGAGCGCATCGACCAGCCAGGCCGGCGCGATCCCGGGTTTCGCTGTCGGTTCGCCCTCGGCAACCGCCGGCGGGCCATAGCCATTGCCGTCGAACGCCGCCGCGATCGCCGGATCGTCGGCGAGTGCGAGCATCGCCGCTCGTCCGCTCGCCGGCACCTCGCCGCAGCGGCGGATCGCGCGATAGACGAGTTCGCGGATCGCGCGGCGATCCTTCGACCCGGCAAAGCGATGCGCGGCGAACCAGCGCGCGAGCACCGTATCGGCCGCCGCCCCGCCACCCTTGGCCGCGGCGATGACGAGGTCGAGGATCTCGATGGCCGATTGGACGCGTGCACCCGGGGTCATTCGCCGCGCTCCCTTGCCTGCTCGGCGGCGAGCTTGGCACGCGTCACGTGCCACTTCCGGCGAAGCCAGCGGATGCGCAGGAAGATGTAGAGTCCGGTGATCGCGACGATCAGCAGGACCTTTTGCTGATCGGTCATATGGGGAGGCGGGAAGAAGGTTGGTTCACGCAAAGGCGCAAAGACGCGAAGAAGGATTGTTCACGCGGAGGCGCAGAGGACGCAGAGAGGTTGAGCTTGCCGCGGAGCGGCTCTCCCAAACCACCTGCGTAGAGCGCGCCTGCGGCGCCGTTCAACGCAACTCCTCCGCGTTTCCGCGCCTCCGCGTGCATAACTGCTTCGCGCCCTTGCGCCTTTGCGTGAACAAACTTCTTCCTACCCTCACCGCGTCGGATAGTTCGGCGCCTCGCGCGTGATCGTCACGTCGTGGACGTGGCTTTCGCGGAGGCCCGCGCCGGTGATCCGCACGAAGCGCGCCCGCTCGCGCAGGTCCTTCAGCGTGGCGCTGCCGGTATAGCCCATCGCCGCCTTCACGCCGCCGACAAGCTGATGGATGACGTCGCGCGCCGGGCCCTTGAACGGCACCTGACCCTCGATTCCCTCAGGAACGAGCTTCATCTGGTCCTTGATGTCCTGCTGGAAATAGCGGTCGGCCGAACCGCGCGCCATCGCGCCGACGCTGCCCATGCCGCGGTACGACTTGTACGCGCGGCCCTGATACAGGAACGTCTCGCCCGGCGCTTCCTCGGTGCCCGCGAGCAGCGATCCGATCATCACCGCCGACGCGCCCGCCGCCAGTGCCTTGGCGACGTCGCCGGAGGTGCGGATGCCACCATCGGCGATCACCGGCACGCCCGCCTTCGCGCCCTCGCTTGCGGCATCCATCACCGCGGTGAGCTGCGGCACGCCGACGCCGGCGACGACGCGCGTGGTGCAGATCGAGCCCGGACCGATGCCGACCTTGATTCCGTCCGCGCCCGCATCGATCAGCGCCTTGGTCGCCTCGGCGGTCGCGACGTTGCCGGCGACGACCTGGACCGAGTTAGAGAGCTTCTTCACCCGCTCAACCGCGCGCGCGACGTCGCGGTTATGGCCGTGCGCGGTGTCGATGACGATCAGGTCGCACTCGGCATCGACCAGCGCGGCGGTCCGGTCATAGCCCTTGTCGCCCACCGTCGTCGCAGCCGCGACGCACAGGCGGCCGGCGGCATCCTTGGTCGCTTCCGGGTACAGCACCGCCTTTTCGATGTCCTTGACGGTGATGAGGCCGACACAGGCGTAGTTGTCGTCGACGACCAGCAGCTTCTCGATCCGGCGCTGGTGGAGCAGTCGGCGCGCCTCCTCCTGCGTGACGCCGGTCTTCACCGTCGCCAGATTGTCGCGCGTCATCAGCTCGGACACCGGCTGCTCCGGATTCTCGGCAAAGCGGACGTCGCGGTTGGTCAGGATGCCGACGAGCTTGCCGGATGCCTCGACCACCGGGATTCCGCTGATGCGATGGCGCTGCATCAGCGCCTGCGCGTCCTTGAGCGGTGCCGAGGGCGTGATGGTGATGGGGTTGACGACCATGCCGCTTTCGAAGCGCTTGACCTGGCGCACGGCGGCGACCTGTTCCTCGACCGACAGGTTGCGGTGGAGCACGCCGATGCCGCCCATCTGCGCCATGACGATCGCCATGTCGCTCTCGGTCACGGTGTCCATTGCCGAGGACAGGATCGGAATGTTGAGGTCCAGCCCGCGCGCCACCCGCGTGCGCGTGTCGGCCATGCTCGGCAGGACGTCCGATTCCGCCGGATAGAGGAGGACGTCGTCGAAGGTGAGGCCGAGAGTGATGTCCATGGGGGCGCCGGATCCTGTGGGTCGATTCGAGGATTGGCGGCCCATCTAAACGCGGGGGCCCGGATGCGCTACCCCCCTGCCCTCGTCTTCCTTATCGCCGCGCCAACAGCGCCCGCGCCTGCTCGACATGCATCGTCTCGATCATCCGCCCGCGATAGCGCTCCGCCCCGCCGGTCGCGGCGGCGATCAGCGCCTCCGCCTCGGCGATCTCGACCTCGCTCGGCCCGAACGCGCGCGCGGCGATATCGATCTGGTTGGGGTGGATCAGCGTCTTGCCGTCGAAGCCAAGGAGCCGTCCCGCGCTGCAATCCTCCGCCAGCCCCTCTGCGTCCTCCAGCGCGTTGTAAACGCCGTCAAGCGCCCAGCCGCCGCCCGCCCGTGCCGCGAGCACGATCGCCTGGAGCGCATAGCCGATCCCCGCGCGCCCGCTGTCCGCGGGGACGCCCAGCGTCGCGCGCAGGTCGTTGACGCCGGCGATGAGCCCTTCGACGCCGGGCACCGCGGCGATTGCGGGCGCCGCGAGCACCCCCGCGGGCGTCTCGATCATCGCCAGCACCGGCTTGCCCGCCGCCGCCACGCGCGCGGCGAGTTCGGCGGTCTCGACCTTTGGCACGACCAGATAGTCCGCCGCCGACGGCGCAACGGCTGCGACGTCCTCTCCGTGACAGCCATGATCCTCGCCATTGACGCGGATCGCGACCAGCCGCGGTCCGAAGCCTTCCTCCGCCGCGGCGACCGCGGCGGTGCGTGCGCGCGCCTTGTCCTCCTCGCGGACCGAATCTTCCAGGTCGAGGACGATCATCTCGGCGCCGAGCCCCCGCGCCTTCTCGATCGCGCGGGCATTCGATGCGGGGAGGAACAGCGACGTGCGCGGCGGTTGGCGAAGGGCGGTGCTCATGACGCGATCCCTACCCCCGCCTCATCTTCCCGTCATCCCGGACTTGATCGGAAATCCCGCTTCTTTCGAACCTGAAACGAAGAAGCGGGACCCCGGATCAAGTCCGGGGTGACGATGAGGCGGGATGCGCATAACATGCGACCGCAACACGGAGGGACAAGATGGACGGGATCGTCGGCGTGCTGGGACTGATCGTGCTGCTGGTGGTCGTGTACCTGTTCGCCAGCATCAAGATCGTGCGCCAGGGCTATCAATACACGATCGAGCATTTCGGCCGCTTCACCAGCGTCGCGCGACCCGGCTTCAACTTCTATCCCGCCTTCTTCTATCGCGTGGGTCGCCGCGTGAACATGATGGAGCAGGTGATCGACATTCCGGGGCAGGAGATCATCACCCGCGACAATGCAATGGTCTCGACCGACGGCGTCGTCTTCTTCCAGGTGCTCGACCCCGCCAAGGCCGCGTACGAAGTCTCCGACATGTTCGTGGCGCTGCAACAGATCACGACGACCAACCTGCGCACCGTCATGGGTTCGATGGACCTCGACGAAACGCTGTCGAAGCGTGACGAGATCAACGCGCGGCTGCTGTCGGTGGTCGACCACGCGACCAATCCCTGGGGCGTCAAGATCACGCGCGTCGAGATCAAGGACATCCGTCCGCCCGCCGACATCGTCAACGCGATGGGTCGTCAGATGAAGGCCGAGCGCGAGAAGCGCGCCAACATCCTGGAGGCCGAAGGCAGCCGCGCGAGCGAAATCCTGCGCGCGGAGGGCCAGAAGCAGGCACGCATCCTGGAGGCCGAGGGTCGGCGCGAATCCGCCTTTCGCGATGCCGAGGCACGCGAACGCGCCGCGGAGGCCGAGGCGAAGGCGACCGCGCTGGTCAGCGACGCGATCGAGCAGGGATCGGCCCAGGCGATCAACTATTTCGTCGCGCAGAAATATGTCGAGGCGATCGGCAAGTTCGCGACCAGCCCCAATGCCAAGACCGTGCTGTTCCCGGTCGAGGCAACGCAGCTGATCGGTACGCTGGGCGGCATCGGCGAGCTCGCGCGCGAGGCGCTCGGCCGCGAGCCTGCGCCCAAGCCGCCGTCCCCGCCGACGCGGCCGGGTGTGCCGCAGGTGCGCGAGGGCTGAGTTGGGCGACTGGCTGAGCCAGCCCGGCATTCTCTGGCTGATCGGCGCGGTGCTGCTCGCCGGCGTCGAGCTGATGGTGCCGGGCGTGTTCCTCGTCTTCCTCGCCTTTGCCGCGGCGGTGACGGGGGCGTTCACGTTGCTGTTCCCCGATCTGGGGCTCGGCGGCCAGCTTGCCAGCTTTGCCCTGTGGTCGGCGGCGGCGGTGGCGATCGGGCGGCGCTGGTATGGCGGCGATGCGGTGGCCTCGTCGGACCCGATGCTCAACGACCGGGCGGCACGCAGCATCGGCGCCACCGTCGTCGCCGCCAGCGACTTCGTGGCGGGCGAAGGGCGCGTGCGGCTGGGCGATGGCGAGTGGCCCGCGCGGGGGCCGGCGATGCGGACGGGCGCGACCGCGCGCGTCGTCGCCATTGACGGGCTGACGCTCGTCGTCGAACCTGTGGCTTCGTTGCCGGAGTAACCAATTCCCATGTCCTCGCCGCTGTCGTTGTCGCGCCGTACCCTCATGTCCGCCGCCGGCTCGGGCCTTGCGCTCGCCGCGCTGCCCGCCCGTGCTCGCCAGGCGGCGCCCGACCCCAGCGCCGCCGCGCTCGACGCGATCGCCGAGAGCTTCCTCGTCCTCCAGCCCGAGGGCGCAACGGGCCTGGGCATCGACACCGGCGCGCGCGCGCCGCTCAAGTCGCGCGTGACCGACCGGTCTCAGGCGGGTCGCGACAAGGAAGCGGCGTGGCTGCGCACCGCGCTCGGCCGCATCGAGACGCTGAAGCCGAGCGAGACGGCGCGCACCGATGTCGAGGTCGCACGCACTGCCTATTCGACCGCGCTGGAGGGCTATGGCTTTCCCTATGGCGCGATCGACATCGGCGGCTGGCGCAACGGGCCCTATGTCGTCGCGCAGAACATGGGCGCCTATCTCGACGTCCCCAAGTTCCTCGATTCGAGCCACACGGTCGAGACTGCCGCGGATGCCGAGGCCTATTTGGCGCGGCTGAACGCCTTTGCCGACCAGCTCGATGGCGAAACCGGGCGGCTGGAGAGCGCGCGCGGCCGCGGCATCGTCGCGTCCGACGTGCTCATGAAGAAGACGCTCGACGGCATCCGCCTGTCGCGCCAGGGGCAGCCGAAGGACTGGCTCGTCGTCAGCTCGCTCGCCAAGCGGACCGCCGCGATCTCCGGCAACTGGGCCGCGCGCGCCGAAAAGATTGCCGCCACCCGCGTCGCCCCCGCGCTAGACCGCCAGATCGCCGAGCTGGAGCAGCACGCCAGGGTCGCCACCGCGGATGCCGGCGTGTGGAAGTTCCGGGACGGCGACGCCTATTACGCCTGGGCACTCCGCGCCTCGACCACCACCCGCATGAGCCCGGACGAGGTCCATGCGATGGGCCGCGCCGAACTCGCCCGGCTCCAGTCCGAGATGGACGGCATCCTCAAGAAGCTCGGCTATTCAAGCGGCAGCGTGGGCGCGCGGATGATCGCGCTGGCCAAGGACCCGCGCTACACCTTCCCCAACGACGATGCCGGCCGCGCGCAGATCATGGCGCTGATCCAGGACCGCATCGCCGACATCCGCACCCGCCTGCCTCGCGCCTTCGCGACGCTGGTCGACGGGCGTGTCGAGGTCCGCCGGATTGCACCCGCCGAAGAGATCGGCGCGCCGGGCGCCTATGGCGGCGCGGGGTCGATCGACGGCAAGGTACCGGGCCGCTTCTGGATCAACCTGCGCACCACCGACCTGCACACCAAATACAGCCTGCCGACGCTGACCTATCACGAGTCGATCCCCGGCCATGTCTGGCAGGGCGAGTACACGCACAAGCTGCCGCTCATCCGCACGCTGATGGGCTTCAACGCCTATTCGGAGGGCTGGGCGCTCTACGCCGAGCAATTGGCGGGCGAGCTCGGCGTCTATGACGACGATCCGGTCGGACGGCTCGGCTATCTTCAGTCGATCGCGTTCCGCGCGTGCCGCCTCGTCGTCGACACCGGCCTCCATGCCAAGCGCTGGACGCGGGCGCAGGCGATCCAGTGGTTCGCGGAGACCAACGGCTCGGGCCTGGACGAGGTGACGAGCGAGGTCGACCGCTACTGCGCATGGCCGGGCCAGGCGTGCGGCTACAAGGTCGGGCACAGCGAGATCAATCGCCTGCGCATGGCGTCGCAGCAGCGGCTGGGCGATCGCTTCGACTTTCGCGGCTACAACGACGTGGTCGTGGGCGGCGGCGGCGTGCCGCTCAACGTCCTGGCGCAGAATGTCGAGCGGTGGGAGGCGTCACGTCGCGGCTGACGCGGGCGTGCCGTCCACCGCCACGCGGCGGCGCGGCAGCGCCTCCGGCATCTCGTCGCGGATATAGCCGAGCAGCGCCTCGCGAATGTCGCAGCGCAGGTCGAACGCGGTGCCCGCGTCGCGCGCAGTGGCGAGCACGCGGACCTCGATCGCATCCGGCTTGGTATCGGTGACCTGGAGCACGAAGGCGCGCCCGTCCCAGCGCGGGTTGGCCTTCACCACCCCCTCCGCATGCGCGCGCAGCCGGTCGATGTTGGTGGCGGGGTCGAGGTTCAGGAACACCGACCCCAGCAGCTGGCTGGCGTTGCGCGTCCAGTTCTGGAAGGGCTTCTCGAGGAATTGCGAGACCGGCACCACCAGCCGCCGCTCGTCCCACAGCGCGACGACCACGTACGTCAGCCGGATCTCCTCGATCCGCCCCCATTCGCCCTCGACGATGACGACGTCGTCCAGCCTTACGGGTTCGGTGAAGGCCATCTGGATGCCGGCGATCAGGTTCTTGAGGAGCGGCTGCGCAGCGGCACCGACCGCGAGGCCGGCGAGACCCGCCGAGGCCATCAGCGTGACGCCGACGCTGCGGATCGAAGGAATGCTGAGCAGCATCAGGCAGATCGTCAGGAAGCCCGCGCCGAACACCGCGATCCGCACCAGGATGGCGCTGCGCGTCCGCCGCCGCCGTGCGCGCAGATTGTCGGCGACGGTGATGTCGGCATCGAGCTCGATCGCCTTGCCCACCGCGCGGATCATCGCGATCGCGAGCGAGCCGACCAGCAGCGGCACGATCAGCCCCGCCGCCTGGGTCCACGCCGCATCCGCCGTCTTTGATAGGTCCAGGAAACGGCGCACCGTGGCGAGCGCGATGCCGACGCCGATCCAGCGCAGCGGCTTTCGCGCATGCGCGACGAAGATGTCGTCCGCCGACCCCGGCGTGCGCCGCGCGATCCGGTCGAGCACGCGCATGCCGAGCGCATGAATGACGAGCGCGATCAGGACGGCCAGCGCCACCACGCCGATATCGATGACGAAGCCGGGCACGCGCTGGCCCAGGAGCGTTACATGCTGCATGCGCGAACAACGCATGGGCGCGATGATGTTCCGAACGTCACAACGTGCTTGACGCTCGCCCCACCCCCCGGTAAGCGGCGCCTCTCGCAACGACGGCCCCTTCGTCTAGCGGTTAGGACGTCGCCCTCTCACGGCGAAAACACGAGTTCGATTCTCGTAGGGGTCACCAGCGACGACGCGGGCGTTACCGGCCCGCCTCATCCAGCCAGATCCGGAACTTACGTTGAAATATTGCGCTCCTCTGCGAACGCGGAGGATGGCGATGGATCACCGAGTTTCAAGCGTTACGTCGGAACGGCAGCTGCGTAAGAAGCTGATCGCGGCCGGTGCGGTTGCGGGTGCGGCGGCGATCGCGCTGCTGGCGACGCGCGGGGCGAGGCATCGCGACTTGCCGGTCACCTATCCACCGCTCGACGTGCCGAAGCCGCTCGCGCCCGACATCTGGGTGGTCGACAGCGGGCCGATCCACGTCGCCGGGCTGAGCCTGCCGCTACGCATGACCGTTGTTCGGTTGCCGGACGGTGGCCTGCTGCTCCACTCGCCCGTTCGGCACACGCCGGCGCTGGCCGAGGCGCTGGCGCCGATCGGGCCGGTCCGGCATCTGGTCGCGCCGAACATCGCGCATTGGACGTTCCTGACCGGCTGGCAGGCCGCCTTTCCTGAGGCCGTTACCTGGGCGGTCCCCGCGCTGCGCAAGCGCGCACCGGTGCGACGATCGGGGGTCCGCATCGACCTTGACCTGAGCGACATCGCGCCGGATGCCTGGTCAGGCGTCATCGACCAGCGGATCGTCCGCGGCCGCGGCTTCGAGGAGGCCGGCTTCTTCCACAAGCCGAGCGGAACGCTGATCCTGGTCGACCTGATCGAGAATCTGGAGCCGGCCAGGCTGCCGCCGATCACCTCGGCATTGATGCGGGCCACGCTGGCGACGCGCGAAACGACCGCGCTGCACGTACGCGCCGCCGTCGCGCTGGGTGGTGAGGCGGCGCGCGATGCGGTCGCGGCGCTCGTCGCCACCGCGCCGACCCGCGTCGTCTTCGCGCACGGGACGATCTTCACCGAGGACGCGGCGCGGCGTCTCCGCCGCGCCTTCGCGTGGCTGATCGGGTAGGCGCTCAGCCCATCGTCGGAATGACGAAGGCGTTGCTGCCGTCGGGCGACCCGTCGGGCCAGCGCTGCGTCACCGTCTTGACCTTGGTCCAGAAGCGCACGCCTTCCATGCCGTGCTGGTTGACGTCACCGAACGCCGAGCGCTTCCACCCGCCGAACGTATGATAAGCGACGGGCACGGGAATCGGCACGTTGATGCCGACCATGCCGACCTCGACGCGGGCGGCGAATTCGCGCGCGGCGTGGCCGTTGCGGGTGAAGATCGCGACACCGTTGCCGTATTGATGCTCGCTCGGCAGGCGCACCGCCGTCTCGAAATCGGGCGCACGGACGATCTGGAGGACGGGACCGAAGATCTCCTCCTGATAGCTCTGCATCTTCGGCGTCACGCGGTCGAACAGCGACGGACCGATGAAGAACCCTTCCTCATGCCCCTGAAGCGTGAAGCCGCGCCCGTCGACGACCAGCTCGGCGCCCTCGTCCACCCCGGTCTGGATCCAGTTCTCGACGCGCGCCTTGTGCGCGGCGTTCACGACCGGGCCGTAATGCGCCTCCGCATCGGTGGAGACGCCGACGCGCAGCTTCTCGATCGCGGGGATCAGCTTTTCGCGCAGCGCGTCGGCGGTCTTGTCGCCGACCGGCACCACGACGGGAAGCGCCATGCACCGCTCCCCTGCCGAGCCGAACGCCGCGCCCGACAGGTCGTTCACCACTTGGTCGAGGTCGGCGTCTGGCATGACGATGCCATGGTTCTTGGCGCCGCCCATCGCCTGGATGCGCTTCCCCGCCTCGACGCCGCGGCGATAGACATAGTGGGCGATGTCGGACGAGCCGACGAAGCTTACCGCCGAGATCGCGGGATGGTCGAGGATCGCGTCGACCATCTCCTTGTCGCCGTGCACGACCTGGAGAATACCCTCGGGCAGCCCCGCCTCGCGCATCAGCTCGGCCAGGCGAACCGGGACCGAGGGGTCGCGCTCGCTGGGCTTGAGGATGAAGGCGTTGCCGCAGGCGATCGCGACGCCGAACATCCACATCGGGATCATCGCGGGGAAGTTGAACGGCGTGATGCCCGCGCCGATGCCGAGCGGCATCCGCATCGAATAGACGTCGATGCCCGGCCCTGCCCCTTGCGTATATTCGCCCTTCAGCGCGTGCGGGATGCCACAGGCGAACTCGACGACCTCAAGGCCGCGCTGGATGTCGCCCTTGGCGTCGGCGATCACCTTGCCATGCTCGGACGAGAGCGTGCGGGCGAGCTCGTCCATGTTCGCCTCGACCAGTTCCTTGAAGCGGAACATGACGCGGGCGCGGCGCTGGGGGTTGGTGGCGGCCCAGGCGGGCTGCGCGGCACGCGCGGCGGCGACCGCGACCTCCAGCAACGCGGCGTCGCCGAGCGAAACCTCGGCCTGCACCTGGCCGCTGTTGGGGTCGAAAACCGGGCTGGTCCGCCCGCTGCCCGCCTCGCCCTGTCCCGCAATGAAATGATCGATTGCACGCATGCCGTCTCTCCTTGGCAGCTTGCTTGAACGCTTGCGCACGTGCAATCAACCCGCGATTCTGCAAGGCTGGACTGCATCGATGCAAGAGCGAGCACGCCTCTCCTGGACCGAACTCCAGGACTTCCTCGCGGTTGCGCGCGCGGGCAAATTGGGCGTGGCGGCGCGGACGATCGGCGTCGATGCCTCGACGATCGGGCGACGCATCCGCCGCCTTGAGCAGCGACTGGGACGGACGCTGTTCGAGCAGGGACGCGATGGCCAGACACTGACCGATTCGGGCGAGAAGCTGCTGATCCACGTCGAGGAGATGGATCGCGCCGCCCTGCCGATCGAGGACATGCCCGCCGACGGATCGACCCTCGCGGGGACGCTGCGGATCAGCGTGTCCGAAGGGTTCGGGACCGGCTTCCTCGCGCGGCACCTGGGTGAGTTCTGCGCCGCGCACCCCAAGCTCACGGTCGAACTCGTCGCCAGCTCGGGCTTTCTCAGCCCGTCACGGCGCGAAACCGATATCGCAATCATGCTGGCCCGGCCGCGGACCGGGCCCGTCGTCAGCCGCAAGCTCTCCGACTACACCCTCCACCTTTATGCGGCGAAATCGTACCTGATGGGCGCGCCGCCGATCGGCGAGGCCGACGACCTGCGCCGTCATCCGCTGATCGGCTATGTCCCCGACCTGCTCTACGCCCCGGAGTTGCGCTATCTGGGCGAGATCGACGCTGCGCTCGAACCGACGATCCAGAGCAGCAGCATCAACGCCCAGCACCGCCTCATCGCGTCGAGCGCGGGCGTCGGCGTGCTTCCGGACTTCATCGGTGCGCGGGACGAAACGCTCGTGCAGGTTTTGCCGGATCACGCGATCCTGCGGTCCTTCTGGACGGTCATGCACCAGGACAATCGCAAGCTGCGGCGCGTCGTCGTGTTCCTCGACTGGCTGACCCTGCTGACCGACCGGGCTGCGCTATGCGCCGCCGGCGACGTCGGCTAGCGTGCGGGCGATGACGCCTGCTACCGACCAAGCGATCGCCTTCGACCGCCCCGAAGCCCTGGCCGACTGGCTCGCTGCCAATCACCAGAGCGCTCGGGAGCTTTGGGTGCGCATCTTCAAGGCGGGATCGGGCGTCGCCAGCGTCACCTGGACCGATTGCGTCGTCGAAGCGATCCGCTTCGGCTGGATCGACGGCCAGAAGCAGGCAGGCGATGCCGCATCGTATTTCCAGCGTCTGACGCCGCGGCGCGCCGGCTCGAACTGGTCGGCCAAGAACCGCGATCACGCCGACCGCCTCATCGCCGAGGGGCGGATGACCGCCGCCGGCCTCGCGCATGTCGAGGCGGCGCGGGCTGATGCCCGCTGGGACACCGCCTATCAGGGATCGGCGACGATGGTGATTCCGCAGGACTTCCTCGACGCGCTCGCCGCCCGGCCCGAAGCACAGGCGTTCTTCGATACGCTGGATCGCAGGAACCTCTACCCGATCTATTATCGGCTACAGACCGCCAAGCGCCCGGAGACGCGCGCGCGGCGCATGGCCCAGATCCTCGACCAGCTATCGCGCGGCGAACGCTTCCACTGAGCGATCAGGCGTCCCGCAGCGGGGTGCCCGACCGTTCGCAGACATATGCCGCCAGTTCCTCGCGCAGCGGCAGGCCGTGGATCGAGCGCAGCGGCCCGTCATGCGCGACGTCGCTCTCGACGCGTCCGCGGGTCGAAGCAACGCCAACGACGTGGAACAGCCGGCGCGCGCAATCCACCTCGGTCCGTGCATAGGCGACGCGGTCGCCCTTCTCCTGGCGCATGATCGCGATGCTGGTGCCGACAAGCGTGGTGCGGTGGCGGAGCAGGTAATAGCGCGATTGCGAGTCCGACGGGGTCGGGATGAGCTGGCCAACGATCTTGAGGTGCTCGGGCCGCGGCGCGGCAACCTCCGTGTCGGCAAGGTTTCTCAGCACCACGGTGCCATTGTCCGTGCTCGCGTCACTCGTCCCACACGCTGCCAGCGTCGTCGCGGCCAGCATCACCATCATCCGCATCGCTCGATCTCTCCTCGTCATTTCAGGGCTTCAGCGTGCGCGCAGCAGCTCGACCGTGACGCACACTCCGACCGCGAGCGCGACAATCAACGCGCTGACGACGTCGTTCCACGACGGTCCGAGCGCGAGCATCAGCGCGGTGAGGTTCATCGATTCGAGCAAGGGGGCACGTCCTTCGAGACTGACGCTACGGCACCGTGGCGTCTTCGAAGGGCAAGCTAGGCGGGGCCGCGTTGCAATACTCGCGGGGCAACGCAACAAATTGTTTCCGGTAACAGATGGACGGAACGGGCGCGGCGACGAACCGCGCCCGTTCCGAAATCAGCGGCCGAGCAGGACGCGCGCCTGGCCGGCGATCTGCGCGAGCATCGCGGCGCTAGGGGTCGGCGCGCGGCGCGCGCGCGCGACCAGCGACGCGAACTGTTCGACACGCGGCTTGTTGGCCTGAAGCCAGGCATCCACCGCCGCCTGCGGATCGCCGTCCCGATGCCGCGCGAGGAAGTCGAGGCGAAGCTGCTGGAAATCACGGGCAAGGCCGGCGATCAGCAGCCGCTCCCACGGATCGCCGGAACCGACCCGCGCCGCATTCGCCTGTGCCCAGTCGAGGCCGAGCGCGTGACCCAGATGCGTAAACGCGCGCGTCAGCACCGCCTCCTCCGTCCCCAGCCGCTGGCTGAGATCGGCAAGGCCAACTGCGCCGTCGAGTTCGAAGATGCGGACGACCTTCTTGACTAGCGACGCGGGTGCGCCCGCGGACTCCAGCCGGGCGGCGATGCGCGCCGACTGTGCGCTCGCTTCCTCGAGCAGCAGCTCGCGGGTCTGGCGGTCGAGGCTGGCGATGCCGGGCTTCAGCCGCCCGATGACCTCGCCGGGCGACGTGCCGGGGAGTGCGACGCGGAGCAGGTCGGCGATCTGCGACCGGGTGGCCACCGCCACTTCCTCCAGCAGCGCCAGGCGCGCGCCCTCGGGCATCTCGGCGGTCTCGATCGCTTCCCAGAGCGCGGGCAGGCCGAACAATCGCTCGACGACGACGAACATGCCGGCGATGTCGGCCATCGACGCGCCCTCCTCCTCGGCAAGCTCGAAGGGGTGGAGCACACCCAGGCGATTGACGACGCGGTTGGCGAGCTTGGTCGCGACAATCTCGCCGCGAAGGCGATGCTGGCGGATCGCGTCGGCGAACTTCTTCTGCATGGGCCGCGGGAAGGCGGCCATCAGGTCGGGTTCGAGCTCGGCATCCTGACCCAGATCGGTGTGCTCGATCGCATCCTGGAGCGCGAGCTTGGCGCTTGCCAGCAGCACGGCGAGCTCGGGGCGGGTGAGCCCCCTGCCCTCCTGCGCCACGCGGAGCATGTCCTCGTTGGTGCCCAGCCCCTCGACCTGGCGATCCAGCCGGCCGCTCGCCTCCAGGATCTCGATCACGCGGACATAGCTCGGCACCGCGACCGCACCGTCATTCTCCATGAAGGAGAGCGCGAGCGTCTGGAGGCGGTTGTCCTCCAGCACCAGCTCGGCGACCTCATCGGTCATCGAGACGAGCAGGTCATCGCGCTTGGCGAGCTTGAGGCGTCCTTCGGTGACCTCGCGATTGAGCGCGATCTTGATGTTGACCTCGTTGTCCGAGCAATCGACGCCCGCCGAATTGTCGATGAAGTCGGTGTTGATGCGTCCGCCGCGCGCGGCAAAGGCGATGCGCGCCGCCTGGGTCACGCCCAGGTTTGCACCCTCGCCGATCGCCTTGGCGCGCACCTGTTCGGCGTTGACGCGCAGGCGGTCGTTGGCGGGATCGCCGACCTCGGCATTATTTTCGTGCCCCGCCTTGATGTAGGTGCCGATGCCGCCGAACCAGATGAGGTCGACCGGCGCCTTCAGGATCGCGCCGATCAGCGCGGTGGGGTCGAGCTCCGCCGCGTCGATGCCAAGCAGGTCGCGCACCTGCTTCGACAGCTTGATCGACTTTTCGGTGCGCGCGAAGACGCCGCCGCCCTTGGAGATGAGCGAAGGGTCGTAATCGGCCCAGCTTGACCGCGGCAGCTGGAACAGCCGGTCGCGTTCGCCCCAGCTTGCCGCAGCGTCGGGATCGGGGTCGAGGAAGATGTGCCGGTGATCGAACGCGGCACGCAGCCGCACCGCCTTTGACAGCAGCATGCCGTTGCCGAACACGTCGCCCGACATGTCGCCGCAGCCGACGACGTCGATCGACTGGGTCTGAACGTCGACGCCCATTTCGAGGAAGTGGCGCTGCACCGATACCCAGCCGCCCTTGGCGGTGATGCCCATCGCCTTGTGGTCGTATCCCTTCGACCCGCCACTGGCGAAGGCGTCGCCCAGCCAGAAACCGCGCTCCTGCGCGATCGCGTTGGCGACGTCGCTGAAGCTGGCCGTGCCCTTGTCGGCGGCGACGACGAAATAGGGGTCCTCGCCGTCGTGGATCACGACCTGATCGGGATGGACGACCGCGCCCTCGACGATGTTGTCGGTGATCGACAGGAGCGAGCGGATGAAGATGCGATAGCTCTCCGTCCCCTCGGCCAGCCATGCCTCCCGATCGGAGGCGGGCGGCAGCTGCTTGGGATAGAAGCCGCCCTTCGCGCCGGTCGGCACGATCACGGCGTTCTTGACCCGCTGCGCCTTCATCAGGCCAAGGATCTCGGTGCGGAAGTCGTCGCGCCGGTCCGACCAGCGCAGCCCGCCGCGCGCGACCGGGCCGGCGCGCAGGTGGATGCCCTCCACCCGTGGCGAATAGACGAAGATCTCGCGCCAGGGGAGCGGCATCGGCAGACCCGGGACCTTGGCCGAATCGAGCTTGAACGCCAGCGCCTCGTCGGCGGCGGGCGCAAAGGCGTTGGTGCGAAGCGTCGCGGCGACGACGCCGCCCAGGGCACGGAGGATACGGTCGTCGTCGATCGCGGACACGGCGTCCAGGCCGGCCTCGATCGCCTTTGCCGCCTTTTCGACCGCAGCCTCGCGACCGTTGGGGCGCGAGGGATCGTGCGCGGCAGAGAACTGCGCGATCAGTCCCGCCGCCACCTTGGGCGCGCGGCGCAGCGCATCGACGACGGTGGACAGGCCGTAAGCAAGCCCGGTCTGGCGCAGATAGCGGAACCAGGCGCGGTACAGGACGACGGACAGCGGCGAGGTGCCGCTCTCGACCACCAGCCGGTTGAAGGCGTCGTTCTCGGCGCGGTTTTCCAGCACCGCCTGGATCGCGCCCTCGACCATCGCGTGGTCGATCCGGCGCTCGGCATCGGGCGCGCCGGGCACGTCGACATAGAAGTCGTGGATGACGATCTGTTCGTCGCCCTCGAGCAGGGTCGGCACCTCGGCGATGACGCGGAAGCCGAAATTCTCGAGCGCGGGCACCGCGTCGGACAGCGGCAGCGCCCCGCCCTGGCGATAAATCTTGATCCGGAAGCGGCCGTCATCGGGATCGTCGTCGGCCAGGATGCGGACCTGGCGATTGTCCGCCTCCTCCAGCTCGGCGATGCGCAACGTATCCTGCGCCGCCTCTTCGGGCGAGGAGCTGTTGCGATAATTGACGGGGAAGCTGCTGGCGAAGCGCAGCGCCAGGCGCGCCGCGCGGCCGGCACCGACCAGGTCGACGAGCGAAGCCTCGACCGCCGCCGACCAGCCGCGCATCATCCGCACCAGGCGCTGGTCTAGCGCGTCGGCATCGGGCATCCGCCCCGCCCCGCGCAGGTCGAGCGTGTAACGGATGAGCGCGGTCTCGCCGTCCTCCAGGCTGATCGACCAGCTGAGCAGCGACGCGCTCGCCGCTTCCGCCAGCATCGTCCCGATCGCCTCGCGGCGCCCCGTCGTCAGCTCGTCGCGCGGCAGCCAGACGAAGCCGAACAGGTGGCGTCCGAGCGCCGACTTGACGAGCACCAGCCTGGGCCGCGGGCGATCCGCGATCGACATCGCCGTCAGCACGAGCTGTTCCAGCGCATCCTGGTCGAACGCGGTGGTCAGGTCGTGCGGCAGCTCGGTCAGCGCATGCGCCATCGCCTTGCCGGTATGGCCCTTCGGATCGAAGCCGAAGCGGGCGTTGAGCGCCTTCAGGTTGCGGCGAAGCAGCGGCACCTCGTTCGGCGTCGAGTGAAGCGCCGCGCTGGTCCACAGCCCCGCATGGATCGACAGCCCCGTCACCCGCTCGCCATCCAGGATCGGCAGCAGGATGAGGTCAAGCGGCACGCGGCGGTGGACGGTCGAGATGCAGTTCGACTTGAGGAGCAGCGGCGACCGCCCGCCCTTGGCGAACCATTCGGCGGCAAGCTCGCGCGACGACTCTGCCAGAAGCGGCGTCTCCAGCGGCTCGCCGGCGATGCCGATCGCATCGCGCACCCCGCCCTCGACATCCCAGAATTCATGGCCGAGCAGCGTCATGTTGCCGTTGAGGAACCAGCGCAGCAGCGCCGCGCCCTCGTCATCCTCGGTCCGGTCGGCGTCGGCCTGAAGCGCGGCCTGAAGCCGGGGCCAGTCGGAGACGGCGCGGCGGACATGAACGAGGTTGCGCTCGAGATCCTCGACCAGCTCCCGGCGCTCCTTCGCGTCCAGGCGATCCATCTCGATATAGACCATCGATTCGGGCGATCCGCCCTCATCCTCGACCAGCCGCTTGAGCTGCCCCTCGGCGTCGCGCTCGACGCGGAGCACCGGGTGGACGATCCGCTCGATCGGGCCGCCCGCCGCGCCAATCGTCGCGGCGATCGAGTCGACCAGGAACGGCATGTCGTCGTTGATGACCGCGAGCCGCATCCGCCGCCGCTCGCCCCGCGCGAACGTGTCGATCGCGATCGATGCCTGGCCGGGCGGGCGCGTCGCCGCCGCCTCCGTCACGAAGCGCACCGCATCGGCGCGCTCGGCCTTGTCCAGGCCTTCAGTCTCTCCCGGAAGCGCCCCGTCGAAGAAGCGCGCTGCGATCGCCTTGGCCGGCGTCGTGCCTGTCTTTTTCAGCATGGGCGCGGCTATGCGCCCGTTGGCCGATCGTCTCAAGTATTACGATCAGACCCCGGCGCGTCGAATTGCCCGTTCGGTCAGGCCGGTCTCGTTCTCGACCCGCGCGACGACCTCGAGCATGCCGTCCAGGCCCGCCCGCGCGAGCAGCAGCACGAACTCGTCGTCACCCGCGGCGATCGGTAGCGCCGCGATGGGTGCGCGCGCCCGCAGCGTGGCGGCGGCATCGGCCAGCGTGTCCGGGCGCGATGCCGGGCGGCGGGCCGCACGCTCGGCCGCGACGATGCCCTTCACCCCGCCCTCGGCACCCGAGAGGAATGCGGCGAACGCGTCCGCGGCGATGTCGTGGCGGCGGGCATGGGTCAGCACCGCGCCATATTCGGTCAGCCGCGTCTTGTCGTGGTTGGCGCCGAACACGAGCTTGACGATCGGCGTCATCGGCGCGCGTGCTTGCGGCTTGAGCCCCGCATCCGCGAGCAGTTCGGCATAGCCTTCCGCATCGCGCGCCGCCGCCTCGGCAAAGGCATAGGCGCGGTCGAGCGCGCGGTAGAGCGCGGCGCGGGTGCGCTGATCGGCGCTCCCCACGTCCGCGGCACAGGCTCGCGCATGGTCGAGCAGGTCGGCCAGGCCAATGTCGGCATCGAGCAGGTCGGGCGTCACCGACGCTTCGTCGACCGGCGGCGCGTCGAAGCCCGATGACGGACCATCGGCCCAGGCGGCGGGCGCGGGCGTGTCGATGCGCGGCAGGTCGCGGCGCGCCGCCTCGACCTCGGCGGATAGGCGCGCCTGCGTCTCGGCGTCGACCATCACCTTCCAGTTGATGACGCCATAGATGAAGTCGATCGTGTCGTCGTCGGACGAGAACGGCATCAGGATGCCGCGATAGAGCGTGTTGTCGCCGCGCTGGCCGACGAACTCGGCCTCGAAGCCGATCGGCGCGCGATTGGCGATGATCTGAAGATAATGGTCGGTCAGGCGCGACAGCAGCGAGCGGCTGGGCACTTCGCTGATCTTGCGGATGCCGGCATCGACGCCGCATTCCTCGCGCAGCGACCGGCCGAGATACTGGATCGAAGGATCATCGATCCCTATCGAGAAATCGAGCAGCACGCTGTTGGCGCCGAAATCGGCGATGTTCGCAGGATCCAGGTCCTCGATCGACGGATAGGCACGCCCGCCGAGCAGCGACACCCAGTAATTATAGGCGCGCACATGCATGCGGCGCTCGTCCGAGCCGATGTCGAGCGGATGCCCCGCGCCGCCCGCCGCGCCGCTGACCTCCCCGCCCGTGCCCTGCACCATGTTCATGCGGCCATCCTTACCCGGGCAAACGCGCCCCTGCCTGATCCGGCGGCCGTTTTGCAGCGTCCGTGGTAAACGTCGGGTAAAGCCGGCACGGGTTCCGGAAGCTCGCGAACCCCGCTTGTCAGCCTCCGCCCTGCCTGCTAAGCGCCCCGCCTCGACGCCTCACCGGCGCCGCGTGCCGCCTTAGCTCAGTTGGTAGAGCATCGCATTCGTAATGCGGGGGTCACAGGTTCGAGTCCTGTAGGCGGCACCATTCGCGCACCAAGCTGCGCGGTCCCCAATTCAGTTTGCCCGATCTGGCAGCGCCTTCAGACGCGCCCGAACGTTCGGGAACGAGAATGGTGCGTCACCGCTCGATCCGGAGCGGTGACGCACGTCCGTTCAGATCGCCACGGTCGGCCCTATTCGTATCGCAGCGCCTTGACCGGGCTCGTCCGTGCGACGCGCCAGGCATGGCCGGCGACGGTTACCACCGCGATCGTCAGCGCGAGGCCGCCCGCCAACAGGAACGGCACCGGCGTCAGCGTGATGCGCTGGTCGAACCCGTTCAGCCAGTCGCGCATCAGCCACCAGGCGATCGGCCAGGCGATCAGGTTGGCGACCAGCACGGGCCGGGTGAACTGCCACACCAGCAGGCGCACGATGTCGGTGTTGCGCGCACCCAGCACCTTGCGGATGCCGATCTCCTTGGTCCGCCGCTCGGCCGTGAAGGCGGCGAGGCCGAACAGGCCCAGACAGCCGATGACGACGGCGAGGATCGCGAAGGCGGCGAAGAGCTGGCCGCGGGCCGCCTCCCGGTCATAGAGCTCGCGGACGATGTCGTCGGCGAAGCGGGCCTCGAACGGCACCTGCGGCACGTTGCGCTTCCACACCTGCTCCGCCGCCTCCCGCACCGCGGCCGGATCGCCTTCGAAGCGGACGACGATGTCGCCGAACCCGTTTCGCTGCATGATGTACATGATCGGTTGGAGCGGGTCGCGGATCGAGCGGAAGCGCGCGTCCTCGACCACGCCGACGATCGTGACGGGAACCAGCCCGAACTCCTCGATCGTCAGTCCGGCGCGAAGCTCCTTGCCCACCGCATCGGCGGGGCTCGCGAAGCCCAGCCGCCGTGCCGCCTCTCGCGTCAGGATGACGTTGACGCCGCGCTGCGCCAGCGCCTGTTCGGCGGCGCGAACGACCGGATAGGGCGTGGTCGCGTCGTCGCGCCCGATGGCTTCCGAAAAGTCGCGGCCGGCGAGCAGCTTCATACCCATTGCCTTGAAGAAGCCGACCTCCACGGCATAGCGGCCGAGGTCGATGCGATCCTCCGTGCTGCCGGGCTTGTAGACCGTCGTCATCGAGTTGTTCTGGGGCGCGACCGCGATCTGCGTGCGGGCGACCGAGAGGACGCCGGGCACGCGGCGAAGCTGTTCGGCCACCTGCTGGTCGCGGCCATCGACGCCGCGAAAGCCCAGATTGCCGATCTGGAGCATGCCGTCGCGCTGATAGCCGGCGTCGGCGCTGCGCGCATACACCGTCTGCGCATAGATGACGCCGGTGCAGATGATGAGGCCGATCGACACCGCGAACTGGCCGATCACCAGCGCGCTGCGCAGCTTGCCCGACCCTTGCGCGTCCGCCGCCGACTTGTTGGCCTTGAGGATCTTGGCCGGCTCGAACCGCGCGAGGTAGAAGGCGGGATAGAGGCCGGCGAGCAGTCCGACGATCAGCGTCAGCCCGACAACCCAGGGCAGTACCCCGCCGGCGCCCAGATAGGTCAGCCGCATGTCCGCCTTCAGAAAGGCGTTGAACGACGGCAGGATCAGCTCGACCGCTGCCAGCGCGATCAGCATGGCGATGGCGGTGACCAGCACCGCCTCGCTCAGGAACTGGGCGATGAGCTGGCCGCGGCTGGCGCCCAGCACCTTGCGCAGCGCGACCTCACGCGCCCGCTGCGATGCGCGTGCAGTGGCGAGGTTGGTGAAGTTGACGCACGCCATGCCCAGGATCAGCAGCGCGATGATCGCAAAGGTCGTGACGGTGAACCGGTCGTTGCCGGGCACCGCGGAGGCGCGCTGCGCCTCGCCCAGATGGACGTCGCGCAGGCTCTCCAGCTTGAAGTCCTGATAGTCGCCAGGGTTCACCCGCCTCCCCTCGTTCGGGTAATCGGGGATGTTGCGCTTTTCCCATTCGGCCATCCGCGACTGGATCAGCGCGGCATCGTCGGGCGAGCGCAGGCGGACGAAGTTCCAGCCTTGCTGGTTGTCCCATTGCGCCAGCTGCTCGGCCCGGTCGGCGAACTGAGTGCCGAGGTCGAAGCGCGCGATCGCGTCGGCGGTGAAGCTGGAGTTCTTGGGCCAGTCCTTGAACACGCCGGTGACGCGGTGATCGACGGGACCGGTATTATCGACGATCGTCAGCGTGCGGCCGGTCGGATCGACGTCGCCGAACCGCTTCTTCGCCTCGCTCTCGCTCAACGCGATCGAGTGGCCGTCGGGAAGCGCGGTCGAGCCGCTGCCGCGAACGAAGGGCACGTTCATGATCTCGAACAGGTTGCCATCCGCCATGCGCAGATGCTCGATCGTGCTCGCCTGGCCGTCCTGGATCACCACGGGGGCGAAGCCGCGGACCCAGACCAGCTTTTCGACCTGATCGGGATAGTCCTTCTTGAGCGTGCGTCCGGCGACGATCGCGCTCATCTGAAGCTTCATTTCCTCGCCGCCGGTCTCGGTCGCCTGATAATGCGTCTGGAACTGGAACGCGCGGTCGGCGCCCGGCATCCAGTCGTCATAGCTCGTCTCGTACCGCACATAGAGAAGGATCAGCAGGCACGCGGCGAGGCCGAGCGCGAGGCCGGCGATGTTGATCGCGGCATAGGCGCGGTTCTTGGCCAATGCGCGCAGGCCGACGAGAAGATAGTTGCGCCACATGAGGACGGCTCCCGAAATCAGAAGAAGGATCAGGCGGCGCGGCGGCGTTCCTGAAGGACCCGGCCGTCCAGCATGTTGACGACGCGGCTGGCATAGTCGGCATGCGCGGGCGAGTGGGTGACCATCACGATCGTCGCCCCCTGCCCGTTCAGCGTCTGGAGCATCCGCATCACCTCCTCGCCATGCGCGGTGTCGAGGTTGCCGGTGGGCTCGTCCGCCAGGATCAGCTTGGGCTCGGCGACGAGCGCGCGGGCGACCGCGACGCGCTGCTGCTGGCCACCCGACAGCTGGCTGGGGCGATGGCGCGCGCGGTGGGCGATGCCGACGCGGTCCATCACCGCCTCCGCCCGCCGCCGCCGCTCGGCCGCGGGGACGTCGTGATAGAGAAGCGCGAGCTCGATATTTTCGCGCACCGTCAACTCGTCGACCAGGTTGAAGCTCTGGAAGATGAAGCCGAGATTGGCTTTTCGCACGCCGGACAGCTGCGTCTCGCTCAGCCCCGACACTTCCTGTCCGTCGAAGACGTAGGAGCCGCTCGATGGCCGGTCGAGCATGCCGATCAGGTTGAGCAGCGTCGACTTGCCGCACCCCGACGGACCCATGATCGCGACGAACTCGCCCGCACCGACGTCCAGGTCGATGGCGTCGAGCGCCGTCGTCTCGACGGTGTCGGTCTGATAGACGCGAGACAATTGGCGCATCTGAAGCATCGTCATTCCTTTGGCGTGGAGAGGTCGAGCCGATCCTTGTCGGCGAAACCGGTATAGGGAGAGGTGATGACGCGCTCGCCGGGGTCGAGCCCTTCGAGCACCTCGATCGAGGCGGCATTGCGGCGGCCCAGGCGGACGGGGCGCTTGACCGCGCTCTGCCCGTCGGCGGCGACGACGAAGACGAAGCGGCCACCGCTTTCGGTATAGAAGGCGCCGTTGGGGATCAGCCGCGCGGGCGCCGGATCGCCGAGCGTCAGCCGCGCCTGAAGCGTCTGTCCGCGAGAGATGCCCGCGGGCTCTGCCCCGGTGAATTGCAGGTCGACCTGGAACTGGCCGTTCTGCACCTGGGGATAGATCTTCGAGACGCGCGCGGCATAGGTGCGCCCGGCCAGCTCCACGCTCGCCTTCTGGTCGATGACGATGCGGCCAAGATAGAATTCGTCGACGCCGGCCATCAGCTTGTTGCGGCCCGGGCTGTCGATCTGGCCAATGCGCTCGCCGCGCGCCAGGCTCTGGCCGACCTGAAGGTCGAACCCCGACAGCTTGCCCGCAACCGGTGCGCGCAGGTTGAGCGCGGCGAGGTTCGCGCGCGCGATGTCGAGGCCGGCGCGCATCGACCCGATCGAGGCGCGCTGCTGCGACAACTGGCTCGATTGCAGCCGCTCGTCGTTCGACTGGCTGCGCGCGACGGCGGCCAGGCGCTGCTGCTCGTAGCGATACTGGTCGCTGGTGTCGGCGAACACGCGCCCCGCGACGAAGCCCTTCTGCGCCAGCGGCGCCTCGCGCTCATATTGCCGCTTGGCGCGCTGAAGGCCGAGCCGCGCCTCCAGCAATGCGCGTTCGTTGGCCAGGCGGGTCTGCGACAGCGCGAGTTCCTGGCTGCGCATGTTGTTGATCTGCTGCTCGACCTCGGTCTGGCGCGCGAGGGTCGAGAGCTGGAGTTCGGCGTTCGACAGCTCGACGATCGGCTGGCCGGCGGCAAGGCTGGCGCCGTCCTCGACCAGGATCTTCTCGACCCGCCCCCCCTCGATCGCGTCGAGATAGACGGTGAACAGCGGCGTGACGCGGGCGCGCAGCGGAATGAAGTCGTCGAAGGTACCGTTGGTCACCTTGGCGATCGTCAGGCGGTCGCTGGAGACCGTCTGGCTGTCGCCGCGCGGGGCGTAGAGCCAGAAGACGGTCGCGGCGATCGCGACGCCGGCCGCGGCGATCGCCGCCCAGGCCCAGCGCGGCAGGCGCCGGCGCTCGACGACGCGATCCATCGCGCCGCCGGTCGCGGGGCGGTCGAGCGTGCGGACGGTCGTCAACGCATCGCCCCCATCAGCGAGACCGCAGACCGTCCGATTTCGAACAGGCCTGTCCGGTTTCGGACAGGGGCGCCGCCGCCGCTGATCGACAGGCGGACCGACGCCAGCTCGAGCTTGAGCTGCCACGGCGCCGCCGGCGCGCCCGCCGGCCGCCAGAGCGCCGCGCCTGTCAGCGCCAGCAGCGCGAGCGTCGCCGCCACACCCTTTTCCCGGTTCATCGTCCCCATTCCCGCATCGTCATCATGGGGATCGAATTTGCAGCTTTCGTGCCAAGCGCCTCGCGGACCGCTCGAAAGCGACTGGCACGCTTATTGTCTGTGCGGCTTCGGACACCCGATGTACGAAAGCGGTCTATGCAGGGAAATATGGGGCAGCAGGGCAAATACGGGTTGTGCGTCGTCGTCGACGACGATCCCGACATCCTGACCGCGGCGCGACTGGCGCTGCGCGGCTTGTTCGAGGAAGTGGTGACGTGCGCCGCCCCCGACGAGGCGCGGCGCGTGGTCGAGGCCCGGCGGCCCGACATCGTCCTGCTCGACGCCAATTTCGCGCGCGGCGCGACCGATGCAGTCGAGGGGCTGGCGCTGCTCGAACACTTCCTCGCCGCCGATCCCGGCCTCGCCGTCGTGATGATTACCGCGCATGCCGGCATCCATGTCGCGGTCGAGGCAATGAAGCGCGGTGCCGCCGATTTCGTCGCCAAGCCCTGGTCGAACGACCGCCTGGTCGCCGCCGTGCGCAGCGCCGCCGCCCTGGGCGCCAGCCGCCGCACGCTCCCGCCCGAAGTACAGAAGTCCGTGCCGCCGCCGGGCAGCAGCGCGCTGATCGGCGGGTCGCCGGCGATGGCGCGCATCCACGCGCTGATCGGCCGCGCCGCCCCGACCGAGGCGAACGTGCTGGTGCTGGGCGAGAACGGCACCGGCAAGGAGCTCGTCGCGCGCGCGCTCCACGCGCAATCGCGCCGCGCGGCCAGGCCGATGGTGACGATCGACCTGGGCGCGATCGCGCCCGAGCTGATCGATTCGGAGCTGTTCGGCCATGTGAAGGGCGCTTTCACCGACGCGCGTGCCGACCGCGTCGGCCGCATTCAGGCGGCGGATGGCGGCACGCTGTTCCTGGACGAGATCGGCAACCTGCCGCTCCACCTCCAGCCCAAGCTGCTGACCGCGCTGGAGCAGCGGCGGATCACGCCGGTGGGCGCGAACCGCGAGGTGCCCGTCGACATCCGCGTCGTCGCCGCAACCAACATGACCCCCGCGGCGCTGCGCGACCCGCGCCATTTCCGCCAGGACCTGCTGTTCCGGCTCAACACCGTCGAGATCGAGTTGCCACCCCTGCGCGAGCGGCGCGAGGATGTGGCGGGGCTGATCGACCATTATCTCGCGCTCCATGCCGAGCGTTACGGCCGCGCGGTGCCCGCGCTTGCCGCCGGCACGATGGCGGCGCTCTCCGCGGCCGAGTGGCCCGGCAACGTCCGCGCGCTTCGTCACGCGACCGAACGGGCGGTGATCCTGGGCGGCGAGGCACCGCTCACCGCCGCGGACTTCGGCATCGTCGCCGCCGCCGGCCCCATCCTCGACGTCAGCGTCGCCGTGCCGGAGGTCGCCGACCTGAATCTCGACCGGGTCGAGCGGCGCCTCGTCGAAACCGCGCTCCGCAAGCACGGCTACAACATCTCGGCGGCGGCGACCGAACTGGGGCTTTCGCGCGCGGCGCTCTATCGACGCATGGAAAAGCATGGGCTTTGACCGCCGCTTCACCGCGGTCGCACTCGGCTGGGTGGTACTGCTCGGGCTGGGCCTGTCGGCGCTGGCGGCGGCGATCGCGCTTGGCGGCGGCGGGGCGACGCTGATCGTCGCGGGCGCGGCCGCACTCGGCGGCATGACGGGGCTGCTCCACCATGTCACCCGCACCAACCGTGCGCTGGTGCAGTTCGTGGAGGCGCTGCGGCTAGGCGACAACTCCGCGCGGATGGCTCGCGGCGGCGGCGAGAGCTTCGCCGCGCTCGCCGACGCGCTCAACGCCGCGATGCGCGACCTCGACCGCGCGCGCACCCGCGACGCGGCCGAGATCCGCTTTCTCGAGGCGCTGCTCGACGACATGCCGATCGCTTTGCTCCTGATCGAAGCGGGCTCGGTACGCCTCGCCAACAAGGCCGCGCGCGGGTTGTTCGGCGGTGAGGCGGAGGGCGACGCCGGCCGGCTGGCCGCACCGGGCGAGCCGTTCCACGCGATCCTGACCGGCGCGCGTGCAGGCGGCGAGCCGATCCCCCTCACCCTGCCCGGCGGGACGCAGCGCGCGATCGTCCGCGGCGCCGACCTCGCCCGGCTGGGGATGCCGGTGCGCGCGGTGCTCGTCGAGCCGATCCAGCAGGCGCTGGACCGCGCAGAGGCAGGCGCGCAGACCGCGATGGTGCGCGTGCTGACGCACGAGATCCTCAACTCGCTGACGCCGATCGTCTCGCTGGCGGGCACCGCCGCGGTGCTGCTGGGCGAGGATCCTATCGAACTCGACGAGGCGCGGCTGGCGGTCGAGACGCTGGCCCGCCGCGCGGAGTCCACGCGCCGCTTCATCGACAGCTATCGCGAGATGGCGCGCCCCGTCGCCGCCCGCCGTCGCCGCTTTGCCGCGGAACCCTTCGCCGCCGAACTCGCGCGGCTGTTCACGATCGAGTGGCTGGAGCACAAGCTCGATTGGCGCGTCGAGCCGGGGCTGACGATCGATGCCGATCCCGATCTGCTGGCACAGGCGCTGCTCAACCTCCTGCGCAACGCCGCGCAGGCGAGCGACGCAAGAGAGCGTCGCCGGGTCTCGCTTCGGCTGTACGCGGGCGCGGGCGGCGCGGTGATCGAGGTCGGGGACAACGGCCCCGGCATTCCGGAGGCGCTGCGCGGCGACGTCCTCCTCCCCTTCTTCACCACCAAGGCGGAGGGGTCGGGCATCGGTCTTCACCTCGTCCGCCAGATCGCGATCGCGCATGGCGGGCGACTGGAGATCGCAACCGGCGCGGAAGGCGGCGCGCTGATCCGGTTGCAGGGGTTTTAGCCCTTCTGGAGTTCCCCGGCGAAGGCCGGGGTCCAGTTGCAAAGGCTGTCGTTGGCAAGCGCTGCGCACGCTTACCTCGGCTTTCCCGACTGGGCCCCCGCCTCCGCCGGGGCACATGCTCCTTGGAATGCCCCCCGCTCCCGATTGAAGCCGCCCGACGATCATGATTAGGAACGGCGATGACCCACCTGATCCCCGACCGCCAGCCACGCCCATTGGGACGCAGCGACATCGCCGTCTCGCCGATCGCGTGGGGCATGTGGCGGCTTGGCGGCAGCGTCGCGGCGGTGCGCGGCTGCATCGATGCCGCGCTCGACGCCGGCATCACGCTGTTCGATACCGCCGACATCTATGGCTTCGGCTCGCCGATCGGATTCGGTGGGGCGGAGGCGCTGTTCGGGCGGGCACTGGCCGAGGACGCGTCGCTGCGCGACCGGATGGTGATTGCGACCAAGGGCGGCATCACCCCGCCCCGCCCTTACGACTCCAGCGCCGCTTATCTGGCCGCCGCCTGTGACGCTTCGCTCGCCCGGCTCGGGATCGACGTCATCGACCTGTACCAGATCCACCGCCGCGATTTCCTGACGCACCCACAGGAAGTCGCCGGCGCGCTGACGCGGATGGTCGAGGCGGGCAAGGTCCGCGCGGTCGGCGTCTCCAACCACAGCCCGGCAGAACTCGCCGCGCTCCAGCGCTTCCTCGACCTGCCGATAGCCTCGACGCAGCCGGAGTTCTCGCCGCTGCGGGTCGCGCCGCTTTATGACGGCACGCTCGATCAGGCGATGGCGGAGGACATTGCGGTGCTCGCCTGGTCGCCGCTTGGCGGCGGGCGGCTGACCGATCCCACGCATCCGGTCGCCGCGCTGCTTGCCGAACAGGGTGCCGCTTACGGTGCCGACCCGGTGGCGGCGGCGCTCAGTTGGGCGATGGTGCATCCGGCGCGGATCATTCCGATCGTCGGATCGCAAACTCCGTCGCGCATCCGTGTCGCCGCCGACGCGCTGCGGATCGAATGGACTCGCGATCAATGGTATGCGGTGCTCCAGGCGGGGATCGGCGAGCCCCTGCCATAAGCTGCCGAGTATCTGGAGTGGACGCGCTGTTGTTTAAGCCAATCGACCTCGCGAAATATCCCGTGCGCGGTTCGCGCGTTACAGCGCCATGAACGGATCCGCCGCCATCCTGATCGACGCGCTCGACCGGCGCCCCGCGCGCGCGGCCGACCATGCGGTGGAAGCGCGCATGCTCTCGTCGCTGGCGCACGACCTGGCCGAGCAACCCGACCATGTGCTCGAACGTCTAACCCAATGCATGGTCGATGCCGGGATCGCCGGATCGGCCGGGATCAGCCTGCTGGAAGGCGACCGCTTCGTCTGGGAAGCGCTATCGGGTCAATGGGCGGGCTATCGCGGCGGCACGATGCCGCGCGATGCCAGCCCCTGCGGCCGCGTGCTCGATCACGACGCGCCGCTGTTCCTGATCGATCCGCAGTCGACTTACGCGGGTCCGGTGCTCGACCCGCCCGCGGCCGAGATGCTGCTCGTGCCTTTCCACCTGGAGGGGCGGCCGGTGGGAACGCTGTGGGGCATCGCACATGACGGCGACCGATGCTTCGACCGTGAGGACCTGCGCCTCTTGGAGAGCCTGTCGCAGTTCGCCGCCAGCGCGTTCCTCATTCGACAGCGCAGCCGCGAGCTCCAGCGCAGCCGCGACCTCCTTCAAGGAACGATGGACGCCTCCACCGACATGATCCAGGTGTTCGAGGCGGTGCGCGACGAAGGCGGAGCGATCGTCGACTTTCGCTGGCTGCTCAACAATCACACCTCCGAAAGCCGATATGGCGAGGTGCGCGGCGAAAGCCTGCTCGAGCGCAATCCCGGCGTCGTTGTCGAAGGCATTTTCGACACGTTCAAGCGCGTGACCGAGACGGGCGAGCCGAGCGTTCGCGAGCGACATTATGTCCACGAGCAGTTCGACGGCTGGTTCCTGCAGAGCGTCGTCAAGCTGGGTGACGGGATCGCGACGACCACCAAGGAGATCGGCGACTGGAAACGCGCCCAGGCCGAGGTGCTGCGGCTTCGCGACGAGATCGCCAACGACCGGCTGCAGGAAAGCGAGGCGCGGCTGCGCCGCTTCGGCGAGGCATCGCGGGACGTGCTGTGGATCCGCGATGCCGGGACGTTGCAGTGGGAGTATCTGACCCCCGCGTTCGAGGCGATCTATGGCCTTCCCGTAGCCCGCGCGATCGCGACGCCGGGGATCGACCGCTGGATCGATCGGATCATGCCCGCCGATCGCGATCAGGCGCGCGCCGTCATCGCGCGTGCCCAGCGCGGCGAGTCGGACAGTTTCGAGTATCAGATCCACCGCCCCGACGGCGAAGCGCGCTGGCTTCGCAGCACCGTCTTCCCGATCCGCGGCAATGACGGCGCGGTGCAGCGCATCGGCGGGATCGACCAGGACATCACCGGCATCAAGGAAGCGCAACACCGGCTGGAAGAGAGCGAGGAGCGGCTGCGCAGCGCCATGGAAGTCGGGCGGCTGGGCCTCTGGGACTGGAACATCCGCTCCGGCCGGATCAGTTGGTCCGACGAGCATTTCCGCATGGAAGGATATGCGGTCGGCGAGGTCGAGCCAAGCTATGAGGCATGGCTCGCCGGCGTGCATCCCGAGGATCGCACCGAAACCGAGATGGCGCTGCTCGGCGCGATGGCGCGACACGAGGAATATGCGCGCGAGTTCCGCTCGCTCCACCCTGATGGATCGGTTCGCTGGCTGTCGGCGCGTGGTCGCTTCACCTATGGCGAGGACGGCAAGCCCGAGCGGATGGTCGGCGCGATGGTCGACCTGACCGAGCGGCGGGAGGCCGAGGAGCGGCAGCGGCTGCTGCTCGGCGAATTGCAGCACCGGGTGCGCAACATCCTGGCAGTCGTCCGCTCGATGGTGCGCCGCACGCACGAGGCGGACCAGTCGGCGGAGGAGTTCGTCCAGCATCTGGAGGGGCGGCTCGGCGCGCTGGCGCGGACGCAGGTGCTGCTGACGCGAGCGGTGGATGCGGGTGCCGACCTGGAATTGCTGGTCCGCGACGAGCTTGCCGCGCAGGCCGCCGATTTCGACCGCATCGACCTGATCGGCGCGCGCGTGCTGCTGCCGCCGAAGGCTGCCGAGGTGCTGACGCTGGCGGTACACGAATTGGCGACCAACGCGCTGAAATACGGCGTGTTCGCGCGGGAGAGCGGGCGGCTCCGGATCGAGTGGCGAGTGGTGTCCCAGGCCGAGGAGCGGCGCCTGGAACTGGACTGGCGCGAGACGGGGCTCGATCTCGACACCCGCATGGCACCGCGCGAGGGGTTCGGGACCGAGCTCATCACCCGCCGCGTCCCCTATGAGCTGCGCGGTGCGGGCAGCCTGACGATCGAACCGGAGGGCGTGCATTGCCGGCTGGACGTGCCGCTCGATCCGCGAAGCAGCATGCTCGAAAGCAATGGCGGGAGGCACGGATCGTGAGCGCAGAGCACCCAGGCGCCCTCGACGGCGTCGACGTGCTCGTCGTCGAGGACGAATTCTATCTCGCGGCCGAGGTCAAGGAACTGGTCGAGCGGGCGGGCGGCGGCGTCGTCGGGCCATTCGCGCAGGTCGCCGCCGCGCTCGCGGCAATGGCGGCGGCCCGGCCAGATTGTGCGATCGTCGACGTCAATCTGGGCGAAGGCGTGACGTTTGAACTGGCCGACGCGCTCGTCGCTCAAGCGATCCCGTTCGCGTTCCTGACCGGCTATGACGCGTCGATGCTGCCCGCCCGTTTCGAGGGAACACCGCGAATCGAGAAGCCGGCGGAGCTGCCGGCGATCGTCGCCGAACTCCGCCGCCTCGCCTCGTCAGGCGGCGCTTAGATAGGTGCGGTCGAACTCGCCCGCCGCGGCGAGCGCGTCCCAGTCAAGTATCTCGATGCTGTCGCGCGCAACCGACACCAGCCGCTCCTCGCGAAGGCCCTGAAGCGTGCGATTGACGTGGACGGAGGTGAGGCCGAGCGCGTCGCCGAGTTGCTCCTGTGTCATCGGCAGTCGATAGCGCCGCCCATCCGACTGATCGAGCGTGCGATACCGCGTTGCCATCTCGCAAAAGAGATGCGCCAGTCGCGAGCGCGCGGGCCGCTGGCCGATGTTCACCAGCCACTGCGCGACGATGCCGCTGTCGAGCACGCAGCTTCGCCAGAAGGCGGTGGCGATCTCCGGATGCTTGAGCCCGATCGCGCGAAGATCGTCATGCGCGATCTTCAGCACCGTCGAATTGCACAGCGCGGTCATCGCGGTCGTGACGTGCGGCACGATCACCGTCTGAAGGTCGATGACCTCACCAGGGATATAAAGCGCGACGATCTGCCGGCGTCCGTCGCCCGTCTGGCCAAAGCGTCCGACCAGCCCTTCCGCCACGAGGCTGGCATGCTCTACATGCGAGCCCACCTGGATGAAGTCGGTATGCGCCCGCACCTCCTGGCGCTGCGCGGGCAGCGAGAGCAGCGCGTCGCGCGCCTCCGCCCCGATCGGCGTATGCGACTCGAGCCGCTGGACGAACAATGACATGGCAGAATGGTTCGAGGGATAGGGCATGCGCAGGTCCATTCATGCTCACGCCGCGCGGAGCATCCGCCGCCGTGTCGTCGCACGATAACTCAAGCTGGTGAAGCCCACCCTTACCTGCGCTAAGGTGCTGGCAGGAAACGTTCGCGCGATACACGCGCGCGATGAACCGAGATGTTCGTCCATAATCCTGCCACGGTTACCCGCGGATGAACAAGTTGCGCAGCCAGAGCGGTCCACTGCGCGTGGCGGCGCGCCAGTCCCCTTCCTCTTCCGGCAGCGCCTGATGATCCGCCGGATCGAGCAGGCGCATCTTGACGCCCCGGAACGCCGCACGCTCGCGCGTGACCAATGTCAGCCCGTGTTCGATCGCCGTCGCCGCCAGCAGCGCGTCGCGCGTTTCGGCCAGCGCCACCATCGCCCGCCGCCGCGCGACCGCGGCATCGAGCGGGAGAATGTGGCCGTCGAACGCGGGGATCAGCCGCTCGTCGATCCAGCGGCGCATCTTCGCACCCGCAGCCTTGTCGGTGCGCGCGGCCCGGGCCGCAGCGCCCTCGATCTCGACCAGGCTGATCGCCGAGAGGAACAGTCGCTCGCGCGGCGTCGCGTTCGCCCAGGCGACCAGTCGCGCGTCGGCGCCACCGCTCTGCGCCAACCGCAGTTCCAGGACGAGCGGCGTGTCGAGCAGGAACATCAGCAATCCCAGCGATCATGCGTCGGCGCCTCGACCGGGACGGCGTCGGAAAGGCCCAGCAGGTCGACGATCGACTCGCGTCGCCCGCTCATCGCGCGGAACGACTCGATGCTCATCAGCACGTGCGTGGGTCGGCCGCGATCGGTGACGAAGACGGGCTCGTCGCGCGAGAGTCGCTTCGCGGCGCTCACATCCTGGTTGAACTGGCGGCTCGTCAGAACCTTCATCGCGTACCTACATCGCTACATTGTTGGCGCTATCATGTAGGTACGTTGCTACCCTGTTGAGGCCGCGCAACACAAGTGCCGCCATCGCCGGAAAAGTGAACGAGGCGCGTCGGACGCCTATTGCCGAGCGCCCCCAACCTGTTGTTGCTGCCATCAAAGCGCGGGCGCCAAAGCGCCGCGCCGCGGGGGAGGAACGATGATCGAATTGCTCAATCAGGGCTGGTCGGCATTGGGTGACGTGCTCAATCCCCACGGGCCCGCCGTGAACGCCGCCGCGACCTATGCGCCCGGCGATTTCAGCATCCACTTCTTCCTCCAGCTGGCGATCATCATCGCGGTCTGCCGGCTCGTCGGCTGGATCGGCCAGCGTTTCCTGCATCAGCCGCAGGTAGTGGGCGAGATGATCGCTGGCGTGCTGCTCGGGCCGTCGCTGTTCGGCATGCTCGCCCCCGAACTCCAGAATGCGATCTTTCCGAAGGAAACGCGCAACGTCCTCTATGTCGGCGCGCAGCTCGGCGTCGGGCTGTACATGTTCCTGGTCGGGCTGACGCTCCGCCTCGATCATTTCCGCACCAAGGCGAAGAGCGCCGCGGGCGTTTCCGCGGCCGGGATCGCCGCACCGTTCGCACTGGCGGCCCTCATCACGCCGTGGCTGCTCGGCGTACCGGGGCTGTTCACGCCGGGCATCAGCACCAGCAACGCGACCTTGTTCATGGGCGCGTGCATCGCCCTCACCGCCTTTCCGATGCTGGCACGGATCATCAACGAGCGCGGGCTCGCCAATTCCTCGCTCGGCACGCTGACGCTGACCGCCGGCGCGTTCGACGATGCCGCATCCTGGTGCGTGCTCGCGGTCGTGCTGGCGACGTTCGGCGCGGGGCCGGGCGTCGCGGTGATCGCGATCGTCGGCGCGGTGCTCTATGCCACCTTCATGATCGTCTGGGGCCGCCGCCTGCTCGTGCCGCTCGGCCGCGCGGTCGAGGTCGGCGGCGAGATGTCGCATACCGTGCTCGCGATCACGCTGGGACTGTTCTGCCTATCGGCCTTCCTGATGGATGCGATCGGCATCCACGCCATCTTCGGCGGCTTCCTCCTGGGCGCCTGCATGCCGCGCGGGCTGTTCGTCGCCGAGCTGAAGCGCAAGGTCGAGCCGGTCGCGGTCGTTTTGCTCCTGCCGATGTTCTTCACCTATTCGGGGCTGAACACGCGCATGGACATGGTCAATTCGGTATCGCTGCTGGTCGTCGCACTCGGCATCCTGGCGGTGTCGATCCTCGCCAAGTTCGGGGCCTGCTATGCGGCTGCGCGGCTGGCGGGCGAGGATAATCGGACGGCGCTGGGCATCGGTGCGCTGATGAACTCGCGCGGGCTGATGGAGCTCATCATCATCAACATCGGCCTGCAAAAGGGCATCATCGGCCCGACATTGTTCTCGATGCTGGTGCTGATGGCGATCGTCACCACCGTCATGGCCACCCCCTTGTTCGAGGCGGTGTACGGCCGCCGCGCCCGCCAGTCGGGCGAGCTCGAGCGCCTCGACACGCGCGAGTTCGCCGCCGCCTGATCCATCCCCCGCTCGCGCCGGCCTTCCTGCGAGGGCCGGCGCATCTTTTTGGGGCCCTTCCAGATGAAGCACCTACTTGCCGCAGCCGCCGGGCTGCTGGCTGCCGCCCCCCTGTGCGCGCAGGACATCAAGCCCGCAATCGAAGCGCGCCTTCGCTACGAGCATGTCGATCAGGATGGTCTGCCCCGCCCCGCCGATGCGGTGACGCTCCGCGTTCGCCCCAGCCTGACGGCGGAGCACGGCCGCTGGTCGGCGCTGGTGGAGGGTGAAGCGGTGGTGGCGCTGGTCGACCGCTACAATGACGGGCTGAACAGTCGCGGCGGCTACCCGACCATCGTCGATCCCGAGAATTTGGAGCTTAACCGCGCGCAGCTCCGCTATGCCGCGCCCGGGACCGCGGCGACGCTGGGCCGTCAGCGCGTCGCGCTCGCCGACGAGCGGTTCGTGGGCACCGCACCGTGGCGCCAGAGCGAGCAGACCTTCGACGCCGCGCGCGTGCAGCTCGGCAAGGAGGCGGGCCTGCGTCTCGACCTCAGCTACGCGCGGGCGGTGTGGACCGTCTATGGGCGGAACGGCGAAGGCGCCCGCCCAACCAGCATCGGCGGCGACAATCTGTTCGCGCTCGCCAGCATCGGCGGGCCGCGCATGACGCTGTCGGGCTTTGCCTATCTCGTCGATCAGAACGCGGCGCCGGTGCAGGGCTTCCGCCTGTCGAGCCAGACCTATGGCGCGCGGGTGGCGGGCAAGCTGCCGGTCGGCGCGGACCTCTCGCTCAGCTACGCCGCAACACTCGCGCGGCAGAGCGATCATCATCGCAACCCGAACGACTATGCCGCGACCTATTGGCTTGCAGAAGCGACGCTGACGCGCGGCGGCTGGTCACTGGGCGGCGGGCGAGAGGTGCTGGGCGCCGACGATGGCACGCCGCTGACGAGCGTCCAAGCGCCGCTTTCATCCGCATTCAAGTTCAACGGCTGGGCCGGCAAGTTCACGACCACGCCGCCCGATGGCCTGCGCGACCTGTACGCGACGCTCGGCCATGGCTGGAAGGCGGCAGGCCCGTTCGATGCGATCGCCCTGTCGGCGGCATGGCACCGCTTCGACAGTGACCGGCTGGTGCGCCCTTATGGCGAGGAACTCGACCTGCTCGCGACGGTGAAGCGCGGGCGCACGCTGGTTTCGGCGCGCTGGGCGCACTACCGTGCCGACGGATTCGCGACGGACACCGACAAGCTGTGGTTGCAGGTGGACTGGAGCCGCTTAAGCTGCGACCGAAATCGGGTACGCCGCGTTAACCACAAAGCAGGCTCGCCATGCCAAAGCGGCCGGATGGCCCTCACTTTGCGCCATTGGCTGATCCTCGCGCTGATCCCGGTCGGCCTGTACCTTGCGCTGTTCGATCCCGTAACGCTCGACCCGACGCGCGTGGGCTGGCTGATCCGCGGCACCGACAATGGCGAGAATGCGCTGGGGCTGCACGCCTTTCTCAACGATCCTGCCGGCGGGTGATGGCCGCGCACGACGTTGCTCAACGCGCCCGACGGCGTGACCTTGCTGTTCACCGACAGCAACCCGCTGGTCGCACTGCTCGCCCGCCCCTTTGCGTCGTGGCTGCCCACCGAGTTCCAGCTCGTCGGGCCGTGGATCCTGCTCTGCTTCGCGCTGCATGCGTTGTGCGCAGTGCTGCTGCTGCGCGACCATGCGCCGAGTTTCGTCGCGCTCTGGTGCGGCGTGGCGCTGTTCCTCCTGGTGCCGACGCTCGCCAATCGGTTCGTCCATGCCAAACTGATGGCGCACTGGCTGATCCTGTGGGGGCTGTGGCTGTTCCTCGACACGCGGCGCGCGGGCGACCTTCGCTGGTGGGCGGCGCTGATGATCGTCGCGGCGCTGGTCCACAACTATCTCCTGTTGATGGTCGCCGCGATCTGGGCGAGCACGATGCTCGAGCGGTTCGTTCATGGTGATGCGGGGCGACGCGTCCGGCTCGTCACCGGCTCGGCGGTGATCCTGGCGGTCGTCGCGCTCATCGCCCGCGCGCACGGCGCTGGCGGCAGTTTCGAGGTGACCGGCTCCTACGGCGCGTTTGCGATGAGCCTCGACGCGCCCTGGAACCCCGGCAACGCCAGCTATTCGACCTTCCTGCCCGCGATCGAGCAGCGCCAGGGGCGCGGGTTCGAAGGGTTCCAGTATCTCGGCCTCGGCCTGTTGATCCTGATCCCGATCGCCATGGTCACCCGCATCGCCAAGGGTCGCGCCTCCTCCGACCTCGGCCGCCTGGTGTGGCTGGCGCCCGCGCTGATCGTGCTCACCGCTCTCGCGATCACGCCCGCAATCGACATCGCCGGGCAGAAGCTCCTGCGCCTTCCCATCCCCGCTGCGTTTGCGCCCGCGCTCGACATGGTGCGCGCGTCCGGACGGTTGTTCTGGCCCGTCGCCTACGCGCTGGTGCTCGTCACCGTCCGGCTGGTCTTTCGCCTCCGCCACGATCGCGCGACGCTGGTGCTGGCGAGCGCGACGGCGTTGCAGCTCCTCGACCTGTCGGGACTGCTGCGCGCGGTCCATGCCGCCAGCGCCGACCGGCGGCCGACCTATGTCCGCACGCCCTCATCCGAATGGACGCGCCTGGTCGCCGCGGTCGACGACGTGACGCTTGCCCCGGCCGACGCGATCGCCGACCTTCAGCTCTATCAGGAGATCGCCTGGCGCGCGGCGTCGGCGCGAAAGCCCATACGCCACGTCTATGCCGCTCGTACCGCGATGGCGACGCGCCAGCGGCTGATGCGCGAGGATCTGGACGTCTCGCACGGCCGGCTCCAGCCGCGCCGCCTCTATGTCCTCCTTCCCGGCACGCCCGTCCCGGACGGCGCTGCCCGGCGGCTTCGGACGGTCGACGGCATCCGCGTGATCGCGCCCGAAAAGCGCTGACCGGCGCGAACGCTGGCAATTTTATTGCGGCTGTGTTAAAGCGCCGCGACGGAGACGAAGACTCGCTTCCGCCTCTCGGAGACGCACTCAAATTTGGCCCGACCATCGCTGTTCGTCTGCCAGCGACATGCGCTGGTGTCTCAGCGCTCCTAACGGGTCAAGGGTCCACGGAAAGGTTTGTAAGAATGGCTGCCAAGGCGCTGTCCTTCGACGTCGGTGATTACGTTGTCTATCCCAAGCATGGCGTCGGTCGCGTCATCGAGCTGCAACGCCAGGAAATCGCGGGCATGCAGCTGGAGCTCTATGTGCTCCGCTTCGAAAAGGAGCGCATGACGCTCCGCGTCCCCACCAACAAGGCCGAGAGCGTCGGCATGCGCAAGCTGTCGAGCGACAAGACGCTCAAGGAAGCGATGGAGACGCTGAAGGGCAAGCCCAAGGTCAAGCGCACCATGTGGTCGCGCCGTGCGCAGGAATATGAGGCAAAGATCAACTCGGGCGACCTCGTGTCGATCGCCGAGGTGGTCCGCGACCTGTTCCGCGCCGACGACCAGCCCGAGCAGAGCTATTCGGAGCGCCAGATCTTCGAGGCCGCCGCCAGCCGCCTCGCGCGCGAACTCGCCGCGATGGAAGAGGTCGACGAGCCCAAGGCGCTCGAAAAAATCCTGGACGTGCTGCGCAAGGCTGCGGCGATCCACAACAAGGACAAGGCCGAGGCGGCCTGATCGCCTCATCCTTGATCGAGGACGAAGGGGAAGCGGGCGACCGCTTCCCCTTTTTCGTTGCGGCTGGGGAATGCCGGGTGTATTAGTTGCGCAATACAGAAAATGAGGGAGTTACCCATGCGCTTCACCGCTCTTCTGCTCGCAATTCCGCTTGTCGCATGCGGCGGCGGCTCCGCGGATGCCGGCGGCCAAGGGCCGCGCGGCGAGCGCAGCTATAAGCTCTCGGGCTTCACGCGTGTCGTCAACGCCGCCCCGGCCGAGGTGCGCATCACCACCGGCGGCGGCTTCGACGTGGTCGCCAACGGCAACCAGAAGCTTCTCGACCGGCTGGAGATCGACGTCGTCGACGGCACGCTCCGCATCCGCACCAAGAAGGACGGCTGGAACTGGGGCAATAGCGGCTCGGCGACGATCGAGGTGGCGATGCCGCGGATCGAGGGCGCGAGCATCGTCGGCGCGGGCGACATGACGATCGACCGCGGCACCGGCAACTTCGCGGGCGAGATTTCGGGCGCCGGCGACCTGACGATCGGGCGGGTCGAAGGCGGGAACGTCAGCCTCAACGTCTCGGGCGCGGGCGACGTCGCGGCGGCCGGCACCGCGCAGACGCTCAACGCCACCGTCGCGGGCGCCGGATCGGTGCGCGCCAAGGAGCTGACCGTCCGCTCGGCCGATGTCGAGGTGGCGGGCGCCGGCAGCATCAGCGCGACGGTCGATGGCGACGCGCGCGTGTCGATCGCCGGGCTTGGCTCGGTCGACCTTGGCCCGCGCGCGAAATGCACCGTCAGCAAGTCGGGGCTCGGCAGCGTCACCTGCGGCTGATCGGGCGGGCGATTGGGCGCTTGCGCGGGCGCCGGATGAGGTGCGATCAGGAAGCATGCACCGCGCCCTGATCGCCCTCGTCCTCACCCTCCCCTCGATCGCCCAGGCCGAGGAGCGGCGGGTGATGGTGACCAGCTTCGAGCGCGTCCGCGTTGAGGGGCCCTTCGTGGTCGAGATCCGCACCGGCGCCAGCCAGGGCGCGGTCGCGCGCGGCGATGCGCGCGCGCTCGACGGCCTCGACATCCGCGTCGAGGATCGGACCCTGGTGGTGCGCGCCAGCCCCAATGGCTGGGGCGGATGGCCCGGCGACCGCAGCGAAGCCGCGACGATCGCGGTGACGACGCCGCGCCTCACCGATCTGACGCTGACGGGCGCGGGCTCCGCGAGGGTCGACACGATGAAGGGCCTGGAGGTCGCAATCGCGCTGACCGGCTCTGGCCGGATCGAGGTCGCCCGGGTCGAGGCCGACCGGCTGGACGCCGTGATCGCGGGATCGGGCGGCCTCGCGCTCGCCGGCGCCGCGCGCACCGCCCGCCTGACCAGCACCGGCGTCGGCAGCATCGATGCCGAGCGCCTGTCGGTCCGCGACCTGACGCTCCAGTCCGAAAGCGCCGGTGACACGCGCGCCGCCGCCAGCGAAACCGCACGCGTGCTGGCAAGCGGAACGGGCAGCGTCACCGTGACCGGGAACGCCGCCTGCATGGTCGGCGGATCGGCGCCGGTCAAGTGCGGGCGCAACTAGATTTCGAGGATCGGGCGTTCTCAACCCGGCCGAGCGGGCTAGAGTCGGGGCTTTGCCGGAGATTGGTCTTGACCGTCCGTACCGCAGCGCTCGCTGTCGCCATCGTCCTCGGCGCCTGTTCCGTTGAGGCACCGAGCGCCAAGCCGAACCAAGTGCTCGGCACCTGGCGAATGGTGTCGGCGACGATCGATCCCGATGGCCGCAAGGCGCCCGCTTACGGCGCACAGCCGAGCGGCATGCTCGTCTTCACGCCCGAGATGCGCTATATCGAGGTGCTGACCGCCGGCGGTGAGCCGCCTTTCGCCTCCAACGCGCGCGGCGAAGGGACCGATGCCGAGAACCGCCGCGCGATGGCGACGAGCATCGCCCATTTCGGCACCTACACCGTGGACGGCAACGGCGTGTTCACCGGCAATCGCGTCGAGGGCGCGACTTTTCCCAACTGGGTTGGCAACGTCCGCACGCGCAAGGAACTGACGCTCGTCGTCGAGGGCGATCGCATGACCGAGCAGTTCCAGCGCCCGGACGGCACCCGGATTGCAATCATCTTCGAGCGCGTGCGCTAGCGCTCAGGCCGCCAGCGGGAACCGCAGCAACCGCCCGCCCGCCGTCACCAGCGCCTGCGCCCTGCCCCCGACCACGCGCATCAGTTCGGGGTGCGTCGCGTCGAGCCCGCCGGTGAGCGAACCGAACGCCGGCAGCACCAGCTTGGTCGCGGTCGCGACGAAGCAGCGACGGGCGACCAACCGGCCGCGAACCGCGACGCGCAGCTTGGGATGCCAGTGGCCCGACAATTCGGGCGCCGCCTCACGCGGGTCGGCTTCGTGGCGGAGCACAAGGTCGCCGATCCGCGCCTCCGCCATCACCTCGCCCCCGCAGCGGTCCACCATCCCGGCGTCGTGGTTGCCGGTAATCCACACGAAGCGCCGGGCCGCGGTCATCGCACGCAACCCCGCCTGCACCGCCGCCGGCAGCCGCTCGCAGCCCGCCGCATCGTGGAAGCTGTCGCCCAGGCACCAGATCTCCGCCGGATCGCACGCCTCGACCACTTCCTCCAGCGCGGCGAGCGTGGCGAAGCTGTCATAGGGGGGCAGCATCTGCCCGTGCTTGGCGAACCAGCTCGCCTTTTCGAAGTGCAGGTCGGCGACCATCAGCGCGCGGCGCGCGGGCCAGAACAGCGCGCCCTGAGGCATCGCGGCGAACGCATGGCCGGCGAACGAAAACGGAACCATGGGGTCGCTATGCCGATGCTCGAAGCGGTGGGCAAGCCTGAGCGGTGGCAGCGTCAGCCAGCCGCAGCACGGCCGATCAGGGCATCATCCGCGCGGCGACGCCGGGCGGACGATTGCCGCGCGGGAGCAGGAACCGGACCTCGCGATTGGGAAAGTCGATCCGCACCTGTCGGAACAGCTTCATCGCATCCATGCCCAGGAACAAAGCGGGCTTGTCGTCGAGCTTCAAGCGGCGGAACGGCGGCACGTCGGCGAACGCGACGGGCAGCGTGTTCACCTCGACCCCGCCCACCGACATGCGCGGCACCACGCGATAGTCGGCCTGGATCATGCCGCCGGTGACGCTCATGATCCGGATCGGCAGACCGACCTTGGCCTTTTGCTCGACCAGCCGAAGCAGCGCGGTGTTGCCGACGCTGACCGAGGTGCCGGTATCGAGCACGACGTTGATCTTCTTGCCCGCAAAGCGCGCATCGGTGACGATCAGCCGGCCCATCATCGACTTGGCGGTGACGACGATCTCGTCCGGCGCGGCGCTGCGCTGGCGGCGGCGCGACTTCTGAACGTGCATGACGCTCTGATCGAAGTCGATGAGCAGCGCATTGTCCGCCAAGCTGTCGAGCCCCACGAGGCCGTCGGCGCCCAGATGCGGTCCCTCCAACTGCGGCGCCTCGATCGCCGCGCGGCGCGGGACGGCGTCGATCTCCAGCGAGGGGATCCGGACGGTCGGCACTGGCACGACGCCGGTCATCGCGGCGATGTTGACGACGGGTCCGGGCGCCAGGCCGAGCGAGGTCGCGACTTGGCGTGAGATGACGGTGCGCTCGGCACCGGTGTCGATCACGAACTGGAACGGGCCGGCGCCGTTGACGCGCACGGGCACGCGCATCCGCTGCTCGTACTCGGCAAAGGCGAGGAGTTCGGCGGGATCGACCGGCGTGACCACGCCCGCCCCGGGTGCGGTCGGGAGCGGCGGCACCACCACCTGCGGCTCACGCGCCGATGCCGCGGCGGAGAGCGACAACAGGAGCGCGAGCGAGGCGCGGGGGTGCAGCATAACCGCAGCATAGCATGCGGCGAATGGGGGCGGAAGGTGGACGAGCTGCCCCGACCCTCCGCTTCAATCCAGCCGCATCGCCTCGTTCGCCAGCACCTCCGCCTCGGCGAGCAGGTCGTCGTCGACCGACCCCTGCGCCACCCGCTCGCGGCCGATCAGCACCAGCACCGGCACCGCCAGCGGGCTCACGCGATCGAGCTCGACATGCACCATCGTGTCCGCCGCGCGGTCCAGCAGCCCGGCCAGCCGCCCGACATCGGTCATCCGCGCCCGCGCATCCTCCCACGCCGCCTGGAGCAGCAGATGCCCCGGCTCGTACTTGCGCAGCACGTCATAGATGAGGTCGGTCGAGAAGGTGACCTGCTTGCCCGTCTTCTTCTTGCCCGGGTGCTGGCGCTCGACCAGCCCGCCGATCACCGCCACCTCGCGAAACGCGCGCTTGAGGAGCGCCGATCCCTGCACCCACTCGACAAATTCGTGCTCCAGGATGTCGGGCGAAAACAACGCCGCCGGGTCGGTCACCGGCTCCAGCCCATAGCAGGCGATCGCATAGTCGTTCGAGACGAAGCCCATCGGCTTCAGCCCCATCGCCTCCATCCGCCGGGTGATGAGCATCCCCAGCGACTGGTGCGCGTTCCACCCTTCGAAGCTATAGGCGACCATGTAGTGCCGCCCCTCCCGCGGGAAGGTCTCTACCAGCAGCTGGCCGGGATCCGGGAGCACCGACCGGCGGTCCTGCACCTCCAGCCATTCGCGCACGTCGTTGGGAAACCGCGGCCACTCGCTCCGGTCATGGAGGAAGGTGCGAACGCGATCGGCAAGGCTCGTCGACAGCGGCATCCGCGTGCCGACATAGGTGGGGATGCGCGCCGGCTTGCTCGTCGCGCGGACGAGCAGGTCGAGCTGGTCGATCCGCTCCACCTCCAGCGCCATGCCCGCGAAGAAGAAGGTGTCGCCCGGCGATAGCGTCGCGGCGAAATACTCCTCGACGGTGCCAAGGCTCCGGCCATTCTTGAACCGCACGCTCAGGACTGGCGCGTCGACGATGATGCCGGCATTCAGGCGATGCTGCGTGACGAAGCGCGGATGGCTGACGCGCCACAGCGCGTCCGGCCCCTTCGTCAACCGCTTGAACCGGTCATAGGCACGCAGCGCATAGCCGCCATCGGCGATGAAGCCGAGCACGCGCTCGAACGTCTCCGCGGTCAGAGCCGAATAAGGGAGCGCCGACTGCACCTCCGCCAGCATGTCCGCGGCATCGAACGGCTCAGCACAGGCACACGCCATCAGATGCTGCGCGAGCACGTCGAGCGCGCCGGGGCGGAACAGGTCGGGGTCGAGCTCACCTGCTTCGACCGCATCCAGCGCCGCGCGCGCCTCAAGATATTCGAATCGATTGCCGGGGACGAGCACCGCTTCGGACGCCTCGTCCAGCCGGTGATTGGCGCGGCCGATCCGCTGGAGCAGGCGCGACGACCCCTTGGGCGCGCCCATCTGGATCACGCAGTCGACGTCGCCCCAATCGACGCCCAGGTCCAGGCTGGCGGTCGCCACCAGCGCGCGTAGGCGACCGTCCGCCATCGCCCCCTCGACCTTGCGCCGCGCCTCGACCGCCAGGCTGCCATGATGGACGCCCATCGGCAGGTTGGCGTCGTTGTTCTTCCACAGGTCCTGAAAGATCAACTCGGCCAGGCTGCGCGTGTTGCAGAAGACGATGGTCGTCCGGTGCGCCTCGATCTCCCGCATCACCTGCGGCGCGGCATAGCGGCCCGAATGACCCGACCACGGCACGCGATCCTCCGGCAACAGGATCGAGATGTTCGGATCGGCGCCCGGCTCGCCCTCGACCAGCGTCACCGCGTCGATGTCGCCATCGGGCGCCAGCCAGGCTCGATAGCCGTCGGGATCGGCGACCGTCGCCGACAGCGCCACCCGGCGCAGCGCCGGAGCATAACGCTGAAGCCGAGCGAGGCACAGCGCGAGCAGGTCGCCGCGCTTGCCCGTCGCGAACGCATGCACCTCGTCAATGACGACGGTGCGCAGCCCCGCGAACATCCGTGGCGCATCGGGATAGCTCAAGAGAAGGCTGAGCGATTCCGGGGTCGTCAACAGGATGTTGGGCGGCTTGGCACGCTGGCGGGCCTTACGATCGCTGGGCGTGTCGCCCGTTCGCGCCTCGACACTGATGTCGAGCGCCATCTCCTCTATCGGTGTCAGCAGGTTGCGGCGAACGTCGATCGCGAGCGCCTTCAGCGGCGAGATGTAGAGCGTGTGCAGCCCCTCGGCCGGCGCCTCGACCAGTTCGGCGAGCGTCGGAAGGAAGCCCGACAGCGTCTTGCCCGCACCGGTCGAGGCGACCAGCAGCGCGTGCCGCCCTGCCCGCGCGGCCGTCAGCATGTCCATCTGGTGCCGCCGCGGGCGCCAGCCGCGCGCGGCGAACCAGTCGGCGATGGTGGCGGGAAGCTGCGGCGTCACGCCAGCCAGGGTATGCGCTCCCCGGCGCGGCTCGCCAGCTCGTATTTTCGGCGCTGGCGCGATTCGAGCGCGAGATTGAACAGCGGCGTAGACGCGCGCTCGAACGCGGTCGGCGTCATGCCGGTGAAGTGGCGGAACTCACGCACCAGGTGCGACTGGTCGTAGAAACGGAGCGCCGCGAGCATCGCCTCGTCCGGCACCGCGATCCCGCGCACCGTCGCCGCCATGTCGAGGAACCGCGCGCGCCGCAGGACGAGCTTGGGCCCCATGCCGAAGCCCGCCTGGATCCGCCGGTCGAGCGTCCGCGGCGTCGTCCCGACCTCGCGCGCCAGTTCGGCGACGGAGCGGGTGGGATCGAGGTGGACGCGCTGGTCGAACCGCTCGGCGATCGCGTCGATCTCGCCAGTGCCGAGCCTGATCCAGTCGCGAACCACCGAATTGAGCGCGGCAAAGGTCCTGGCATGCGACCAGGGATCGTCGCCCGCCTGCGCCAGCCGATCGCCGATCGGCCCCGACACGCGCTGGACCCGGTCGGCGAGATCATGATGATCGATGCCGGTCAGGCTGCGCCACGCGCCCGGCAGGATCGCGAAGCCGCACATCGCGAACGACCCGCGCACGCGCGCGCGGAACGGGCGGGACTGCGCGCCGAACAGGACCGGCCCGGCATAGGGGTGCCACCCGCCTTCCTCCAGCGTCTCCCACGCGCCCGTCAGCAGGATGCGGACGAACCCCGTCTCGCTGACGATGAAGTCCTCGAGCACCGCCTCTTCCGGCTGCTCGACGATGGTGATGAACAACCGTGCGATGTGGCGCGCCAGGTCCGTATCGGGCGCGAGGTTGATCGAGACCGGGTGGCCGCGCTGAGTCTGGCCGGTTCGCGCGACGAGGGGGGACGGCATCGCCCGATGGCTATCGGCGCGAGGTGCGACGTGCAAACGGCCGGAGTCAGGGGTTGTCGCGCGCCGCATCGTCGCGGTTCTGCTCGTCGTACATCCGGTGCGTCGCCGCCTCCGTCCGTTCGATGTCATGCTTGCTGGCGCCGCGATTGCGCAGCATCGCCCACGCGATCACCGCGGCCAGTACGATCGGGCCGACGATCACCATCACGCCCCAGATTCCGCTTTCATCGAAAAACATGGGTGCTCTCCCGTTAATCAGGTGCGGCCAACGCGCCGCCGAGGCGTTTCGATCCGCTTGCGCAGCCGGGCACCCCGCCCCACATCGTTCGAATGGCTGCACCCGGACGCTGGATCGACCCCCGCCGCGAGGGCATATACATCCCCGCCGCCGATGCCTGGATCGACCCATCGCAGCCCAAGCCGCGCGCGCTGGTGACGCATGGCCATGCCGACCACGCACGCGGCGGGCATGGCGAAGTGTGGGCGACGCCGGAGACGCTGGCGATCATGGCGGCGCGCTATGGTCCGCAGAACGGCGTGCCGGTGGCGTATGGCGAGAGCGTGCGACTGGGCGAGGTCGAGGTCGGCTTTGTGCCCGCGGGCCATGTGCTCGGCTCCGCGCAGATCATCCTCGACCATGCCGGAGAGCGGGTGGTGGTGTCGGGCGACTATAAGCGGCGCCCCGATCCCACCTGTGCGCGGTTCGAACCCGTGCCGTGCGACGTGTTCGTGACCGAGGCGACATTCGGCCTGCCCGTCTTTCGCCATCCCGAAACGCGCGACGAACTCGCCAAGCTGGATGCCGCGATCCGCGCCGAGCCCGACCGCTGCGTGCTCGTCGGCGCCTATGCACTCGGCAAGGCGCAGCGTGTCATTCGCGAGCTGCGCGACATGGGGCATGACGATCCCATCTATCTGCACGGCGCGCTCCAGCGGCTGTGTGATCTCTATGTCGAGCATGGTGTCGACCTGGGCGAGCTGCGCCCGGTCGCGGACGCGAGCAAGGACGACCTACGCGGCCGGATTGTGATGGCGCCACCCTCCGCGCTCAACGATCGCTGGTCGCGGCGCCTGCCCGACCCGATTACCGCAATGGCGTCGGGCTGGATGCGCGTGCGCCAGCGCGCGCGGCAACGGCAGGTCGAGCTTCCGATCATCCTGTCCGATCACGCCGACTGGGACGAGCTGACGACCACGATCCGCGAACTCGGACCCCGTGAGGTGTGGGTAACGCACGGCCGCGAGGACGCGTTGGTCCACTGGTGCGCGATGCACCAGATCAAGGCGCGGGCGCTCGATCTGGTCGGCTTCGAGGATGAGGACGATTAATCGTCATTCCTCCTCTGGAAGGGGAGGTGGCAGGCCGAAGGCCTGACGGAGGGGTAAGTCGCGAGGTAGCGTTTCCGAGGCGACTGGGTCCACCCCTCCGCCATGCTGCGCATGGTCCCCCTCCCCCTCCAGGGGAGGATTTGGGCACCCGCCAAAACTGATCGTGCTCCCGCCTGCGCGGGAGCACCGTGCGCTTACTGCTCCTCGGCGGGAACCGCTTCCGCCTCGTTGCTGCCGCGCTGGACGCGGGCGGTCATGCCGGTCGCTTCGGCATCGTCGATCATCTGCTCGTCCTCGGCGATCTTCGGCGCGGGCGCGGTCTCGAAGGTCGGGGTGGGCGACGGCGTCGGCGTGGGCAGCGGCTCCGGCGTCGGCAGCGGCTCGGGCTCGACCATCGGCTCGGTCAGGTTGGCGTCGGGGCCCTCGGGCGCGGCCACTTCGGGCTCGCCCGAACAGGCAGCGAGCGCGAGCGGCAGGATGGCGAGGGCCGGAACGAAACGACGCATCGGGGAGTGTCTCCTTGGGAAAGCTTAGCGGCTGGCGATCTGCATCGCCGACCGGTTCTCGATCTTGTCGGCGAGCTTGGCGTCCCAGCCATAGGGATCGTCGCGGAAGTTGATCTGGCCGTTCCCGCTGGCGAACGCGGTCCAGTAGAGGAGATAGACCGAGACCGGCGTGTTGAGCCGCGCGCGCACCGTCTTCGTCGATCCGGTGACCTGCTCGTCGATCGCCTCAGGGCTCCATTCGGGCACGTCGCGCAGCAAGCGCTTGGCCAGCAGGTTGGGCTTCTCGAGCCGGATGCAGCCATGGCTCGCCAGCCGGTCGAAGCGCGAGAAGCCGCCCTTGGCCGGCGTGTCGTGGAGATAGACCGCGAACGGATTGTCGAAGTCGAACTTGAAGCGGCCGAGCGCGCTGGTATCGCCCGACGCCTGCTGAAGCCGCGCGCTGTCGCCTTCGCCGATCACCCGGAAACCGTTGGCCTTGAGATAGCCCATGCCCTTCGGGAACAGCTCGCGCTTGGCGATGCCGGCGGGCACGTTCCACGGCGGATTGAGCACGACCGAGTGGATGCTCGACTGGAGCATCGGCGTCTCGCCGCCACCGGGCTTCCCCGTCACCGCCTTCATCGACATGACCGGCTGATCGCCCTCGAACACCGTCAGCACCGCCGCGGCAATGTTCACCTGAATGCGGTCCTTGGGCAGCTGATCGGGTAGCCACCGCCAGCGCTCCATGTTTGCCATGATCTGGCGCACGCGCGTCGCCACTGGCACGTTGAGCGCGCCCAGCGTCCCGGTCGAGACGACACCGGTGGGATTGAGGCCATAACGGCGCTGCGCCCGCTGGACGGCGCTCCGCAGGCCCTCGTCATAGCTGTCGCTGCTCGCCGACACGCTGCTGTCCTCGATCGCGAGCCGCTGGCGCAGCGCCGCGACGCGTGCGCCCTTGGCGCCCAGGCCCATGTCGGGACCGGCCGGGATCGACTTCCACCCGCCATTGGCGGCGATCTTGCGATAGGTGGCAAGGCCCGCGCGCAGTCCCTCATAGCCCGCCCAAGGCGGCGGCAGCTCGGCGAACCACTGCGCGACGCGGTCGCTCTTCACCGCCTGCACGAACGAGGGATAGGGATCGTACGCCTGCGGCCGAAGCGCCCAGTCCTCCTGGAAATCGGTCGCCTCCAGCCGGCCCGCGCGCACCGCATGTGCATGGTCGAGCGCCGCGCGGACGAGCGCGTCGTTGTCGGCGGGCGCCGGAGGGGTCCGGCCCGAGAAGCGCAGGCCCTGATCGTGGCTGTCCTTGCCGAGCAACTGGGAGAGCAACGCCGCCTGCTCGCCCGACAGTCGCGGCAATACGCGCTGCGTCAGGCGCGGCGGCACCGGCACCGCGGGCACCTGCACGGGCGCGGCCTGCGTTGCCGGCGCCGTATCGGTCTCGGGCACGATATCGGCGGGCAGTAGCGATTCCTGCGCCTGCGCCGTTCCCGCCAGCATCGTCGCCGCACCCAGCATCACGCTCAACCGAATCATCGTCTTGCCAGCCATCCACTCGCCTCAGCATCGGCGCCGATACGCGCGCCCTGATCCCTTCCACATAGCGACTGGCGACGCGCGTCGCAAAGGCGAACGGGCAAAAGCGGTGCAATTCTTGCAACCTTCGTTGCATGGAACGGGAGACTTTCGTCATCCCGGACCTGATCCGGGATCCCGCTTCTCCAGCCCGACGATGCAGAAGATAGCGGGAGCCCGGGTCAAGTCCGGGGTGACGGTTTGAAGTTGGTGGTGGCCAGATCCTCCCCGTTCGTCCTGAGCTTGTCGAAGGACGTGTGGCAGGGTGCATCGCTGGCAACACGTGCTTCGACAAGCTCAGCACGAACGGAGAAAGGAGCCGTGCCCCCTCCCCCAACCCGCAGAACGAAAAAGGGCGGCCCGTCGCCGGACCGCCCCTTCCCTGTCTCAACGCATCCCTTGGATGCGGGCGAGCCGTTCGAGATTACTTGACCTCGACGGTCGCGCCGGCTTCCTCGAGCTGCTTCTTGATCTTCTCGGCCTCGTCCTTCGACACGCCTTCCTTGACGGCCTTCGGCGCGCCCTCGACGAGAGCCTTGGCTTCGGTCAGGCCGAGCGAGGTGATCGCGCGGACTTCCTTGATGACGTTGATCTTCTTGCCGCCGTCGCCGGTCAGGATCACGTCGAACTCGGTCTTCTCCTCAACGGGGGCAGCAGCCGCACCGGCGCCACCACCAGCAGGCGCAGCGGCGACGGCAGCAGCCGAAACGCCCCACTTCTCTTCGAGCAGCTTCGAGAGCTCGGCGGCCTCGAGGACGGTCAGTTCGCTCAGCGACTCAACGAGCGCGTTCAGGTCAGCCATGGTAAACTCCAATCTTGAATGGGTTGAATGTGGTCAGTGTCCGATACCGCCCGGATGTCAGGCGGCGTCCTTTTCCGCATAGGCGCTGAGCACGCGCGCGATCTGCGCCGCGGGTGCCTGCGTAATGGTCGCAAGCTTGGTCGCGGGCGCCTGCACCAGGCCAATCAGCTTGGCGCGCAGTTCGTCCAGCGACGGCAGCGACGCCAGCGCCTTGATGCCTTCCGCGTCGAGCACCTGCTTGCCCATCGCGCCGCCGACGATCTCGATCTTGTCGTTCGTCTTGGCGAAATCCGACACGACCTTGGCGGCCGCGACCGGATCGGTCGAGGTGGCGAGTGCGACGGGCCCGGTCAGCAGGTCCGAAATCCCTGCGTAGTCGGTGCCCTCGAGCGCGATCTTGGCAAGGCGGTTCTTGCTGACCTTGTAGCTCGCACCGGCTTCGCGCATCTTCGTGCGGAGCTGCGTCGACTGGGCGACGGAAAGCCCCAGGTTGCGGGTGACGACCACCACGGCAACCTCGTTGAAGGTGCGGTTCAGCTCGGCAACGGCTTCGGTCTTTTGCGAACGATCCATGCCGGTCTCCTCACAATGGACCCGAAGGTCCGGTTACGTCGAGGATCGGGCGGCTGCCCGGTCCCCTCGTCCAAGGGGGCATGCTCGTCATGGCCGGACACTGCCCGGCGGCCGACCCGATCCGAAAGCAGACCGGTGGAAACACATTCCCCGTCTCGGCAGGACATTAAGGTGGGCAGACCCCACCACCTGCTGTCTCGGACGGACGCGCGGCGACCGAGGTCACCGTGCGAAGCGCGCGCTGTTAGCCGAAGTCCACGACGAGTCAAGTCCTACTCACCGTCACCCCGGACTTGTTCCGGGGTCCACCTCGCCGCGAACCCAGCGGCGGCTTGTCAGGACCAACGGTGGACCCCGAAACAAGTCCGGGGTGACGAAAAGGGGGGCGGTTACCGCACCTCGCGACCCACGGGGTACAACAGGTACCGCGAGTCATAATACGGCGTCCGCTCGTAGAACCACGCGAGCCGCGCCTGCGGGTCTGCGGCGAACTTCGCGTCCGCCGCCAGCTTCGCTTCGAACTCGGCGCGGAGCTTGGCATCCTTGGCCAGCATCGCGTCGGCGAGCGGCGCGATCGCATAGCCCTCGATATACTCGGTCCGCGCGAGCATCGACGGGGTCAGGTTCCACGCCACCGCCCCATCCTCGCTCTCGGGCTCGAGCAGCGCCGCCGCGACAAGCGCCAGCGGCTGGTCGGCGGGAACGCGCACCGATCCCGCGGGCATCGTCACGCGCCGCCGTTCATGCACGATCCGGCCGGACAGCGGCACCCGTCCCTCGCTCGCCGCGCCCAGCTTCGGACCGAGCACCCGCGTCATGTCGAGCTCGATCTCGCGGGGCTTGTCGATCAGTTCCATCTTCAGGCCCTGGAGCCCGGCGACCTTCTGGATCGCAGTCGCGCTTGCAGGGATCCACCATGCCCGGGGCAGCGTCACGGTGGCACCCGGCGACTGGCCCATCACCGGCACCTTCATCGTCACCGGCCGCCCCGTCCAGCGCAGTTCGTCACGCCCCGACGCGGCCGAGCGGAACGTCTCGTGGCCGATGCCCTTGAAGTCCATGACGAACAGCGGCTTGGGCTTGTCCTTCCATTCGGTGACCATCGTCGTCGGCCGCGCCGCGCGGTCCGCGGCGATCGCGCGGCGCAGCGCCGCCGCCTCGTCACCCGCGGTCCGCAGCGCCGTCTCGACGAAGACATAGGTGCCGAGCACGCGGCGGCGATAATTCTTCAGGCTGTGCGTCTCCAGCAGCACCGTCGGCACCCGCGCGACATCCCCCCACCCCGTCGAGAAGCGCGGGGTGTCGGCATTGTGCGCGATCCCCTTTTCGGGCGCGCGATTATCGAGCGCGTCGATGTAGAGCGAGGGCACATGCCCCGCCGCGGTCAGGTCGCGATCGAACGCCGGGCGCAGCCGCGTGTCGAGCCACCGCCCGATCGCCGGGCTCGCGGCATAGCGCCCATAAAGGCCGTTGAAGTCGTAGGTGATGTCATACTGGTAATCGATGCCGTCGGTGACGTGCAGGTCGAGGTAGAGCACCGGATCGAGCCGCCGGATCAACCCCAGCATCGCCTGCATTTCGGGCGCGTCGGCCTTCAGGTAGTCGCGGTTGAGGTTGAGGTTCTGCGCCGTCGTGCGCCACCCCTGCACCATCGGTCCGCGCTGGTTCGGGCGGCTGTAGCGCGACGCGCGCTCATGCCCGTCGACGTTGAAGATGGGGACGAGCACCAGGTCGGCCTTGTCGAGCAGACCGTGCTTGCCCCCGAACGCGATGTCGCGAAGGAGCATGAAGCCGGCATCCTTGCCGTCGATCTCGCCCGCATGGATGCCCGCCTGCGCGAGAACCACGGGCCTGCCCGGCCCCTTGCTCGCGCGGATGAAGTACAGGTCGCGACCCTCGGGACTGCGCCCGAACACCTCCAGCGTGAGCAGCGGCGACGCCGCGACCAGCTTTTCGGCAAACGCCCGGGTCGCGGCGTAGTCGGGCGTCCGCTCGAAGTTGGCCGCCTCCGCCGGGGTGATCCAGGGTGCGCCCGGCTTGGCGATCAGCGCCTCGCTGGCGCCGCGCCACGGTATTTCGGGCGGCAGCGGCGCGAGCTCCTGCGCGGCGGCGGGGGCGACAAGAAGGGCGGCGAGCGGAAGAACGAAACGCATGGGCAGCGGCATAGCGGGGCGGCAGCCCGACTGGAAAGGGCACGTGGGTAAAATCCGATCGCGTCATTCGCTCGAAAGAGGGATAGCCAGCCGCAGGAAAAAGGCGAACGATCTCAATCACCCACCTGCCGGCGCACCTCCCTTTCGTCCGGCGGGTGGGTCCTTCGCCGAGCCCGGTTAATCCTTTGTTTAGGATGCGCCGACTAGCGCGCTGCGAGGCGAGCGCGATCCATACGGACAGCAACCCGGATCGCGCTCGCTGCGCCGACGATGGCGATTGCGCCCAACAAAGGCGTGCCGATAGGATCGGCCGATGATCCTCCAAACGATATGGCGAACAGGCGCGACGTTGCTGCTGGCGATCCCGGCGGCGTCCCCGATCCATGCGCAGGTTGCTTCGCCCGGCACGTGCGACGGCGGCAGGGCGAGCGACTGCCGTTTGCTGCTCGCCGCAACCATGGCGTTCACCGACATGCTGAGGACGGCGGACCCGACGCCGCTCCGCCGCCACCTCGACCCACGAGCGCTGTGGATCACCGTCGACGGAAAGGTGCGGTCGGGCGCCGACCTGATCGAAACGGTCGGCCGCGACGCGAAGCGCGCGACCGCGACGATCGAGCGCGCGGACGTGCGCTTCTTCGGCGACGTCGCGATCGTCACCTGGCAGGAGTCATGGACCGCCCCCGACGCGGCGGTGAAGCAGGGCCGACTTGCGGGCGTCGACACCTGGGCGCAGCGCGGTCGGACGTGGAAACTGGTTAAGACGGCCGAGGTGCGGCTGGCGCCCTAACCCGCCGCGAGGACGAACCACCACCCGAACGCCGCCGCCGCGAGCAGCGTGCCCAGCGGCAGCCGCGCATCGCCGCGCATCCGCATCGCAACCGCCCAGACGAGCCCGATCACGCACGCCGCCAGCAGCACGCCCGGCAGCGCCCGCCATCCGAGCCACAGCCCGATCGCGCCGAACAGCTTGGGATCGCCGCCCCCCAATCCCATCCGTCCGCGCAGCCGTCGGTACCCCGCGGCCACCAGCCACAGCACGCCGAACCCGGCCGCCCCCCCGATCAGCCGCGCCTCGACCCCCGGCGGCAGCCCCGCCAGCCCGCTCGCCAGCCCCGTCACCGCCAGCGCCGCGACCAGCCCGTTCGGCAACCAGAACGCGGCGAGATCGATCGCGCCGAGCGCCAGCAGCAGCCAGCCGAACACCGCACCGGCCACACCCTCGATCCCCGGCGCCGCCCAGCCGGCCGCGATGCCGATCGCTGCGCCAATCAGCTCGATGGCGAGGTGCGATCGCCCGACCCCGGCGCCGCAATGGCGGCACCGGCCGCGCTGGACGAGGAAGCTCAGCACCGGCACCAGCTCGGCTGCGCCCAGCGTCTCGACGCACGCATCGCATCGCGACCGCCCGCTCGCCCGCTCGCCCGCCGGCCAGCGGATCGCGATCACCGCGATAAAGCTGCCGAACACCGCGCCCAGCACGCCGAGCAGCACGGGCCAGAGAAGCGGCGGAACCATCGTTCGCCCCTACGCCTGCGCCGCCACGCTCGCCAAGGTTTCAATCGTCACCGTTCGCCCCTAGATCGCAGGCAAACGAAAACTGGAGAGCCCCATGTCCGCCGATCCCGTCGTCATCGCCAGCTATGCCCGCACGCCGATGGGGAGCTTTCAGGGGGTGCTGACCGGCGCGAGTGCGACCGAACTCGGCGCCGCCGCCGTGCGCGCCGCGGTGGAGCGCGCCGGACTGAAGGGCGAGGCGGTCGAGCGCATCTACATGGGCTGCGTGCTGCCAGCCGGGCTGGGCCAGGCGCCCGCGCGCCAGGCCGCGATCGGCGCGGGCCTGCCCACCCATGTCGAGGCGACCACGGTCAACAAGATGTGCGGATCGGGGATGCAGGCCGCGATCATGGCGGCCGAGACGTTGGCGGCGGGCGGCGCCGACTGGATTGTCGCGGGCGGCATGGAGAGCATGACCAACGCGCCGTATCTGTCGATGCGGCATCGGGGCGGCGCGCGGATCGGCCACGACGTGCTCAAGGATCACATGTATCTCGACGGGCTCGAGGACGCCTATGAGCCCGGCCGCCTGATGGGCAGCTTCGCCGAAGAGACCGCGGCGGAATATCAGTTCACGCGGGCCGCGCAGGACGATTTCGCGATCGCCAGCCTCGAGCGCGCGCAACAGGCGCAGCGCTCCGGCGCGTTCGACCGCGAGATCGTGTCGGTCGATGTGAAAGGCCGCAAGGGCACCGAGACGATCCGGCTAGACGAACAGCCCGCGCGCGGCGACATCGCTAGGATCCCGACGCTCAAGCCCGCCTTCTCGAAGGAAGGCACGATCACCGCCGCCAATGCAAGCTCGATCAGTGACGGCGCCGCCGCGCTGGTGATGACGCGCGCATCGATCGCGGAGAGGTACGGCCTGACCCCGGTCGCGCGCGTCGTCTCGACCGCCGCGCACGCCCATGCGCCTGCCCTGTTCACGACCGCGCCGGTCTTCGCGATGCGCAAGGCGCTGGAAAAGGCCGGCTGGCAGGCGAGCGACGTCGACCTGTTCGAGGTCAACGAAGCATTTGCCTGCGTCGCGATGATCGCGATGCGCGACCTGTCGATCGGCCATGAGGTGCTCAACGTCCATGGCGGCGCCTGTGCGCTCGGCCACCCGATCGGCGCCTCGGGCGCGCGGGTGCTGGCGACGCTCTTGTCGGCGCTCGAAACCAACGGCCAGAAGCGCGGCCTTGCCTCGCTCTGCATCGGCGGCGGTGAAGCCACGGCGATGGCGGTGGAGTTGATGTGAGGCTGCTTCCGACGGCCAATGGGATTGTCCATCATCACCGAAAGCCAGCGGGTCTGTTAGAATAGGCTCGCCTGCTGGCCACTGCCGCCGTCCTTAGCAGCACGGCGAAAGCCGGTCTGTCGGTCGAGAAGCGGAACTCGCGGCCGTCGACCCTGGAACAGCTCGGCGAGTGTGAATAGCTGAACGCGAGGAAAGGCCTCGGCAGTCACCGGATCGGTCCAGATGCCTGCTGCGGCCGCTTCGCGCTCCATGTCGCGAGAGGGTGCGGTCACGCAAACGAAGACGCCGATATCCGATTTCTCGCGTTCCAGGACGCCCCGCAGATCGCGCACCATGGCCACGCCGACGTTACGGCCGGCTTTGACCGAGATGATCGCTGCGGCAGTCGCGGTCTGGCCTGCGCCGACGGCGTTGCGCGTGTAATAGATATAGCCGTCGACACCCCGATCTGGTCCCTTGCGACCGCCGCGATAGGGCTGGCCGCCGATCTTCTGGGTGATCCAGTATTGGAACTGATGCGGCTCGACGGATGCGAGATGCTCGGCATCGGAAAGGCTGCTGGGTTCCCCGACAACGCTGAACTGAATTCCGGGGAACGCATCCATCAACCTTCGCTCGATCAGACCGATGGAAAGATAGGTTATGTCTATCCCGATCCACTGGCGCCCCATTCTTTGCGCAGCATGGACCGCGGTTCCGCAACCGCAAAAGGGGTCGAGCACGACAGCGCCGGGATCTGACGAGGCCGACAGGATGCGTTCAAGGAGACCTACGGGTTTTTGCGTCGGATAGCCCAGCCGTTCACGATTCCCTTGAGCCGTGAGCCAGCGAACATCCTCGTCTATTCCCTCCTTCGATCCATAGAGCGCCCCTCGTGTATGTGGCTGATAGGCCCATATGTCTTGCAGCAGATTGCCCGGGCTTCGATCGAGATACTGTCGATAGGTCGGGAGCGCGCCGCTGCCTATGGCCGGAAAGTCGATCAGGCCCATATCTGCCAGTGCATCAAGCTTTTCATGCTGTGGAAGTTTCGGATCGACGCCAAAAGCAAGCACAAGATCGTTAGGCACTGCCCAATGTCGCTTGGACGCCGTCGGATTGTAACCGCGCCACGACTTGCCTGAGTCGCCGTTCCGTGTTCCGGCACCATGTATCGAGTTCGTCCAGTACCGCCCTCGCTCGTCCTGCTTGCGGAAGTAGCTGTCGATATGGCCATTGGCATATGGCCGATAGACTGCCTTGTGCCTGTAGTGTTCACTTTTCTGATAGAAGTGGATGACGTCATGGACTGGGCCGAACCGTTTGGCGTTATTGTGGGCCCCTGTCCGTCTCCAGATTATTTCGTTGAGGTAGTTTTCTATCCCGAACGTGCCATCCAGGATCAACTTCAGATAATGGCTGGCTGTAGGATCACAGTGTAGATAAAGACTCCCCGTCGGCTTCAGTACGCGGTGCAGTTCGATGAGCCGAACCGCCATCATGGCCAGATAGGCCATCATGTCGTTCGAGTTGAACGGCGGATCGAGATAGATGAGGTCGACGCTCTCGTCCGCGATGTGCTCGCGCAGCACGCCCAAATTGTCGCCATAGAAGAGTTGGTTGATCGGGATCATCGACGGGTCCGCTCGCCTGATTGACGATCGGAACCTATGTTGATCGAAAGAAGAACAGAATTTGAACTTCATTCATTCCGGCGCGATCGGGTTGAGGCGCAGGAATGGTTCGACGCCGCGGATCGTCCTTCAATGACGAATAGATCCATCCTGAACAGCAGGGGTGCGATTGGCGTTACCCCCTGTTGGCAACCTGATCGGCGAGGTCCGAAATGGATGAGATTGAGCGGGCAGCGCTGGAAACCCGCTGGCTCGACCTCACCCGCCGCGTCATGCCCGCGCTCGCCGCCGAGCGCGGATGGCCCGTTCGGGCCGACCACTGCTTCCAGCGCATCCTGCTCGACAACGCGTTCGGCGGTGTCTGGTACGATCATGTCGCCAAGCGGCCGGCCTATGCTCATGCCGACCTAGTGACGCTCGCCAGCGCCGTCAGGCTCGGCGAAGCGGCCATCGCCGGCGAGGTCGACCTTGCCGATCTCAACCGCCGTTCGCTCCGCTGGCGACGCGAGCGCAAGGCGGGGCGCTGATCGCCGCCGTTCGTCGCCCCCCTCGCATGCATCAACCCTCGTTCCTATCTGCAATGCTGGCGATCTTCCCGGAACGAAGCTAGAACGGACTGCATGACCCTGAGCCCCATTTTTCAGCATCGGTTTTCCGGATGCTGAGCCACATCAAGGTGCGCGGCGCGCGCGAGCACAACCTCAAGGGAGTGGACATCGACATCCCGCGCGACACGCTGACGGTCATCACCGGGCTGTCGGGATCGGGCAAGTCGAGCCTCGCCTTCGACACCATCTATGCCGAGGGGCAGCGGCGCTATGTCGAGAGCTTGAGCGCCTATGCGCGCCAGTTCCTCGAAATGATGCAGAAGCCCGACGTCGACCATATCGAGGGTCTGTCACCGGCGATTTCGATCGAGCAGAAGACGACGTCGCGCAATCCGCGCTCGACCGTCGCGACGGTGACCGAGATCTACGACTATATGCGCCTCTTGTGGGCGCGGGTCGGCATCCCCTATTCGCCCGCGACCGGCCTGCCGATCGCGGCGCAGACGGTCAGCCAGATGGTCGACCGCGTGCTCGCGCTGCCCGAGGGAACGCGCCTCCTCCTTCTCGCCCCGGTCGTGCGCGGGCGAAAGGGCGAGTATCGCAAGGAACTCGCCGAGTGGCAGAAGGCCGGCTTCCAGCGCGTCCGCATCGACGGCGAGATGTATTTGATCGAGGAAGCGCCGACACTCGACAAGAAGTACAAGCACGACATCGAGGTGGTGGTCGATCGCCTGGTCGTCGGCGGCGACATCGCCACGCGGCTGGCGGAGAGTTTCGAGACCGCGCTGAAGCTGGCCGAGGGACTCGCGTATGTCGATCTGGTGGACGGGCCGGTTCCCTCCCTCTCCCCTTCAGGGGAGAGGGCCGGGGAGAGGGGCAGTGCCGCTGACGCTGGTCTCGGCGAGGCTCCTTCCCCTCTTCCAACCCTCTCCCCTGAAGGGGAGAGGGCTCAGAAGATGAAGGGCGCGGGCGTCCCCGCCAACCGCATCGTCTTCTCCGAGAAGTTCGCCTGCCCCGTCTCCGGCTTCACCATCCCGGACATCGAGCCGCGGCTGTTCAGCTTCAACGCGCCGCAGGGTGCCTGCCCCGCATGCGACGGGCTGGGCGAACGGCTGGAGTTCGATCGCGACCTGGTGGTTCCCAATCACGACCTGTCGATCAAGAAGGGTGCGGTCGTGCCCTGGGCCAAGTCGAACCCGCCCAGCCCCTATTACATGCAGGTGCTGGGCAGCCTCGCGCGCGAGTTCGGGTTCAGCCTCGACGCGGCGTGGAAGGACCTCGCCCCCGAGCATCAGGACGTCATCCTGTCGGGGACCAAGGGCAAGCCGGTCACGCTGACCTTCGTTGACGGGCGCAAATCCTATGACGTGAAGAAGCCGTTCGAGGGGGTGATCGGCAACCTCAACCGCCGCATGCTTCAGACCGAGAGCGCCTGGACGCGCGAGGAACTGTCCAAATATCAGGCCGCGCATCCGTGCGAAACCTGCGGCGGCGCACGGCTCAAGCCCGAGGCGCTGGCGGTCAAGGTCGCCGGCACCGACATCAGCGCGGTCACCCGCCTGTCGGTGGTCGACGCGCTCGGCTGGTACCAGTCGCTGCCCGAGAAGCTGACGCCGCAGGGCCGCGAGATCGCCCGAGCGATCCTCAAGGAGATCGACGAGCGGCTCGGCTTCCTCAACAATGTCGGGCTCGACTATCTCAACCTCGACCGCACGTCGGGCACCTTGTCCGGCGGCGAGAGCCAGCGCATCCGCCTGGCGTCGCAGATCGGCAGCGGGTTGTCGGGCGTGCTCTACGTCCTCGACGAGCCCTCGATCGGCCTCCACCAGCGTGACAACGACATGCTGCTGGCGACGCTTCGGCGGCTGCGCGACCTCGGCAATACCGTGCTCGTCGTCGAGCATGACGAGGATGCGATCCGCACCGCCGATTATGTCATCGACATGGGCCCGGGCGCGGGCGTGCATGGCGGTGAGATCGTCGCGAAGGGGACGCTCGACGAGCTTCTGGTCGCGGAAGGCAGCGTCACCGCCGACTATCTCAACGGCACGCGCGAAGTCGCGGTGCCGCCGGTGCGGCGCAAGGGCAACAAGAAAAAGCTGACCGTCCACAATGCGACGGCGAACAACCTGACCGGCGTTACCGCGTCGATCCCGCTCGGCACCTTCACCTGCATCACCGGGGTGTCGGGATCGGGCAAGTCGAGCTTCACGATCGACACGCTCTATGCCGCCGCCGCGCGCACATTGAACGGCGCGCGCGTGCTCGCGGGCAAGCACGACAAGATCACCGGGCTGGAGCATTGCGACAAGGTCATCGACATCGACCAGTCGCCGATCGGTCGCACCCCGCGGTCGAACCCCGCCACCTACACCGGCGCCTTCACCCAGATCCGCGACTGGTTCGCGGGCCTGCCGGAGGCGCAGGCGCGCGGCTACAAGCCGGGCCGCTTCAGCTTCAACGTCAAGGGCGGGCGGTGCGAGGCGTGTCAGGGCGACGGCGTGCTCAAGATCGAGATGCACTTCCTCCCCGACGTCTATGTCACCTGCGACGTGTGCCACGGCGCGCGCTACAATCGCGAGACGCTGGAGGTGAAGTTCAAGGGCAAGTCGATCGCCGACGTGCTCGACATGACGGTCGAGGACGCGTTCGAGTTCTTCAAGGCGGTGCCGCCGATCCGCGACAAGATGGCGATGCTGTCCGAAGTCGGCCTGGGCTATGTCAAGGTCGGGCAACAGGCGACGACGCTGTCGGGTGGCGAGGCGCAGCGCGTCAAGCTCGCCAAGGAACTCGCGCGCCGATCGACCGGACAGACGCTCTACATCCTCGACGAGCCGACGACCGGCCTCCACTTCGAGGATGTGCGCAAGCTCTTGGAAGTGCTCCACGCGCTGGTCGACCAGGGTAACACCGTGGTGGTGATCGAGCACAATCTCGACGTCATCAAGACCGCCGACTGGATCATCGACCTGGGCCCCGAAGGCGGCGTCAAGGGCGGCGAGATCGTCGCCGTTGGCACGCCAGAGACGGTGGCGAAGGAGCCGCGCAGCTACACCGGGCGATATCTGGCGCCGCTGCTCGGGCGCGGACGGCGGGAGGCGGTGGCGGCGGAGTAGCCGGAGCGTCATAGCGAGGCCCGTTCGGTCTGCTATTGCGACTTGCTCTCAAGTTGGTCGCGCGTCATAAGCGGCGTCATGATCCGTGACGCTGCCTCGCTCCTATGCTGACCGCCACCCTTCTGCTCCTCGCCGGCGCGGGTGTCGTGCTGCTCCGCTTCGGCTGGGACGCGCGGGAGCCGGCTCAGGTTCGTCTGACGCTTGGCGGATGGGCGGCGATCGTCGTCGCGATCGGCATGCTGACCGCGATCGACGGCGCCTGGGGCTTCGCGATGGGGACGATCCCCGTGATGCTCGTCGCCTTTGCGCTGTTGGCGCGTGAGGCGATCGCCTCGACCGCCCCCGCCCGCGCGGCGCGGGTGGTCGAGAGCGATCCGAGCGTCCACCTGCATGCGCGCGACTGGCGCGATGTCGGCCGCCGTATCGCTATCTTCATGCTCGCCATGCCCGTCGCCGGTCTCGTCTCGCTGCTTGCCGGGCTCGCCTTTGCCGCGACGGCGCGAGCGGGCGGCGCGGTCGACGCGGACAGCACTACGCTCGCGCTGATCGTCACGCCGCTAGTCTGGTCGGTGCTCGGCACCGTGCTGCTGCTCGAGGATCGCGCGCGCGGCATGCTGCGGCCGCTCGCCGCGCTGGGCGCCGTGTCGGGCGCGACCTTCTGGCTGCTCGGTTGAGGACGTCCGCGATGCGCTTCCCTTCACCCGACCTCGTCCGCCGAGCGCTGTCCGGTCATGCCGCGATCGGCCTGCTCGCCGGCGGACTTCTCTACCTGATCTGTCTGTCGGGCACGATCGTCGTGCTGCGCGAGGAGCTGCAACGCTGGGAGCAGCCCAATATCGCCGAGACGCTGTCGATCAGCCCCGAAGCGCTTCAGACCGCCGCCGCCACCGTTCTGGCGAGCGAGACGGGCAAGAAGCCGACCGAGCATTTCTACATCCATCTGCCCAACGACGCGCTGCCGCGCACCGTCGTCACCACCGACAACCAGGCGGTCTATGTCGACCCGACCGGCGCGATCGCGGGCAAGGAGGCGCATGGCTGGACCGAGTTCCTCATCAACCTCCACGTCTATCTGCACGTCCCCGGTACGCTGGGCCTGACGATCGTCGGCGCGCTGGGCGTGATGATGGCGGCGCTGACGCTGGGCGGCGTCCTCGCGCATCCGCGCATCTTTCGCGACGCATTCCGGCTGCGCGCGCGCGGTCAACGCCAACTGGCGCTCGCCGACTGGCACAACCGGCTGGGCGTCTGGACCCTGCCCTTCGGCCTCGCGCTCGCGCTGACCGGCGCGATGATCGGGCTGAGCGGCGTCGGCTTCTACGCGATGGCGACCAAATGGCATGGCGGCGACATCGAAAAGGCGTACGCGCCGCTGTTCGGCGGCGAGCCCGCGCATGACGACCGCAAGGCGCCGCTCGCCAACATCGCCGCGGCGATGACCAACCTCAAGGCGATGCAGCCCGAGGTGCAGCCGAGCTATGTCGTGATCCACGAACCCGGCACGCGCGGCCAGTATCTGACGATCCTCGCCAAGCACCCGCGCCGGCTGATCTATGGCGAAACCTATGCCTTCACCGCCGATGGCCGGCCGACGCACAAGGTCGGGCTGAGCAACGGGCCGATCGGCAAGCAGTTCGCTGCCTCGACCTATGACCTGCATTTCGGCTCGTTCGGCGGGCTGCCGGTGCGGCTGATCTATGTCCTGCTGGGCGCGGCGGTGACGATTATCTGCGGCACCGGAATGTCGATCTGGCTGGTCAAGCGCCGCCAGCGCGGCCGCGCGAGCCCGCGGCTGGAGGCGATGTGGGCGACCGTGATCTGGGGATCGCCCGCGCTGATGATGGCGGCGCTGGTACAGCGCGCGCTGTTCGGGGCGGAGGCGCCGATGGTCGCATTGTTCTGGCTTGGTCTGGCGCTGATGATGGGCGCGGCGATCATCGTGCCGCGTGCCGAGGTCTGGGCGCGCTCGCTGCGGCTGGCGCTCGGCGCGGCGATGGTGGTGGCGGGCGTCGTCCATGCCGCGACGATCGAGAGCGGCATCGCGGCGCTATACCTGATCGACGCGAGCCTGGTGCTGGGCGGCGCGGCGTTCCTGTGGCCGGCGATCTCGCGCCTCGCGCGCGCCCGCACCACCGAGCCCGAGTTCGCGCCGGCGGAGTGACCGGCGGCCCTCCCTACTCCTTCGCCTCGTCCACCGTTCGGAACCACACCATGTCCGCCTGCCAGCCGCGCTCGGCGGCGGTGGAGACGAACTTGTTGGTCCAGTCCGGCCCCCGCGCGCCGAGCGGCGGAGCGATCAAATCCTTGTCGAACGGCCCCTTGCCGCTCAGCATCAGGATGCCCGACCAGCCGGCGTGATTGACCTCCAGCTGGAGCTTGAACTTGTCGCCGGGCAGCGCCGTCACGTTGCGTGAGCCTTGTGCGGCGACGCCCGCCACCTGCTTCCGGTCGGCGACCGATCCGCTGCCGAAAAAGTCGCCGTCGATCACGCCCGACGGCTCCAGCCCCACCATCACGAAGTCGCGCGCCGGATCGCCGAGGTTCATCTCGACCACGACGTTGGCGGCGTTCTCGCCCGGATAGCCCGATTGCGACGGATCGTTCGGCTGCATCCGCATCTCGAAGCTGCGCTGCGGCACCGCGAGGCGGCTGGCGTCGGGCGAGCGGATCTGGCGATAGGTATTGAGCGCCGCGCAGCCCGACTGGGTGATCGGCGAGACCTCGTCGAAGTCGATGCTGGCGCCCTGGATGCCTTGCTGCGCCAGCCCCTGCGCGATCTCGGTCTGCGCGGCGGCGGGATTACCCGCGACGCCGGTCAGCTTGACCAGCGGGCCGCCCGCGCCGCCGCCGACGTCCACGACCTGGAGCCAGGTGCAGTTGACCGACGGGAGCGTCGAGTCGACGATCGATCGCGCGCGCGCCACCGGATCGCCCGCGGCCGCCACCGGCGCGCCGGCCTTGCCGCCGGGATCGACCGGCGTGTCGCCGCCGCGCATCGCGAACCAGCCGACACCCGCCACAGCGAGCAGCACCGCCGCGCCGATGCCAGCCGGCACCGCCATGCTCTTCCTGGCCGGCGTCGGGGGCGGCGCGGGCGGGGCCACTGCCTCCAGCGCGTTGAGCGCAGCCAGCACTTCGTCCATCGAGCGGAAGCGCTGCGCCGGATCGGCGGCGAGCATCCGCTGGAGGATCGGCTTCAGCTTGTCGGGCGCCGCCGCCAGGTCCGGACCCGCGCGCCGCTTGTCGACCGCATCGACCAGCGATCCGCCCATCGCGACATTCCTGCCCTCGGCCACCGCCAGCATGACGAGGCCGAGGCTGTACACATCGGTCCAAGGCCCCACTTCGCGACCGAAATCGCCGAGCTGCTCGGGCGCGACATAGCTGAGCTTCCCCGCGAACCCGTCGCCGACGATCGTCGCCGAACCGGGATCGAGATCCTTGGCGATGCCGAAGTCGATCACCTTGGCCTTGTCGAGCCGTCCTTCCTCCAGCAGCACGTTGTCGGGCGAGATGTCGCGGTGGATCGCGCCCAGCGCATGCGCGGCGTTCAGGCCGGACGCGAGCCGCCGCAGCAGCCGCATCTGGTCCGCTTCGTCCGGCCGCAACTGGCCGAGCACGTCGGCAAGGTTGGTCCCGTCGATATATTCGGTGACGATGTAGAGCACGCCGAGCTGCGGCTCCTGCGCGAGCACGCGATACTGGACCAGCGCCTCGTGCTGGAGGCGCGTCAGCGTGCGCGCCTCCTTGCGGAACATGCCGATCACGTTGGGGTCGGCGGCGAGCGCGGGCAGCATCACCTTGATCGCGACGCGCTCGTCGGAGTTGACGTTCATCCCCTCGAACACCTCGCCCATGCCGCCGCGAGCGATGAAGCGCTTGACCTCATAGATGTGATTGAGGACGTCCCCAACCTGGATCCCCTGCCCGTCGGTGCGCGGGGCGAAGTGCGTCTGGAACGCGGCCGCCTCGGTTCGCATCGGCGGCGGCGAGGGCTCGGCCGGCGGCGGCGGCGGGGCGGCGGACGGCATGAACACCGTCGCATCCTCAGGAGGGGGCGACTTGTCGTCGGGGTCGGTCATACGCTGGGTCCACTCACCGGTTCGGCAAAGCTGAGCGAGGTCGTCTCGTTGAGGGCGACAACGACGATGGTCACATTGTCGGGCGCGCCGCGGTCGAGCGTCGCGGCGACCAGCCGCTCGGCCGCCTGCGCGTCGCCCGTCCGCAAAAGGCCGGCGATCTCGGCATCGGCGAGGGGGCCGCTGAGGCCGTCGCTGCACAGCAGGAACACGTCGCCGGGCACCGCCTCGTCCGCGACGATGTCGACCTCCGTCTCGGGCCGCACACCGACCGCGCGGGCGAGAACGTGGCTCATCGGATGGCCCGCGGCGTCGGCTTCGCTCAACAGACCGCGATCGACCATGTCCTGCACCTGGCTGTGGTCGCGCGTCAGCTGATAGAGCGTCCCACCGCGCAGCAGATAGGCGCGGCTGTCCCCCACCCACAGCACCGCGAAGCGCCAGCCGCGCAGGAGCAGCGCGACGACGGTCGACCCCATCTGCCCGCCGCGCTCCTGCCCTTCGGCCCAGATGCGAGCGTTGGCGGCGTGGATCGCGTCGGCGGCGATGGGAGCGTCGTCGTCGAACTGCCCCGTCAGCGGCGCGGCGTGCAGCGCCTCGACGATCGCGGCGGACGCGACTTCGCCGCGCTCATGTCCGCCCATGCCGTCGGCCACCGCCCACAAGCCATCGCGCGGACGCTCGCAGAAACTGTCCTCGTTGTTCTTGCGCACGCGTCCCACATGGGTCAGCGCATGCGCGTCGATGCGCGGACCGGTCACGGCGCGTCTCCCTGCGTATCGAGCATCGCCGCGATCAGCGCAGGCGGGCGCTCGCCCTCGCGCCGCGCGGGCGGGAATGGGTCGCTGCCCTCGGTCCACCAGAGCGCTACGTCGGACGGAGACGCGGCCAGCCCCCCTGCCTCGACATGGAGGCGGTCGGCGTCCCACGCTTCCCCGAGTGCGCGATAGAGCAACGCCTCGCACGCCTCTCCCGCCGGCCCGAGCAGCACCAGCGGAAAGCGCCGCCCCGCCGCGTCGACCGAGGCGCAGATTGCCCCGCCCCCGGCCGGTCCAGCATGGCGCCACGGCGGCGCAGCATCGTAGCGCGCGTCGAAATCCTCATAGAGAGCCGCCGCTTCCGCCATCGAACCGGACAGCCATGCGTCCAGCGCGTCACGATCGCCGGCGCTCAGCCCCCGCGCGACGAAATCGCCATGCGTCGGCAGCTTGCCGAACAGGCTCACACTGCCGGTCACAGGGCCACCGGGCAGCGGAACGACCAGATGCCGCCGCGGCTGAACGGGTTGCGGTCGGACGGCAAGCCGATCAGGAAAGTGACGCTCGCCGCGCCTTCACCAAACGTCGCCTTGATCGCGCGCTCGCCCGCATTCTCCTTTTGCGCCTGGTCCATGAGCTTGAAGAGTGCCCACGGTCCCTCCGCCTCGATCTTGCGAAGCGGCGCGGGCGCGCCGGTCGCGGCGGCACCGACGGGAAAGAGCGTGACCGACGCCTCGGGCAAACCACCCGACACCGACCAGAGCAAAGGCCGCGCGGGCGCCCCCACTGCATCGAAGCGGTAGGTGGTGCCGCCGCTCGCGATCTCGACCGCACCGACGCCGCTGCCGAGCTTCGCCAGCGCGACCTTGATAGGCAGCCCGCCGACCAGCAGGTCGCGGATCTGCGCGGCCTTGGCGAGTTCCTCGGGGCTGGCGGGCGAGAGTGCCGCGGCGACCGGATCGTCGGCGCGCCAGCGCCACACCGGCCCCTCGGTCTCCATCATCGGCTTCAACCGCTGCTGGACGAAGCTGTCGATCGTGCCGCCCATCCCGAAGACGCGCAGCACGTCAACCGTGGCGGCGTCGGTCTGCGCGGCACCGAAAAAAGGGTAATGCTCCTGCGCGACCTCCCGGCAGGCGGGGCCGACGGTCTGCGCATAGGCATCGGCGACCGCGCCGGTCGCGGCGTCGACGCGCGCGGTCGATCCGCCCCCCGCCGCCGCGCCGACAAAGCCCTGGAGCTGCGGCGGTGCGCCGGCGGCGGCGGCCTGCACCTGCGCGACCGCCTGTGCCATCGCCGCCTGTGTCGCCTCAGCGCCGCCGCCACCGCCGACCGCCTTGGCGGCGATGACCGCCTGGCCCGCCTGCTTGATCGCGGCGACGAACTCGTCGATCGGGCCCGGCGCCTTGCCGTCGCCGACATAGTCGTGGAGCGGCTCGAAATAGCCGGTGATCTCCGCGCCCGCATCAAGGCCCGTCGCACGCCCCGCGCCCGCATTCTGGATCAGGCGCCCGCCGGGCATCGACGACATGCGCTGCGCGATCGCCTTGTCCGCCGCGCCGCGCGCGCCGCCGGCGAAGATCGTGTTCTTCCGAAGTTCGAGCAGCACGCGCTTCAGCGGCGACGGGCTCTTGGTGAACGCGCCGAACGCAGCCGGGTCGCTGAAATAGCCGCCCGGTTGCATCAGCTTCACAATGCCTTCCCAAGCTGCGATGTACTCGCGAGCGTAAAGCCCGGCGACGCCGGGGCGGATGTTCGCCATCTCGCCCTGCACGCCAGACGTCGAGGCGTCGCCGCCCAGCACCCACAGGTCGCGCTTGAGGTCCGCCTGCACCGTGGCGAGGCCGACGGTGTACGCCTTCTCGAACCCCTCGCGCGTGAAGAAATAGGGCACGCGCGCGCCGAGTACCTGGTCGGCATTGGCGAACGCGGCGGCATCGCCCTGGCTCAGCACGTTGGCGACCAACCAGTCCGCACCCTGCCCCGCCGCCTTCTGGCGCATCACCGCATAGGCGCGATCGGCAAGACTGAGCGTCCCCACCGATGCGCGCGCCGAAGCGACGAGGTCGCCGTCCAACGGCGGCTTGCGCCCCGGCCATACGGCGGCGAGGTCCTTGTCCTCGAGGAGTGCGGCGAGGTGCTTTCCGAGCTTCTCCCGCTCGGGCGCGGCATCGGCGCCGGGCAGCACTTCGCGCGCCCAGTCGGCCGAGACCCACTGGCGCACCGCCTTGGCATCCATCGGCCCCTGCTGGCCGAGCATCAGATAGACCTTGAGCGGCTCGTAGAGCGCCATCGGGTCGCCCCCATGCGCCTGGAGATAGGTCTCCAGCCGCAGCATCAGCCGCGGCAAGAGCACGCGGCGCAGCCCCTCGCGATAGGTCTGCTCGGCCTGTTCACTCAGCCCGGACTGATAGAGCCCGAAGCGCATTGACAGAGGCGCGCCCGTCGCCCGCCGTTCGGCATAGCCACGCGGCAGCGCCCGCAACGCATCGAGGCCGGGCAGGACGGCGCGCAGGTCCGCATCGCCATCCCGGACCTGTTTCAGATCGACACCAGAGTCGCGCAGCAGGGTCGCCGCCGCCTCGGTCCTGGCGAGCAGCTCGCCCTCGAAGCTGCGGTTCGCGGCGTAGCTCACGCCCCACGCGCCGAGCGTCAGGACGGCGGCCGCGCCGATGCCGGCGAACGCCGCGGCCAGCCGCGTCCGCCGCCGCCGGACCGCCGCGGGATCGAACGCGACGAGGCCGGATTCGGGGAACAGCGTCTCGGTCAGCAGCCGGTTGAGGAAGTAAGCACGCCCGCCGCCCGCCGCCTGCGGCTCGGGCGCGCGGTCGTAGACGTCGGCCATGCCCGACAGGATGCGATCGAGCGGCGCGCCCTGCTGGACGCCGCTCGTCAGATAGAAGCCGCGAAGATTGCCCGCCGCCTCGTCGCCCGACACGAACGCGCCGTCGAGGAAGCGCATCAGCCGCGAGCGCAGCGACTGAAGCTGCGATGGGAAGCCGAGGATCAGGCCGCGCCGCGCGGCGTCGACTTCCTCGAACAGGCGCTTGGCCTGGCGATCGGTCGCCGCTTGCGCCATCGTGTCGAACGCGCGCGCCAGTGCCTCGCCCGACGGCTTGCCGGCGCCGGCGGGCAGCGTCGCGCCGAGCACCGCGCGGCGCCCCTCGACATCCAGGTCGCCGAAATATTCGGTGAAGCCCGCGAGCAGATCGGCCTTGGTGAGCACGACATAGACGGGCACCGCCACTTCGAGCGACTGGCGAAGCTCGACCAGCCGCCGCCGGACCGCGCGGGCATGGGCGTCGATCCTGGCGCAGTCGCTTCGGATCAGCTCGTCGACGCCGATCGCCACCATGACGCCGTTGATCGGCTCCAGCGGACGATGCTTGCGCAGCAGCGACAGGAACGACGTCCAGCCGCTCGCATCGACCTTATAGTCGCTGTCCTGCGTCGTGTAGCGGCCCGCGGTATCGAGCAGCACCGCCTCGTCCGCAAACCAGAAGTCGAGGTTGCGGGTGCCGCCGACGCCCTTCACCGCCTGATCGGTGTGCGGGAAATGAAGGCCCGAATTGAGCAGCGCCGTCGTCTTGCCCGCGCCCGGCGGACCGATGATGACGTACCAGGGCGCGGCATAGAGATAGTCGCGCTTCTTGCCCGACCCGGCCTTCAGCTTGGTCAGCGCCTCGCCCATCCGCTGCGCGAGCGCGCGGCCCTCCTCGTCGGCGGCGTTCGGGCCGGACAGCTCGGCGGCGAGCGCGGCGGCGGCGCGCTGCGCCTTGCGGCGGCGGAGCCAGAAGGCGAGCCCCCACAGCCCCAGGATCAGGACCGCGAACGCGAGCCGCACCCAGAGCGGCCTGAGGCCCGCCACGAAGAACGGCAGCCCGACCGACAGGACGAGCACGGAGAGGATCGCGCAGGTCAGCGTGACCGCGGTCCAGTTGCCGAAAAAGCGCTTCATGCCTCCGCCCCCAAGCCGTCAGTAGCGCCGCGGTACGATGATCTCGACGCGCCGGTTCTGGGACTTGCCCTCCGCGCTGTCGTTGGAGGCGATCGGCACGCTCTCGCCCATCCCCTTCGTCGTCACCCGGCCGGGATCGGACAGCACCGACTTCAGGATGCCGCCGATCGTCTCGGCGCGCGCCTGGCTCAGCGCCATGTTGTCGGGGAAGCTCAGGTTCGACACCTTGTCGCTGTCGGCATGCCCCTCGACCAGGACGCTGCCCTGCTCTTCCTCGATCGCGCGGCCGATCCGCTCGAACAGCGCCTGCCGGCCGCTCTCGAGCTGGTCGGAGCCCGACTGGAACAGCTGGCCAACGGTGGTGCGGACACGCACGGTCTGCGCGTCCTCCTCGACCACCACCAGCTTCTGCGCGATCTCGGGCGCGAGGAATTGCTTGAGCTTCGAGGCCTGGGCGCTTTCCGCCGCGGGCATCGCCGCGCCGCTTCGCGACAGCGTCAGCGGATCGTCGGGGAAGATCGCCGCCAGCCGCTCGGACGGCGCATCCGCGCCCGACATGAGGAGAAGCCGCAGCACGATGTAGATGACCAGCAGCAACGCCGCCGCCCCCGCCGCGGCCAGCGCGATCAGGCTCCAGAAGCCGCGGCGCTCGCGCGGTGCCTTCTCGCCCCGCCATTCGGGCGACACCTCGACCGACGACACGGTCCGCGTCTGCGGAATCGCCGAGTTGAGCCGCGACAGGATCTCGTGCAGCCGGCGCTTGCCGTCCGGCATGATGCGAAAGCGCCCCTCGAACCCCGTCGCCAGGCAGGCGTGATAGAGCTCGATCAGATCGGCATTTTGCGCCGGGTCGCGCAGCATGTCATCGACCAACTGCCAGAAACGGTCGCCGCCGATATTCTCCTGGAAGAAGCTGACGACCATCGATCGGCGCGCCCATTCGGCACCGTCGCTGCCCGCATGCGGCAGATTCTGCGCAACGTCGTCGATCGTCGCGCACACCGCATACTTGGCGCGCTGACGTGTCTCCTGCGGGTAATGCGGCGTGATCGCGCGGTCGAAGGCGGCGATCGCCTGCGTCGCCTGATTGTGGAACTGCGGCAGCGCCACGCGAACGCGCCCGCCGCGAACGCTGGCGGCGAGGGCCAGGACCGGCCCGGCCTCCGCCAGCAGGATGTTGCGCACTTGGCGCGGGGTGGCCGGCAGCGGCACGTCGTCCTCGGCCAGCCGCGAGGGGGCGAGGTTGGACGGCGGCGCATAGGCTTGCGGCGCGGCAGCAGGCGGCGGTGCGTAGGCGGGGGGCGGTGCGGGCGGCTGCGGCGGGCCCCAACTGGCCGGCGCGGGCGGCGGCGGCGCGGCGCCCGGCTGTTGCCCCTGACGAAGTCCCTGGAGCGGTGACGGTCGGAAGACCGTCTTGTTGCCGCCCCCACCGCCCCCTTCGCTCATCGGTTCGCCCTCTTCACGCACCAGAGTTCAAGCTTGAGCTCGGGCCACTGCCCCGCGACGTGCAGGCCCAGGGCAGGCGCGGAGGCGAAGTCGCGCCAGTCGGCGGAGCCCCGGTCGAGCTCGAAATAGACATAGCCGGGCAGCACGCGAAGCTGCGGCGGGGGGGTGGGCGTGTGGCGGAGCGGTACGCCGGGCAGCGCCGAATCGACGATCTGCCGCATCTTGGTCACCGACCCGATCTTCGCGACGGACGGGAACACCGCGCGGATCTCCTCGACCGGCGAGGCGGCATTCACCGCGAGATAGAAATAGCCGGTGGTGTAAAGGTGATGATCGGTGATCTTGGAGACATAGGCGCCCGGCCCGGCGAGCTCGAGCGGCAGCCGGATCGCCGACCGGTCGAACACCGCCGACAGCATCGACTGGAGCAGGTCGATGACCGGGTCGAAGCAGAGCTGCGGGTTCTCATGGTCGTAGCGCGGCAGCGGCGGCGGCTTGCGGTCGGGCCGCACCAGTGTCGCCAGCTCGCCCGCCATCGACACGAAGCACTCGAACAATCGCTCGGGATGCACCATCGGCAATCCGCCGAGATGCTGGAGCACCGGCACCCAGCGATTGAGCGCCTGGAGGAGGAGGAAGCTCGCGAACGTCTCCGCGCCGCCATCGGTCGCCTCGACCGCGCGCAGCGCCAGTTCCTCGGCGCGCTGCTCGGCGCGGCCCAGAATGTCGGTCGCCGCCCCGCGCAGCCGCGGCGCCGCGTCGAAGTCGAGTGTCGGCGCGATGTAGCGGTCGTCGAGCATCACCCGCCCGTTCGCGACCTCCCGCACGCGCGCCGCGCCTAGCACGATCCGGCCATAGGTCTGGTCGCGGGTCACGCCGAAGCGCAGGTTCGGGCGCCCGAACGCGATCGGCTCGCTCACCCGCTCGTCGGCATAGGCGTCTAGCACCTCGCCCTCCTCGACGACGAAGCGCGCGTCGAACGATCGTGCCTCGACGTCCTTGAATTCGGTCGCGCCGGGCTGGCGTGCGGGCAGTGTCAGCGAAACGACGGCATCGCGCGCATCACCCGGCACGTCGAGCGGTTCGGGCGGCGGCAGCATGTCCGGAATGGCGAATGGCGTGCCGTCCGGCATCACCCCGCTGGCGCGTGCGACGCCGAACTTGCCCAGTGAAGCCAAGTCCTCATCTATGACGAGTTCAGTAAAGCCCCATGCCCAGGGCCGAACGCTATCGACGCGGTCACGAAGCTGACCGTCGAAAAAACGATCCTGTGCCTGGAAATGCTGTGGCCGGAGGAACATCCCCTCATGCCAAGCGACACGATTCCTGCCCGACATGCCCCATTCCCCCCGCCGCACTTTAAGCACAGCTTTCGTCCAGGCAAAAGCCGCGTTATCGTGACCGGTGGGGGAAAAGCGGTCGATGGTCGGCCGCGCGGGGGGATGCGCGATGGCCGATCAACCGGGCGCCGACGCGCCGTCGTTCGATCCGCGCAGCTGGGTTGCGGCTGCACCCGCGAGTGACGGCACGTCCTTCGATCCGCGAAGCTGGGCCGGGCCGCCATCGACGCCGGCGCCGCCTGCCGCCGGGCCGCGCGATCGCACGCGCTGGCTGGCGGGGGGGAGCGCCGCGCTGATCCTCGCGGCCGGCGCGCTCACGGCGCGGAGCCAGCGTGTCGACGCGCCGCAAACACCGGCTCCGACCGTCGCCGCGCCGGTCGCGACCGGCGAGGATGCGCCGCCCGCCAGCCGCCGAACGCTCAACATCGGCGGCGTGGCCGAGCTGCCCGACACGCTCGTCGCCGCGGGCGTCGTCCCCTCCGACACGGCCACCGCCGCAAAGGCCGCGATGGCGGCGCTGGGCGAAGCGGCGGGCGAGATCCGGCTGGAGATCGACCTGGTCGGTGCCGCCCCTAATGCGCGCCTCACCCGCCTTGCCGCCACGCGCGGCGATGGCGCGGGCGTGACGCTGCTCGCCAAGGCGGGCGGCGGCTATGCCGAACAGCGCGTCGCCGCCCAGCTGGAGACGCGGGTCAAGGTCGTGCGCGGCGAGCTCGATGCCGAGAGCTTCTACACCTCGGCGGTCGCGGCGGGGGTGACCGACAGCCTGATCGACGACTTCGCCAACGCCTTCTCGTTCGACTTTGACCTTCAACGGGAGGTCGCGCCCGGCGACATCTTCGAGGTTGCGTTCGAGCAGGACTACAATCCCAGCGGCGATCCCTCGGGGGCGCCCCGCCTCCTCTACGTGTCGCTCAGCACCGCCAAGAAGGCGCGCGCGCTCTACCGCTTCCTTGCGCCCGGCGAGACCGAACCCGGCTGGTTCGACGGCAATGGCGCGAGCACCGTGCGGTCGCTGATGCGCACCCCCGTCGACGGCGCGCGGATCAGCTCGACCTTCGGGTTCCGCAAGCATCCGATCCTGGGCTACCAGAAGCTTCACAAGGGCACCGACTTCGCCGCGCCGATCGGCACGCCGATGTACGCCGCGGGCGACGCCACGGTCGAGGTCGCGGCGCCGCGCGGGGCGGCGGGCAATTTCGTGATCCTGCGCCACGACAATGGCTGGCAGACGCGGTACATGCACCTCAACCGCTTCGCCCCCGGCCTGGTGCCCGGCGCGCGCTGGCGGCAGGGGCAGCAGATCGGCGAAGTCGGGACGACCGGCCGCTCGACTGGCCCGCACCTTCACTACGAGGTCTGGATCGACGGCGCCCCCGTCGATCCGCAGAGTATCGAGACAGGCACGGGCAAGACGCTGGCGGCCGATGCGATGGCGGCGTTCCGGCGCGAGCGTGACCGGATCGACTCGGCGCGCGCCGATCAGGCGAGCTGAGGGGCGGGCAGCGACGGTCGCCTGAACGCATCGATCGCCAGCGGCACGACGATCGCCAGCAGCGCGAACGTCATCGCCAGGCTGGCGTTGAGCCCCTCTTCCGACCCGCCCCACACCCCTGCGCCGACCAGGTCGAAGTCGCGGATCGCACCAAAGCCGCCAAGACCGGGATTGGGGTCGAGCCCGAGCACGAGCTGCTCCCCCGCATTCCAGACGAGATGCGCAAGCGTCGATGCGGCGATCCCCCCGCCCCGCGCCGCCAGCAGCCCGAACCACAATCCGCCGAGCAGCAGATTGAACAGCGTCAGCGGCGTCCGCGCACCGCCCAGCAGGTGCAGCCCGGCAAACGCCGCCGCACCCACGCCGATCGCCGCCGCAAGCCCCCAACCCTTCGCCAGCACCGGCTGAAGCCAGCCGCGGAAGAACGCCTCCTCGCCCAGCACCTGCACCGCGACCGCGACAATCCCGACCAGCGCCAGCGACGCTCCGCCGCCACCGGTCAGCGTGCCTGCGATCGAGACGAACGCGACCGCACTCGCCAGCCCGGCCAGGCCGAGCGCTGCGCCAAGCCCGGCGCCGCCACCGAACGTCAGTGCATTACCACCCGTCATCCGAGCACCCGTCGCAGCAACGCCGATCATCACGCCGAACACGACGATCGTGAACGTCGCCTCGATGCCAGCGTCACCCAGCCCCAGTCCCGCGATCGGCCCCGCGATCAGATGCGGAAGGCCGAGCACCATCGCCGCCATCAGCGCGATCGAGGCGGCAAGCGTCGCGGCGGCGCGGACGCCCGCGGTCATGCCCGAAGCGCGTTGGCGATGACGGGTACGCTGCCGAGCGGACCGAAGCGGCCGACCTGTTGCCCCTCCTCGCTGACCGACGGGAAGGCCATGCGCGGCCCCTCGCTCGTTTCGACACTCTTGGCCATCGCCTCCACCCCCGGCCGGCCGACGAACCAGCCAAGCTCGAAGAAAACGGGCAGCTCACGCCGCTGCGGCACCGGCGGCCGCTCGAACTTGCGATAGGGTTCGTCGCCGACCAGCGGCAGCGACGCGGTCACCCGCCGCTCGATCCGCTCGCCCGGCGCGATCCGCGTCGGCACTGGAACATTGAGCGCGTTGACGAACATGCCCGGAGGTGCCGCATGGAAGCGCGCGGTCAGCACCGCCTCCCCTTCCCCCACGAAGACCCAGGGGCGGTTCCGCATCGGCAGCTTGCCGCCGGCGGCAGGGTCATGGATGCCGTCCAGCAGGAAGATCGCCTCGCTCCCCGTCGCACGCGCTTCGTAGCTCAGCACCAGAGCGTCGGCCTCGACCGCCAGCGCGACGCGCACCGACAATCCCTGGAACTCCTTGGCCACCGTCATCGGCTTTTCCATCCTTCGTTGCGCGGCATCGCCCGCCTTGCCGCAACCGCCGAGCATCGGCCACAGCAGCGCGCCCAGCACGGATCGCCGCGCCAGCATCAGTAATAGCGCCGCTGCGGTTGCGGCGGGTCCCATTCGGCGCGGATGCTGTTCTCCGAATAGGGCGTCGCCGCGTCGTTATAGGGCGGGATGCCCGCGGTACGGACTTCCTCGGCAATGTAATGATTGTAGCCGCTGGGGTGCGTGGGATCGACGAGGTGGTCGTTCTGCACCTTGGCCATGCTCGCTTCACCGCGCGCGACGTGGGTGGCATGCGTCATCTCGTGCCCCAGGATGACGCCCGGCGGGGCGTTCATCCACGGCTCGCTGCCGTCGTACATGGTCGATGGATTGGGGTTCCACCGCACCGTCGATCCGCTGCCCGTCCCGTCGGTCGCGCCCGAACCGAAATCGCCGCAGCTGTCGCCGCCAGGCGCCGACTCCAGGATCGTCACCGGCTTGCCCGTCGCTTGCAGGTCGGCGAGCATCTTCGCGCCCGACGGCGTCGCCGCGATCGCCGCCATCGCGCGCAGCGTCGCCTCGACGAACTCGGGCGTGCCGCGGACGGTGACGTTGGGGAAGACCTGCACCATCGTCGGCGGTGCGGCGCCGCCCGCCATACCGATCAGCACGGTGAACATGCCCATGACGATCACGCCGCCATGCGCCGTCATGTCGAGGATGCGCGCGGCCGGGCTGCCGCTGACGATGGTCGTGAAGGCGCCGGTCGCGATGACGTCGGGCGGGCCGACACAAACGCACATGTCGCCGATCCGCGCCTGCGGCATCGCACCGGTCAGCACCGTCGGCGCGCAAGGCCCCGACACCGGTCCGCCGACATGCGGGACGATGCCCGTCACCATCGGACAGACGTGCATGTCGCCGATGCGTGCCGCGGGAAAGCCGACCACGCGCCCGACCCCTACCGCGCCGCGGTCCGCACGGGCTGCGTCAGCAACGGCTTGGTCGCGTCGCCGACGACGAAGTACGGCGCCCAGTAGAAGGGGTGGGAGTATTGCGGCTGCTTCATCAGCAGGCGCTGCGCGTCCTGAAGCGAGGTACCGATCGTCTGCGTCCGCGCGGCGGTATAAAAAGCGCGGATGAAGTCCTGGCTCTCCTGCTCGGCCGAGACCTGCCAATAGGTCGCGAGCACCGCGCGCGCATTGGCGGTCAGGAACGCGCGCACGAGCCCCTCCAGCGTCGAGCCCGCCTCCTCCTGCCCCGACGCACGCGCCAGCCCCTCGTCGCGCACGCCCGACGCGGTGTCGCAGGCCGACAGGACGACCAGGTTCGCATCGAGCCGCAGCGCCGCAATCTCGGAAAAGCTCAGCAGCCCGTCCGAATTGGCGTCGCCGAACGAGGTGACCAGCGCAGGCGGCGACTTCGCGCAACCCCACACGCCCTCCTCAAGGCCGTGGGTGGCGAAGTGCAGCACCTGATACTGGTTGAGGTCGCCGCGCGTCTCGATCGCGGTGTCGCTGAAGCTCGCGTCGATCAGCATTGGCGCCTGCGGCACGCCCAGCGCATCGGCCGCGAGGCGAAGCTCGGTCGCGGGGATCGGCTTGAACTCGCGCGAGAGCGCAGCAAGCTCGGTATAGGGCACCGAGCAGCCGAAGCCGACGCTGACCGTCCGCGCATTGCCGTCACCCGGCGGCGGCGCCTGATGCTCGCCGAAACCCATGAACGGATTCCGCGCAGCCGACGGCGGCAGCGCACGCGCAACGAGGAAGGAACGCGGCGACACCGCGTTTGAGATCGTCGTCGTCGCGGCCAGGAACGCGGTCTGGCTGAAGTCGAAGCCGCTCGGCCGCTTCGCCGCCGGGTCGAAGCGCGTGACGAGCGCGCCGACCGGCAATTTCTGGAGCGGGCCGCCCGGATCGACGACCAGCGCCTTGGTCGCGGTGATCGCCTCATAGGCGGGGCCGGTGATGAGGCGATAGAGCACGTGCGCCTTGGCATCGGCGAACGCGACCAGCGTGCCCTCCGTGGCGACCCGCCCGTCGATCGAGGCGCGGACATCGGCGGCGAGCTGGTTGAGGTCGGCCACCGCCTTGCTCGATCCCGCCACGCGATAGGCAAAGGCGCGATCGGCATCGACGAACAGGCCATAGGCGCGCGTGCCGAACTGGACGATCTTGAGATAGCCTTCGCCCGGCTTCAGCGCGCCGCGGATGTCGGCGATCGTCGCGGGCCGGTCGTCGACCGATCGGAAGCGCGGATCGGCGGCGAGCTGGTTGTCGATCGCGAGCAACCGCGCCTCGGCATCGGCGCGCTGGCGTTCGAGCTCGACGGGCGTCGCGACCGGCGCGTCACCGGCGCCGGACGACGCGCCGCCGGTCGAGATGGCATAGCGCAGCCGCGTGATCTCGCGCTCCAATTCGGCGCGGTCGCGCACCTTGACGCCGATCGCCGGGTCAGCGGTGACCACCGTCTGGATCTGGCTCAGCTGCCGCGCCACCGCCGGCTCGCCGGTGGCCTGCATCGCGCGAAAGAAGCGCTCGAACGTGTCGGCCTGCGGCGTCCCGCTCGCCTCAGCGACGAGCAGGTCGAAATAGCCCTCGATCCCGACCGGCGGAGCCGTGCCCGTCGCCCCCGCGGCGATCAGCGCATCGACGGCCTCGGCATATTCGCGGCGCGCCGCGTCCTTGTCCGCGCCCGATGCTGCGAACACTGCCGCGCGCTCCAACCGCGCTTCGGCGATCGCGGGCTCGGTGCCCGTGCCGGCGGTCGCGAGCGCGCCGGTGCGCAGCTCGGCGAGTGCCGCATCGAACGCCCCCAGCGCCTTCGACCAGTTCCGCTCGCGCGCCGCCAGCCGCCCGCGCTGCCGGGCGATCCGCGCGCCCAGCCACATCACCTGTGCCCGGTCGATCCGCTCGCCGCGAATCGGCGCATAGCTGCGCTCCGCCGCCGCCAGCGCGCGTTCGGCCCCCGGTGCGTCGCCGAGCGACAGCAGCGCGACGCTGCGCGCCCAATTGGCCTGCGCGTCAAGGACGAGTTGCTCGAGCTCGGCCGTGTCCGGCACCGACACGGCGCGCGAGATGTCCTGCGGCCGCTCGCCCGACCGGTTGAGCACGCGGACGAAAGCGGGGTCGTTGAGCGGATCGGCCGCGCCGACGCCCGTCACCGTCAGCCTGTCGAGCGCCGCCAGCGCCGGCCGGAACTGGCGCCGGTTGAGCAGGTCGAGCGCGCGATACGTGTCGCGCTTGCGGATCAGGAACGGGGTCGCCGCGGCGGGATCGCTCGCCATCAGCGCCTCGGCGCGGGCGAAATGTTCTTCCGCGCTGCCACCGAAGTTGATGTTCGAATCCGCCAGCGCGGCCTCCAGCAGCAGGCCCACGCGCGTCTGCGCCGGCGCGTCGGCCGGCAATCGGCTCAACGCGTCGTTGAGCACGCGCGACGCCTCGACATGCAGGCCCTTGTGGTTGAAGCCGATCCCCTGCGCGAGGGCGAGCGGCGCATCGAACCCGCCCGCCGCCGCCTGTTCCCCGCTCTGGAGCGGCGTCAGCGTCGCGAGATCGAGGCTGCTCGTCGTTACGCGCCCGGGATCACCGCCGGGCGCCTGCGTCCCCGCGACGATCGCCGCCGCTTCCTCCAGCGGCCCGGCGAGCGCGGGCGTGGCGGTGGCAACGAGGATGCGGCCACCCGACAGCGGCTGCTCGATTGCGATCGTCTCGGTCCCCAGCGACTTGTCGAAGCAGCGGCGCGCGCTTGCCCGGCCGCTTCGCAAAGTCACTGCGACCGGCGCGGCACAGGCGAGCTGCGCATCCAGCGCGCCGCGCCGCGCCGCGGTCGTCACGCGGATCGCCCCCAGCGGCCGCGCGGCGGCGACGTTGCGACAGGTGACGAGCCAGGAATAGTCGAACAGGTCGGGCGCCGCCGCGTCGCGCCACTGCCGCGTCGCCGTACACGGCTCGCCGCCGCTGTTGCGGCCCAGCGCGAAGCTGTCCGTTCCCGCCGTCGCCAGCCGCCCGCCCGTCGGCGCGCACGCGGCGAGCGTCGCGGCGCTCGCGAACCACAGGGCATGGGTGCGATGCTTCACGGCTGTTCTCCCGGCGCGGCGCAGCGGCCGGGCTCGACCTGGTCGCATTCGGGCACGATCGCGCCCGGATCATTGGCAAAGGCACCGGCGAACAGCGCCTCGTTGTTGCTGCCGACGACGGGGTCGAACGGCAGCGCGAAGTCGTCGGATGCCGCGAACACATTGAGGCGGCTCGAATCGAACACGTTGAGCGGCGCCTGTGCAATGACGGTGGTCAGGCACCCTGCCGCCGATCCGATGATGCAGCCGTTGACGCGGCTGGCGGGCAGGTTGATCCCGCTCGTCTCGATCGTCTGCGCGCCCAGGATCGCCGCCGAAATGCCGGTCACGCCGTTGATCGATCCGAACAGCGCGAAGCCGTTGCTCGCCCCGCCCCGCGCCGCATCGAGCACCAGCGCCGCGCTTCCCGCCGGCGCGTTGAGCGTGACGCCGGTGTTGAGCCCCTGCCCCCCGGTGTTCTGGAACAGGGCATAGCCGGAGTAGCGCACGGTCATCCGCCCCGCCGACACCAGGGTCGCCGCCCCGTCCGCATACGGGCTTCCGCCGACCAGTGCATTGTAGAGCGACGAGCCCGGATTGCTGACGAAGCGGCTCGCCACCTCGTCCGCCGACAATCCGCCGCCGGTGAAGTCGACGCGGTCGAGGAACCCCGCCGCTTGGCCCACGCCGATGCGGTCGGCATTGAGCTCGACAGCGGCATTGTCGAACAACAGCCGCCCGCCGCCGTCGGCGGTCGCCGCCACGCGGATCACGTCGGCGTAATCGATGCCGGTCGCGATCGGTCGCCCGCCGATGAAGAAGACGCGGCCCGCCCCGCTGCCGCTGACCGCGCCGGTCACGTCGACGCGCCCGCCTGCCCACAGGTTGACGCGGGCGCGTCCGGCGTCGGCGTCGAACGCGAGCGTGCCGAGCTCGATCGACCCGGTCGCACCGCCATCCAACGTCAGCGTCGCCGTCTCGATCCGCCCGACCTCGGCATTGGACAGCCGGAACCCGCCCGCGCCGGTGCCGTCGCCGACGCGCAACACCGCCGAGCCCGCGAGCCGGTTGACGAGCGTGACCGTCGTCGCGGCCACCGTGCCGCCAAGCTCGGCATCGGCCGCGGTCAGGGTCAGCGACGGCGCGGCAAACGAGCCGAGCGTCGCCAGACCGCTGGCCTGCAACGTCGCCGCGCCGCTCGCCCGCGTCGCCCCAAGCGTCAGGTCGCGGCCGGCGGTGACGCTGAGCGCGCCACTGGTGACGCTGCCGATCTGGACGCCCAGGCCCGTGACCGTGGTCGCGCCGACGACATCGATGCTGCCGATCGCCGCATTGCCGCTCGCTGCCGCGTCGAGCGTGCCGCCCGCCCGCAGCCCGCCGGTGGTGAGCGCGCCCGCGCCGATGCGCAGATTGCCGCCCGCACTCGCCGCCTCGATCGTCGCGACGCCAGGCGTGACGATGTCGAGCGTCGTCGCCGCGCCGAGCGCACCCGTGGTGACGCCCGCACCCTCGAGCCGCAGCGCGCCGCCCGTGCCGACGCGTCTCGTGGTCAGGTTGCCGCTCACCCGCACCGACGCTGCGTCGGTGATCTCGGCCGACCGGATCGCCGCATCGCCGTTCGAACTCAGGTCGAGCGACGCGGCGCGCAATGCTCCCGTCGTCACGCCGGCACCGGCGATCCGCATCGCGCCGCCAGCGACGGCGCTGTCGATCGTCACGCCACGCGTCGCGACGACGTCGATCGTGCTGCCGGCGCCGAGCGCGCCCGTCGCGATCTGCGTGCCCTCGATCCGCATCGCGCCGCCAGCGGTCAGTCCCGCTGTCGTCACCGATCCACCGCGCAGCGTCGCCGCACCAGCGGCGCTCGATGCGCCCGACACGGTCAGCGTGTCGGCCGCCGCGCTGAGGTCGCGGCCCGCCCGCACGCTGGCGATCCGCACCGTCGCACCCGACGCTGACACGTCACGGCCGGCGACGATCGCCCCTGCTTGCAATGATCCCGCCCCCGCGGGAAGATCGCCGCGCGCCGACGCTAGCAGCACGTCGCGCGCCGCATCGATGGCACCGACCGTGATGCTCGCACCTGCCACGTCGATGTCGCCGCTCCTCGCTCGCGTCTCGCCGAGCGTCGCCAGACCACCCGCACGCACCGTCACACTCCCCGCGCGCGTCGTGCCGAGCGTCACCGATGTCGGTGACGACGCTTCGAGCGCGCCGCCGACTTCGGACGACGACACGCGAACGCCGCCGAGGCCCGAGATCGTGGCGTCGCCCGTGATGCCGATCGCGTCGACCGCAGCCTCGCCACCGGCTGTGAGCTCCAGCGACGCCGCGTCGATCCGGTCGGCCCCCACCGCCCCGCTGGCGGTCAGGGTTGCTGCGGCGCCGGCGCTCAGCGTGTCGAGAACGATATCGCCCGCCTGCGCGGCGATCGCTGCGTTGCCGGCCGCCCGCGCCGGCCCGGCCACGCGCACCGACCCGCCGGTCAGCGCAAGCGTGCTGCCCGCGGTGACGCTCGCCAGGTCGATCGCGCCGCCCGCGGTGACTTGGGCGTCGCCGCCCGCCGCGACCGTCAGCGCGTTGCGCACGTCGCCGCCCGCGCGCACGGCCAGCGACCCGCCCGTGGTCAGCCCTCGCGCGAGGACCGAACCACCCGCCTGGATGTCGAGCGACGCCGCCTGGATCGTCCGAACCCCGACCGACCCCGCCGCGCGAACCTGCGTCTCGCCCGCGAAATCGAGCGTGCCGGACGACGCGTCGCCGGCACCTGCGATCAGCGTCGCCGCGCCGTCGCCGCTGGCGGTGTCGATCGAAAGGCTCGCGCCCTCGACGCGCACCGCACCGACGCTCGCAAGCCGCGCGATCGTCACCGCGCCGACCGCGTCGGCATCGAGCCCATCGGCGCCCAGCGTCAGCGTGCCCGCACGCAGCACCCCGCCCGACCGCAGCACCGCGCCGCCCGACAGCGTCGCCGCGCCCAGGATCGACAGGTCGCCAACGCGCGCGTCGGCGAGGAGCGATCTGCCGGTCACCTCGCGCAGCGACACCGAACCGCCGATGGTCGAAAGCCTCGCGCCGTTGAGCGTGCCGATGCCCAGCCGCCCCGCGGCGAGCGTGTCGACGCCGGCATTGCCGCTCGCAAAGCCGATCTCGGCACTGCCCGCTTCGGCGCGCAGCACGATCGTATCGGGGGTCGCAACGCTGCCGATCGCCAGTGCCGCGCCCGCTGCCGGATCGCCGCCCGTGGCGCGCGCGCCGATGCGGCCCGAGGAACTGCGCAGCGAGGTGAGCGCGACGGTCGCGCCGGTCACGTCGACGGCGCCGACGCCCGACCAGATGCCCCCTCTTATCTCGCCCGACGCAGCCGCATCGATCGACGAACCCGCGGCATTGCCGATCGCCAGCGCGCCGCCGGCGTTCAGCGCCAGGGCGCCCGATCCCGCATCGACATTGCCCGTGCGGATGTCGCCGCCGATCGTCGTCAGCGCGATCCCCTGCGCGGCGATGCTGCCCGCGCGCAGGTCGGCACCGTCCACCGTCAGCGACAGCGCCTCGGCCAGCGTCACGTCGCCCAGCGTCACCGGCGCGTCGAAGCGCACAGCGCCGCTCGCATCGGCGACCGCGCCGTCGATCGCCGAGAGCTGAACCAGCCGCGCCGCATCGACGCGGCCGAGCGTGATCGGCGCGCCCGGCGCCGCAAACAGCGCCAGCGTGCCACCCGTCGTGATGCTGGTATCGGTGGCGAAAGCGATCCCACCTGCGCCGCCGGAGCGCAGCGCCAGCGGCCCGCCGCTTGCGGACAGCGCCGCGCCGCTCCCCGCCGTGATCGCCACCGTCCGCGCGGTCAGGTCGGCGGCGGTGCTGTCGATCCGTGTGCCGGCCGCCAGCGCGATCCCGGCCCCGCGCGCGGTCAGCGTGCCGGCGGTGACGTTGCCCGAGAGCGCGACGTCGCGACCCGCCTCGATCGCCAGCGCGCCGGTCACCTGTCCGCCCGACAGGCTGATGCGGCCCGCGTCACTGGTGAGCCCCGCGCTCGCCGCCGCCAAGTCGGCGACCGTCGCGTCGCCCGCCGCGCGGACACTGGCGGCGCCGCTCACGTCAATGCGATCAGCACGGAACCCGCCGTTGCGGCTGATCAGCGCCGCGCTCGCGCCCGACAGGTCGGCGAGGCCGATATCGCCGACACTGGTGATGGCCACGCTGCCGCCCGCGTCGACACCGCCGCCGATCGTGACCGACGCCGGCGCGACCGTTCCGCCGATCGCGATGTCGCCCGCCACCGCGATCCCGCCCGTGACGTCCAGCGCCCCGTCGCGATCGAGCGTCAGGCTCGTCAGGTCGCTCTCGCCGCCGATGCTCGCGATCCGCGTCGCGCCGGTGCCCGTCAGCGCGATCGCGCCGTTGGCGGTGATCGCCCCCACCTGCACGTCGCCGACCGACCGCAGCGTGACGTTGCCGCCGGAGACGAGGTCGCCGGTCGTCAGGCCGAACCCGTCGAGCAGGATCTGCCCGCGAACCGCCACGCGGCCGGTGACGATGGGCGACAGGCGCACGATCCCCGTTGCCGCCGCCTCACCCCCGACGGCGCCTTGGAGATTGACGGCGTTCACGGCGCCAAGCACCACGCGATTGGCGGCGTCGCGCGAGCGCACGATGACGGTACTGCCATCGATGACGCTGGCCGCATCCAACCGGATGTCCCCGCCGACCGTGCCCCTCGTCGCAAGCTCGACCGTTCCGCCCAGATCGCCGGCGATCCGCGTACCCGCACCCGCGACGATGTCGCCGCCCGTTGCCGTGATCGCGATCGCACGCGGCGCCTCGATCGTCGTGGCGGCGCTGCTGCCTAAAGTGACCGATCCACCCGTAATCGACGCCGCAGTCGCCGCGACGACGCTGCCATTGACCGTAAGCGCACCCGTGGCGGTCAGCGCGACGCTGCCCCCGCTGCTCGCGACGCGACCGGCCAGGTCGAGCGCGCCGCCCGAGGTCGCGGCGAAATCGCCCGTCACCTGCGTCGCGCCCGTCAGCGAAAGGTCGTCGCCCGAGGTCAGCGCGGCCGAGGCGCCGTTCACACCCGCGACCGACAGGCTCGTCGCGGCGGTCAGCGTCGCCGCACCGCTCCGCGCCGTCACGACGCCCGTCGTCACGCTCGCGCTACTGCTGACCACATCGACGGTTTCGCCGCTCAGCGCCCCCGCCACGATCGTGCCGGGCGCCGTGAGCGTCAGCGCGCCGCTACGCGCCAGCGCGTCGCCGGTGGTGATGCCGCCCGTCCCGCTGGTCACGGCGACGCTTGCGCCGGTCAGCGCCGCGGTCGCGATCGCGCCGGTTGCGCGCAGCAAGACGTTCCCGCCCGCGCTTGCCGGACCCGTGATCGTCAACGTCTCCGGCCGCACGGCGGCGCCCACCGCCAGGGTCGTCGCGGCATCCGCACCGCCCAGCGTCACGCTGCCACCGCGCTCGACCGACACGTCGCCTGTCCATGCCGTGAGCACGCCGGTGGTCGTCTCCAATCCCGCACCCGCCACCGCCACGCGACCGCCAGCATCGATCGCGCCCGTCATGATTGCGCCGGGCGAGGTCAGCAGTACGTCGCCGTCGCTTCGCACCGCTCCCGTCGTCACCGCCGCGGCGTCGAGCGTCAACCCGCCGGTCAGAGTCACGTCGCCCAGCGTCAGCGCGCCGGTGCGCGTCAGTCCCTGCGCGGCGACGGCGGTGCCCACCGCGCCGTTCAGCACCCGCGCCTCGACCGCGCCGAGCGTCACCGCGTTGTCCGCGGTCCGGGTGCGGATCAGCACGTCGCTCTCGCGGTTCGCGCCCGCGATCAGCGCGACGCCGCCCGCCGCGATGTCGCCGCCGCTGGTCCCGCCGGTGATGAGCGACAGCCCCTCGCTGCCGACGCCATCGGCATTGGCCTGGAGCGTCGTGCCCGCCGCGCCGGTCAGCGTGCCGCCGCGCACCTCGATCGTCAGCGCGCCGTCGGCCGCCTGGAGCACATCCGCGCCGCCCAGCGTCACGCCCTGCCCGCGCACCGCATAGTTGCGACCGGCATCGACGGCGCCGGTGACGCTCGCCGCGCCCTCGGCCGTGACCGTCACCTCTCGCCCGGCCGCGATCGCGCCCGACAGCGCCGCGTCGCCCTGACCCGCGATGATGGCGTCGCGCACCGCCGTCATCGTCGCTGCGCCCGTGATATTATCATTGGCGCGGACGACGACGTCACCGCCCGAGGTCAGCGATCCGGCGGTGCTCACGGCCACGCTGCCCGCATCGGCACCGGCGGCGACGGTCACGCCGTCGACCGCGACCGGACTGCGCCCGGCGACGATCACTACGCCGCGCGGACCCGCAACCGCGCTGACCTGGCCATCGACCTGGAGCAGCGAGTCGACCACGTCCGCCTGCGTCGCCATCGCGAACGCGACGCTGCGCCCGTCGACGCTGCCCCGCACGATCTGCGCCGCGCCGCCGACCGACGTACCGCGATTGATCGTCACGTTGATCGGGCTGCCGGGGACGTAGGCGAGCGACACGTCCGTCGCGGTCACGAACGCCGCGTCCTGTCCGCCGGCATCCAGCGAACCCGCGCTGTCGATCGCCGGCGCGACGAGCACCAGCCCGCGATTGCCGGTGCCCAGGTTGATCGAGGCCCCACTCTCGATCCGCACCGCCGCCGTCGAGGCGGCGTCGGCGGTCAGGCGATAAGCGCCGCCGTTCTGCCCGATGAGGAACGCTGCGGCGCCGGGATCGAGCGTGGTGAGCACCAGCGAGCCGGTGTTGATCGCTGCCCCTTCGCCGACGATGATGCCGGCCGGATTATAGACCCAGATCGCGACATTGGTGTCCGACGACATCGACCCGCGGATCGCGCTGGGGCTTGCCGAACCGCTGACATCGCGATTGAGCACGGAGATTGGCGATCCGGGCGTCGCGCGCGTGTCGCTGAACCGCGCGGCGGTTTCGGCGGGGACGTTGAAGCCGTTCCAATTGATGACCGTCGCGCTTGCCTTCAGGTCGACCTGGAGCGAGGTGGCGGTGGGATTGCCGATGACCGGCGCCGTGCCGCCGGGCGAGACCGACGCGCCGACGACCTGTGCGGGGCCGGGCAGGCTCTGCGCCGCCGCCGCCGCGGGCACCAGCGCGCTCGACAGGATGAGCGCGGCGCGGAGCCCCTTGCGGCCGGTCGTGATGTCCATCGCCCTTCTCCCCCCTATCCGGCCCCGTCCGGCTCAGCGTGCGCGATCCTGGAACCGCCATGTCAGCGACGCGAGCAGCCGGTCCGGTGGCCGCCGCCGGTCGATCAGCAGCGCGCGGTCGATCGGATGCGCGTATGTGAGCTCAAGCAACGCCGTCTCGAACAGCCGGAGGTGAAGGCCGCCGCCATAGCTTCGCAGCGTCCGGTTCCGCTCGCTCGCATTCTCGTCGAGATTGTCGAGGTGGACATAGTCGTAGAAGCCGAACACCTGCGGCGCGACCTTGGGATCGACGGGCACGTCGGCGCGAAGCTCACCACGGAACGCCGCCGCGCGATCGCCGCTGTTGGCGCCGGGATCATAGCCGCGCCCGATCGTCAGGTTGCCGAGTGAGAATTCCTCGTAGTTGAGGAGCGGATCGTTGGTCCATTGCACCAGGCTCTCGCCCGCGACGCTGAAGATCGATCCGATCGCCGCCGAGGCGCGCACGCTCGCGCGCACCACGAACGCGGTCGCGCGCCCGTCCAGTCGCGACTGCAGCGCGCCGCCCTGCGCAAACCCCGCTTCGCTCGGGTCGAAAATGTCGAGGCCCTTGCGCAGCTCCACGTCGGCGGCCAGCGACCAGGCGGTGCCGCCATCGCCGCGCAGGCCCCGGACGTTGCCGTCGATCGACACGAACCCGACGCGCAGCTTGTCCTTCGACAAGGGTAGCCGCTGGTCGCCGCTGACCAGGTCGGTGGTCTGGTCAATATAGTCGAAGCCGAGGCCCGCCGTGACATTCTCCCGCACCGAACGAACCAGCGGCTGCGTCACGTCGAAGCCCGCCACCAGCGTCTTGGTGCGATAGTCGAGCTGGTCGAGATCGGGCCGCGACCAGGCATGCGTCGCGCGCACGCCAAAGGTTGTGCCCGCGGTGCCGAGCGTCATGATGTGCCCGCCCTGGACGATCACCTGCTCGTCGAAGTCGGCGGTCGACGACGCGCCGAGGTAGGTGATGTCGCCCATGCCCGTCAGGCCGTAGAATTCGCCCCGAACATAGCCGACCTCGCGCCCCAACAGCCGCGAGTTATAGTTCTGGACGTTCGCGACGACGGCGAAGCGGCGATAGTCGATCGCCAGTTCGCCGATCACCTCGCCCGGCGCGGTGCCCGCGGGGCGGAGCGCCAGCCGGACGTTGAGGCCCGGCACATCGTCGGCGAGGAGCAGGATGCGCGCCGCCTCGATCTCGTTGAGCGGATCAAGCGCCTCGAGCTGTGCGACGCGGGCGCGGAGCAGCGCTTCATAGGGGCCGGCATCGCCGCGCACGCGCGTCTGGACGATGCGCGCGGTGACGACGTTGAGCTTGAGCTCGCCGCCTGCGATCTGCTGCGGCGGCACCTGGATCGACGCGACCCAGCCGCGCCGGCGCAGCGCCGCATTGGCCGCATCGCGGATGTCGCAGATGACGCGGATCGGCTGTGTCCCCGTCGGCACCGTGATCCCCGACAGCGCCGCGGCGATCGCGGGTGCGGGCGCACTCCCGTCAGGCCGGGTGAAGGCGACGCGCGTCAGGTCGACGGTGAGCGCGGAGTCGGCGAAGGGGCATGGCGCCTGCTCCACTGCGCCGCGCGTATCGACGTCGACGCGCGGGGTCGCGCGCGGTTCGGGGGCGGGCGGCGTGATCTCCGGCGTGCTGGGCAAAGCGGGCGGCGGCACGGTCTGCTGCGCCGCAGCCGCGCCCAAGGGCAGCAGCGCGGCGCCGACGAGCAGCGCAGCCGACATCGACATGGACGTCCGCATCCTTGACCTTCCCCCCAGGCCAGTCGCCCGGACGAAGATCGACCGGACGTTACGCGACTCTCACGATGTTCTTGTACAAGCTTCCCCGACCGGAGGCTTAGTCTTGACCGGGTCATCGCGTCAATTGTGCATTGAGGGATTGCGACCGGGCGGCGCGCCCGTTAGCCGCCATCGCGACGGCCCCGTAGCTCAGCTGGATAGAGCAAGTGCCTTCTAAGCACTAGGTCGCAGGTTCGAGCCCTGCCGGGGTCGCCACAATCTTCGATGTCGCCCGACTATTCGCCCGGCCGCGCCTCCGGCGCCACAGGACGGCTGCGGTTGATGAGCAGGGGCAGCGCCAGGAGCGAGACGCCGATCATCACCGCATAGGCGATGCTGGGCCCCGCGCTCCAGATCAGGCCCGACAGCGCGGTGACGCCCGCCAGGATCGCACCGATGAAGACGGCGTTCAGGCCCTGCGCGCTCGCCGCCAGATGCGCGGGCACGCGCCGCGCGATCATCATCATCGGCGCGAGCAGCGGCCCCGTCGACGACAGGCCCTGCAAACCCTGCGCGACATAGAGCACCGGCAGCGAGGGATCGGTTGCCATGATCGCCCAGCGGATCGCGGCTGCGATCGCGGCGAACAGGATGAGGATGCGCGGATCGCGCCCGCCCAGCAGCGCACCGCCAAAGGTGAAGACGACGATCTCCGACGCGATCGCGACCGAATTGAGGAAGCCGATCTGCGTCGTCGAGATGCCGCCCGCGGCCCACTGGATCGCGCCGAAGCTGTTGACGACGCCGTGGCTGCCCATGATGCACGACGCCGCGATCATCGCACCGATCAGCGTGCGATCGCCGAACAGGTCGCGCCAGCTTCCGCGTGCATCGGCTTCGTTCGCGGCGAGCCGCCGGTCGCCCGGCAGGATCATCGCGACCGCGGGGGTCAGCAGGAGGAGCGCGGCGATCAGGATCGGCACCGATCCGATCCCCGTCTGCGTCACCGTCCATCCCGCCGCCGCCGTCGACACGACAACGCCGATCGATCCCCACACGCGCAGCCGCCCGAAATCGAGCCCGGCCGCGCGCACCGCCATGCTGGCATAAGCATCGACGAGGACGGGGATCTGGTCCCAAACGACTGAGAACACAACGACGATGGCGAAGCGCTGCGCCGCGCTGTCGGCCTGCGACAGGAGCGCGACGAGGATCGCCGCGGCGCCCGCGCTGATGGCGATGCCGCTCCGCACGTGGCGGTGCTTGCCCGCCCAGTTGGCGATCGGCGCCACGGTCACCAGCCGCAGGATCAGCGGGATTGCCATCAGCAGCCCGATCTCGGCGGGCGTCGCGCCCTTGCTGGACAGATAGAGCGGGATCAGCAGGAAGAACCCGTAGTGCAGATAGAGCGCGGCGTAGAGCGCCGAGGTCTTGAGCGCGAGCCGCGGCGGGCGCACGCCCGTGCCGCCGTCCAGCTCGTCCGCCTGCATCGCGCCGGCCATCAGCATCGCCTTTCCCCATCCCCGTTGCGGCCGTCCAGGAGATCGACAAAGGCTGCGGTCACGCCGTTGGTCCAGCCAAAGCCCACCTGCGGCACATATTCGCCGCCGGCGCCTCGCCCGCCCAGTTCGACATCGTATTTCTCGTGGATCGCGCCGCTGCGCCGGAACTCGGCATCGACCGTCGCGATCCAGCGGGTCGCGATCGTGTCGGCCAGCGCCGCGTGCCCATATCGGCGGAGGCCGCGGAACGCGATCCACTGGAGCGGCGCCCAGCCATTGGGCCAGTCCCATTGCTCGCCCGTCTCGACCAGGGTGGTGCGAAGACCGCCCGGCCCCAGCAGCCGATCGGCGACGATCCGCGCCGCCGCCTCGGCCTGTCCAGCGGTCGCGACGCCGGTGAACAGCGGCGCGAGCGTGGCGGCGGTCGGCCGGTCGGCGAGGCGCCCCTGCTCCAGATCGAAGTCGCCGTACCAGCCGGCGGGCGACCACAGCCAGCGATGCATCGCGGTCCGACGGCGCCGCGCATGCTTGCGGAACTGCGCCGCGACCCGGTCGCGGCAAAGCGCGTCGGCGAACTCGGCGATCGTCACCTCCAGGCCATAGAGGAAGGCGTTGAGATCGACGGGCACGATCCGATGCGTCCGGATCGTCGCGAGGTCGCCGCCCTCGGCCAGCCAGCGCGAGGAAAAGTCCCACCCGCTTTCTGCGCCCGCACGCAGCGCGCGGAAGACGTCGGCCGGGTCGCGCTGGCCCGATGCGGTCGCCACGTCCTCGGCAAAGGATTCGTCTCGCGGCGTGTCGCGATCATCCCAGTAACGGTTGAGGCGCGCGCCATCGGGCATCGCGAACACGCGCCCGCCGCGGGCGTCCTCCCGCATCCAATAGGCGTGCTCGGCCAGCATCGCCGCCAGCCGACGCGCCTGCACCGCCGGATCGGCATCGGGGAGCAGCCGCAGCATCGCGAAATAGAGCGGCGGCTGCGACCGACTGAGATAATAGCTGCGCGTGCCGTTGGGGATGTGCCCGAACCGCTCGATCAGGCCGGTGAACGCCTCGACCATCCCGCGCGCCACGCTCTCGTGCCCGTCGCGCACCAAGCCCAGCATCGTGAAATAGCTGTCCCAGTAATAGAGCTCGGCAAAACGGCCGCCGGGCACCGCATGCGGCTGATCGATCGGCAGCAGCGACGTGCCCGGCACCGCATCGTGCGGCGGCCGGATCAGCTCCGGCCACAGCGATCGGATATAGCCGCGCAGGTCCTCTTCCCGCACCGCCTCGTGCACCGCGACGGAGGCGGGCAGCGCGAAATGCGCCTCGACGAAGGCGCGCAGGTCGGCGTCGTCGCGCGGCGTTCCGGCAAAGCGCGCCATCACCTCGGCGGCGGGCATCGCCGGCACCGCGTCGACGAAGGTCTTGCCGTCGGCGAACAGCCGCCGGAGCTGAACCGCCTCGAACAGCGGGCCATAGCGGTCGGCCGGCGACAGGACCGGATCGTCCGGCATCCACATGCTGATGGCTCCGATGCCGGACGGAAGCTTAGTTGCCAAACCGGTAGCCGACGCGAATGCCGTACATCCGCGGCTCGGTATAGGTCAGGCCCACGACCGACGGCCCGGCGGCATAGAGATCGATCACGCCGACGGGCTTCGCGACATTGGTCAGGTTGGTGCCGAACGCGGTGATGCTGAGCGGTCGCCCGCCGACATTGTTCAGCCCGACACTGGCGTTGAGCAGGCCATAGCCCGGCAGCTCGCGATAGAAGGACTGGTTGGTCTGCGCGGTCGAGACCTCGGTCTGGCGCACATAGTTGGCGCTGAGCGTCAGGTCGCCCGCACGCCCCAGCGGCGCCTCGTACGTCCCGCCGACCGAGAATTTGTGCTCGGGCGTATAGGGGAAGGGCGCGCCGTTCAGGATCGCACCCGCGCTCGCATCGGCAACCTCGGTATAGCGCGCGTCGATATACGAGTAGCTGCCGTTGAGCGTCAGCCCGGTGAACGGGATGAGCGCGGCGTTGATCTCGACACCCTGCACCCGGCCCTTGGCAGCGCTGCGCGTGACGTTGAGCACGACGCCGCTCACCTGTTCGGCGGTCGTGCGCTGGATGTTGTCGTAATTGCCGCGATAGGCCGCGACGTTCAGCCGGCCCTTCATCGTGCCGACGTCAAACTGGGCCTTCAGCCCCGCCTCGATGTCCGACAGCCGCTCGGCGGGGAACACGCGAAAGGCCGAACCCTCGGGCACCGGGCCGTTGACGCCGCCCGACTTGTACGCGTCGCGCGAGGTCAGATAGACATGGATGCCGCTCGACACGTCATAGTCGATCGTGGCGGTGTAGCTCAGGTAATCGTCGTCGAACGTTCCCTCGACCGCCGGCGGCGCGATCAGCGTCGTGGCGGTGAAGCTGTGCTCCCAGGTATAGCGAAGCCCGCCGGTCAGGCTCAGCCCGCGAAGCGCCGGGGTCAGTACGCCCAGGTCCACGGTCGCTTGGCCGAACACCGCTTCGCTGCGGTTCTTCAGCACCTGAAAGAAGGGCACCGGCGGGATCAGCGTGCCGACCGGGAACAGCGTGAACTCCTGGATACCTGCCGGCCCGCTCCACGTCTGACGGTCGAGATAACCGCCGATCGAGAAGTTGATCGCGCGATTGGCGGCGGTCCCCTGAAGCTGGAGCTCCTCGGTGAAGGTGTTGGGCGCGAGCACCGGGATGCCGCGGCTGACCTGTCCCGCGAGCGGCAACGGCGTCGCGTCATAGTCATAGGTGTATTTGCTGCGAAACTCCGAATAGCTGGCGATGTTGCGCAGCTTCAGCGTGTCGCCGAGGTCGATCGAGGTCTGGTTGACCACTTGCCAGTAATCGGTCAGCGATCGCTGGTTGAGGTCGTAGCTGACGCGGCGCGGCCCGCGCCCCTGCTGGTCGGCGAGCTGCGAGCCGATCGTCGGATAGAACAGGCCGATCAGCGCCGCCCCCGCCGGATTGACCGCGCCCAGCACGGTGCCGCCACCATTGGTGTCCGAGTTGTAGTAGCGCGCGACCGTATAGCTCTCGATCCCGTCGGCGGGACGGAGCGTTAGGCCTAGGCGAACACTCTGATAAGCAAGGTTGTCGTAATCCTTGCCCGCAAAGTTCGGCCCGACATCGATGGTATAGCCATCGCGGCGACCGACCTCGCCCGCAACGCGCAGCAGCACCTTGTCCGGCACGACGGGCAGGTTGAGCGCGCCCTCGATCCGCGCATTGTTGTAGTTGCCATACTCGGCGCGGACATAGCCCTCGAACGCGTTTCGCGGCTTCGCAGGCTCGAACAGGATGTTACCGCCGGTCGCGTTCTTGCCGAACAGCGTGCCCTGCGGCCCCGACACGACCTGGACGTTGGCGAGGTCGTAATAGGTGCCGACGCGGCCATCGATGCTGGTGGTGTTGGGGACTTCGGCGAAATAGTTGATGACGCCGGGGGTCGACCCGAACGCCGGCCCCTGCCCGCGCAGCGCGAAGAAGGCGAATTCGCGCGGATAGCCGCCATTGATCGTGAACAGCGAGGGCGTGTTGTCGGCGAGCGACGTGCGGTCGGTGATCGCCTTCTGCACTAGCACCGCGGGCGTGAAGGCCGTGACCGCGACCGGCACGTCCTGCAGATTCTCCTCGCGGCGACGGGCTGTGACGACGACGTCGGCAAAGGCGTCGGGATCGGTGCCGGACGGGTCGGTGGCCGCCTCAGCGGTCTCGCCCGACACCTGCGCCATGGCCGGAGCGGCGTGCATCATCACCAACGCGCTCGCCGTCGCCCAGAGCTGCCGCTTCATCGATCATCCTCCCTCACGTCCGGCGCTTCGCCGTTCTGTCACCCTGACCTGCGTCGTTTTGATATCGATGTCAATCTAACTCCTTCGGGGTATGGACAAGCCCCATTTTGCTCTACAGGCTGATGGTGTGATCGATATCAAAGATGCTCCGCCCCGCCATGCTCGCTGGATCAGCGAGGCTTCAACGGCTCGTTTCGCGCGATTCGCCGACCAGGCGCGCGCGCCCGCCGGCGACGTCACGGCACAGCGCGCGCATTACGACGCGATCAATAGTGTGCGCCTCGACGTGGCAATGGAGCGCTATCCGGTCGCGATCGAGACTCGGTCGATCGGCGGCGTGACGGTGCATGACGTCGTCCCCCGACAGCCGGCGCGCGGCACGCTGATCTGCCTGCATGGCGGCGCGTTCATCTGGGGCGCGGGCGCCGGCGCCTTGCTCGAGGCGGTGCCCGTGGCCGCCACCGCGGGGATGCGCGTCCTCGCGGTCGAGTACCGCCTCGCGCCCGAGCATCGTTTCCCAGCGGCGGTCGACGACGTGCTCGCGGTGATCGCGGCGCTGCGCGAAGCCCGTGACGAGCCGATCGGCATCTATGGCTGTTCGGCGGGCGGCGTGCTGGCCGCGCAGGTGGTCGCGCGTCTGATCGCCGAGGGACAGCAGCCGCCCGCGGCGATCGCGATGCTGCATGGGTCGGGCGTCGACGTCGGCGGCGATTCGCTCGCGACCGCGGCGCTTCTCAACGGCGCGCCCGGCGATATCCGCCGCCTGCACGACCTGTCCTATTTCGACGGGACCTCGCCCACCGACCCGCTCGTCTTCCCGGGCGAGAGCGCACAAGGGCTCGCCGACTTCCCCCCGTCGCTCCTGATCTCGGGCACCCGCGACTTCGCCGCCAGCAGCGTCGCGGTGATGCATCGCCGCCTCCTTGCCGCGGGGGTCGATGCGCAATTCGTGCTGTTCGACGGCATGTGGCACGCGCATCACGTCGACACCGACCTACCCGAAGCGCAGGAGACGCACGACCTGCTGGGCCATTTCTTCCGCCGGCAGCTGTCGCGCGCCTAGCCCGCCTGGCTGCTGTCGCGGACGATCAGTTCGACGGGCAGCAGGCCGGGCAGCGCGAACGCCTCCGGGTCGTCGATCAGCGCCAGGATCGCCTCGCCGAGCATGCGCCCGGCGCGTGACCAGTCCTGGCGGATCGATGACAGCGGGGGGCGGTGATTGGCGGCGACGGCGATGTCGTCGAAGCCGACGATCGCGACCTCGCCCGGAACGCTCCGCCCCCGCTCGATCAACGCATCGCAGGCGCCCGCCGCGATGAAGTCGCTTGCCGCCACCACCGCATCGAAGGCGACGCCCGCCTCGGCCAGCTCGGCGATCGCCGCCGCACCCGCGGCTCGCGAAAAGTCGCAGGGAACAGTGGCGGCGATGATCGCCGGGGCCGCCGCGACGACGTCGCGCACGCCCTCCAGCCGCGCGGCGACCTCCGGATGCTGCGCATCGCCCAGGAACACCAGCCGTTGGCGACCGCCCTCGACCAGATGCCGCGCGCTCAGCTGGCCGCCCAGCCGGTTGTCGCTGCCGATTACGGCATGGTCGCTGCCCGGCAGCGGCGATCCCCACAACACCATCGGAAGGCCGGATGCCGCGATCGCCTGGGCGCGCTTGCCGCCGATCCCCTGCCCCAGCATGACGATTCCGTCGGCATCGACGATCTGGCTGTCGAGGAAATGGTCGCTCGACGTCACCAGCATCGCCTGCCCCGCAGGCGTCAACGTCTCCAGCAGCCCACCGATGATCGACAGGACGAGCGGGTCGGAGATCGGGCGATCGCCCGCGACCAGACGCTCGATCACCAGCGCCACCGTCCGGCTGCGCCGCGTCCGCAGCGCCCGCGCCGCGCCGTTCATGCGATACCCCGCCTCGCGCGCGATCTCGGCGATCCGCTCGCGCAGCTCGGGGCGGACGAGATCGCTGCCGCGCAGCGCGCGCGACACCGTGATCTTCGAAACGCCGGCCAGTTCGGCGAGCGTCTCCATCGTCGGCCTGGCGGTTTCCTTCCTCATGGGCGATCGAAATAGAGGGCGATCCGCGCGCCGAGCAAGTCATAGGCGGCAGCGACGCGCGGTTCGGAAGCCGGCAGGAACATGAACCCGTGCGGCAGCGCGGGCAGGCGCTGCACCGAAACCTCGTTCCCCGCCCGCGTAAGCGCGAGGGCGTAGAACTCGCCGTCGTCGCGAAGTGGGTCGAGCTCGACGGTGACGACGACCGCGGGGGCGAGGGCGGACAGGTCGGCGGCGTGTAGCGGCGACACATGGGGATGCTCCGCCGACACGTCGCCCAGATAGGCGCCGACGCATTCCGCCAGGAACGCGCGGCTGAGGCCCGGCAGCTCCACCGCGTCGATGCTCGGCTGCGACAGGGTGAGATCGGTCGGCGGATGGACGAGCAGCTGGAAACGCGGCTGCGCCTCGCCCGCCTCACGCAGGCGCAACGTCAGCGCGGCGGCCAGGTTCGCGCCCGCGCTCTCGCCACCAATCGCGACCCGCGCCGGATCGCAGCCCAGTGCCGCCGCCCGCGCCGAAGCCCAACGCCAGGCGGTACCGACATCGTCGAGACCGGCGGGAAAGCGATGCTCGGGCGCGAGCCGATATCCGACCGCCAGCACCGCGCAACCCGCGCGCTCGCTCAACCAGCGGCAACAGGCGTCGTGCGTATCGAGGTCGCCAAGGATCCAGCCGCCGCCGTGCAGGAACACGAGCAGCGGCAGCTGCCCGGCAGCGCCCGCCGGGCGATACAGACGCACCGGCACGCCGTCCGCATCGTGATCCGCCGCTTCGAGCTCGGGTGCCGGCAGTGCCCGCCCCTGCTCGGCCATCGATCGCCGAAGCGCGGGCAGGTCGCCCAACAGCGTCGCGCCATCCCTCATCGCTTCGTACCCGCTTGCACCGCTGCCCCCTCAACACTCCGCAGCGTTATTGACATCGATATCATCGGCATTGCAAGTCTGTGTGCATCAGGCGCCCGCTTGAGGCGCAGGGAGAGATGAAGCCGATGCCCCCAACCTTCCCGCAACCCGCGCTCGCTCCCACCGTCAGCGCCGAAGCGCGCGAGGCGCTTGCACCGCTGTTAGCTTCGCTGACGATGCCGCGGCCCGAGGTGACGGTCGAGCAGATGCGCGATTTCGCCACCATGACGATGGCCGCCGTGGTCCAGCGCCGCGCGCCGGGGCAAAAGGCGGTGGTCAAGCCGGGCAGCCTTGCCGGTGTCCCGGTGCAGATCGTCTCGCGCGACGGGTCGCTGCCCGATGGCGGCCCGCTGCTCCTCAACTTCCACGGCGGCGGCTTCGTGGTCGATTCGGGATCGCTGGCGGAATCGATCCCGATCGCCGACCTGACGGGAATCCCCGTGCTGTCGGTCCTTTACCGACTGGCCCCCGAGCACCCCTATCCCGCCGCGGTCGACGATGCGCTTGCCGCGTATCGGACGGCGTTGAAGACCCGCCGACCCAGCGAGATCGCGATCTTCGGCACCTCGGCAGGGGCGGGCCTGTGCGTCCAGCTCGTCGCCCGGCTGCGGCGCGAGGGCCTGCCCTTGCCGGCGGCGATGGGCTTCTTCTCGGGCGCCGCCGATTGCGCGCTGCCCGGCGACATCGAAGGCTATCTGCCGCCACTGCTCCCCGGCCAGTCGGTGCCGGAGACGCTGAAGCCCTATCTCGCCGCGGCGGACCCTCGCGATCCGCTCGTCTCGCCAATCTACGGCTCGCTCGATGGCTGGCCGCCGACGCTGGCGATGACGAGCACCCGCGACATCCTGCTCAGCCAGACCGTGCGCTTCCACCTTGCCCTCCGCGCGGCCGGCAACGCGGCCGATCTGCTGGTGTACGAGGGGATGCCGCACGCCTTCTGGGCCTATGCCGATTGTCCGGAAACCGATGCGGCGTACAAGGCGCAGGCGAACTTCCTCGCGCATGCCATCAGGTCGCGCGGATGATGGAGCTTTGGTCATGATTGGCGAAACGCAGCGCTATCGCGACAAGCTGATGTCGGCTGACGCGGCGGCGGCGCTTATCCCGGACGGCGCGCGGATCTGTATGGCCCTTGGCGTCGCGCAGCCGCCGGCACTGCTCGATGCGCTCGCCCGCCGGGCCGAAGCGGGCGGGATCGAGGGGGCGAGCCTCTATTATCTCCTGTCGACATCGATCGCCGGCCGGACCGTCCTGCGCCGGGATCTTCGTCACCGCCTGCGCCCGATGAGCCTCTTCCACAGCGCGATCGAGCGGACGCTGAACGGAGAGGCGGTCGCGGCTGGCGATCCGGATGTCGACTTCATCCCCGTCGCGTTCAGCCGCGTCCCGCGCATGCTGAGAGACGAGATCGGCGTCGACACGCTCATCACGCAAGTCGCCCCCCCGGACGAGCACGGCAATTTCAGCCTGGGCACCAACATCGACTATGCGCACGGTGCGGCGCGGTCGTGCGAGCGGGTGATCGTCGAGGTCAACCCGCGGATGCCCCGCGTCGGCGGCGACAGCATGATCCCATTCTCGGTAGTCACCGCGATCGTCGAGCACGACCAGCCCCTGATCGAGATCCCGTCGGCTGCTCGCCGGCCGCAGGACGAGGCGATCGGCGCGATCATCGCCGGGATGATCGAGGACGGCTCCTGCCTTCAGATGGGGATCGGCGCGGTGCCGGAGGCGGTCTGCGCGGCGCTGCACGGGCATCGCTATCTCGGCATCCACTCGGAACTGCTGACGCCGGGCCTGGCCGGGCTGATGCAGGCGGGCGTTGCCGACAACAGCCGCAAGGAGATCCATCGCGGGCGGACGATCTTCACCTTCGCGATGGGCGACCGGGGCTTCTACGACTTCCTGCACGACAATCCGGCGCTGGAGGGTCATCCGGTCGATTACGTCAACGACGCCGCGGTGATCGCCCGGCACTCGAAGATGGTCTCGATCAACGCCACGCTGGAGGTCGACCTTCACGGCGCCTGCAATTCGGAGGCGGTGGACGGTCGGCAGTATAGCGCGGCGGGCGGCCAGCTCGATTTCGTCCGCGGCGCAGGCGCGTCGATCGGGGGCAAGTCGATCATCGCCTGTCACGCCACCGCGGCGGGCGGCGCCGTGTCCCGGATCGTGCCGCGCCTGTCGGGCCCCGTCACCACGCCGCGCAACGACGTCCACATCGTCGTCACCGAGTTCGGCGCCGCCCATCTGCGCGGCAAGTCGCTGGTCGAGCGCGGCGAAGCGCTGATCGCGATCGCCCACCCGAAGTTCAGGGACGCGCTGACCGAACAACTGCACACGCGCAGGGCCGGCTAAGAACGGACAAGCATCTATTTTCCAAAGATTATTTCCGGGCGGCGGGCACGGCACCCTGACGTGCGCGTTGGCGCGGGATGGTCTCACCGTCGGCGGCGCCGCCCCTCTCCTCGTCCGATCCGGCCACCAGCCATCATCGGGAGCCGGCCCGCCTCCGCGCCGCCAATGCCGCGCTGCACGCGCTATGGGATCGGGGTTGGGCGACGACGCCCTCGCTGAACTGTGACGCGCTGATCGGCAAGGCGTCGGCCAAGGCGGGCGCGGCGCCGGACGAGGACCGGGTCGGCTGGCGCGATCGGCTGGCGATCCTGTGCGAGGATCTGGAGGCGCATGCCGGGCTGAGCGACCTGGGTCGCACGATCGCGCATGGGCAACTCGTCTCGGCGCTGACCGCCCGCTTTCGCGCCCATGCGCTCTGGCGGCGCCATCCCGAGATCGCGGACCTGCCCATCACCCGGCCGATCATCATCGTCGGGCAGATGCGATCGGGCAGCACGCGGATGCAAAGGCTGCTCGCCTGTGACCCACGGCTGACCTTCACCCGCTTTTTCGAAAGCTGGAACCCCGTTCCCGGCTCCGGGATCGTCGATACCAGGCGCCTGAAGGGCTGGACCGGGCTGAAGCTCGCGCACCTGCTCAATCCCGCGTTCGGGACGATCCATCCAACCGCGTCGGACGCGCCGGACGAGGAAATCGGGCTGCACAGCCTGTCGATCTTCGGCTCCGCTTTCGAAGCGCAGTGGCGCGTGCCGACCTACACCGCCGCGATCGAAGAGGGCGACGCGGTCGCCGTCTATCGCGAGTTCCGCCACCTGCTCCAGACGCTGGCGTGGCTGCGCGGCGGGGCGGAGACACGGCCCTGGGTGCTGAAGGTGCCGCAATTTACGCAGGACCTGCCCGCCATCCTCCGCGTCTTCCCCGACGCGCGTCTGATCCGCCTGCGCCGCGACCTGGGCGACGTGGTCGCGTCCTCGGCCTCGCTGGTCTGCAATCAGATGCAGGTGCAGTCGCGCGACGTCGATCCAGACTGGGTCGCACGCGAATGGGCACGCAAGGTCCAACTCCGCCACGACCGAAGCGAGGCGGCGTTCGAGGCAACCACCGCACCGCGGGTCGAGGTCGGCTATGACGAGCTGTCGGGCGATTGGACGCGGGAGATGCGCCGCGTGTACCGGATGCTCGACATGCCCCTGCCCGCCGATGTGCTCGATCGGATGCAGCGCTATCTGGAGACGTCCGATCCGTCCCGGCGAAAGCGTCACGATTACCGCGCCGTGCCGTTCGGCGGCGGCGCAGAGCCGAAGCGACTGGATCCCATACCCGCGCGATAGCTTCGTTCGCGGGTCACGCGGCCCCGGCGGAACCTTCCAGCCGCTCGCGATCGTTCATGCCTGGTGCTAACCCAGGTGAATGATGAAGAGTGAAATCAACCCGCGGGTGTTCTGGGGGGCCTCCGCGATCATCGCCCTGCTGCTCGCGACGACGATCGCGATGCCGGGGACGGCCGATGCGGCGTTCAAGGCGGCGCAAAGCTGGGCCATCGACACGTTCGGCTGGTTCTATATCTCGGCCGTAGCCGTGTTCCTCGTCGTGGTGCTGGCGCTCGGCTTCGGCCCGGCGGGCAAGCTGAAGTTCGGGCCGGACGATGCCGAGCCCGACTTCCCCTATCTCTCGTGGCTCGCCATGCTGTTCGCCGCGGGCATGGGCATCGGGCTGATGTATTTCGCCGTCGCCGAGCCCATCCAGCACTATATCTCGCCGCCCGAGGCGGAGAGCGGCACCATCCTTGCCGCGCGCGAGGCGATGGCGATCACCTTCCATCATTACGGCGTCCACGCCTGGGCGATCTATGCGCTGGTGGGCATGAGCCTCGCCTATTTTACCTATCGCAAGGGCATGCCGCTGACGTTGCGGTCGGGGCTGTCGCCGATCCTGGGCAAGCGGATCGACGGACCGCTGGGCGATGCGATCGACATCTTTGCCGTCTGCGGCACGGTGTTCGGTGTCTCAACCTCGCTCGGATTCGGCGTGTCACAGATGACGGCGGGCCTCGCCTACGAATACGGGCTCGTCGATACGACCGCGACCAAGCTCGTCATCATCGTGGTGGTGATGGGCGCGGCGACGCTGTCGGTGCTGAGCGGCGCGGATCGCGGCATCCGGCGATTGTCGGAGCTCAATCTGGTTCTCGCCATCCTGCTGATGCTGTTCGTGATGGCGGTCGGGCCGACCCTCTTCCTGCTTCGCGCGCTGGTGCAGAATTTCGGCCTCTACCTCGACCATTTCGTGATCCGGACCTTCACGCTCTACGCCTATGAACCACGCGCGTGGATGGCGGACTGGACGCTGTTCTATTGGGCGTGGTGGATCGCCTGGTCGCCGTTCGTCGGCATGTTCATCGCGCGCATCTCACGCGGGCGGACCATCCGGGAGTTCGTGATCGGCGTGCTGTTCGTGCCGACCGCCTTCACCTTCCTGTGGATGACGGTGTTCGGCAATACCGCGATCTCGCTCGATCTGGGATCGGCCGCTGGTGGGATCGCCGACGCCGTTCAGGCCAATCTTTCGACCGCGCTGTTCAAGTTTCTGGAGTATCTGCCGGCGGCGGGCGTCACCTCGACGCTGGCGATCGTGCTGGTGGCGGTCTTCTTCGTGACGTCGGCCGATTCCGGTGCGCTGGTGATCGACACGCTCGCATCGGGCGGATCGGATGACACGCCGCGGTGGCAGCGCATGTACTGGTGCGTGCTGCTGGGCGCGACGGCCGCCATGCTGCTGGTGGCCGGCGGCCTAGGCGCGCTGCAAGCGGCGACCTTGCTCGCCGCCCTGCCCTTCTGCTTCATCATGCTGCTGCTGGCGTTCGGCCTGATCCGTCAGACCAACGCCGATCTGGCGGGCGTCACGCTGTCGAGCGACACACCGTCGGTCGGCGAGCGGATCAAGCGGATCCTGGTCCCGGCGCGCCGTGCCGACATCCTCCAGCAGATCGCCGAGAATGGCGAGCCGGCGCTACGCTCCGTCCAGGAGGCGATGGAGAAGGAAGGCCTGTCCACCTGCGAGGTGAACAGCGAGGGCAACGCGGTCGAGCTCATCATCGCCGGGGCCGGCAATCGCCCGTTCGTCTATCGCCTGGCGCCGCGGTCGCGGCCGATGGCCGCCTATACCGCGCTCGAGGCGCCGGAAAACCGCCGCAGCCTCGTCTGGATGCTCGCCGCACAGGTGAATGGCGAGACCGGGTTCCGCGACCTGACCGGCTTCACCGTCGCCCAGATCGCGAGCGACGTGCTGACCCAGCTCGAACGCTGGCGCCTCGCCGGGCCGGCGACCGATCGTAAGGAGGTCGCGCCGGACCGCTGAACGCCCGCCGGGGTTGTGAACAGGCCGTCCGTCGTGCAGTAACCGGGCCGGGTGTTCGCAAAACCATGCGGGCAGGTTTTAACGCTGGTCGGGCCGCCAGCGTGGACCTTGCTGTGCCTGGAGCTCCGGCTTGCCCGTTCGCCTCTGCCCTTCGTTGATGGTCGTCCCGCGCTCAAGCGCCGGCGGTCGCGCGCGCCTTCGGCTTATCGGATAAGGGGCGGCGCGGGTGTCGTTGGTTGCCCTGATGGCGCTGCCGTTCGTCGCGGCGCTCCTGCTGGTTGCGTTCCGGCACGCGCCGCGCGGCGTGCATTTCCTGATCGCCGCGGCCGCCAGTGGCGGCGGACTGGCGATCCTGATAGCGCATGCAGGCGCCGTCCTCTCCGGCCAGACGCCGGCCGTCGCCCTCGCCTGGGTCCCGGCCCTCGGTCTCGATCTCAGCCTGTGGCTCGATCCGCTGGCGCTCCTGTTCGCGGGCCTGATCCTGGGGATCGGCCTGCTCGTCGTCCTCTATGCGCAGGGCTATCTGGCCAGAACCGAGCCGACGGCGAAGTTCCTGTCCTTCCTGATGCTGTTTCAGGGCGCGATGGTCGGCATCGCGCTTTCCAGCAACGTGCTGCTGATGCTGGTGTTCTGGGAACTGACCAGCCTTGCCTCCTTCCTGCTGATTGGCTTCTGGCGCGAGCGTGCCGATGCGCGGCAGGGCGCGCGCATGGCGCTGACCATCACCGGCGGTGGCGGTCTTGCGCTCATCGCGGGCATGGTGCTGCTCGTCAATGTGGCGGGCAGCTACGATCTGGCGACGATCCTGTCGCGAGCGGATCTGGTCCAGGCCTCGCCGCTCTATCCGGCGATCCTCCTCCTGATCCTGGCGGGCGCCTTCACCAAGTCGGCGCAGTTCCCGTTCCACTTCTGGCTGCCGCACGCGATGGCTGCGCCGACGCCGGTCAGCGCCTATCTCCATTCGGCGACGATGGTGAAGGCGGGCGTGTTCCTGCTCGCGCGGCTGTGGCCGGTGCTGGCCGGCACCGATCTGTGGTTCGCGATCGTCGCTCCCGTCGGTCTCCTGACGATGCTGTTCGGCGCGGGCGTCGCGCTGTTCCGCCACGATCTGAAGGCCATTCTCGCGTATTCGACGATCAGCCAGTTGGGGCTGATGGTCATGCTCCTCGGCTTCGGCACCGGGGCGGCGGTGGTCGCCGCGATCTTTCACATCCTGAACCATGCCGCGTTCAAGGCGGCGCTGTTCATGCATGCCGGCATCGTCGACCATGAGACGGGGACGCGGGATATCCGCCGGCTGGGCGGCCTGGCGGCGATCATGCCGCTGACGGCGACGCTCGGCGTGCTCGCCGCCGCCGCGATGGCGGGGTTGCCGCCGCTCGGCGGGTTCATCTCGAAGGAGATGATGCTGGAAGAGAGCGCCGACACGGTGCTGGCGGGCCGGGCGCTGCTGGTGCCGGCGCTGGCGACGATCGCGGCGATGCTGTCGGCCGCCTATTCGCTGCGCTATGCGGTGGCGCTGCATTTCGGCAGGCGACAGACCGGCGATGTCGCCGCGCTGCACGATCCGGGCGCGATGCTGCTCGGTCCGCCGGCCGTGCTCGGCGCGTTTGCGCTGGCACTCGGCCTGTTGCCGATGACGCTGGCCGGGCCGCTGGTCGCCGCGGCAAGCTCGGCCGTCACCGGCGGAGCGAAGCCCGACCTGCACCTGGCGCTGTGGCACGGGATCAATCCGGCCTTGCTGATGAGCCTGGGTGCGGTCGCCGTCGCGGTGCTGCTGCTGTTCCGTTATTCGGCCATCGCGGCGCTGGTCGCCCGGCTGCCATCGCCTGATGCCAAGCGCCTGTTCGACATCGTCATGACCGCAAGCGTCGACGCGCTTCGCCGCGTGACCGGCGTCCTTCATGTCGCTTCGTTGCAGCGCTATCTGGCGGTGCTGTTCGTCGTCGCGGTGGCGCTCGGCCTGGACGCGGCGCTGCGCTTCGGGGTGACGGCCGGCGCGCGCGCGACGGCGCCCGCCTCGCCGGTGGCGATCGTCGCCTGGGCGGCGCTGATCGTGGCGACGGTCGCGGTGCTGGCGGCCGACCGCCGCCGCTATCTCGCGCTCATCTTCATCAGCGTCATCGGCCTGGTCATCGCGCTCGCCTTCATCCACCTGTCCGCCCCCGACCTTGCGCTGACACAAATCGCGGTGGAGGTGGTGACGATCCTCCTCATGCTGCTGGCGCTTCACCTGCTTCCCGGCCACCCACCGCGCCTCTCAACCGCGACCCGCCGCGTGCGTGACGGCGTGATCGCGGCGGTCGGCGGGCTCGGCACCGGCTGGCTCGCCTGGGCGGTGATGACGCGGCCGGAGCGCGCGGGCGTCTCTCGCTTCCACTGGGATCACAGCTATTCGGGCGGGGGCGGCACCAACGTCGTCAACGTGACGCTGGTCGACTTTCGCGCGTTCGACACGCTGGGCGAGATCATCGTGCTGGGGATCGCGGGTCTTGCCATCTATGCGTTGCTCGAACCGGCGGCGCGCGGGGTCGCGGGGCGCCGGCTGCGCGCGTGGCGATCGCAGGACCGGCATTCGCCAGAGCTGCATCCGATGATGTTCGTGATGGCGACCCGGCTGCTGCTGCCGCTGGCGCTGCTGGTCGGCAGCTACATCTTCCTGCGCGGTCACAATCAGCCGGGCGGCGGGTTCATCGCCGCGCTGGTGTTCTCGATCGCCATCCTGCTCCAGTATCTCGCCTCCGGCTTCGACTGGACCGATGAGCGGCGCAAGTTCGGCGAGCACAACCTGATCGGCATCGGCGTGCTGATCGCGATCGCGACCGGGCTGGGATCGCTGGTGTTCGGGGCGCCGTTCCTGTCGAGCAGCTTTGATTATTTCCACCTGCCGCTGATCGGCGAGTTCGAGCTCGCGACCGCCCTGCTGTTCGACCTGGGCGTCGCATCGGTCGTGGTCGGCGCGGTAATGATGGCGCTGGCGCAGCTCGCCCATGTTTCGCAACGCGCCGCCAAGCATGACGACGGGGACGCGGCATGAGCCTCGAGTTCCTCGTCGCCTCCGCGATCGCCGTGCTGACCGCGGGCGGCATCTATCTTTCGCTTCGCGGCCGGACGTTTCAGGTCGTGCTGGGGCTCACCCTGATCTCCTATGCGGTCAACCTGTTCCTGTTCGCGGTCGGCCGGCTGGTGGTCGACCGGCCGCCGCTCTGGGCCAAGGACGTGACCGAGCATGCCGACCCGTTGCCTCAGGCGCTCGTCCTCACCGCCATCGTCATCACCTTCGGCATGACCGCGCTCACCGTCATCCTGTCGCTTCGCAGCTATCTCGAGAGCGGGTCGGATCAGGTCGATGGCTATGCCGACCGCGATGCGGAGGAAGGCGCATGACCCTGTCCGATCATCTGATGATCGCACCGGTCGTCGTCCCTGCGATCGTCGCGCCGGTCACGATGCTGCTGATGCAGCGCCGGCGCCTGCTCGGGCTGTATGTTTCGCTCGGCGGGTGCGTCGCGATGCTGGCCGCCGCGATTGCGCTGTTCGTCAGGGCACAGGACGATGCGATCCGCAGCTATGCGCTGGGCGCATGGTCGGCGCCGTTCGGCATCGTGCTGGTGCTCGACCGGCTGGCGGCGACGATGCTGGTGCTGGCGGCGGTGCTGGCGCTGGCGGTGCTCGCGCATGCGATCGTCACCGGCGCCGATCGCAAGGGATGGCATTTTCACGCGCTGTTCCATTTCCAGCTGCTCGGGATCAACGGCGCGTTCCTCTCCGGCGATCTGTTCAACCTGTTCGTCTTCTTCGAGGTGCTGCTGATCGCCTCCTATGGCCTGATGCTTCATGGCCAGGGCGCGCTGCGGCTGAAGGCGGGCATTCCCTATGTCGTGGTCAACATCGTCGGGTCGGCGCTGTTCCTGATCGCGCTGGGGCTGATCTATGGCCTGACCGCGACGCTCAACATGGCCGATCTGGCGATCAGGGTTGCCGCGCTGGGGCCGGAGGATCAGGGGCTGGTGCGCGCCGCCGGGCTGTTGATGATGACCGTCTTTGCGCTGAAGGCGGCGGTCGTGCCGCTCCATCTCTGGCTGCCGCGCACCTATGCCGCGACGATGCCGGTGGTCGCCGCGCTGTTCGCGATCATGACCAAGGTCGGCGTCTATGCGATGATCCGCACCGTCCCGCTGATCTTCGGCGCACAGGCGGGCGCGGCGGCGTGGGTTCCGGCCCCCTACCTCCTGCCCGCCGCGATGCTGGGCGCCGTCATCGGCTTCGTCGGCGTGCTGACGTCGCGGAGCCTGCGCGAGCAGGCGGCGTTCGCGGTCCTCGCCTCGACCGGCACGCTGCTGATGCCGGTCTCGCTGTGGCAGGCAGCGGCGTTGTCGGCCGCGCTCTACTACATGGTTCAGGCCGTCCTTGCGGGCGCCGCACTGTTCCTCGTCGCCGACGTGACGATGCGGCGCCGCGGGCAATATTCGGATGCGCTCGTGCCCAGTCCGCGGTTCGCGGGCCAGGATACGGCGGGCCTGCTCTACCTCGTCGCAGCGATCTCGGCGGTCGGGCTGCCGCCGCTCGCCGGCTTCGTCGGCAAGCTGCTGATCCTGGATGCGAGCTTCGCGATGCCCGACTGGCAGGCGATCTGGGCGACCATCCTCGTCACCACGCTGATCGGCGTCGTCGGCTTCTCGCGCAGCGGATCCTCGCTGTTCTGGAAGCCAGCCCCGGCCGAGGCGGACGCCATCGCCGCCGTGCCCCGGTCCCGCGCCGAGTTCGTCGCGCCGGCCGCGCTGCTCGCGCTGCTGGCCGCGCTGACCGTCGCCGCCGGCTGGGTGACTGCTCAGACCCAGGCCACCGCCGCGCAGGTGATGGCGCCCGACCGCTATGTCGACGCGATCCTGGGGGTCGGGCGATGAAGCGGCTGCTCCCTCACCCGGCGCTGTCGGCAATGCTGCTGATCGTCTGGCTGTTGATGGCCAACGAGATCACCGTCGGCGGCATCGTGGTGGGCAGCGTCTTTGCACTGATCCTGCCCAAGTTCACCCAGCCCTTCTGGCCCGATCGCCCGCGCATGCGGTTCGGCCGCGCCTTCCTCGGCTATCTCGCCATCGTCCTGTTCGACATCGTGGTCGCCAATTTCCAGGTCGCGCGCGTGATCCTGTTCCGGCGCAACCGCGACCTGCGCGCGCGCTGGCTGGTCGTTCCGATCGCGCTCGACACGCCGGAGGCGATCACGATGCTGGCGGGCACGATCAGCCTGACGCCCGGCACCGTCTCCTCCGACGTCTCCGCCGATGGCCGCTTCCTGCTGGTCCACGCGCTCGACGTGGTAGACGAGGCGGCGGAGATCGCGCGCATCAAGGCTCGCTACGAGTCCCGCCTGCAACGGATCTTCGCATGACCGAAGTCGCGCTCCTTGTCGCGGCGGGCTGCGTCTCGCTAGCCCTGACGCTCAACGTCTGGCGGCTGCTGCGCGGGCCGGCGCTGGGCGATCGGATCGTCGCGCTCGACACGATGGTCATCAACGCCATTGCGCTCATCATCCTGATCGGCATGATCGCCGCCAACGACATCTATTTCGAGGCCGCACTGCTGCTCGCCATGGTCGGCTTCGTCAGCACCATCGCCTATTGCAAGTTCATCCTGCGCGGGGACATCGTCGAATGAGCGTGGTCGCCGACGCCGCCATCGCCCTGTTGCTGCTGCTCGGCGGCGGCTTCGCGCTGATCGGCAGCTGGGGGCTGGTCCGCCTGCCGTCAACGATGGAGCGGCTGCACGGCCCGACCAAGGCGACGACATTGGGGCTGGGGGCGCTGCTGCTCGCCTCGGTGATCTATTTCCAGGTGCGGCTGGGCGTCTGGACCGCGCACGAGCTGCTGATCTCGCTATTCCTGTTCATCACCGCGCCGATCTCGGCCAACATGATCGCCAAGGTGCATCTGCACCGCCACCGGCTCGGCGCGGCCGGCGAGCAAGAGAGCGTCGCCGGCCCGCCGCCCAAGCCGAGCGGGGACGGCGACTGGGCGACGTTCGAAGCGCCGAAGCAGGACACGCCCGCCACGACCGCGAACAGCTGACGTGGCGCTAACCGGCCCGGCATGAGCGAGATCGTTGCCTTCGTGGAAGTGCACCGGGCGGTGCTTGGGCTGCTGTTCGTCATCGCGCTGTTCGGCGCGTTCGCGCTCGAACGCTTTCCCCCGGTCACCGTCGCGGTGGCGGGCGCGGCGATCATGATCGCGCTGGGTTGGCTGACGCCGCCGCTCGTCACCGGCGCCTTTGCGAATTCGGCGCCGATCACCATCGCCGCCTTCTTCATCCTGTCGGGCGCGCTCGTGCGTACTGGCACGATCGAGGCGCTGGCCAGCCTGATCGTCAGGCGGGCGGGCAAGGCACCCCGGCGAACGGTCGCGGAGATGCTGACCGGCGCCGCAATCGCGCCCGCCTTCATCAACAACACGCCCGTCGTGATGGTCCTGATCCCCCTCGTCCGCCGGTTGGCGCGGTCGGTGGGCATCCCGGCCACCCGGCTACTGATCCCGCTATCCTATCTGTCGATCCTGGGCGGCACGCTGACGCTGGTCGGCACGTCCACCAACCTGCTGGTCGATGGCGTCGCAAGGGCGAACGGGCAGCCCGGCTTCGGCATCTTCGAAATCACCGCCGTCGGCCTGGTGACGATGGCCGCGGGGGCGGTGACCATGCTCGTCCTGGGCCCCCGGCTGCTGCCGTCCCGGCCAGACAACGCGATCGCCGATCGGCACCAGCTCCCCTATCTCACCGAGATCGCGCTGCTGCCCGAGGCGCTGGCCAAGACCGTCAGGATCGCCGATCTGGCCTTTCTTCGCCGCAACGCGGTGCGCCTGATCGCGGTCCGCCGCGGCTCGCAACTGGATCGCAGCCCCTCGCCCGACCTGGCGCTGCAAGCGACCGACCGCCTGATCGTCAGTGCAACCGCTGACGAGCTCGACGATCTGGCGCGCAGCGAAAGCTATCTGGTGGGGCTTCAGAATGTCGGGCGCCCCATCCGGCTGTCCGCCGGCGCGCGCGCCGACGACGTCCAGCTCATCGGCCTGACCGTCAGCCCGACGCATCCCGCACTCGGCCGCGAGTTGCGCGACATACCGTTCCTGTCGAACCTGCCGGCACGCATCCTAGGGATCGGCCGGGTGCGGCATCTGCCGGGGCCGGACCTCGGCAGCGTTCGCGTGCGCGCCGCCGACAGCCTGCTGGTGGCGGCCGACGAAGCGGCGATCACCGAATTGCGCGCGAACACCAACCTGATTTCGGAGGACACCTCGCACATCCGCCGCTTCCGACGGCAGCGGGCGCCGGTCGCGATCGGCGTGCTATGCGGGGTGATCGCCCTCGCCGCGCTCGGCGTGATGCCCACCGCGCTGCTCGCAATCGTCGGCGTCGGCATCGTTCTCGTCACCCGCTGCGTCGATGCGGAGGAAGCGTGGCGCTCGCTCGACGGCAGCGTGCTGGTGCTGATCTTCGCGATGCTGGGCATCGGCAGCGCGCTGGAGGCGATCGGCACCGTCGACCTGATCGTCGGCGCGATCTCGCCCTGGCTTGGCGGCCTGTCGCCGCTCGGCGTGATCCTGATCCTCTATTTCCTGACGTCGATGCTGACGGAGACGGTCACGAACAACGCGGTCGCGGTCATCATGACACCGGTCGCGATCGGCCTGGCCGAGGCGACGGGGCAGGATCCCCGCGCGCTCATCATCGCGGTGATGTTCGCCGCCTCCGCCAGTTTCGCGACGCCCGTCGGGTATCAGACGAACACGATGGTCTATGCCGCCGCCGACTATCGCTTTTCCGACTTCATCAAGATCGGCTTGCCGATGAACGTCGTCGTCGGCCTGTCCACCTGCCTGGCGATCGCGGCGCTGGTCTGACGGCCGGCAACACGCCCCTGCGTGTCGCCGGTCCGCCTTGGCCTCAGAGGATCGTCTCGAGCGGGAGCAGGCTCTCGCCGCGCTCGAACGTCACCTTGCCGATATTGTCGATGCCGAGCAGCGTGACGTCGCCGCCCAGCGCGAACACGAGCTTGAGGTCGAGCTGGCCGTCGCGGTCGAAGTCGCGGACCTCGTGGCGCGCGACCGCGGCACCCGTCTCCAGCCGGATGATGTCGGTCCCGACCTCGTAATCGGTGATCGTGTCGCTGCCCGACAGGATGCCGAAGGCGAAGCGGTCGATGCCGTCGCCGCCGGTCAGCGTGTCGCGGCCGAGCCCGCCCGCCAGATAGTCGTCGCCCGCGCCGCCCAGCAGCGTGTCGTTGCCGAGCCCGCCGGCCAGGCGATCATTGCCGTTGCCGCCGTCGAGCAGGTCGTTGCCGAGGCCGCCCCACAGCATGTCACGCCCATCCAGGCCCTGGATCGTGTCGTTACCGATCAGGCCATAGATCGTGTCCTCACCCGCGGTACCGACCAGCTTGTCGCCGAAGATCGTGCCGATCCGCACGCGGCTGTCGTCGATGCCGGTAATCGTCACGGTGACGCTCGCACTGCTCTCCAGCCCGCCCGCATCGCGAACGGTATAGGTGAAGCGGTCGGTCGCCTTGGCGCCGTTCGCCAGGCCGTCGAACGCGTCGGCATCGGCGATGTAGCGCAGGCTCTGCGTCGCGGCATCGAACACGACGCTCCCCTGCGTCCCCGACGTGTCGACGCCGACGATCGTCAGCGCGCCCTCGTCGCGGTCGTTGGCGAGCAGGGTCGGCACCAGGTTGCCGGTCGAGGCATCCTCGTTGACCGCCACCGCATCGTCGACGGCAACCGGCGCCTCGTTGGGGCGGGCGATGTGGAGCAGCGCGACCTGCGGGTCATGGTCGCTGGTCTGACCCGACTGGCCGGCATTGATGTGGACCGCGTCATATCGCGCGCCGCCCAGCAGCCCGCCGGTGACGAGGATGTTGTCGAGCAGTTGGAAATTGCCCTCGAACAGATAGCTGTAGCGCTCCTCCTCCGGCAGCAGCGTCGCCAGGTTGGTGAGCACGCCATCGCGCGTCAGCTGCTGCTGCGCTTCCTCGAAATAGAAGCCGTTGAAATCGCCGAGCACGGCGAAATTGGCATCGGGATCGCCCGCCAGCGCTTCGTTGATATAGGCGAGCACGCCCGCCGCCTGCGCCTCCCGCGCAGCCTCCCCGGCGTTGGCGGGCGGCTGATTGGCGCCGAACAGCGGCTCGCTACCGCCGCGCGACGTAAAGTGGACGTTGATCGCGCTCACCGTTTCGCCGTTGAAGGTGAAGTCGGCGACGAGCGGCTTGCGCGAGCCCTCATAGGGGCTGCCCTCGATCAGCCGGGCGCTACCCTCGACATAGTCGACGCGGTCGGTACGATAGAAATAGCCGTTGCGGATATTGCCGCCCGGCTCGCCGCCGGTCGAGCCGGCGACGGTGGGCGCGACCTCGACATAGGCATAGGACGGCCCGCCCGCCGCCTCGATCGCGGCGATCAGCGTCTGGGCAGTCAGCGTTCCCGACAGGTCGGTGCCGTTGGCCGCGCCGTCCGCGTCCTGGATCTCCTGCACGCCGATGATGTCGGGCGCGCGCAGGCTATAGACGATGTTCTGCGCGAGCAGGCCGAAGCTCGTGTCCGAAGGATCGAGATTCTCGACGTTGAAGGTCGCGATCGTCAGATGATCGGCGTCGCCTGCGAAATCGGCAACTTCCTTGGCCGGCGGCGCCGCGTCCTCGACCACCGTCACCGCCTCGGTCACGATGACTTCGTAGCTGTTGAACGCATAGTTGACGATCCCGGTAACGTCGCCCAGCCGGTCGCCCTGCGAATAGTTCGGCGCGAAGCCTGCGAACACCGCGGCATCGTCGTCGATCTGGATACGCTCCGGATTATAGTCGCCCGCCGAGATCGTCATGCCGCCGCGGTCGTTGAGGCCCGTGGCGCCGACGCCGTTCGAGGCGACCACCCAGGTCTCGCCGAACGAATTGGTGGCATCGACGACGCGCGGCGCGTCGATCGTGACGCGCATCCCCTCCAGCGCCTCATAGAAGTCGAGGCCGTCGGTGGTCGGGTCGAAGCTCGTGAAGCCGTCATCCTCGATCACCTCGGTCGGGGGCATCAGGCCGCCCTGGCCGATCCGCACCGCCTCGGGCAGCGCATTGCCGCTCGAGGTAACGGTGGCGGTGACGTCCGACAGCTGCGTGATCGACAGGCCGGTGGCGCCCGGCAGGAACTCGCTGACCGCACCGGTCAGGTCGAGCGCGTCGCCAACGCGGACGGTCGGCGCGCCGCCGGTGAAGACGAAGATGCCGTCCGACGTCGCCGCGTTCCCGTCGCCCGCGTCCTGGATGTAGTAGCCGTTCGAATCGACCGCGGTGACGATGCCCGCGGTCCGCACCGTCTGGCCGACGAAAGCCGAGCTGTGTCCGGCGCCCTGGATCGCCCCGATCGCCAGCGTGACCAGATCGTCGTTGACGATCGTCCCCACCGCCTCGCCATCGGCGATGGCGATATTGCCGACCGGGTTGGACAGGACGACGCGGAGCGTCTCGTTCCCCTCGCCCACCGTGTCGCCCGCGACCGGCAGCGTGACGACCGCGTTCGACTGGCCAGCGGCGAAGGTGATCGTGCCCGTCAGCACGGCCCCGGGCGCCAGATCGCCGACGTCGGCGGTGCCGTCCAGCACGACCTGATAGTCGACGCTGGCGGCGGTCGCGGTGCCGCCCGCGCGGCGGATGGTGAAGCTCAGTTCGGCGGTGCCGGCATCGCCCTCGCCCACCTGCGCGTCTCGGATCGAGACCTGACCCGTCGCGGTCGCCCCGATGAAGCTCTGGCCGTCATTGATTGCGCCGAAGCTGTCGTCGCTCGCCGGCGCCCAGGTGAAGTCCTCATAGCCCGCGCCGGTGCCCTTGAGCTGGAGCGAGGTGCCCTCCGGCACGCCCTCCTCGGCGACGCCGATGTCGGTCGCGGTCATGCCCGCGGCCGGGCCGTTGGTGGCGGTGAGCGGCCCTTCATAGGACAGGAACTGCACGACCCGGCCGGCCGCATCGACCAGCGCGATGCCGTCGGGCGAGCCGTTCTGGATGCCCGGCGTCGCGACCGAAACGGTGCCATAGCCATTGGCCTGATCCGCGATCGTGCCGCCCAGCGCATAGGTCGCGTAGGTGGTGCCGCCATTGCCGTTGTAGAGAACCAGCGACCAGCCGGTGAGGTCGGTACCCGCCGCGCCCGCGACCTCGACCGCCTCGCCGACATCGACACCGGCATCGTCGTAATGGATCTCGTTGATGAACACGTTGGCGGGGCCGGCGGGCGCCGGGACGTCGTCGTTGACGATCGTGCCGACCGCCTCACCATCGGCGATCGTCGCGCCGCCGGTGGGCGCGGTCAGCGCGATGCCGATCGTCTCGTCGGCCTCGAACCGCGTGTCGCCCGCCACCGCGATCTCGATCACCGCGCTCGTCGCGCCATCGGCAAAGGTGACGGTGCCCGTCAGCGTGGTCGTCGCCAAATCGTCGGCACCGGCCGTGCCCGGCGTCACCGTCCAGGTCGCCGACACCTCACCCGCGCTGCCACCGGCGCGCGTCACGGTGAAGGCGAGCGTTGCGGTGCCCGCATCGCCCTCGACCACGCTGGCGTCGGCGATCGACAGGATGCCGGCGGCGGGCGGCGGCGCGAGCGGCTGGCTGGTCACGCTGATGTCGTCGATACCGATGAACGCGTCGCTTCCGGCCGCGTCGACGGTGATGACGCGCACCTGCACCTCGGCCTGACCGTTGGCGGCGGCGGGCAACGTGACGCTGACGGCCGTGTCGCGGCCGATATTGGCGTTGGCGACATAGCCACCCTCGATGTTCAGCCAGTCGCCGCTGTCGCCGATGCGGTACTGCACCGCGATCTGCTGGACCGCGCTGGTCGCGCCGTCGATGTCGCGCAGCCGCGTCGAGAAGACGATGTCCTGCCGGCCCGTCGCATCGAGGTAGAAGGCTAGGTAAGGCGCGTCGGCCGTCCCGGACCCCTGGAGTGCGACGACCGCGTCGGCCAGCTCGAACTCGGCGACGCCGCCGGTGGTGTAGGTGTCGGGGTTGGGCAGGTTGACGTTGACGTCGACCACGTTGCTCGTGCCCGAGACCTGGCGTGGATCGTCGAAGTCGAGATCGTCGCCGCGATACCCAACGATGCTCGCCACCGCGTCCCAATTGTCGGGGGTCGAGAGCAGGTCGGTGTTCGACCAGTCCTGCGCGAAGTTGCTGGTGGCGAGCGAGTGATACTGACGACCCATGTGACGCGACCTCCCATGACGCCATGCGCGTCATCCGGGCGGCCGACTATGATCCGAAAATGACGCGCGAGTGACGGTTAAGGTCTTATGCGACCACGCGCTTCAGGGATTGGCCGAGCCGAACGTCAGGGTGGAAAGCCTACCTGCCGGTGGCTGCCGCCGATTGCGGTTCCGCCTGGATGACGGCGGTCGGCACGTCGCGCAGGCGAAGGTACAATCCGGGTCCTCGCGGCCGCGGCAACTCGATCTGGCTGCCGACGAACCCCGCGGACACGACCACCGGCCGGGTGAAATCCGGCTCGTCCGAGATCGCGCCCAAGAAAAAGAGGCTGCTGCCGGTCAGCGTGCATGGTCCGGCCTCTGTCGGGCAGGACAGCCGATCCAGGAAGGGCAGGCGCGCCACCTGAGCCAGCGGTTGCCAGTCGCCGTCGCCCGACGCGCGCAGCAGGCGGAAGCGCAGACCGCCGACCGCGGCGCTGCCCAGCAGTTCGGCCGGGCGGATCGACGCGATGGCGACATCCGCGCCGACGCGCTGCAAGCCCCCCGACGTGGCGGACAGGCGAGCGCGGGAACTGCCATCCTGCGTCGCGACCTCGATCACGTCGTCGGCGCGCAGCGAGCCCGTCGTCGCCCGGACCGAAAAGGTCAGCCTGTCGTCCGGTCGCAGCGTTCCTTCGGGCAGCGTGAACCGGAAGCCGCCAGCCTGGGGTTGCGCCTCCACGCTGCGGCTGATGAGGGCGAGGCTGGGACGCGGCGGCGCGATGACGGCGCGCACCTTCTGCGTCCGCCCGTCGCCGAACCGAACGACCGCCTCGCCGGTCCCCGCAGTTACGTTGGCGATGCTATCGCCGCTCGAAAGCTTGAGCTGCTCGCCCTTTTCGCCGCGCACCATCGCACCGGGCTGGAAATGGGCATCGCCAAGGCGAAGCTCGGTCACCTGGTCGAGCCGCGCGCCGGTGAGGATCCCTTCCGCATCGCCGACGTGGAGGGCGAACCCGTCCAGCCGGCTCGGCTCGTTGCGAGCATTCAGGCTCACCGTGACAGGTGCCGTGCCCGCCTGGGTGACGAGCAGGGTGAGCGGGCCGGGACTGGTGCGCGCGAGCGGCAATTTGGCGGTGATCTCGTCGGGTCCGGTCGCTTTCCAGTCGACCGGCACCGCCTCGCCCGCCGCCGACCGGAGCGCCACGCCGTCGATACAGGCCGACGCCCCGCCCTTCAGGACGAGCGGATGGTCGCGGCCGACCACGACATCGGCATCCGGCCGCGGCGTCCAGCCCGCCACCGCGCCGCTCTGCACCGGAAAGCGCAGATCGTCGAAGCGGTCGAAGCCCCACCGGCCGCTCAACGAGGCACCGACGACCTGGAGGATGTCCTTGGCGGCCGAAGCGTCGGCGATCCGCAGCCCGCCGCGCTCCGCGTTCACGGTGACCGGCAGCTGCACGGTGCGTCCGCCCGAAGTCTGCACGTCGAGCGACAAATCGCTCGCATAGTCGGTCGCGTAGAGCAGCGGCGCATTCTCGATCGGCAACACCATCCCGGGCCGCGCGAGGCACAGCGCGCCCTTCGCACCGGCGCGCCAGGCAGGCTTCGGCGCCGGGCCGACCGGCGGCAACGCGACCACCAGCACCGACCGGGGATTGGCAAAGGCGGGCGGCGTGTTCAGCCGGAGCTGCAACGCTTCGTCCCGCCCCAGCGCGAGCGCGGGCAGATACTGGTAGGGCGTCGAGCGGAACGCCCCGAACAGCCGCACCAGGTCGCGCGCGAGCCCGATGTACGGGCTGTAGAAGCCCGCGCCCGCCTCGCGCGTGGCGGCAATGCGATAGGCGACGTCGGTCGGCGCTCCGATCAGCCGCTCGCCGACCGACGGGGTGTTCGACGACGCCTGAAGCACCTGATTCTCTCGGCTTTGCGTCAGGCAAGCGGCCCGCAGCGCGCGCTGCCGCGTCAGGCATTCGCTGTTCAGGCGCAGCGCCAGCGAACCGGCGAGCACGGGGGAGGCGGTGTCGAGACGGTCGGGATCGCTCTCCTCGATCCTCGTGATCCCGGCCACGAACGCCTCCAGCCGGGCGCGATCGAGCGAGGCCTGGTACAGGTCCTGCGACGCGCGCACGAAGGCACCCGGCCGCTCGCGGACGGCGTCGACCACCGCACCGAAGCCTCCGCCCGCCTCGGGCACGAGCAGCGCGATCGCCTGTTCAGCCCCTTCCGGCACGGTGACGGTGAACGGCTTCTTGCCACGCTGCCACGTCTTCGTCTGGAAGAACCAGTCCTTCGGCGGCGGCGTCGCAGCGCCGCGAAGGAAACCGATGACGAGCAGGTACCGCGCCGACTTGTCCGCGGGCAGGTCCGCCCGCCCAGTCAGCCGATCGCCCGCCTGAAGGTTCGGGACGCGGGCGATCGACAGCGTCGACCCGCCGCGCGTCACGCTGAGCGCGACCGTCGGACCGACCAGATCGAAGGCGTTCTGCTGCGCATGGGCAGGCGCGGACACACTCGCCGCCATGGCGAGCAACAGGATCATGAGGGGGCGCATCACGCCCCTATACATCGACAGAAGCGTGTCAGGCCAAGGGTCTAATCAGCTCGTGGACTGCGCGCCCGTTCAGGTCGCCTGATCGCGCAGCGGCTTGATCACCGCGGCGATGTCCGCCTCGGCATGACCGGCATCGGCGCTCGCTTCGAACCGGCGCCGCGCGGCCGCCGCCAATTCGGACTCGATCGCCGCGTCGCCCAGCATCCGCTCGGCATAGCCGAGATCCTTTGCCATCAACGGCACGAAGAAGTTGGGGGCATAGGCGCGGTCGAGCATGCGGCGCGACAGCAGCTTGACCATCGGGCTGGCCGGCGCGCCGCTCAGCAGCACCTCGACCGCCCGCTCGATGTCCAGCCCGTTCCGCTCGAGCATGACGATCGCCTCGGCGAGGCTCGCGACCTGAACCCCGCAAAGATAGTTGTTGGCGAGCTTGACCAGCGCGCCGCTGCCCGTCGGACCCAAATGCTCTATCCCGCCGCTCCCCATCGCGGTCAGGACCGGCCGGGCCCGCCCGACCACGTCAGCATCGCCGCCGACGAGGAAGCGCAGCGCCCCCTCCTCGGCCTGCTGGCGGCTGCCGGTCACCGGCGCATCGAGTAGCGAGACGTCGCGCGCGGTCGCCTCGCTCGCCAGCTCGACGATCCAGTCATGCGTCAGCGTGCTCGCCTCGACCGCGATGGAGCCCGGCTCCATCGCGCCCAGCGCACCGTCCGGTCCGAGCCAGACCTCGCGAGAGGCGTCGTCATTGGCGAGCATCGCGACAACGAGATCGGCGCCGCGCGCCGCATCGGCCGGGGTGGCGGCGACGCGGGCGCCGGCCTGCCCGAGCGGCTCGGACTTGGCGGGGTTCCGGTTCCAGACCGCCACCTCCAGTCCTGCCTCGACCAGCTTGCGCGCCATGCCGGCGCCCATCAGCCCAAGACCGAGTACCGCGACCTTGTTCACCGTCATCCGATCACCTTGCAGCGCGAGAGGGCAGCCCCGTCGTTTCCGAGGCCGGAGCCGCGCAGGTCGTGAGGATCGGCGGATCCGTCAATAGGCTGCGGCCCATTCTTCAGGCGCGTTCGCTCGCCAAACTCGCCGACCGGCATCTGCGGCGCAGCCCAGGATGCGCCCCGACCGGAGCATTGGGCAAGTCTTCCGAAGGATCGGGCATCCCCCTCGCTGACGCCCGCTGCCACGGTCGCGGACGTTCGAAGCAATCGGAAGCCCTGCCATGCCCATCGACCTCGACGTTGACGATCAGATCCGGCGGCTGGTCGGCCATCTGGTGCGCGACTCCCGCACCGCCCCCACCGTCACCGACCCGCTTTCGTCCCGTGCGAACCGGGGGACGATCGCCCTACCCGCCCCGCCAGTGCCCGACGCCCGAAGCCGCGGTCAGGCGACCTGACCCTGACCATTCGCCGCGACCGCCATCAATCCTGGAGCATATTTTGACCCCCGGACCCATGCAGGCCAGCTGGTCGGACGGCTATGTCGCCGACCTTGATTATACCTATGGCTATTACCGCGAGCTCAATCCGACGATGCTTCGGCTCGCCTGCCTCGCGGCCAATGTACAGCCGCCGGACATCGACGATTGCACCTATCTGGAGCTGGGTTTCGGCCAGGGTGTGTCGATCAACATGCACGCGGCCGCGGCGCCTGGGCGCTATTGGGGCGCAGACTTCAACCCCGCGCACGCGCTGCACGCACGGACGCTGGCGGGCGTATCGGGCGCCGATGCCGCGCTGTCGGACGACAGCTTTGCCAGCTTGGCGGCGCGTGACGACCTGCCGGCGTTCGACGTCATCGCGCTGCATGGCGTCTGGAGCTGGATCTCGGACGCGAACCGCGCCGCGATCCTCGACATCATCGATCGCCGGCTGAAGCCGGGCGGCATCGTCTTCCTCAGCTATAATTGTCAGCCCGGCTGGGCAGCGACGATGCCGGTACGCCACCTGATGGCGCGCCACATCGACTATGCCGCGACCCGTTCGACCGACATCCCCGCACTGATCGACAAGGCGATCACCTTCGCCCGCGAACTCGCCGGTGCCGGCGGCCGCTATTTCGCCGAGAATGCGGGCGCAGAGCCGTTCCTGGCGCAGATCGCCGGCAGCAATCGCCACTATCTGGCCCATGAGTATTTCAATGCGGACTGGCAGGTCGGCTATTTCTCGGGTGTCAGCGACGCGCTCGGGACGGTGAAGCTCAGCTATGCCGCCTCGGCCCGGCTGCTCGACCATCTGCCCGACTATGCGCTGCGACCGAGCGAGGCGCAGATTCTCGGCTCGATCGCGCATCCCATCATGCGCGAGACCGTGCGCGACTTCCTCGTCAACCAGAAGTTCCGGATGGACATCTTCGTCAAGGGCGCGCGACCGCTCGGCAGCGTCGATGCGCGGCGACATTGGCAGGAAACCGCCTTCGCCCTCGTCCTGCCTGTCGCCACGATCGGCTATCGGCACCCGACTCCGCAAGGCGAGCTGACGCTCGACGAGCGCATCTATCGGCCCGTGGTCAAGTATCTCGCGACCGATGGTTATCGCGCCAAGACCGTCAAGGAGATCAGCGAGGCCGCCTCGCTCTCGGGTTTCGACATCCGCGAGTTGCTGAGCGCACTCATGATGCTGACGGGGCTCGGCATCGCCCAGCCCGCGCGCGAGGCGACGCCCGCGCAACGTCGGCGCTGCGACGCGCTCAACCGGCATCTGTGCGAGCAGGCGCTCGCCTCCGCCGACATCCAGGTGCTCGCCTCGCCGGTGCTGGGCGGTGGCAAGGCGGTGCCGCAGGAGCACCAGCTGATCGTCCTGGCGATCCTGGCGGGCATGCGAACGCCCGACGAACAAGCGTCTTACCTGGCCAATGCCTTCGACGCGCACGACCTCAAGCTCCAGCGGGAGGGTCGTGCCATTCCACCCGGTCCGGCCGCGATCGGCGCCTTTCGCGCGATCGCCGCCAGGTTCGAGGCCGAGGGTCAAGCGGCGCTGCTGACCGGGCTCGGCATCCTCCCGCCGGCGGAGGCGCGATCGGCCGGCGATCCCGACCTGACGATGCTCAGCGGTGAAGCGTGCGTGGCGGAGCCCCTGCTGCGTTAGGGGTTCTGGGCGGGCTTCGGCTTGTACGCGTTCGGCGCCCCCGGCGTCGGCAGTTCCGCCGTGACCGGCACGCCGGTCGGATGCGCTCGCTTAAGTGGCGCGCGCAGCTTGATCCCGCTCCCGGCAACCGCGGTGCCGACCGCATAGGCGCGGGCCAGCGGCCGGGTCAGCGTGATGCGTGCGCCGGCACGTCCATTCTGGCTGGCCGCGACGACGACCTCCTCCGCATCCGCGCCCTGACTGATGGTGATCGCCTGGCCCTTGCGAAAGCCGGTCGCGTCCGTCACCTCGACGACGCTGCCGCCCTGCTCGACCGGGCTGCGGATCGTCGTCGCACCCGACGACCCGACATCCGCCACGATCGCGCGCTCGGCGGCGGCGCCCGTGCCGATCGTGATCGACTGGCCGGGCACGAAGTCGGCCACGCTCGCCACGCCGATCGTGGTGGCGCCGGCCGCCGCACCCTGGGGCGCCGTCGTCGCTGGCTGGGTCATGAAGTCACGGCAGAGGTTGTCGGTGTCGGCACCGTCGGGATAACGGCCGATGCTGCGGTTCGGGCTGCCCGGTGCCGCCGCCGCGCGCGCGGTTGCGGACGCGCTCGGGCCGGAGCCCGCGCCGGGGATAACCGCGATGCAGCCGCCCTGATGCTGGTCGCCTTCCAGCAGCGCGACCGCGGGCGTGGTGACGACGCCGCTGGCGCTCGAATTGCTCTGCTGCGATCCGTACACGATCGCGTCGACCTGTACCTGACCGCTTGGATCGGTGAGCGCGATCGAGCCGCCGCGGATCGATAGCTCGCCGCCGAACCATTGCTGCGGCGCCGGTCCTTGATAGCCCGCCGTGCGCACGCGCGGGTTGACGATCGGCGTGCCCGGATCATGGCGGCGCGCGAGCGGCCGGTCGAGCGTCAGGCCGCTCCCCAGCGCCTGCACCGCGTCCTCGCTGCCATGCGCATGGCGGGTTGCGGGCGTGAAGCTGATGCCGGCGCCGCGACCGGCGACATCAACGCCGACCATGTTGTCGAAGCGGAGCGGTGCGGCAAGCGTCACCCCGGTGCCGGCGGCGCCTGCCGTTCCGATCGCGGCGACCTTCACCCATTCCAGCCGCTGGCCGGACCCCACGGACAGCGTATCGCCGACCGTCAGGTTGGAAACGTCCTCGACCTTGACGATCGTGTCGCCCTTTTTGGCCGGGACCGACAGAACGGTCTGCGTGCCGGCCTTGCCGACGGCGGTGACGGTCACGACCTCGTGATTGCCGCCGGCGTCGATGCCCATCCGGTCGCCGACCGTGAAGCCGGCGGTGTTCATCACCGGCAGATTGGTCGATCCGGCCGGCACGACCAGGCGCGGGCCGGTCGAAACCGGAATGAAGATCGTCGTGGGCTCGCTCGCCTCGCGCCCGACCTGCGCGATGCGGCGACGCTCGCCGCCGATCTCGATCGACTGGCCGGGTGCGAAGCCCGCTGCGCTCCGCACCTCGACCGCGCGTGATCCCGCCTCCACCGGCGCCACCAGACCCGACGCCGCGAGGCCGAGCAGATAGTGTCTGCCGGGCGCCAGCAGCGTCCGCGCCGGGATCGTCGCGAGCGGCAGCGGCGCGAAGAACGTGCGCGTGTTGACGAGCTTCCAGCCCGAAATGTCGACCGCCCGGTCCGAGGCGTTGTAGAGCTCGACGAACTGATCGGTCGCGTTCCCGCCGGTGGCAAAGCGGACTTCGTTGATCTTGACCGCTTCGGCGCTGCGCACCCGCTGCGCGCTGGTGTCGGTTCGCGCGCCCGACGCATCGCTCCACCCCGCCCGTGCGGTCAGATAGCCGGCGCTGGCGCCCGCCGGGGATGCGATCCGGAACCGGCCTTGCACCGTGCCGCCCGGCGGCACGGTGCCGAAGCGAACATCGCTCGCCGGCGTGGCGACCCATCCCGACGGACCCGCCACCGTCAGATCCACGTCGCGCGCGGTGTCGCGCGTGCTGTTGTGGAAGGTGACCGTCAGCTCTGCCGTCCCGCCCGGCGTAAAGCCGGTCAGCCGCGATTGCGCCAGGATCGGCAGGTCGTACCCGGCCGCGACGATGTTCGCCTGGACGGCTTCGGCCACCCGGGCGCTGGGATGCCCGGCCGTCATTACGCCTTCATAGAAGGTGCCGGCCGACCCGTTCCCGTTGTCGCCGCCATTTCCCATCTGGATCGCACCCTTCTTGTGCATCGGGAAATAGGCGTCGTTCTCCCGCGAACCGGGGCGTGCGCCTTCGTAGAAGGTCCGGAGCGCCCCCGCCTGCGCATCGCCGCCGCGCAGGTTCCAGAAATTGCGGCCACCCCCGCCGAACATGCCCGTCACGAACCGCCAATCGATCGACGGGTTGGCCGCGTTCACGCCCGCCTCGTATCCGGAGAAGAGGCCCGCCTCCATGTCGGACATGATCCACGGCCCCTTGCCCGCGCCGCTTCCCCAGCCGCTGGAGGTGCCGAAATAGACGCTCTCCATCGTGCCGGTGCCGACCGCGAGGCCGTTGGTCGACGCGTTGCCATAGTTGAAGCAGCAACCGCTGCTGTAATGCGTGCCGTCGACGACGACATGAATCCCGGCAGGCTCGTCGTCGATCGGCAGATCCCGCGCGTTGTTGTTCCGGAAGCCCATGCCCGGCATGATGTAAACGCCGTAGGCCTTGCGCCCGCCGCCGATGGTGATCGGCGCCATGTCGGCGATCGGCAACGCGTTGAACGCGCCCTTTTCGGGTCCGGGATAGAGGGGCCCCGGCGGCGCCTGGAACAGGTGGTTCCCCCGCCCCGACTGATCGTAGATCATCGTGATGTAGCAGAGCGTCTCGGCACAGAAGCGGTCTTGCGTGGCCGCATCGACGAAGCCCGTGTCGGGGGATCGCTCAAGGCCGATGTCGATCAGACGGCCATCGGATTGCCGCTTCACCTGATAGAGCGGCCCCTCATACCGCGAAAGCAACCGGCGCGTCGTGCTGTGCGCCGTGACGCATGGTGTCCCGCCGGCGGCATAGATATCGCACGGTGCAGGCTTGGCACGCTGATTGGACGACGCTGCCGCTCGCGCGCGCTCCCCGTCCAGCGCCATGACCAGTGCCAACGCCGACAGTCCGATCATGCCGTAATCTCCGGTTCGAGCGGCGAAGCGGCTAGCGCGCCGATCGCAAGGAGCGTCGGCTTGGCACCCTTGGGACGAAGTCTGCAAGCTTTGATGCGAGGCAAGCTCCGGAAACGACCTGCGTTTTCAAGGCGCAGGCCGTTCCGGTGGAGCAGCCGGGGCCGGAGCGCCCCTTAGAACGTCAGGTTCACCGCCAGGGCGAAGGTGCGACCGAAATAGGCGGTGTAGAGCGGATCCTGTCGCACCGAATCCGCCGTCAGCCGGTTGGTCTCGTTGGTCAGGTTCGATGCCTCGGCGATCAGCTTGATGTTGTCGGTCAGGTTGTACGAGGCGGAGGCATCGACGAAGATCGAGCTCGAGTTCGACAGCGAATCCGCATCGACCGATCCGCCGCCCGGCACGCTGGTCAGGAACGACGAGCGATAGTTGATCGTCGAGCGAATGCTGAACTTCTTGTCCTCGTAATAGAGCGTGCCGCTCGCCGTTTCGGGCGACAGGCCGGTCAGCGACGCCGTCGTCGAGGCGGTGGGCGAGATAATGTAGTTGATCGTCGACCGCACGCGCGTGAAGTTGGCCAGCACGCCGAAGTTGCTAAGTGCGCCCGGCAGGAAGCGGAACGGGATCTGGGCGTTGACCTCCACCCCGCTCAGCGGGCCGCCCGGCGTGTTGTTGTTGCGCGTCACGGTGAAGAGATTGTCGGGCGTGACGCCGGTTCCCGTATTTTCCAGCAGCGACAGCGGCAGACCCAGGTCGCGGAACGGCACCAGGTCGCGCGTCGACTGTATGAAGGTTTCGATGTCCTTGTAGAAATAGGCGATCGAGATCAGCGACCCCGGCGCGAAATACCATTCGAGCGACGCATCGAGCGTGTTGGCACGAATGGGATCGAGGAACGGGTTGCTGATCGAGGCGGTCTGGATGTTGATGTTCGCCGATCCGCTGGGGATAAGCTGGCCGTACGCCGGACGCGACATCACGCGCGCGGCCGAGAAGCGGGCGACGATGTCCGACGTGACGTCGAGCGCAAGGTTGAGCGAGGGCAGCCAATCCTCGTACGATCGATCGACTTCCGAAATCAGGTAGCGCGAGGGAAAGGGCGACCCCGCGGGCGCCGCCGCCGGAATCGCGCCATAGGTTTCGAGCTTGGTGTTGACGTAGCGGACACCGGCATCACCGCGCAGCGTGAAGGGCAGCGTATCCTCGGTGTTGAACTTTACCATCAGATAGCCCGACTTGTACGTCTCCTTGACGCCGCCATACGAACCCTTGGCGCACTCGATGTTGCAATAGCCGTAGCTGTCGAAGCCGACGGCGTTGCGGAACTTGTCGGGATCGATCGAGACGAAGTCCTGAAGCTGGCCGTTCAGGTTCTTGCCGACGCCCGACGTGACGAACGCGAAGTCGGCGATCGACACGCCAGCCGGCAGCGCCAGCGGGGTGTTGGTCTGAAGCTGCCGCTCGCGCGCGGTATATTCGTTGGTTCGATACTGGCCGCCCAGCTGGACGGTGAAGCCCGGTGCGGCTTCCCAGTCGCCGTTCAGTTCGAACGTCTTGCTGATGATCGTATTGCGACGGATGAAGTTCGACAGCTGCCCGCGCTGCGCGCCGTTGGCGAGCGGCGGACCGTACTGGAAGTTGGCCGGATTGGTGAGGTCGAGGCCATAGCCGATCGTCGGGATGTGCGGATTGTCGCGGAAGTCGATCGAGAAGTTGCGCGTGTCGTTCGAGTCGATCGCAACCTGAAGACGGTCGATGTCGAGCTTCGATTCGCTAATGCCCGCCAGACCATAGAGGCGCACAGTGTCGGAGAAGCGGTGGTCGAAGTTGAAGTTGGCCTGCCGGAATTCGGAAGTGAACGCCTCGTCCTGCATCTCAGAGCGCAGGTCGACGCCGTCGAACAGGCCGTAGACGAGCGATCCGTTCTCATCGACCTCGATATCGCGCACCGACGTCATCGGCTGACCCTGGTTCGAGGCGGCGCGGCCGAACGAACGCGCGTCGATCATCGTGTCGAGGCGGTCGACCTTGAAACGCGAATAGAGCCCGTCGATCGAGATGTCGGTGTTGTCGCTCGGCTTCCACTGCACGGTCAGCGTGCCGGCGAGGCGCTCCTGCTCCTGGCTCGACTTCACCGGACGCGGCAGGCGGGGGAGGAACACGCCGCCGCCGGGGCGGCCGGATACACCCCGCCGGCTCATAATATAGTCATAGGCTGCGGCCGTGCCGGTGCGCGGATTGTTGGTGCTGCAATTGTTGGCGTCGGCGCCGACCGAATTACCGCCATTGGCGAAGCCCGGCACCGGGCTGATCGTCGGTGCGCCGTTGTAGACATAGCCGACCGGCGTGCAGAACGGGAAGACGACGCCTGCATTGGGCGTGCCGGCGGGCTGCGCCTGACCATAGGTATAGGTCGGCACGACATCGACCGCCGAATAGGCATATTCGTCGATGTGCCGCTTTGAATAGGCGATGCTGCCGAGGATGCCGAAATTGCTGCCGAACTGCTTGGAGACGAGCGCCGACAGGCGCGGATCGACCTGTTTGGCGATGTCGTTGTAGATGCCGCGCGCGGTCGCCGAGAAGTTGAAGTCCTTCGTCGTGTCGAAGGGCTTTGGCGCGCGCAGGTCGACGGTGGCGCCGAGCGAGCCTTCCTCGACATCGGCCGAGGTCGTCTTGCGCACCGACAGCGACGAGAAGATCTCGGTCGGGAAGGTCACGAAGTCGAACGACCGGCCGCTGGCGACGCCGCCGCGGATGTCGGTGCCGCTGACCTGGCTCACGCCCTCCATGCCGTTGATGCGCACGCGCGTGAACTGCGCGCCGAGGCCGCGGACCGAGATGTTGCGCCCCTCACCGCCGTCGCCGCGCGACAGCGCGACGCCCGGGATGCGCTGCATCGATTCGGCCAGGTTCGAGTCGGGGAACTTGCCGATATCTTCGGCAACGATGCTGTCGACTGCGGCGGTTTCCTCACGCTTCTGAAGGAGCGCCTGGTTGAGCGAAGCGCGAAAGCCGGTGACGACGATGTCGGCGTTGCTGTCGCTGTCCTGCGGCGCGGCGGCCGGAGCCGGATCGCTGGTCTGCGCCGCCGCCGGCAATGCGATGAGCAATGCCGCAAGGCTGGTCGATGCACGGATGCTGCGCTTGAAATCGAATTGCACGATCAAGTCCCCTCCAGTCGCGATCCGCGCACGCGGACCCGCTTTTCCAGAGTGACGCGCTGACGGCGTTCATCCCTGGTCGGGGATTGTCATACGCTCGGAAAATCTGCCTGACAATATGATCTTACAAATCTGACTGGCAGTTTACACGGCGCGTCGTGCGAGGGCCCGGCGTCGCTGGGCGGTTTCGGCGCGGGCGCGCTCGACCGCTTCGGTTTCGGTGACGTCGAGAAGGTGCGTGATGACACGATTGAGGTGGTCGCGCATCGCCGCGCGCGCCTCCGCCGGAGACCGCGCTTCGAGCGCGCGAAGGATGCGGCCATGCTCGTCCAGCCGACTCTGCGTTCCCAGGCTGCCGGCCTTGCGCAGCACCTCTCGCGCCAGTGGCGAGCGGAAGCGCATGTCCCAGAAATCGGTCACCGCGGCGATGATGACCGCGTTGCCCGTCGCCTCGGCGATGGCGATGTGAAAGCGGCGGTCGGCGACCTCTGCGGCGGCGGTGTCCGCGGTCTCCATCTCCACCATCAGCGACCGCAATTCGGCGAGATGCTCCTCGTCGATCTCGGTCGCGGCGACGGCAGCGACCTCGCCTTCGAGCAGGCGCCGTGCCTCAATGATCTCGAATGCGCCGATGTCGAGTTCGGCCTCGTTGGAGGCGGCGGCGGCGACGTTCGAGTCGAGGACGAACACGCCCGATCCCTTGCGCGCCTCGACCAGGCCCAGCATCTCGAGCGCGATCATCGCCTCGCGGATGGTCGGGCGGCTGACGCCGAAGCGTTCGGTCAGGTCGCGTTCGGCCGGAAGCCGCGCGCCGGGCACATAGATGCCGGCGGCGATGTCGGCCCTGATCGTGTCGACGATCCTGCGATAGAGCTTTCCGCCCTGTTCCCCCGTCACCCGCTCATCCTCTTCGACCGTCACGCCCTGTCCTCTGCCGCGCCAGGGGCAGCGTCAAGCCCGGCGACCTCATAGCATGAGGAAATGTCTGACAGGAGGGTTGCTTGTGGTCTAGCCACATTCTAGGCTCGACCCATCGGCCCGAGTGAAGGCCGCGATTTGAGGGGATTAGCGATGCGCCTGGCCGCCCTTTCCATCGTTGCCGCCTGTACGCTGGCAGCGCCTGCCGCCGCGCAGGCGCCGTGGCGCGACGTCACGCCAAAGGCCGGACTGGCAGGCTGGTCGATCACCGGGGGCAACGCGCCCTATCGCGTCGAGAATGGCGAACTGATCGGCCGCGCCGCGCCCAAGACGCCGAACAGCTGGCTCGTCTCGGACCAGCAATATGGCGACTTCATCGTCGAGTTCGAGGCGAAGACCGATCCCACGCTGAATTCGGGCATGATGATCCGCGGCCAGCGTCGGCCCGACTACCGGAACGGCGTCGTGCACGGCTATCAGGCCGAAATCGATCCATCGAAGCGCGGCTGGAGCGGCGGCCTCTATGACGAGCAGCGCCGCCAGTGGCTCTATACGCTCGGTCGCAACGACGCGGCGCGTGCGGCCTTCAAACCGGGGGACTGGAATCGGTATCGGGTGGAGGCGATCGGCAACCGTATCCGCACTTGGGTCAACGGCGTCCCGGCCACCGATCTGGTCGACGACACCGATGCGCGCGGCTTCATCGCGCTTCAGGTCCATTCGGTTTCGGACGAGGTCGCGGCCAGGAACCCCGAGGTCCGCTTCCGCAAGATCCGCGTCATCACCGACCGGCCGGCGCGGCATGCCCTGCCCGAGACCAAGCTCGAACAGATCGGTTGGCTGACCAATCGGCTGAGCCCCGGCGAGCAGCGCACCGGCTGGAAGCTGCTGTGGGACGGGCGGACCACCGCCGGCTGGCGGAGCGCGAAGGGACCGACCTTCCCCGCCAAGGGCTGGGCGATCCGCGACGGCATCCTGTCGGTCGAACCCTCAGGCGGCGGCGAGTCGACCAATGGCGGCGACATCATCACCACGCGCGATTATCGCAATTTCGAGCTGTCGGTCGATTTCCGCCTGACGCCCGGCGCGAACAGCGGGATCAAGTATTTCGTCGATCCGAACCTGCTCAAGGGCGAGGGATCGGCGATCGGGCTGGAATATCAACTGCTCGACGATGCACGGCATCCCGATGCCAAGATGGGCCGCGACGGCAACCGGACTCTGGGATCGCTCTACGACCTCATCACCGCGCGCAACCTGTCGGACCCGGACAGCCCGGGCAAGCGCATCAACCCGCCGGGCGAATGGAACCGCGCGCTGCTGATCGTGCGCGGCAACCATGTCGAGCACTGGCTGAACGGCTTCAAGGTCGTCGAGTATGAGCGCGGCTCGCCCGAGTTCCGGCGACTGGTCGCGATGAGCAAATACGCCAAATGGCCGCGCTTCGGCGAATGGGAATCGGGTCCGATCCTGCTTCAGGATCACGGCGACCGCGTCGATTTCCGCTCGATCAAGCTGCGCGAACGCTAAGGGGACTAGGGAATGGACCGCAGAACGATCCTGAAGGGTGCTGGCGCCGCCGCCGGCCTGGCGATGACGGCCAAAAGCTATGCGCGCATCCAGGGTGCGAACGATCGCCTGCGCGTCGCGGTGGTCGGGATCAATGGCCGGGGACAGGCGCATCTGAGCGCCTTTACCAAGGTGCCGGGATGCGAGATCACGCACATCGTCGACGTCGACTCCGACGTGCTGACCAAGCGCGCCGACGCGTTCGCGGGCAAGGGCTTTGCCCGGCCCAAGCTGGAGCGCGACTATCGCCAGCTCCTCGCGCGCAAGGAGGCGGACATCGTCACGGTGGCGACGCCCGATTTCTCGCACGCGAAGATCGGCATCGATGCGATGCGGGCGGGCGCACACGTCTACCTCGAGAAGCCGATCGGCATCGCACCGGCCGAGGGCGAGGCGCTGATCGCCGCGCAGAAGCGCACCGGCCGCGTGCTTCAGGTCGGCAACCAGCAACGATCGAGCATCGAGACGCGCCAGCTTCTCGACCTCGTCCGCGGCGGGACGCTGGGCGACGTCTATGAGGCGCAGACCTGGTACGCCAACAACCGCAAGTCGATCGGCAAGGGCAAGGTGACTGCCCCGCCCGCCAATCTCGACTGGGAGCTGTGGCAGGGACCGCGACCGCGCGGGCCGTATCGCGACAACCTCGTCCACTATAACTGGCACTGGTTCTGGAAGTACGGAACGGGCGAGATCTGCAACAACGCGATGCACGAGCTCGACATCGCGCGCTGGCTGATGGGCGTCACCTATCCGACGCAGGTGTCCGCCAAGGGCGCGCGCAATTTCTGGAAGGGCGACGATTGGGAAATGTACGACTCCCTCGCGCTCGACCTCGATTATGACGGCGGGCGGACGATCCGCTGGAACGGGCAGAGCTGCAACGGCATCCAGACCTATGGCCGCGGGCGCGGGGTGCTGCTGCTCGGGACCAAGGGGTCGGCGATCGTCGACCGCAACGGGTTCGAGCTCTATGGCCTGGACGGCAAGAAGATCCGCGAGGCGAAGGCGCCGGCCACGTCAGAGACGACCGGGACGGTCGGCGAAGGCGCGCTCGACGTCTATCACGCGCAGAACTTCGTCGACGTGATCCGCGGCAAGAGCCGGGCGCTGAACTCACCGATTGCGGAGGGGCATATCAGCACGACGCTCTGCCACCTGGGCAACATGGCCTATCGCACCGATGCCGACCTGACCGTCGATCCGCGAACCGGCCGGCCGTCGAGCGCGGCGGCGATGAAGCTGTGGGCGGTCGACTATGCGCCGGGCTGGGGCCTGAACGCCTGACGTGAGCATCGAGACGCGGATCGAGCGGTTCGCCGCGATGGGCACCCGCGTCGAGCTGCACGTCTTCGGGCCGGGCGACACCGACTGCCTGTGGGCCGCGCGGCGCGCGATCGAGGCGGTGGACGACGCGTTGACGATCCACCGCCCCTCCCGCACCACCGCGCTCAACGAAGCGCTGGCGGCGGGGGGCGGCGCGGCGGTCGACGATCCGCTGCTGCTCGACGCGCTGGCGATTGCCGACGCGGCGGTGGCCGCAACGGGCGGGCTGTTCGATCCGACGGCCGGCGATGGCTTGCCCGGGTGCTGGGATCATCTGTCGATCGATCGCGCGGCGGCACGAGTTGCCGCGAGCGCGCCGGTCGCCTTCGACTTTGGCGGGTTCGGCAAGGGCTATGCGCTGGATCGCGCGGTCGATATCCTTCGCGCAGCCGGTGTCGTCAGCGCGTTGCTTTCGGCGGGAGAAAGCTCGATCGCGGTGATCGGGCAGCATCCGCTCGGCGGCGGCTGGCCGCTGGCGGTCCCCGACCCGGTGCTGCCCGGCGCGACCTTGGCCGCGATCGAGGTCGAGGATGCGGCGCTGTCGATCTCCTCGACCGTCGGGCCGGGGATGCTGGCGCCGCGGCGCGCCGCGACCGTCCGCCCGAGCGACGGCCGCGCGGTTGCCCACCCGCGCACCGCGATCGCGGTCGAGGCGAGCGGCGCGCTGGCCGAGGCGATCAGCACCGCGCTGATCGTCGCCGATCGGGCCGAGGCGGCGGCGCTGATCGCGGCGCGGCCCGGCGGCCGCCACCTGTTCAATCATGCCGCGGCGATGCCGGCGGTGCGTGAGGAAGCCGATGTATGAACGAGCGTGACTTCGACCTGACCCGCCGCGGCTTTCTCGACCGCGTGCTCGCCGCATCGACCGGGATCGGCATGGCGACGGTGGCGCCCTGGGCGAGCGCGGCGGCAGCGGGCGTGCAGCGCGGCGACCGGGTGCGGCTGGGCGTCGTCGGCACGGGCGACCGCGGGCGGGCGCTGATCCAGAACATCCAGAAGACGAAGAACTGCACCGTCGCCGCGATCTGCGACAGCTATGCCCCGCATCTGGCACGCGGCCGCGCGCTGGTGCCGGCGGGCACGCGCAGCTTCACCGACTATCGCGCGATGCTGGATGCCAAGGGGATCGACGCCGTCGTGATCGCAACCCCGCTCGACCTTCACGCGCAACAGACCTTCATGGCGCTCGACGCCGGGCTGCACGTCTGGTGCGAAAAGGCGATGGCGCGGACGATCGCCGATTGCGGCGCGATGATTACGCGGGCGCGAGGCGCGCGAAAGGTGCTCCAGATCGGGCATCAGCGGATGTTCCACCCGACCTATCTCGCCGCGCGCAAGCGGGCGGCGGCGGGCGAGATCGGCACGATCACGCAGGTGCGCGCGAGCTGGCACCGCAACAAGAGCTGGCGCCGCCCCGTCGCCGCCGACGCGACCGACCGCCAGATCAATTGGCGCCTCTATCGCGACCGATCGGCCGGGCTGATGACCGAGCTTGCCACGCATCAGCTTCAGGTCGCCAACTGGTTCATGGACGCGCTGCCGACGCGGGTGATGGGCTCGGGCAGCATCTGCTTCTGGAAGGACGGGCGCGAGGTCTATGACCATGTCGCTTTGGTGTTCGACTATCCGGGTGGGCGAAAGACGATCTACACGTCGCTCCTCAACAACGCGCGCTATGGCTGCGAGGAGCAGATCCAGGGGAGCAAGGGGACGATCGAGCCCGAGCTCGGCCGCATCTATTCCGAGGATCCCGGCGCGGTACCGGCGCTCGCGCAGATGCAGTGCGACGTGGCCGCGGGTACCAAGCGCGCGGTGCCGATCGGCGGCGCGACCTGGTTCCCGGAGCTTCCCGTCCGCACGCCCGGCACCCCGCTCGGCTGGGGCGAATATGACGAGACGATGCTCCAGTTCGAGGGGTTCGCGGAGGCGGTGCGCAAGGGGCGCGAGCTGCCGGGGCTGCTCAAGGAAGCCTATTACGCCAGCGTCGCGTCGCTGCTGGGCGAGCAGGCGATGGATGCCGGCCGCGCGCTCGACTGGCCGAAGGATCTGGTCGCGGTTTGAAGCCCGTCTCACCCTCCTCCGTTCGTGCCGAGTAGAGACTGAGTAGCGCCCGGCGGGCGCGTATCAAAGGCTCGTATCGAGGTACGGGTGTGGCTCCCATCCTCCCTCGATACGCGCCTTCGATACGCCGGCTGGCGCCGGCTACTCAGTCGCTACTCGGGACGAACGGGGAGGAAAGCGGACGTTGAAGCGTCACGCCGGCTTCACCTCCAGCCGGGGCACGAGCAGGTGGATGATCGCCAGCGCGATCAGATACGCGCTGCCCGCCCAGACGAACACCGGCGCATAGCTGCCGACGCTCTCGAGCACCTGGCCGACATAGGTCGACATCAGCATCCCGCCGACCGCGCCCGCCGCGCCGCCGATCCCCATGACCGAGGCGACCGACGAACGGGGGAAAGTGTCGCTGACCATCGTGTAGAGGTTCGACGACCAGCCCTGATGCGCCGCCGCGGCCAGGCCGATGATCGCCACCGCGGTCCAGAGGCCCGACACGCTGCTCGCAAAGAAGATCGGCAGTACGCAAACCGCGCAGACGAGCAGCGCCAGCTTGCGCCCGGCATTGACGCTCATGCCGCGCTTGATGAGCGCCGAGGAGAGCCAGCCGCCGCCGATGCTGCCGACGTCCGCCAGCAGATAGACGGCGATCAGCGGCGGGCCGAAGGTCTTGAGGTCGAGGCCGTGGCGCTTGGCGAAGAAGTCGGGGAGCCAGAAGAGGAAGAGGTACCAGACCGGATCGGTCAGGAACTTGCCGGCCATGAACGCCCAGGTGCCGCGGCGGCGGAACAGCGCGGTCCAGGGGATGCGCGGCTCGTCCTCGGCGGGGGCGACGTCCGAGTTGATATAGGCGAGCTCGGACGGCGAGACGCGCGGATGCTCGGCAGGCTTGCGATAGAACGCGAGCCAGATGGCGAGCCACACGAAGCCGAGCAGGCCGGTGATGATGAACGCCGCCTCCCACCCCAGCTGGATCGCCAGGATCGGCACGATGATCGGCGTCGCGATCGCGCCGACATTGGCGCCGGCGTTGAGGATGCCGGCCGCGAGCGCGCGCTCCTTCTTGGGGAACCACTCCGCCACCGACTTGATCGCGGCGGGGAAGTTCGCCGCCTCGCCAAGGCCGAGCGCGAAGCGTGCCGCCGCAAACCCGCCGGGGGTGCGGGCGAGCGCGTGGACCATCGCCGCGACGCTCCAGATCGCGATCGCGCCGGCATAACCGAGCTTCGAGCCGATGCGGTCGATCACCGGCCCGCAGGCGAGCAGGCCGATGCCGTAGGCGGCCTGGAACCAGAAGACGATGTTGCCGTAATCGATCTCGCTCCAGCCGAGTTCGTCCTGGAGCGTGGGCTTGAGGATGCCGATGATCTGGCGATCGATGTAGTTGATCGTCGTCGCGAAGAAGAGCAGCGCGCAGATGATCCAGCGAATGTTGCTGGCGGGCCGGATGGGGCCGGATGGGGTCACGCTGTCTCTCCTATCGCGGTCGTTGCCGCGCGTTTTCGTCAGTTCGCGCGGGCGTGGGCGATCCCGCGCTCCAGGCCGCGCAGTTCGGCCAGGCCCCGCATCCGCCCGAGCAGCGAATAGCCCGGCAACGTCCGCTTGTTGAGGTCGTCGAGCATCTGGTGCCCATGGTCGGGCCGCATCGGGATCGAGCGGCCCTCGCGCTGTTGCAGGTCGTGGACGGCCGCGACGATGCGCGCCATCTCGGCATTGCCCTCCAGGTGCGGCGCCTCGTGAAACGCGCCGCCGCCCTCGCGCTGCACGGAGCGCAGGTGCAGGAAGCCGATCCGGCTGCCCAGCCGCTCGACCATGCCGGGCAGGTCGTTGTCGGCGCGCGCGCCGAACGATCCCGAGCAGAAGCAGAGGCCGTTGGCCGCGCTCGGCACCGCGTCGAACAGGTGGGCGACATCGGCCTCGGTGCTGACGACGCGCGGCAGGCCGAACAGCGGAAAGGGCGGGTCGTCGGGGTGGACGACCATGCGGATGCCCAGCGCCTCGGCATGGGGGCACACCGCGTCGAGAAAGGCCACGAGGTTGGCGCGAAGCGCATCGGGACCGAGCTCGGCATAGCCGGCAAGCGCTGCCCGGAAGGCGTCGCGGGTGAACCCCTCCTCGCTGCCCGGCAGGCCGGCGATGATCGTCGCCTCCAGCGCCTGGCAGGCGTCGGCGTCCATCGATGCGTGCCGCCGTGCGGCGCGATCGAGCATGTCGGGCGCATAATCCGCCTCCGCCCCCGGCCGCGCGAGGATGAAGCAGTCGTAGAGCGCCGCCACCTCATGCTCGAACCGCAGCGCGCGGGCGCCGTCCGGCAGTTCCCAGGCGAGGTCGGTCCGCGTCCAGTCGAGCACCGGCATGAAATTATAGGTGACGACGTCGATGCCGGACGCGGCGAGATTGGTCAGCGTCTGGCAATATGCCTCGATATAGCGGGCCGCGTCGCCATTGCCGGTCTTGATGTCATCATGGACGGGCACGCTTTCGACCACGCGCCAACGCAGGCCCGCGGCTTCGACCGTGTCGCGATAGGCGGCGATCGTCTCGGCCGGCCACACCGCGCCGTTGGGCAGATCGTGCAGCGCGCTGACCACGTCGGTCGCTCCCGACTGCCTGATTTCCCGAAGCGATACCGGGTCGGATGCCCCGAACCATCGCATCGCCTGCGTCATCCACACGCGCACTGCCCCCAAAACACCCGCAGCCACTTCGCCGCTTCCGATTTGCTATCATAGCGAATATGACAGGCCAATATTAAAAGCGGTAAGACATCTTTTGGAGGGGCATCATGCAGGAAGTCGATCGACGTGCCTTGCTGGCGGGTTTGGGCATCGGCGGTGCGGCGCTGGCGGCAAGCGGCGCGATTGCGCAGTCGACCGCGCAGGGCAATGCCGCCCCCGATCGCGGGCCGCCGCGCCAGCCCGACCCGTCGGCCAGGCACCGCATCCGCTTCGCCGTCATCGGCCTGGATCATCCGCACATCTATGCGATGACCGACGCGCTGATCCGTGGCGGCGGCACGCTGGCGATGGTTCACGCACCCGATCCCAAGCAGCGCGCCGCGTTCCTCGGTCGCTATGGCGACGTGCGGCTGGCACGCAGCGAGGCCGAGGTGCTGGAGGCGCGCGACATCCAGCTCGTCGCCAGCGCGTCGATCCCCGACCTGCGTGCGCCGCTGGGCATCCGCGTGATGCGCGCGGGCAAGGACTTTCTGTCGGACAAGCCGGGGATCACCAGCCTCGCGCAGCTCGCCGAGGTTCGCCGCACCATTGCCTCGACGAAGCGCAAGTTCGCGATCCTCTATTCCGAACGCTACGAAGTTCGCGCCGCGGTGCGCGCGGGCGAACTGGTCAAGGCCGGCGCGATCGGCAAGGTGGTCCAGACCGTCAACCTCGCGCCCCACCGGATGAGCCCGGCCAGCCGCCCTGACTGGTTCTGGGACACCGCGCGCTATGGCGGCATCCTGACCGATATCGGCAGCCACCAGGCCGACCAGTTCCTGTTCTATACGGGATCGACCCGCGCCGAGGTGGTCGCGTCGCAGGCGGGCAATGTCGGCACGCCCCAGCATCCGCGCTTCCAGGATTTCGGCGACATGACGCTGACCGGCAATGGCGGCACGGGTTATGTCCGCGTCGACTGGTTCACCCCCGACGGGCTGTCGACCTGGGGCGACGGGCGGCTGTTCATCCTGGGCACCGGCGGCTTCATCGAGCTGCGCAAATATGTCGACGTCGCCGGGCGACCGGGCGGCGACCACCTGTTCATCACGGACGCCAAGGGTTCGCGCCACGAGGATTGCAGCCGCGTTCCCCTTCCCTTCGGCCCGCAGTTCGTCAGCGACGTGGTGGAGCGAACCGAAGTGGCACAGGATCAGCGCCAGGCGCTGCTCGCGGCCGAACTGGTGCTGAAGGCACAGGCACGCGCCAAGCCGCCGGTCCTGCCGACCGCCTGACGCACTGGCCAGGTGCGCGGCCGCGGGTTTGCGCTATAGCGCGCGAAAATCCTGTGGGAGTTGAGCATCATGACCATCGACCGGCGTTCGCTCATTGCAGGTGCCGCCCTGGGCGGCGCAGCGCTTGCGAGCGCCAATGCTCAGCCACGGCAGGACGCGACGATGAACCCCGAGATCTACGAGCTTCGCACCTATCGCCTCGTCCATGGCCCGATGAGGGCGCGCCTGGATGCGTATCTTCGCGATGCCTTCATCCCGGCCGCGCACCGGGCGGGCTGCGGGCCGATCGGCGTCTTCACCGTCGCCATCGGGCTCGAAAGCCCGAGCGTGTACGTGCTCGTGCCGCATCCCAGCCTCGACAGCTTCGCTTCGCTCTCCGCCAGGCTCGCGGCCGATGCCGCCCATACACAGGCCAGCCAGCCGTTCCTGAACGCGGCGCCGAGCGATCCGCCCTACGCCTCGCTCGACGTCAAGCTGATGAAGGCATTTCCCCACATGCCGCGGGTCGAGGTGCCGAGTTCGGCAACCGCCGCCCAGGGCCGCATCTTCGAGCTTCGGACCTATTACAGCCACAGCGACAAGGCCGGGGCGACGAAGATCGACATGTTCGATACGGGCGGCGAGATCGAGATCTTCCGCCGTACCGGGCTGCAACCCGTCTTCTTCGCGCAGGACCTGACCGGATCGCGGCTGCCCAGCCTGACCTACATGCTGACCTTCCCCGACCTGGCGACGCGCGAGCGCAATTGGCGCACGTTCGGCAGCGACCCGGCGTGGAAGAAGCTGATCGCGACCCCGGGGCTGACGGACCCGGAGATCACCACCGGGATCGACAACCAGATCCTGAGCCCGGCGCCCTATTCGCAGATCTGACCGGTCGGTCGGGCCGGCTCAGAAGCCGGCGAACGGTCCGTTCAGGCGCACGATCGCGCGGTTGAGGAACGCGGCGACGCTGACCCAGGCCAGGTAAGGCAGGATCAGCAACGCGGCGAAGGTGGAGATCGGCCACAGCCCCACCACCAGCGCGACGAGCGAAGCCCAGAGGAACACGACCTCGACCAGCGCCCAGTCGGGGCGGCGCATCCGGAAGAACAGCGGGCTCCACGCGGCATGGCAGAGCGCGTTAACCGCGAACAGGATCACCCCGTCCCGAAACGATCCTGTAAAGTGCGAGTATAGGCCAAGGGTCAAGGCCGGACGGAGCAGGGTCTGGCACAATAGTTTCCAAGTTGCTGAACTTGGACGACAACCTTCCCGTTACTTCCATTATGTGCGGCGCAACATCGCCTTGTCAGCCTTCATACGCCTGATCGCCGAGGCGCCGGTATCGAACACGCCGCGCCAACCCTGCGGCTTATATGGCTGGTGCGCGACAAAGCTGGGGGCGGCGGGTCCAAAGCGGCGATCGAAATTGGCGCCCCGCCGGTGCCCCGCGCCGCGCCGCATACGTATTTTACCGCTATCAAAACCGCCGATCTTGGGGGACAGTCTCGCGATGCCGGCATCAGACCGGCGTGCGACACGGGAGGATGCGGGTGGACCATCAGGATATGCGGACGAGTCGGCGCGGGGCGCTGATGCTGGGCGGCGCGGCAATGCTGGCGGCGACACCGGCGCTGGCGAGACCGCCCGCCTCCGGTCTCGATGCGATCGCACGGACGCGCGGACTGCGGTTCGGTTCGGCGGTCGCGTCCGGGGCGCCGGGTGCCGATCGCGGATCCTGGGCCAATCCGCGCTATGCCGCTTTGCTCCAGCGCGACTGCGGACTGCTCGTCGCCGAGAACGAGATGAAGTGGCAGGCACTGCGCCCCGCCCCCGACCGCTTCGACTTCGCGCGCGCCGACGCGATGATGGCCTATGCCAAGGCAAAGGGCATGACGATGCGCGGGCACAATCTGCTCTGGCATCAGCCCAAATGGTTTCCCAAGTGGCTAAACGACCATGATTTCGGCGCGCGTCCGGCCGCCGAGGCCGAGCGCATCCTGACCACGCACATCCGCACCGTCATGCGGCGCTATGGTGCGGCGATCCCCAGCTGGGACGTCGTCAACGAGGCGGTGAAGCCGGAGGACTCGACGCTCTACGATACCTCGCTGTCGCGAGCGCTCGGCGGCGCGGAGGCGACGCTCGACCTCGCCTTCCGCACCGCGCGGGCGGAGGGTCCGAAGACCGAGCTCGTCTACAACGACTATATGAGCTGGGAGCCGGGCAACGAGCGGCACCGCGCGGGCGTGCTCAAGCTGCTGGAGGGGTTCCGCAAGCGCAATGTTCCGGTCGACGCGTTGGGCGTCCAGTCGCACCTCATCACCCAATCGCCCGACATCAAGGGAACGGTGAGCCGCCAGCAGGCGGAGTGGCGCCGCTTCCTCGATGAAGTCACCGGCATGGGTTACCGCCTGCTCATCACCGAGCTCGACGTGCGCGACAATGGCCTGCCCGCCGCGGACGGGCCGCGCGATCGTGCGGTCGCCGATTATACGCGCGCCTATCTCGACGTGACGCTCAGCTACCGCCAGCTTCGCGACGTGCTCGCCTGGGGGATGTGCGACCGGTACAGCTGGATCGAGGGGTTCGAGCCGCGGCCGGACAAGGCGCTGCGCCGCCCCACGCTCTACGACCGCGAATTCAGGGCCAAGCCGATGCATGCCGCGGTCGCCGCGGCGCTGGCCGCGGCACCCAAACGATAAACGATAAAACGACGGGGGAAATCATGAAGAAAGCCGCTGCCGCCGCGCTGACCGCGCTGCTCGCCACCACTGCGCTTGCGCAGGATGCCGCCCAGCAGGGCGTCGCGCATCCGGCGCTCTGGCCCACCGCCAGAAGCCAGGGCCTGATCGATCCGGCGACCGAGGCGAAGATCACCGCGCTGATGGCGCGGATGAGCCTGGAGGAAAAGGTAGGGCAGATGATCCAGGCCGATATCGGCGCGATCAAGCCCGAGGATCTGCGCAGATACCCGCTCGGCTCGATCCTGGCGGGCGGCAGCTCGCCGCCGCTGGGCAAGCCCGACCGCTCGCCCGGTCCCGACTGGACCGCGACCAGCCGCGCGTTCGAGGCGGTGGCGATGGAGGCACGCGGCGGCCATGTGCCGATCCCGCTGATCTTCGGCGTCGACGCCGTCCACGGCAACAACAACGTCGTCGGCGCGACGCTCTTTCCCCACAATATCGGCCTGGGTGCGGCGCACGACCCCGACCTCATCCGCCGCATCGGCGAGGCGACTGCGAAGGAGACGGCGGCGGCGGGCATCACCTGGGCGTTCGGGCCGACGCTGGCGGTGCCGCAGGACGACCGCTGGGGCCGGACGTACGAGGGCTATTCGGAGGATCCGGCGCTGGTGCGCAGCTATGCCGCGCCGATGATCGCCGGGCTTCAGGGTGCACCCGGCCGCGGCACGATCCAGCAGGGGCACGTGGCCGCGAGCGCCAAGCACTTCCTGGGTGACGGCGGGACCAAGGACGGGATCGACCAGGGCAATGACGAGATCGACGAGAAGACGCTGATCGCGATCCATAATGCCGGCTACCCGCCCGCGATCGACGCGGGGACGATGACCGTCATGGCCTCGTACAGCTCGTGGCAGGGCAAGAAGATGCACGGCAACAAGAGCCTGCTGACCGACGTGCTAAAGGGACGGATGGGCTTTGCCGGCTTCGTCGTCGGCGACTGGAACGGCCATGGTCAGGTGCCCGGCTGCACCAAGGAGGATTGCGCGCAGACGTTCAACGCCGGGCTCGACATGGCGATGGCGCCGGACAGCTGGAAGGGGCTGTTCGACAACACCGTTAAGCTGGCACGCAGCGGGGTCATCCCGATGGCCCGCATCGACGATGCCGTCCGCCGCATCCTGCGCGTCAAGATGAAGCTCGGCCTGTTCGACAAGGCGCGGCCGTTCGAGGATCGAGCGGGCGTGATCGGCGCCCCCGGCCACCGTGCGCTGGCGCGGGAGGCGGTGCGCAAGTCGCTGGTGCTGCTCAAGAACGAGGGCGTGCTGCCGTTGAAGCCCAACGCCCGCATCCTCGTCGCCGGCACCCATGCCGACGATGTCGGCCTCCAGGCGGGCGGCTGGACGCTGAGCTGGCAAGGCGACGGCAACAAGCCCGCCGACTTCCCCAACGCCCAGTCGATCTATGCCGGCATCGCCGAGGCCATGCGCGCGGGCGGCGGCAGCGCCGAGCTGAACGTCGAAGGCCAGTTCACGCGCAAGCCCGACGTCGCCGTCGTCGTGTTCGGCGAGATGCCCTATGCCGAGATGCGCGGCGACATTCGCACGCTGGAGTTCCAGGCGGGCGACAAGCAGGCGCTGGCGACGCTGAAGCGGCTGAAGGCGGCGGGCATTCCCGTCGTGTCGGTGTTCCTCTCAGGCCGCCCGCTCTGGGTCAATCCCGAGCTCAACCAGTCGGATGCGTTCGTCGCGGCGTTCCTGCCGGGGTCGGAGGGCGGCGGCATCGCCGACGTGCTGATCGCCGGGCCGAACGGGCGGCCGCGCAACGATTTCACCGGGCGGCTGTCGTATAGTTGGCCCAAGACCGCGGGCCAGTTCACGCTCAACAAGGGGGCGCCCGGCTACGATCCGCTGTTCGCGCTCGGCTATGGCCTCAGCTATGCCAAGCCGGGCCGCGTGCCGAAGCTGGGCGAGGTCGCCGGCATCGACGCGAGCCTCGCCAATACCAGCCTGTTCTACACGCTCGGCCGGACGCCGGCGCCGTTCGCATGGCGGCTCGACGGCGTGACCGCGACGGCAGTGGATTCGGCGCGGACGCAGGAGGGCGCGTCGCTGCTCCGCTGGACGGCGGGGCGGCAGGGGACGGCAAAGATCGCCGGCCCGGGCCTCGACCTGACGCGCGAGACCAATGCCGACGTGCTGCTCCAGGTTCAGTATCGCGTCGAGACGGCACCGGGCGGGCCGGTGCGGCTCTCGCTCGGCTCGGGCAGCGTCGATGCGCGCAGCCTGTTCGCCGCCGGCGACGGTTGGCGCACCGCGCGGGTGCCGCTCAAATGCTTCGCGGCGGCGGGCGGCGACATGACCAAGGTCGACGTGCCGGTCGCACTGTCGGCGACCGGACCGTTCGCGGTGGCGATCAGCGACGCGCGGCTGGTGACCGATCCGGAAGGCGCGGTGTGCCCGGGGCCTTGAGGTAGTCGCTGACCTGTCACCCCGGACTTGTTCCGGGGTCCACCTTGCCGCGTTGGCGAAGCCAGAGGGGAAAGGCGGCGCTTGCCGCGTGCGCTTTCTAATCCAACGACCCGCATGCGAGCCAGCCAGGTGGATCCCGGAACAAGTCCGGGATGACGACGCAGGAGTAGAGGCGGCCCCCATCACACAAAAAAGGGCGCGTCCGGCCGGTCGGACGCGCCCTTAATCCTGGTGCAATCGGGCGCGGCATCGCTGCCGCGCCCGCTCCCCCTTAGAAGTTGCCGCGCAGGATGAACGAGAAGCGGCGGTCGTTGATGAAGTACGACCGCGGCGCTAGGCGGTCCGGATCGCCCGTGTACGCCTGAAGCGTGCGCGTGCTCTCGTTGGTCAGGTTCACGCCCTGGACGCCCAGCTTGATGTACTTGTTGACGTTGACGAACACCGACGCGTCGAGCTGGCCCGTCTCGTCGTTGAAGATCGACGTGTACGGGAAGATCACGTCCGCCGCGGTGAGCAGGAAGCGCGAGCGCCAATTGTACGCGGCACGAAGCGAGATCGGCCCCTTTTCGTAGAACACCGTCGCGTTGACGTTGTGCTTCGACAGCCCCTCCAACGGCAGGTTGCCCGGCGGGATCGGCGATTCGTTCGACGGCGTACCGCCATTGAGGAACGAGTTCGGCAGGCCCGAGCTGTCGATGTACGAATAGTTGCCGTTGAAGCCCAATCCGTTGAGGAAGCCCGGCAGGAAATCGAACGTCTGCTGGTAGGAGACCTCGACGCCCTTGATCTTGCCCGTGCCGTCGAAATTGGCCGGGCCGCGGATCAGCACCGGCACGGTCACACCGTTGCTGGTGATGTCTCGGGTGATGAGCGACGAGAAGAAGAAGTTGTCGACCGCCTTGTAGAAGCCGTTGACCGTCAGCGACCCGACGCGCGCGAAATACCATTCGAGCGTGGCGTCGAACTGCCAGGCGGTGGCAGGCTTCAGGAACGGATTGCCCGCGGTCGCTGTCGCCGCACCCGTGTTGGGATCGGTCGTCACGCCGATGAAGTTACGGATGTTGGCAAGGTCGGGACGCGTCAGCACCTTCGACACCGCAAAGCGCGCGATGAGGTCGTTGGAAAGGCCGAGCTTCAGGTTGAAGCTGGGCAGGAAGTAATCGTAATTGTTGCGCGCGATGTCAGGAACGGACTGGCCGGTCGCGAACTGCTGAAGCTGAGCATAGCCGGCCGCACCCAGATTACAGATGCCGCCCGGCTGGGACGGCGGCGTGCCCGGCGGGGCCCCCTCCGGCACCCGCGCGTCGCAGCGGCCGGTGAAGATCGTCTGGCCGGTCACCGGGTCGATCTCGGTCCGCGAGAACGGATCGACGATGCCCAGCGCTTCGCGCGTCGGCACGCCGATGTTGCCCGCCGACCGGATGTTGGTCGCGACATAGCGGACGCCGATGTTGCCCGACACGCGGATGCCGGCGAACAGCGGATCTTCCGATCCGAAGTTCAGCATGACGTACGCCGCACTGTCCTGCTGGTTCACCGGCTGGATCTCGTCCGGCAGGTACGAGGTGCCCGCAATCGCGTTCGGCCGCTCGTTCGCCGGCACCCAGCGGTTGGTCGCCGTCGCGCCATTCGTCGTCTTCCAGATGTCGTTGAGCGACTTGAAGTAGCTCGCCGACCCCTGATAGTCGTTGATGAGGTCGCCGTTATAGTAGTAGCCGCCGATCGGCCCCGGCGTCGCGCCGCGGAAGAAGTCGGGGAAGCTGAAGAAGTCCGACCGCGACGTGTCGCCTTGGTTGAACGTGACCGGCGCGCCCGACCAGACTTCACTGATCGCACCCCAGTTATAGGCGGTGTACTTGACCGTCTGGTTACGCTCCGAATAGCGCGCACCGAACTTTACGCGGTTCAGGAACGATCCGTCGTCGAACTTGTACGAGAAGTCGCCCTTGATCTGATATTCGGAGCCGCGCGAATCCTCGAGGTGATCCATCGCCGCGCGCCAGAACTGGAAGTCGCGGTTCTGGAAATACTGCTCGTCGGTCGCCGCGGTCAGCGTGGGGTTTGGCGTCGCCCAGCTTGCCGCCAGCGTCAGCGGCTTGTGCGGGATGACGACCGGCGTGTTGCCGGTCAGGTCGAGTTCCTGGTCGGCGAAGGTCGAGCCGAACACGCTGACGTCGAGATTCTCGCGCTTGGCATAGGTGTAGTCGACATCGAGGTTCATCGAGAAGCGGTCGGTGAACTCGTGCTTCAGGTTGAAGCCGAAGTCGCGAACCTCGTTCTCCTCGAAAACCTGGCGCCGCGACAACGACTGCTGGACGCCGCCGGTCGGCACCGTTGTTTCCGCCGAGCCGCTGGAGGCGGTACGCCAGCCGGTACCCGGCAGCGTGATGTAACCCTTCTGAAAAAGGCCGTCGTCGCCATACTCATAGTTGCGGAACTGTCCGGTCGGGCATTCGGCGCGGACGCCGCCGTTCGGGCCGTTGGTGTTCTGCTGACAGCCGAACGGATAGGTATTGTATTCGGCAAGATCCGGCGCGCTCTCGAAGGTCCGCTCGCCCCAGGCGTTGGTCGAATGCGAACGTAGGAACTGCGCGGTCAGCATCGTGCGCTTGTCCGTGCTCTCCCACTGAAGGGCGAGCGCCTGGCCGTCGCGCTTGCGGTCATAGTCCTGCGTGCGGAACTGGCCGCCGATCGGCGCATAGAGCGGACCCGCCGCCAGGTCGGCGAAGCCGTCAGCACCGGGCGTGCCGCCCACGCCGCAGGTCCCTGGCGCCGGAAGCGTCGTGGTGTCGGTGTTGCCAGGGAGCGGATTGCGGCAGACGGTACCGCCGTCGTTCGCCCCGGTGGTGCTGCCACCGTCGCGCGTCTGGACGTTGGTGATCTGGATGCCGTCGGCGCGGCTCTTCAGGCGCGAGTAGGACCCGTTGACCAGCACACCGAACGTACCGATCCCGGTCTCCCAGGTGTTGCTGAGCAGCAGCGACGCGGTCGGCGCCCATTGCTTGCGGAAGTCGCCGTAATTCGCCTCGATGCCGCCGCCGATATGGAACCCGCGATTGTCGAGCGGCTTGCGCGTGTTGAGGTTGACGGTACCGGCCAGCCCGCCCTCGATGAGGTCGGCGGTGGCGTTCTTGTAGATCTCGACCGACCCAAGCAGTTCAGACGGGACGTCGGCGAAGTTCAGCGCCTGGCCGCCGATGCCGGCGGCGAACGCGCTGCGGCCGTTGAACTCCGACCGGACGAAGTTGAGGCCGCGAACGACGACGCCCGAGCCCTCGACCGAGAAGTGGTCGGGATCGTTCGAGCCGGCGAAGCGGTTGATCGACACACCCGGCACGCGTTGAAGCGCCTCGGTCACGGAGCGGTCGGGGAGCGCGCCGATGTCCTGCGCAGTGATCGCGTCGACGACCGTGTCGGCGTTGCGCTTGATGTTCTGGGCGTTGGCAAGGCTCTGGCGGATGCCGGTGACGACGATCTCGTCCGCGCCGGGCTCGCTCGTCGTCTGCGTCTCGACCGACTGGCCCGACGGCTCGCCAGGTGTCGGCTGCGTCACCGCGCCGTCCTGCGGTTGGGCGGCGGGTGCGGCGTTGCCGGCCGTACCCTGGCCCGACGCCGCGCCGGTCTGCGCCCAGGCAGGCGCCGCCATGGCGAACGCGCACACCGCGCCGACCGAAACACCCGTCTTCAGAAGCTTGTTGAGATCGCGCGACTTCGACACGCGCAGCATTTCAGAGCCGATAAAGGCCATGATCCTCTCCCCCTTTGCACGTGACACGTTGACCGTGCCTTGTTCGCGAAGACTAGGCAGCGCTTCGGCGTCCTGCAAGCGGTTTTGGTTGCGGTAACATCGCCAATGCTTTGCATACGAAGTCAGCGACTTCGTGTTGCAACGCTGCAACAGAATTGACGCAATCGCCGGACGGCGGCGACTTGACGCTCGCGTGCGGATGGTCGAGCCATGCGGCCGGGAAGAGGGTCCGGAACAGCGAAATGGCGGACGAACGCGCGCAGCGGGTCGTGATCGTGGGTGGCGGCACATCGGGCTGGATGGCGGCGGCGGCGCTGGCCAAGCTGTTGCCGCGCCGGGTTTCCATCGACCTCATCGAATCGGAAGCGATCGGCATCGTCGGCGTCGGCGAAGCGACGCTGCCGCACATCCGCGCCTTCAACGAGCGGCTGGGCATCGCCGAGGCTGACTTCATGCGCTGGACGCGCGCGACCTTCAAACTCGGGATCGAGTTTCGCGACTGGGGCCGGATCGGTGACAGCTATGTCCACCCGTTCGGCACGTTCGGGCGCGGGCAGAGCGACGTCGACTTCCACCATTACTGGACCCGGCTGCGGCTGGCGGGCTACGACGTGCCGCCGCTCGAGCAATTCTCGATGGCGTGCATGATGGCGCGGATGGGGCGGTTCACCACCCCCGGCGATCCCGCGAGCGTCGCGGGCACCTTCGGCTATGCCTATCAGTTCGATGCCGTCCTTTTCGCGCCCTATCTGCGCGCGATCGCGGAGGGGCTCGGCGCGCGGCGGACCGAGGGCAAGGTCGTCAATGTCGAACTGGACGGCGAAAGCGGCAACATTCTTGCGGTCAAGCTGGAGGACGGGCGGCGGATCGAGGGCGACCTGTTCGTCGACTGCTCGGGCTTCCGCTCGCTGCTGCTGGGCGAGGCGCTGGGCGAGCCGTTCCAGGACTGGTCGCGCTGGCTCCCCGCCGATCGAGCGGCGGCGATGCCGTGCCGCACCGAGACCGCGGTCACGCCCTATACCAGCGCGATCGCGATGCCCGCGGGCTGGCGCTGGCGCATTCCGCTCCAGCACCGCACCGGCAACGGCTATGTCTATTCGAGCGCCTTCGTCTCCGATGACGAGGCGGCGTCGGCGATCCAGCGCGCGGTCGAGGGCGAGTCGATGGCATCCCCCCGCCTGCTCCGCTTTCGTGCCGGGCGGCGCGAGCGAAGCTGGGTGCGAAATTGCGTCGCGATCGGGCTGGCGAGCGGTTTCCTCGAGCCGCTCGAATCGACGAGCATCTACCTCGTCCAGCAGGCGATCACGGCGCTGCTCGAACTCTGGCCGGAGCGTGACATCGCCGATGCGGATCGGGACGAGTTCAACCGCATCATCGACCTCGAATACGACCGCATCCGCGACTTCCTGATCCTCCATTATCACGCGACCGAGCGGGATGATTCGGACTTCTGGAACTACGTCCGGACGATGCCGATCCCCGACAGCCTGGCCGAGAAGATGGAGCTGTTCCGCCGCCGCGGCCGGATCGTGAAGTATCGCGAGGGCGTGTTCCTCGATGCCAGCTGGGTCGCGGTGTACCTGGGTCAGCGGGTGGTGCCGCAGGGGTTCGATCCGCGCGCCGACCTGCCCCCCGGCGGCGCGCTGATGCGCGGCATGGCCGAGCTCAGCGAAGAGATCGCCGCGACCGCGCGCGCGATGCCCGAGCATCTGCGCTTCATCGAACGATACTGCCCGATGGCCGAGGCGGCATGATCGGCGAGGCCGTCCGTCGCGTCGTCGTGGTCGGCGGCGGGCTGACCGGCTGGTCGGCGGCGGCGGCGCTGCGGCGGCGACTGCCGCAGCTCGACGTCGCGATCGTGCCGGTCGCGCCGCCCGCCGATGCGCTGGCCGACCGGATGCCAGCCACGCTGCCGTCGATCCTCGCCTTCTATGGCGATCTCGGCCTTGCCGAGGCGGATGCGGTGGCGCGGACGGGGTCGGGCTTCCGGCTGGGAACGCGGTTCGAGGACTGGGTCGAGGGACTGCCCGACTATGTCCACGCCTACGGCTCGCATGGCGAGCCGGTCGGCACCGCCTCGTTCCACCAGCATTGGGTTCGCGCGGCGCGGGGCGGCGCGGCCGAGCCGTTCGATGCCTTCTCGGCCGCGGCGACGCTCGGGCGCGAGGGCCGGTTCGTGCCGCCCGAAGGCGGGCCGCTCGGTGGGTTCGAGCACGGCCTGTTCATCGATCCGCCCGCGCACGCCGCGATGCTGCGCGCCTTTGCCCGGCATCTGGGCGTGCGCGAGGTCGCGGGCGAGCTTCACGGCATCACGATGCGCGAGGACGGCTTCGTGGCGGCGATCGAGACCAATGGCGGTACGATCGAGGCGGATCTGTTCGTCGACTGCACCGGCCCCGCGGCCCGCCTGCGCGGCGCGCTTGGCGGCGAGTGGCTCGACTGGCGCGAGTGGCTGCGCTGCGACCGGCTGATGATCGCCGAGCAGCCGCCGGTTCCCGCCGCTGCCCCGCTCGACGAGGCGATTGCCCTGCCCTTTGGCTGGCGCTGGCGCGTCGAGGGTCTGGCGCAGACCTCGATCGGCATCGCCTATGCCAGCGATCACGCGACCGACGATCAGGCGGCAGCGGCGCTCGGCCAGCCGGGCGAGGTCGTCGCCCTCTCTGCGGGCAGCTTCGCGCAGCCCTGGCGCGGCAACGTCGTCGCGATCGGCGATGCCGCGACGCGGGTCGAGCCGCTCGAATGGACCAACCTTCACCTTGCCCACAGCGCGATCGATCGGCTGGTGACGATGATGCCGGGCCGCGACTGCGCCGCGGTCGAGGTCGCCGAGTTCAACCGCCAGGGCGCGGCCGAGGCGATGCGCGTCCGCGACTTCCTCGCGCTCCATTATCTGACCGCCCGCCGCCCCGAGCCGTTCTGGCAGCCCGCGACCCCGCCGCCCAGCCTTGCCCATACGCTCGGCCAGTTCGCCGAGCGCGGACGCCTGCCGCATTATGAGGAAGAGACGTTCGCGCGCGATTCCTGGCTGGCGGTGCTGCTCGGCCAGGGCGTGCTGCCGCGCCGAACCGATCCGCTGATCGAGGCGGTGCCGCCCGGCCCGGTCGCGGCGGGCATGGCGCGCCACCGCGAAGCGATCCTCGCCGCCGCCCGGCGCGCGCCCACGCACGCCGCCTTCGTCCAGGCGTTCCAACGACAGGTCACCCGATGAACGAACACACGATTCGCGACGTCGTCATCGTCGGCGGCGGCACCGCCGGCTGGATGGCGGCGGCGGCTTTCTCCCGCTTCCTCGCCAACGGCGTCACGCGCATCACGCTGGTCGAATCGGACGAGATCGGCACGGTGGGCGTGGGCGAGGCGACGATCCCGCCGATCATCACCTTCAATCGGATGCTCGGGCTGGACGAGAACGAGTTCCTTCGCGAGACCGGCGGCACGTTCAAGCTTGGCATCGAGTTCGTCGACTGGGGCGGGCTTGGCGAGCGCTATTTCCACCCGTTCGGATCGCACGGCCGCGACCTTCAGGGCGTGCATTTCCACCAGCTCTGGCTGCGCGAGCGGGCGCGGGCGTCGATCCCCGACATCTCCGCCTGGTCGATGAGCGCCGTCGCCGCCGGCATGGGCCGTTTCGGACGGCCGACGCCCGACGCCAAATCGGCGATCCGAGATCTCCTCTATGCCTTCCACTTCGATGCCGGGCGCTATGCCGCCTATCTGCGCGGCTATGCCGAGCGCGGCGGCGTCACCCGGATCGAGGGCAAGGTCGAACGCGTCGAGACGCGCGCCGACGATGGGCATGTCGAGGCGGTCGTCCTGTCCGACGGACGCCGGGTGGAGGGCGAACTCTTCATCGATTGCTCGGGCTTTCGCGGGCTGCTGATCGAGGAAGCGCTTCAGACCGGATACGAGGACTGGACCGAGTGGCTGCCCTGCGACCGCGCCATCGCACTGCCCACCGCGCTGACGGGGGAGCCCGATCCGTTCACCCGCGCGACCGCGCATGGTTCGGGCTGGCAATGGCGCATCCCGCTCCAGCACCGGATGGGCAACGGCCATGTCTATTCCAGCCGCTTCATCGACGACGATGCCGCCGAGCGTGTGCTGCTGGACAATGTCGAGGGCGAGCCACTGGCCGACCCGCGCCACATCCGGTTCACGACCGGGCGGCGGCGCGAAAGCTGGAACCGCAACGTCGTCGCGCTCGGGCTGTCGAGCGGGTTCATCGAGCCGCTCGAATCGACCTCGATCCACTTCATCCAGTCGGGCATCGCGCGGCTGATCTCGCTGTTCCCCGACCGTCGCTTCGACCCCATCGAACGCGACGAGTTCAACCGCCAGATGCGCGACCTCTATGAGGACGTGCGCGATTTCGTCCTCCTTCATTACAAGGCGACGCGTCGCGACGACACGCCCTTCTGGAACCACTGCCGCACGATGGCGGTGCCCGACAGCCTCCAACGCAAGATCGACCTGTTCCGCGCCAAGGGCCGCTTGTTCCGGGAGGGGCGCGAGCTGTTCGCGACGACGAGCTGGGTGGCGGTGTGCCTGGGCCAACATATCGTCCCGGAAAGCCACGAACCCGCCGCCGACGCGCTGGACGAGGGCAAGGTCGCGCAGGCGCTGATGCAGATGCACGACGAGTATCGCGCCACCGCCGAACGGCTGCCTGCGCATGGCGAGTTCATCCGCCGCGCCGGTGCCGCCTCGCCCTTCGCGTCGCCGGAACCCGCACTGCCCACCTTCTCGTTCGAGCGTGAGTCGCCCTTCGCGGGGCAGGGCTTCACGCTGTGAGGGCGGATCGCATCCGCCGCGTCGTGATCGTCGGCGGCGGGACCGCCGGGTGGATGGCGGCCGCGGGCATCTCGCGCGTGGCGGGCGAGCTGCCGGGGCTGGAGATCGAGCTCATCGAATCGGAGGAGATCGGCACCGTCGGTGTCGGCGAAGCGACGATCCCGCAGATCACTTTGTTCAACGCGATGCTCGGCTTCGACGAGGCCGAGTTCGTTCGCGAAACCCATGCGACCTACAAGCTGGGCATCGAGTTCGTCGACTGGACGCGGCTCGGCCACCGCTACGTCCACCCGTTCGGATTCTATGGCGTCGACATGATGGGGGTGCAATTCCACCATCATTGGCTCAAGGCGCGCAGCCTGGGCGACGCGACGCCGCTCGATGCCTATTCGCTGTCGGCGGTCGCTGGCATGGCGGGCAAGTTCGCGCATCCGCGCCCCGACCAGCCCAACTCGCCGCTGTCGAAGATCGGCTACGCGTTCCAGTTCGATGCCGCGCTCTATGCCCGCTACCTGCGCAAGCTCGCCGAGCGGTGGGGCGTCAGGCGGACCGAGGGGCGGATCGTCGATGTCGAGAAGCATGGCGAGAGCGGCCATGTCAGCGCGGTCGTCCTATCCGACGGTCGCCGGATCGAGGGTGAGCTGTTCGTCGACTGCTCGGGCTTTCGCGGGCTGCTGATCGACGGCGCGATGGGATCGGGGTTCGAGGACTGGTCCGACTGGCTACCCTGCGACCGCGCGCTGGCGGTGCCGTGCGAGAATGGCGGCGACCGCCTCCCCCTCACCCGCGCGACCGCACGGCCCGCGGGGTGGCAATGGCGCATTCCGCTCCAGCACCGCATCGGCAACGGCTATGTCTATTCGAGCGCGCACGTCTCCGACGACGAGGCGGCGGCGACGTTGCTCGCCAATCTGGACGGCGTGCCGCTGGCCGAGCCGCGGCAGCTTCGCTTCCGCGCCGGGCATCGACAGCGCGCCTGGGTCGGCAACGTCGTCGCGCTGGGGCTGGCCGGCGGGTTCCTGGAGCCGCTCGAATCGACGAGCATCCATCTCGTCCAGTCGGGCATCGCGCGGCTGATGACGCTGTTCCCCGCGCGCGGTTTCGACCAGATGGAGATCGATCGCTTCAACGCCGAGACGGTCCAGGAATATGTCGACATCCGCGACTTCCTGATCCTCCACTACAAGGCGACCGAGCGCGACGACACGCCGTTCTGGAACACTTGCCGGACGCTGACCCCGCCCGAGGGGCTCGCCTACAAGCTCGACATGTTCCGCAAAAGCGGCCGCATCTTTCGCGAGCATGAGGAGCTGTTCACCGAGACGAGCTGGCTGTCGGTTATGGCCGGCCAGGGGATCGAGCCCGCGAGCTATCACCCGATCGCCGACCTGCTCTCCGACAGGGAGACGCTGGAGCGAGTCGCGCATATCCGCGAGGTGGTGGGGGAGACCGCGCGGGCGATGCCGGAGCATGAGGGCTTCCTGCGCCGCCTCGGCTGCGACCTGACGCCGCTGAGGCGCGCGTCGTGATCCCCGCCCCCGCCCCGATCCGCGAGGTCGTGGGCATTACGCGCGACCGCTTCGATGCCGAGATCCGACCGGCGGGCGAGCCCGTCGTGCTGCGCGGCCTCGGCGCCGACTGGCCCGCGGTGCAGGCGGCACGTGCGGGCGACGAGGTGCTAGTCGATTATCTCAAGCAATTCAGCCGCGAACAGCCCGTCGCCGCGATCGTCGGCGCGCCGGAGATCGAGGGACGCTTCGGCTATACCGACGACCTGACCGCGCTCAACTTCACCCGCGGCCAGACGCCGCTCGGCCCCTTTCTCGATCGGCTGCTGCGCGACCGAACGGCCGACCGCCCCTATGCAATGGCGGTGCAGTCGATTCCAGCCGCCGAGCTGGTGCCGGGGTTCGAGGGCGAGAATCGCTTGGGCTTGGTCGACGCGTCGGTCGTGCCGCGGCTGTGGCTGGGCAACGCGATCCGAGTGGCGACGCATTACGACCTTCAGGAGAATGTCGGCGTCGTCATCGCCGGGCGTCGGCGGTTCACCTTGTTCCCGCCCGACCAGGTCGCAAACCTCTATATGGGGCCGCTGGAGCTGACGCCGGCGGGGACGCCGATCAGCCTGGTCGATCCCGCCGCCCCCGACATCGAGCGCTTTCCGCGCTTTGGCGAGGCCGCGGCCACGGCGCGGAGCGCGGTGCTGGAGCCCGGCGACGCGATCTACATCCCCTTTCACTGGTGGCATGCGGTGGACTCGCTCGGCCCCGTCAATATCCTGATGAACTGGTGGTGGACCACCGCCGCGCCGAGCGGCGCCAGCGCCTATGACGCGCTGCTCCATTCGCTGCTTGCGCTGGGGAGCCTTCCGGCCGACCAGCGCGCGGCGTGGCGGACGATGTTCGACCATCTGGTGTTCCGCCCCGATCGCGAGCCCGCCGACCATCTGCCGGGCGCGGTCAAGGGCGTGCTCGGCCCGATCGATCGCGACACGGCCGAGCGCATCCGCGCGACCCTCGTGCGCCAGCTCGCCCAACCGCTTTGAGGATCATCCGATGAAAGCGTTGCTCGCGCCGTTCGTCCTGCTCGCCGCCGCGCCCGCGGCACCGCCGGCGATCCACCTGAATCAGCTCGGCTTCCTCCCCGACGGCCCCAAACGCGCGGTGATCGCGACCGACGCCGCGACCGCGCTCGACTGGCAGGTGGTCGATGCCGCGGGCAAGGTCGCGGCGCGCGGGCGAACCGAGCCGGTCGGCGACGATGCCGCCTCCGGCGACAAGGTACAGGTCGCCGACTTCTCCGGCCTGACCACGCCCGGCGAATACCGGCTGCGCATGGCGGGTGCAGAGAACAAGCCGTTCGCGGTGCGCGCCGGCCTCTACGCGCCGCTCGCGAAGGGGGCGCTCAACTTCTTCTACCAGCAGCGCGCGGGCGTGCCGATCGAGGCGCGGTTCGCCGGCGGCGAGCGCTGGGCGCGGCCCGCGGGTCACAAGCGCGAGGTCGCCGCCTGCTTCAAGGGCGCCGATCCGCGCGGCACCGTCTGGCCCGGCTGCGACTACACGATCGACGTGACCGGCGGCTGGTACGATGCCGGCGACCACGGCAAATATGTCGTCAATGGCGGCATTTCGCTGTGGACTCTTCTCAACCTCTACGAAGTCACGCGCGCCTTTCCGGACGGCAGCGCCGCGCTGCCGGAGGCGGGGAACGGCGTCTCCGACCTTCTCGACGAGGCGCGGGTCGAGCTCGACTTCCTGCTGAGGATGCAGGTGCCGGAGGGCACGCGCACGTCGCTGCCGGTAGGGCAGCAGCCCCGCGACCGGGCGCTGACGCTCACCGCCGTGGACGCTGGCGGGATGGCGCACCACAAGATCGCCGACGCCAACTGGACCAAGCTGCCGATGCCGCCGCACGAGGATCGCGAGACGCGCCTCCTCTATCCGCCGAGCACGGCGGCGACGCTCAACCTTGCCGCGGTCGCCGCGCAGGGCGCACGGTTGTGGCGGACGATCGACCCCGCTTTCGCCGCGCGCTCCCTCGCCGCCGCCAGGCGCGCCTTCGCCGCCGCGCAGCGCAACCCGGAGGTGTACGCCGCCACCGCCTTCACCGGCAGCGGCGGCTATGGCGACGCGCAGCTTGCCGACGAGTTCTTCTGGGCCGCAGCCGAGCTCTACGCGACGACGGCCGAGGCACCGTACCGCGACGTCGTCACCGCTTCGCCGCGCTACACCGATACGCCCGTGTCGGAGCCGAGCTGGAGCGATGTCGGCCTGCTCGGCACGGTGACGCTCGCCACCGCCCCCGGCATCGCCGAGCCGGTCGCGGCGCATGAGCGCGCGCGCCTCACCGCGCTCGCCGATCGCTTCGCGGGAGAGCGGGCGCAGACCGGCTATCGCATCCCCTATGCGACGATGCGCTATCCCTGGGGATCGAACGGCGCGATCCTCAATCGCGGGATGATCCTGGGCGCCGCGCACAAGCTCTCGGGGAAGGCCGAATATCGTGCGGCGATGATCGACACGCTCGATTATGTGCTGGGGCGCAATCCCATCGACCAGTCGTATGTCGCCGGCTTCGGCTCGCGCCCGCTTGCCAACCCGCACCACCGCTTCTGGGCGCCCAGCCTGGATAAGCGGCTTCCCGGCCCGCCGCCGGGGACGCTGTCGGGCGGTGCGAACAACACCGCCTTCGCCGACGAGGTCGCGAAGCGCAGCCAGGGCAAATGCGCGCCGCAGCGCTGCTGGGCCGACGACATCGGCGCCTATGCGTGGAACGAAGTCGCGATCAACTGGAACGCGCCGCTGGTGTGGGTCGCGGCCTATGTGGATCAGGCCAAGCCCGCCAACCCTTGACCGTTCGTGCTGAGCCTGTCGAAGCACGTGGGGAGCCGTGCGGTCGTTGGCACGTCCTTCGACAAGCTCAGGACGAACGGGGCCTCACGCAAACCTTCGGAAAATTAGTGAAGGATGGGCCGCTCGTCGCTGCCCAAGAACGCGATCAGGCGGCCGATCTGGCGCCAGCGGCAAAAGGCGATGTGGTTGCCGACGTCGCGGCTGCGCGCGGCGCGGGCGTTGGCCTCGTCCTCGGCCTCTTCGCCCATCATCGTCATCAGGTCCTCCGCCTCGCGAAGGGCTGCGGCATCGGGCAGGTAGAAGCTCGTCATGCGCGGCCCCTATCCACGGCCCGTGCCAGCCTGACAAGCGGACGCGCGGCGGCGGCGTTCGAGGGTTAATGGCCTTCGCGGCCCCGTCCCTGCCCGGGACCGGCGTGCCGCGGCGGGACGGCTGGCGTCCCGCGCCGGGACGTGGCAAGGCGCGCGGCATGAGCGACCCGCGTTCCTCTCGCGGCCCGGTGGCGGGCGGTGCAATCCTTGCGCTGACAATCCTGATCGGCGTCGTGCTCGGGCTCGTGCTGCGTCAGCCGAGCCTGGGTCTGCTCGGCGGCATCGCCGTCGGCGCCGTCATCTCGCTTCTCATCTGGCGGCGCGACCGGCGGTCATAGCCGCCGGCTGACCCACACCACGCGGCCGATGATCGACAGATCGGCGGGGGCGACCAGACCGGGCGACTCCGCCTCCGGATTGTCGCTCGTCACGCGAACGCCGCCGGCCTCGCGCGCCACACGCTTGACCATCAGCACGTCGCCGAGCCGCAGCACATAGACGCCGCCGCTCCGCGCCACGTCGGTCCGCGCGGCGTCGACGAGGATGTCGTCGCCCGGCCACAGGGTCGGCACCATCGACTCGCCCGCGACGCGGATCATCGAGGCGTCGTCGGCGCGCACGCCCAGCCCCGCCAGCATCTCCGCCGGCAGCATCGCGGCGCGGCGCGGCGCCTCGATCTCCGCCAGCGTTCCCGGCCCCGCCGATGCCGACAGGTCGTAGCGCGCCACTGCCATCGCCGGCGCCGCACGGCCGCCCAGCAGCGCCTCGTCCACACCCAGGAACGCCGCGATCGTCTCCCGGTCCTGCTCGTCCAGCCGCCGCGGCGATCCGCGCGTCACGTGCTGGTGCACATAGGCGGCGTTGCGGCCGATCAACCGCGACAGCCTCGTCAGGCTGACGCCCCGCTCCGCCGCCAGCCGCGCCAGTGCCGCGCGAGGATCCTCGACCAACATGCCCGATCCATAGTCATAGGATTTTTCCTAGACAAGTTGGAAATGCGAGAACATTTAAGGAACATCTGAGTCGCAGGTGGGAGAAGCGGGATGGAGTTGCTGCCGCGCATCGAAGCGCATCTGAAGGCCACGGGGATACCGGTCACGCGCTTCGGCCGGACGGTGGCGCGCGATCCGCGCCTCGTGCTCGACATGCGCCGGGGGCGGGAGCCCGGTGCGTCGATGCGCGCGCGGATCGAGGCCTATCTGGCCGACGGGGAGGCGCACTGATGGCGCGCGGACCCGATGCGGGAACGCTGGTCGAACGCGCGCTGCACCAGTCGGCGGCGCGCGCGGGTGTGTCGCTGACGATCGCCGACGCGGTCGCGACGCGCTGGGCGAGCGCGACGTTCGCGGGCGCGCGGCACGTGCTGGATGTCGAGGTCGCAGGGGATGCGGCGGCGGCGTGGCTTGGCGGACTGGCCGAGGCGGAGCTGCCGATGCGGGGGCAGTTGATGGCGGATTGCGTGGTGGTTCGGCGCGCGCGGCGTGGCGACGGCTTCACCGCCAAGATCGAGGCGTTGACGGTGGAAACCGCATAGATCCTCCCCTGCAAGGGGAGGGGGACCAGCCGCAGGCTGGTGGAGGGGTGTCGCCGCAGGCGCTGCGCTCGAGGCCAATACCCCTCCACCATGCTGCGCATGGTCCCCCTCCCTTTCAGGGGAGGATTTGGGTTCTTAGTGCGCCGCTGCGAACCGCCGCAGCGTCTTCAACGCCTCGCTCAGATCTCCTGCCCCGGCGCGTTCGGTCAGCGCCGAGACGCCGCGGCGGCGGACGCCGCGTTCCAGCCGGTCGAGCAGCGCGTGGATCGTCGCTTCGGTCTCGGGCCCGGCGATCGCGGGCTCGGTGCGCTCGGGCACCGAGGACAGCAGCGACAATGACGGCACGCGCACCGTCGGGGTCACCTCGAACGTCTCGATGCGGACATGCTCGACCACCGACTTGTCCTCGACGGTTTCCGCCGCCTTAGCCTCGACGATCGGTTCGGGCTCTGCGACCGGCTCGGGGCGGAACAGGGGGCGGACCGCCGCGCTCGGCGTCATCGGTTCGGACGGGATCGCCGCCGGATCGAAGCTCGCGAGCGGCGTCTCCAGGTCCGCGGGCAGATCGCGTTCGGGCGGCGGTGTTGCTGCCTCGAGGAACGGCGTCCCCAAGTCGCGCATTGCTTTCACCGGCTCGCGTACGGGCGCATCCGGATGGCGGTCGGCGCGCCGTGCGACCTCCCGCACCACCTTGCGGACAGGCAGTACCCGCTCGGCCGCCACCCAGGTAATCGCGGCGGCGATCGCGGCGGCCAGCACGATGATCGCTCCTCGCGCAGTGACGCCCAGCGGCGGCGCGGCGGCGGGCAGCAGCGCGGGCAGCCCGCTTTCGATCACCAGCGCCTCGATCCGCCAGGTGGGCAGGATCGCCGCCGCCGCCGCCGCGGCGAGCGCCACGATCGAGATGGCCAGTAGCTTCGGGTCGGATTTCAGGCGTTGACTGGCGGTAAGCGCGACCATGATTCATCCGTTTCTGCGGCTTTGCAAAGCCGTTGGTAAACGGGCTGGTACCGCGAAATATTTGACGACCAGTTACGCTCGCGCTCCACGAACGCCCGTGCCCGCTCCCGACGCGCGTCCCAGCCCGCTCGGTCCGAAAACAGCCTTGCCATCGCCGCCGCGATCGCCGCGGGATCGTCGGGCGCGAACAGCGTGCCGGTCACGCCGTCCTCGATCAGCTCGCGATGGCCACCCACGTCGGATGCCGCGACCAGCCGCCGCTGCGCCATCGCCTCCAGGGGCTTCAGCGGCGTGACCAGGTCGGTCAGTCGCATGTGCTTGCGCGGATAGGCGAGCACGTCGATCAGGCTGTAATAACGCTCGACCTCGTTATGCGGCACGCGGCCGACGAAGCGGATGCGGCTGGCGACGGGCGACGCCGCGGCCGCGGCCCGCAGCGCCGGCTCCATCGGCCCGCCACCGACCATCAGCAGTTGCGCGCGCGGCCGCTGTGCCACCAGCGCCGGCATCGCCGCGATCAGGTCGTCCAGCCCCTCATAATCATAGAAGCTGCCGACATAGCCCACCACTTCGTCGCCGATGCCGAGCTCGGCGGCGAGCGCCTCGTCGCGTGCCATCGGTTCGCCGAACAGCGACAGGTCGACACCGTTGGGCGAGACCATGATCTTGTCGCCAGGAATGCCGCGGGCGATCAGGTCACCGCGCAGCCCCTCGCAGATCACGCCCACCGCATCGACGCGGCGGCACGCCCAGGTCTCCAGCGCGCGGGTGGCGCGGTATTTGAGCGACCCTTCCCGCCCGGTCCCGTTGCCGACCGCCGCATCCTCCCAGAAGGCGCGGATCTCGTAAAGGAGCGGCAGCCCGCGGCGCTTGGCGACGCGCAGCGCGGCGAGCGCGTTCGTCACCGGCGAATGCGCGTGGAGAATGTCGGGGCGAAACGCGTCGACCGCCCGCTCGATCGCACGCGCGAATACGCCGATCTCGCGCCACTCGCCGATCGGTGGCGGGCCGGCGGGACGCATCGAGCTGCGATGAAAATCCAGCCCGTCGAATGTCTCGACCGGCGCGTCGACGACGTTGTAGCGCGGGCCGGTGACGCCCGCGACCTGCCACCCGCGCGCCACCTGCGCCTTGAGGATCGCGCGCGTGCGAAAGCTGTAGCCGCTGTGGAGCGGCAGGCCATGGTCGAGGACGTGGAGGATACGCATGACGCCGCCTTGCCACGCCGCCCTTTAACATGGCGTCAACCGGGCTTAGACCGGGGCAAACGTTACGGGAGAGACCAGAATGCCCCTTCGCACCGGCGGCCGCGTCCTTGTCGACAATCTGGTGGCGCAAGGCTGCGACCGGCTGTTCCAGGTGCCGGGAGAGAGCTTTCTCGCGGTGCTCGACGCGCTGGTGGACGAGCCGGCGATCGACGTGGTGACGTGTCGGCAGGAGGGCGGCGTGACCTTCATGGCCTCGGCCGACGGCAAGATGACGGGGCGGCCCGGCATCGCCTTCGTAACGCGCGGGCCGGGGGCGACCAACGCCTCGATCGGCGTGCACGTGGCGATGCAGGACTCGCTGCCGATGATCCTCTTCATCGGCGACATCGACCGCGGCACCCGCCACCGGGAGGCGTTCCAGGAGATCGATTTCGAAGCGATGTTCGCGCCGATCGCCAAATGGGCGGCGCGGATCGACGATGCCGCGCGCATCCCCGAATATGTCGCTCGCGCCTATGCCACCGCGATGAACGGGCGCCCTGGCCCGGTGGTGCTCTCGATTCCGGAGGACATGCTGCTCGACGCGGTCGAGGTCGAGGATCGTCCGCGCACCCAGAAGCTGCGCCAGCCGCCCGACCCCGCCGCGATGGACCGGCTGGCCGAGCTGATCCGCGGCGCCGAGCGGCCGGTCGCGATCGTCGGCGGCGCGGGCTGGTGCGACGGCACCGCCACCGCCTTTGCCGAGGCGGCGACGCGGATCGGCCTGCCCGTGGCCGCCGCGTTCCGGCAGCAGGACTCGGTCCCCAACGATATGCCGGTCTATGCCGGCAATCTCGGCTATGGCCCCTGCCCGCTTCTCCCCAAGCGGATCAAGGAAGCCGATCTGCTGATCGTCGTCGGCGCGCGGATGGGGGAGGCGACGACCGACGGCTATATGCTGGTGACGCCCGATCATCCCGGCCAGATTTTCGTCCACATCCACCCCGATCCGGCGGAGCTCAATCGCGTCTATCGCACCGAACTGTCAATCTGCGCGGACATGCGCAGCTTCGCGCGGGCGCTGGCGGGCGTCACCGACCTGCCGCATTTCGACAGCGGCGCGGCGGCGCATGCCGAGTGGCTCGGCTGGTCCGATCCTGAGCCGCGGGCGGGCGTCACGATGGACCTCGGCCCGTGTGTCAGGACGATGCGCGAGGCGATGCCTGCCGACACGATGATCTGCAACGGCGCGGGCAATTTCTCGGGCTGGTGGCACCGTTACTGGCGTTATTCAGGTCCATGCAGTCAGCTCGCGCCCACCGCCGGCGCGATGGGATACGGCACCCCCGCAGCGGTCGCCGCCGCGCTCCGCTATCCCGGTCGCAGCGTCGTCGCGATCGCCGGCGACGGCGATTTTCTGATGAACGGACAGGAACTGGCGACCGCGGTCCAGCACGGCGCCGACCTGATCGTCATCGTCGTCGACAATGGCGGATACGGCACGATCCGCATGCACCAGGAGCGCGAGTTTCCCGGCCGCGTTTCCGCCACCACGCTCGCCAACCCCGATTTCGCCGCGCTCGCCCGCGCTTACGGCGCCTCGGCCGAGACGGTCGAGCGCACCGAGGATTTCGGCGCCGCTCTCGATCGCGCCAGGGCCGAGCGCGGCGTCCGCCTGCTCCACCTGCGCACCGATATCGAAATCATCAATTTCGCCACGACGATCGAGGCGCTGCGCAACCGCTGAGAACGCCCAAGAGCCCCCCGGGCGCGGTGGAGGCCGCGCGCCATCGCCGCCCATAGCAAAACGGCCGCTCGTCCAAAGACGAGCGGCCGTTTTCTCAAGTCAAAGCGTCAGATCGATCAGACCTTGTCGCCCAGCGCGCCCTTGACCGAGCCGCCCATCTGCTGAGCCTTACCCTTGGCCTCCTGAGCCGCACCGTCAGCCTGCGTCTCGGGGTTGTCCGAGTTCTGCTTGACCTTGCCGATAGCTTCGTTGACGTTGCCCTTGATCTTGTCGACCAGCTCGCCCATCGAAATTCTCCTTACACAATACAACGGCGACACATCCGCCGTTCGTCATGAGAACGGGTCGACTGGTCGTTGGTTCCAACCTAGATCAAACCCGCCAGCGGGCTCGACGGGTCGGCATATCGGCGCTTGGCCATGCGGCCGGCGCGATAGCTCATCCGCCCCGCCTCGACCGCGGCCTTCATCGCCGCCGCCATCAGGATCGGATCCTTAGCCTCCGCGATCGCGGTGTTCATCAGCACGCCGTCGCAGCCGAGCTCCATCGCGCGTGCCGCGTCCGATGCCTGGCCGACGCCGGCGTCGACCAGCACGGGGACGTTCGCGCCCTCGACGATCAGGCGGATCGTCACCTCGTTCTGGATGCCCAGCCCCGACCCGATCGGCGCGCCGAGCGGCATGATCGCGACCGCGCCCGCCTCCTCGAGCTGCTTCGCGGCGATCGGATCGTCGGTGCAATAGACCATCGGCTTGAACCCCTCGCGCACCAGCACCTCGGTCGCGGTCAGCGTCTCGCGCATGTTGGGATAGAGCGTGCGCGCCTCGCCCAGCACCTCCAGCTTGACCAGGTCCCAGCCCCCCGCCTCGCGCGCCAGCCGCAGTGTGCGGATCGCACTGTCGGCGTCGAAGCAGCCGGCGGTGTTGGGGAGGTAAGTGACGCGCTTGGGATCGATATAGTCGGTCAGCATCGGGGCGCCCGGGTCGCTGACGTTCACCCGGCGCACCGCCACCGTGACGATCTCCGCGCCCGAGGCTTCGACCGCGGCGGCGTTCTGCGCGAAGTCCCTGTACTTGCCCGTGCCGACGATCAGCCGCGAGCGGAAGGTGCGCCCCGCCACCGTCCAGCTGTCGTCCTCGATAGCTGCGGCATGGTCACCGCCCCCCACGAAGTGGACGATCTCCAGCTCGTCGCCATCCTCGACCCGGACTTGCGCGAGCGTCGAGCGCGGCACCACTTCCAGGTTGCGCTCGACCGCGACCTTTTCGGGGACGAGCCCCAGTTCGCTGGCCAGTTCGGCGAGCGTCAGCCCGTCCTTTACGCGCTTGTGCTCGCCATTGACGCGGATCGAGATGGTGCCGTCGCTGTGCATCGCCGTCCTTCGATGTCGTTGTGCCCCGTCAACCAAGTCTCGACTTGAGACAGTCCGTGCGGGTATGGAGGCGCTCGATCTAGGCGCCGTCCGGCGCGCCCGCAACCGGAAGTGCCGATGGCCGCCACCGTCTTCGTTCTCAACGGCCCCAACCTCAACCTGCTCGGCACGCGCGAGCCGGACATCTATGGCGCCGACACGCTCGACGACATCGCCGGCATGCTGGAGGATCGCGCGCGCGAACTGGACCTGGAGATCGACCTTCGCCAGTCGAACCATGAGGGGCATCTGGTCGACTGGCTGCACGAGGCGCAGGCGGTCGGCGCACGGGCCGTGCTGCTCAACGCCGCCGCGTTTACCCACACGTCGGTGGCGCTGCTCGACGCGATCAAGGCGATCCGGACGCCGGTGATCGAGGTCCACCTGTCCAATCCGCACACGCGCGAAGGCTTTCGCCACAAGAGCTTTGTGGGGATGGCCGCGCACGGCACGATCGCGGGCTTCGGCCCGACCTCCTACCTCCTCGCGCTTGAAGCCGCCGCACGGCTGGCCTAAAGCGCCGCCTTTTGATTGGGAAGCACTAGTCGCATGGCCGAAGAGAGCGAAGACAAGCGCCACATGCGTGTCGATATCGAACTGGTCCGGCAGCTCGCCGGCGTCCTCGACGAGACGCAACTGACCGAGATCGAGGTCGAGGATGGCGAGCGCCGCGTCCGCGTCGCGCGTGAAGTCACGGTGGCGCCGATGATGCACGCCGCGCCCGCCTATGCCCCGGCGATCGCCCACGCGCCGCAGCCGGCGGCGTCCGCGCCCGCCGTGGCGGAGACCGGCGCCTCGGCTCCGGCCGCCGCCGCCACTGCGGTCAAGTCGCCGATGGTCGGCACCGCCTATCTCGCCGCGGAGCCCGGCGCCAAGCCCTTTGCCGGCGTCGGCCAGACCGTGGCCGCGGGCGACACGCTCCTTATCATCGAGGCGATGAAGGTCATGAACCCGATCGTCGCCCCCGCCGCGGGCACGGTGACGCAGGTGCTCGTCGAGAACGGCCAGCCCGTCGAGTTCGACCAGCCGCTGATCGTCGTCAGCTGAAATGCCGCAGATCAAAAAGCTCCTGATCGCCAATCGCGGCGAGATCGCGCTACGCATCCACCGCGCGTGCCATGAGATGGGGATCAAGACGGTCGCGGTGCACTCGACCGCCGATGCCGACGCGATGCATGTGCGCCTCGCGGACGAGGCGATCTGCATCGGCCCGCCGCCGGCGGGCGAAAGCTATCTCAACATCCCCAACATCATCTCGGCCGCCGAAATCTCGGGCGCCGACGCGATCCATCCCGGCTATGGCTTCCTCAGCGAGAACGCCAAGTTCGCCGAGATCGTCGAGCTCCACAACATCCTGTTCGTGGGGCCCAAGCCCGAGCACATCCGCGTGATGGGCGACAAGGTCGAGGCCAAGCGCACCGCCGGCGCGCTCGGCCTGCCGCTCGTCCCCGGCTCCGACGGGGCCGTCTCGGATGTCGAAGAGGCGCGCCGCATCGCCGAGGCGATCGGCTATCCCGTCATCATCAAGGCGGCGAGCGGCGGCGGCGGGCGCGGCATGAAGGTCTGCAATTCGCCCGACCAGCTCGAGACGCTGATGCAGCAGGCGGGCAGCGAGGCGAAGGCCGCGTTCGGCGACGCCACCGTCTATATCGAGAAATATCTCGGCAACCCGCGCCACATCGAGTTCCAGGTGTTCGGCGACGGCAACGGCAATGCCATCCACCTGGGCGAGCGCGACTGCTCCCTCCAGCGCCGCCACCAGAAGGTGCTGGAAGAGGCCCCCTCTCCCGTCCTGTCCGCCGAGGACCGCGAGCGGATGGGCAGCATCGTCGCCAAGGCGATGGCCGACATGGGCTATCGCGGCGCGGGCACGATCGAGTTCCTGTGGGAAAACGGCGAGTTCTACTTCATCGAGATGAACACCCGGCTTCAGGTCGAGCATCCGGTAACCGAGATGATCACCGGCGTCGACCTGGTCCGCGAGCAGATCCGCGTCGCCGAGGGGCACGGCCTGTCGGTGGCCCAGGAAGACATCCGCTTCACCGGCCACGCGATCGAATGCCGCATCAATGCCGAGGATCCGCGCAGCTTCGCGCCCTCGCCGGGCACCGTCAGCTATTTTCACGCGCCGGGCGGCATGCACGTCCGCGTCGATAGCGGGCTGTACGCGGGCTATCGCATCCCGCCCTATTACGATTCGATGATCGCCAAGCTGATCGTCTATGGCCGCACGCGCGAAGGCTGCCTCATGCGCCTCCGTCGCGCGCTCGAGGAGTTCGTGGTCGAGGGCGTTAAGACAACGATCCCGCTCCACCAGTCGCTCCTCGACGATCCCGAGTTCCAGGAAGGCGCCTACACGATCAAGTGGCTGGAGGAATGGCTCGCGCGGGAGGGGTGATCGTCGGCTACGGCGATGACGGCACGCGCAGTCTTTTGACCGGCGCTAGTTCCGCGGAGGTGAGGTTCGCGCGCAGCCAACGCGCGAACTCCCACCACACGCTGACATAGGTCGCCAGGAACCAGACGGACCAGATCCCGGCGGCAAAGTACAAAGCCGTTCGTTCCTGCTCGACGCCGCCGTGAATGCGGATTGCGGCGAAGATGAGCGGTGCCAAGATGGTCGGCAGCCAGAACAGCAATCGCGTATCGATGCGGTAACGCACCTCCACCTGTCGATCATGGTGTGTGACGATCAGGCTGCCGGCGCCGGTGCTGTCAAGCATCCAGCCATTGCCCTCCGGGCGGGGACGGTCGTCATTGCCCTTCGTCACCGGATAAAACCGCAGCGTCGTTCCGACGACTTCGATGCTGTCGACCGTTTGAGCGTGCAGCGCCTCGGCGAGGCGCTGCACCGGATCGAGACCGGGCGGCAATGCGTCGATATCCAGCGTCACTCGACCGTCGATGCTGAACGGAATCGACATAGCGGGTGTCTAACTCGCGAGGGCAAAACAAAGCGGTACGACGAAACGCCGTGAGCGCCGACGCCGCTCATCATCGTTCGTGCTGAGCGTGTCGAAGCACTGCCCTTCTTCCTTCCGCTTAAAAAAGCAGCCCTTCGAGAAGCTTCGGGCAACGTTGCTTGCGTCTGATCGCCCTCACGCCCGCGGCATCATTCCCTCGATCCGCGTGATCCGCTCCGCCTCGCCCGCGTTCTGCGTGCGCGCGTCCGCCAGCAGGGTTTCCAGCTTTGGATAGGGCGGCTTGCCCTCGCTCGCGCGGTCGATCGCCAGACGCTCGATATCGGCAAGCGCCCCCGCCGAGCCGCTCCGCAGCGTGTCGAGCTCGGCAAGCGCCACCTGCGCCGCGATCCAGGGCTCGCTGCCCGCCGCCGCCCCCCTGGCGCGCGCGGCGAGCCGCTCCGCCTCGTCGGCCTTGGCGGTGAAGGACATTCCCGCCCGCGCCAGCGCACCACGCTGACGATCGATCTCGACCTCCAGCGCGGGATCGTTCTGCGCGACGGGCGGCGGCGCGGGCGTCGGATCCGCGAAGCCGCGCTTCTCGATCGGCCGCGGCAGGAGCGAGGGATAACCATCGTCGCGCGGAGCCGCGCACGCAGCCGGCACCAGGGCGATCGCAAGGGGGAGAAGAAGCCGCATCACGCCCCAACGCCTATCCCTCCGTTTTTTTGCACGCAACGGGTTGCGCGGTCCGCGAACGCCGTTTAGAGGCCCCCTCCTACCGCGCGCCCGTAGCTCAGCTGGATAGAGCATCAGACTACGAATCTGAGGGTCGGACGTTCGAATCGTTCCGGGCGCGCCAGTTTTTCCAAGACATCGACGATGCGGCAGGTGCGGGTTTCCGCCCCTTCGCCAATCCGCGTCCGCCTCGCTATAGAGCCCTCCTTTCGCGGTCGCTTCCATGTCGGGAGCCTGTGACCTGCCGCCCGGAGGACCATCGATGCCACGCCTTCTCGCTCTTGCCGCGCTGCCGCTTCTGGGCGCGGCGCAGCCGTCCGATCCCATGTCGCCGGCGGCCTTGTCGGCCGATGTGAAGGTGCTGGCCAGCGACGCCTTTGGCGGTCGTGCGCCGGGCACGCCTGGCGAGGACAAGACGGTCGCGTGGTTGATCGAGCAGTTCAAGGCGGCGGGGCTCCAGCCCGGCGGACCGGACGGCAGCTGGACTCAGGCCGTGCCGCTGGTCCGCACGCAGCTCGGCAAGGGTGCCGTCAGCGCCAACGGCACCACCTGGACGCAGGGCAAGGAGGTCTATCTGTCGACCGTCCGCCCGCTTCAGCGCGCGGCGGTCAAGGACGCACCGATGGTGTTCGTCGGCTATGGCGTCAGCGCGCCCGAGCGCGGCTGGGACGATTTCAAGGGCGTCGACCTCAAGGGCAAGGTCGCCGTCTTCCTCGTCAACGATCCCGATTTCGAGGCGGTGGCGGGCGACGATGCCAAGGGCAAGTTCGGCGACCGGCGCATGACCTATTACGGTCGCTGGACCTACAAGTTCGAGGAGGCGGCGCGGCGCGGCGCGGTGGCGGCTTTGATCGTCCACGACACGCCGGGCGCGGGCTATGGCTGGGCGACGGTCAACGCACCGGCGGGCGAAAACTACGACGTCGCCGGCCCGCCCGCCGCCCGCGTGACGCTTCAGGGCTGGATCGAGGGTGAGGCGGCGACGCGGCTGTTCGCGGCCTCCGGCCTCGACCTAGCGCAGCAGCGCAAGCTCGCGCGCCGGTCCGATTTCCGGCCGGTGACGCTGAAGGGCGCGGGCTTCTCCGCCGACCTGCCCGTCAGCTTCACGCGCGCCGAGAGCCGCAACGTCCTCGCCAAGCTGCCCGGCCGCACCCGCCCGGACGAGGTGGTGATGTACGGCGCGCACTGGGACGCCTACGGCGAAGGCGCACCCGACGCACAGGGCCGCCGCATCCGCCCCGGCGCCAATGACGACGCGCTCGGCACCGCCGGCGTCCTCGCAATCGCCCGCGCCGCCGCCAGGGCGAAGCCCGCCGCCCGCACGCAGGTCTTCGCGCTCTGGACAGGCGAGGAGCGCGGCCTGCTCGGGTCCGAGACCTATGCCGCCAACCCCGTCTATCCTGCGGCGAAGACGGTGGCCAACCTGACGCTCGACATCCTCCAGACCGCCGGTCCCGCGCGCGACGTGCTGCTGGTCGGCGCCGGCCAGAACGCGCTGGAGGACTCGCTGGCGGCCGCCGCACGGGCTCAGGGCCGCACGGTGACGCCGGAAGCGCTGCCGGAGCGCGGCCTGTTCTACCGCGCCGATCACTTTTCGCTCGCGCGTCGCGGCGTGCCGACGCTCCTCCTGATGGCGATCAGCGGCGCACCCGACCTGGTCCAGGGCGGGCGTGCGGCGGGCGAGGCGTGGCTGGAAAGCTATATGCGCTGCTATCACCAGACCTGTGACGCCTGGTCGGCCGACTGGGATCTGCGCGGCGCGGCGGCGGATGTCGAGCTGGTGCGCCGGATCGGTTTCGACCTGGCGAACGGGACCGCCTGGCCGCAGTGGCGCGCGGGATCGGAGTTCAAGGCCGTCCGCGAGCAGACCGCGGCCCAGCGGCGCTGAGCCTCAGTCGCGGGGCGGCTTGGCCTCTGGCTGGTCGCCCTGCGCCCCCTCCCCGCGCGCCTGCGCCTTGCGGCGGCGAAGATTGGTGCGCAGCGCCTCGGCCAGGCGCTTCTTGCGGTCGTCGGCAGTTTCCATGGCGTCGTCCGTAGATCGTCGCGGGCCGGGTTGACAATCGTCGGGGCGCCACTCATAGGCCCGGCCCTGTCCGCTTCCGAGCGGACCCGGTGCTGCCGTAGCTCAGTGGTAGAGCGCATCCTTGGTAAGGCTGAGGTCGTGAGTTCAATCCTCACCGGCAGCACCATTTTTCCCTTTAAAATCAACGACTTGCCACCTCGACGCCCTCGGGCATTTTTGTCGTTTTCGAATTCGGAAGCGCATCGGAAGCAATCGGAAACGTACGCCCGGCAAGCAGGCGGGCGAATGACGCCCGTCTCGAGCCTGTATGGGCACTTGAGTAGGGGCGCGATGAGGGCCTGAGCCTGCCGAACGCAGATGAATTTTAGAAGCCGTGGGCATGCGCCAGTCCTTTGGTGCGTGAAAAGACGAGGCCCTGATCTCCCGTTGCCCGTCGGCCGCTCCCCACCTCGAAGCGCTTTCACAATGACGAAAGCGATCACCGCTCGAGATCACGGTCACGCCGTTCATGCCATGTACGCCAAGCGACCGCAGCCGACCGCTAGCTGGTCCTGGGCAATGATGATCCGGGCAGTTCGCGATTGCGGCGTGCGTGTGCCCTTTCATCTATGTTCCTCACCGCCGATTTTTCGTATACTTGTAAGGCGGTTGGCGCATCTGCCTACGCAATCGCTCGACCGACTCCCTTGAGAAGTTGTTCGGACATGAGCCCGTTCAGGGGCGTTTCGTCGGAGTTGCGGATTGAGGACCGCGGCCGGCGGACGGTCGGGGTGATCATGCCTCGTTTGCGAGTCGCCGAACAGTTCGTCGAGAATGCGCGATCCGCGCCGGCGCAAAAGGACTTGTACGACGCTCTGATCCGATGCTGTTCGGACATGGGCGTACGATATTTCGCGCTTACTCATCACATTGATTTCGGCAGGGAAGCCGGGCCGGCGATCAGACTTCACAACTATCCGCCGAGCTGGGAATCGTGGTTCGACGACAATGGACTTGGCCGCACAGACCCGATTCATCGCGCCTGCAATTTAGCAAGCGTTGGTTTTGCCTGGTCAGCGGTCCCCGCGATGATCAAGCTGACGCCTGACGACAAAATCGTACTCGATCGCGCCTACCAGATCGGGATCGGTGAAGGGTTTACAATTCCGGCAAGCGTTCCGGGCGAAGCGCTGGGCTCCTGTTCGTTTGCGGTCGAAGCCGGACTTCCCTTCCCGCAAGAGTTGCAGTTCGTCTGTCAGTTAATCGGTGCCTTTGCGTTTGAAGCGGCGCGGCGCATCTCGGGGTCGCGCCGGATCCTCCCCGATCCGATCCTCACTGACAGGCAACGCGACTGCGTGCTCTGGGCGGCCCGCGGCAAGACCGACTGGGAAATTTCGGTCATTCTAGGCATCGGCCATGAAACCGTGATCCAGCACCTCAAGCACGCGCGCGAGCGCTACAACGTCCAGAAGCGCGCGCTCCTGGCGGTACGCGCGTTGTTCGACGGATTGATCAGCTTCTCCGACATTCTCAAACACTGAGGCACCCCCATTTCTTGGGATATCGCGCTTAGGCGCTGATTTGGATGCTTGGCCCCTCATCATTTCGAAGGGTCGGCATCCATGGTTCTTCTGGTTGATTCCACTGCTGACAGCGTGCCCGACGGGGTGTTCCGCTCGATGCTTGCTGCGAGGAAGCGAGTATTTATCGACCTGCTCAGATGGGACCTTCCGGTGCTAGACGGGTGCTATGAGGTCGACCAGTTCGACGACGCTCACGCCCGCTATCTCATCATCACCGATACGGATCAGGCGCATCTGGCATCGGCGCGGCTACTCCCAACCACCCGACCGCATATTCTCGACACGCTTTTCCCGAGGCTATGTCGCGGAGCGATCCCTCGCGGTCCGCAAGTTTGGGAAATCACTCGGTTTTGCCTTAGCCGGGAGTTGCGATCAGCAGGGCGGCGGCAGGCGCGCAACCAGCTCGTCTCCGCGTTGGCGGCACACGCGCTTCAGACGGGAATTAAAACCTACACCGGCGTCGCAGAGATGGCGTGGCTGCAGCAGATCTTGAACTTCGGCTGGCAATGCCGCGCGCTTGGCGAACCTTTGCCAAGCGGCGCTGCACAGCTCGGCGCGCTAGAGATCACGATCACGCCGGAGACGCCGGCAGCTTTGGCCGCTGGCGGCGTGTGGTCGCCTATCCCACGCCATGAGCTCCCGGCGCGCCGCGCCGCAAACGGTTGAGGTCCGACATGACCCAGAATTCCAAAACGATGCCTGCTGATTTCGAGGTCGCGCTGGAACTACTGACAACCGAGGGGTGGTGCGTCATCCCCAACGCCCTGCCGCGCGCGACGATCGATGCGCTCGCTGCCGACCTTGCGCCGATCTACGAGGCAACGCCCTTCTGCCAGGGCGACTTCTACGGTGCGCATACCAAGCGGTTCGGAAGCCTGCTCAGGCGCTCACCGCATGCCGCCGCGCTCGCTCGGCATGCGGTGATTTTCTCGGTGGCCGAAGCGATCCTGTCTCCCTGGTGTGATACGCTTCAGCTCAATCTGATGCAGGCGATCGCGCTCCATCCGGGCGCGCCCGCGCAATTTCCGCACCGCGACCAAGACATGTGGGAGGGGGTCAAGGGCGAGGTCGAGTATCTGGTCAATGTCATGTGGCCGCTGACGCCGTTCACGGTCGAAAATGGCGGGACGATCCTCTATCCGCGCAGTCATGGCCGCGAAGCGCTAAGTAACTCGGCACTCGAGAATCCGATCGTCGCCGAATATGGTCCCGGGGACGCGTTTCTATTCCTGGGATCGACGCTCCATGGGGCCGGTGCCAACCGCAGCGACGAGGTACGAAAGGCGGTCGTGGTGAGCTACTGCCTCGGCTGGCTCAAACCCTATGAAAACCAGTGGCTGGCCTATCCGCCAGCAATCGCGCGCGGCTTCGATCCTGACCTTGCCGCATTGGTGGGATACCGCCAGCACCGCCCCAATCTTGGCAACTACGAGGGCGTATGCCCCTCGCTTCTTCTTACCGGCAATCTCCCGGTCCATATCGGCGCGGTGGACGCGCTGCGACCGGACCAGGCTGCTGCCGTCGCCGGCCACCGCGTCAGCCAGGAGGCATCGACGTGAGTCCGGTTCAGGCGATGGAGCGAAGCTATTCTGCATTGAAGCAGATGCTGCGTGAAGGGCGGTTTGCACCGGGCGCCCGCCTCGAAGCCAACCGCATCGCTGATGAGCTAGGCGTCAGCATGACGCCGGTACGCGATGTCCTGCACCGCCTCGTTGGGGAACGCCTGGTAGCCGCCAGCACCGGCGAGGGGTTTTATGTCCCCCGATTTACCGAGGCCGGTCTGAGGGACCTGTATGAGTGGCATTCGACGCTGACGCTGCTCGCCGTGCGCACAGCGTGTCGAGCACCGGAACCCATCGCCGAAAGTCCGGATGCGAGCGACAGGTCGCAGGCAGACCGCACCGCCCGCCTGTTCGAAGCGATCGCTGCGACAGCCCCCAACCGCGAGATCGGCACAGCGATCGCGAATGCAGGCGATCGCCTCCATTCTTTTCGCTTGCTGGAGGCGGCGGTGCTCGAGCCGATGCTGGGCGAACTCGATGTCCTGTCGATCTTCGACGCGAGCCTGCCTTCGGCCGTGCGGCGATATCATCTGCGACGCATGAAAGCGGCGCCAGGGCTGGTCGCCCGTCGGGGGATCTGACGCCTAGAATATAATCCGAGTATAAACTTCTTATAGCGCTGCGCTGGCTCGAACATGGTCCGGCCGCATTCCGCGGCACGGAGAATGACCATGGACCACGAAGCCAATGAACTCGTCGAGCTGATCGATCTGGGCGCCGCCAGCGTCGAGACGCAGGGCGCCGACGAACGGCTGATCGACACGCTGGGCAAGCAGCCCGCAATGGGCCTTTCGGACGACTGACGACACAAAGCCGGTCCGGCTTCGGCCGGGCCGGTAAGGTCGGCGCAGCGACACCAACGCCGGTGATTATAATCGCATTATAAACTTCTTATAGCGCCCGACCCATCCGAACCTTGTCCTGTCGCATTCCGCGACACGGAGAGAAACCATGGACCGCGAACCCACCGAAACCGTCGACCTGATCGATCTGGGTGCCGCCAGCGTCGAGACGCAGGGCGGCGACCAGGAAGTCATCGACTTCTCGGGTCAGCAGCCGAAGCTCGGGCTTTCGGACGACTGACCCGCAGACGCCGGTCTGGCCGCATACCGGACCGGCGTCATGGTTCGAGAGGAAAGGCGAAAAATGGTCTGGCGCATCCTGCCGCACGCGACCTGCTGTCGCGCAACCGACAAGCTGTTCCTGCTCGACCTGAGACAGGATCGCTACTTCTGCGTCCCCGAGAAGCTGGCGGCGACCATGCTCGCCTGGCTTGAGTGCGGCTTCTCATGCGCCCCGCCGAAAGCGGTGAACCTGCTCCTCGAACGCTCGCGAACGCTGCGCACAGGTGATCCCGAGGCGACCAATGCGCTTCGCGAGCATATCGCGATCCCGGAGCATATCGACGAGCTTGCCCGTGCTCGAGCGGCAACATCTGCATCGGGCCTCGCGACGGGCGCTATTGCATCACGAGCGGTGGCAATAAGCGTTACGGGGTATAGGAAACGCCAGATCGCCGGGTTCCCTCTCGATTGAAGCAATGTGAGATGACGCCGCCCCAACCGTGAGACGAAGATTTGCTGTTCGCATTGCGATTAGCCGCGATCGTTGCGGTATATTTCGCAGCGCTGCTGATGGGCTAGAGGCGGAGCGGCTCTCACCGCCCCGCCGCTAGTCGTCAGTTCGCCTTTGTCGGCGCTGAGTCGACAGGCACCACAGCCGCCGGAGCAAGCGCCATCGTCGCGGCCTGAGCCGCTGGCGTAAACGCGATGTCCTCGTTTACGAAGCCCTTCGTGATCGCGCCTACCGGGATGACCGCGCTCGTGCCCGTCATGAAGAAGCCGGCCGGGAGGAACACCACCGCCGAAACTGCGACGGCACCGCCGCCCGCGGCGACACCCTTGTCATCAAGATCGCCAGACAGGCGGATTTGTCGGCCATTAGCAGTCAGCGAAACAGCCCGCGCCTTGATGTAGCCGGACTTGCCCCACATACCCTTGTTCCGGACCTCGGTCACTTCGCCAACCGCAGGTGCGCCTGCGGGGATAACAATGTGGCCGTTCACGATCACCGCTTCCGACACTTCCATGTTGAATCGGTGCCCGACCTTCAGGTTTTTGCCCTTGGTTGTGAGCATTTCAAGCACGCGCAGAGGGACAGGCGTACCCGTTCGGACGATGTTTTCTGTCTGACCGGTTACCATCGGCGCGCTTGCGTCGACCGCGGTCGGTGTGCCTTCCTGGGCCATCGCGGGCGCACAGAAGAACGAAGCCGCGCCAAGCGCAGCGAGAAAACGCATTTTCATATAACCCCCCGGTTATTGGCGAGAATCGCCGCGCGGGATCAGGGGGTAAGTGCGCGGGATTGTCAACGAACCTTGATGCGGTGTTGCGTCGATACCGGACATGCTGCTCAGCCCGCGTCATCAGGAGCCGTCACGGTATGTAACCGCTACCGCATGACTGCCAACCGAGCCTTGTCAGTTGGACTGGCCGAACGGAGCGACGGCGTTGCACGCGACCAGTTAAGGAGGCGCTCCGCCAAAGCAGCCAGCAGCCTCTAGGGCATCACTGGCTTCGCGGCTGCGGCTGAAAACGTCCCCATGACGCTGATGCAAAATAGCGTGAGGCCCAGCTGATCCTGCACCTGCACCTCTAGCTCAGCATCAAGGATCGAGACCTTGCGCGAGCGCATCAAATCGCCGGTGTACTGTCGGGCCATCGTCTCAGCCGCTCTGAGGTCCACAAGCTCGATCGAGCTTTCGGCATGGTGTTCGCCGTTCTCATAAACGCAGAAGCGGTACATAGGCATTGCGCGCTAACGCTAACCGAACCGGCAATCTCCATTGCATAACAAAGATCAGCAACTTCGCTCAATCACATAGCTGAGAACGCTGCCGCCCGGAGGCCATCAGTCGGTGCATACGCGACCGGGCAATCCATGTTGTAGCACGCTCACGCAGCCCATTTGAGCATGAGCCTGCCAAGTTCCCACCGTGCGGGGCTGCTCTCCACGAACCCGCACGTAACTTTCAGGCAGCGTGCATTCGCCGATGCAATCTGACCTGGCGCGGCAAACCTCACCTGCGTCGGCGAAATTCTGTGAACAGAACAAGCGCTGTCCGCCTGGGCCATATGGTCGAAGAACTCCCCCGGTTGCGGCACAGGCTGCTCGGCGTTCAGCCGAGGCGTCTGATTGAGTCGCCGTTGCCAAAGAAGCGATCGCTCCGCTTGCGGCCACGCCGATGCCGCAAAATATGGTCCACCTCATGCGGTCACGATAACAAGCGGCTGAGTGTCTGCAACGCCGGAAAGATTACGTCGGCCGTTCCGGCCGCTGATCCAGCGCATCCAACCGGCTGGCGATCTCTAACCACCTCGCTACGCCATCATCGTCACCGGCGAGCGCGAGAGCAGTGATCCGCTCGGCGACATGATCCGCCGCTTTGTCACCGTGCTGGCGCTCTACCATAAGCGCTTCAGCCCAGCGTTCTTCATCGGGGGTCATAGCCACGGTGACAGCAGCGCCGCGACCGAAATCACCACCACGATCCCGAACTCAATGTAGACCGCCCGGCGCCTCAGATCTGACCACGCGCGCGCAATACCGCCGCGAACTGCTCCCGGGTATTGCCAGCCGCCCCGTCGTGAAGCTCCTGCACCATCTCGTCGGTCATGAGAGCGCATGCCTGGTACAAGTCGGCGACTTCCTTCGGCAGACCGTCTGGGGCCCGCGTGGGCGCGTCGTCGTTCGCTGCGGTCATGCATGACGTGTTATGGCGGATCAACGTTGTCGATCAAGACACGTATTGCCCAGGTGCGACGCCTGTTTCAGCAGCGATGCCGCCGCCAATACCGCGCCCACTTCAGCACGGTTCCGGTCTTCACCATCGCGCACGATAGGTCGCCTACGCGCGGCGACGTGCACCAAGCTGCAGTCCTCTTCCCGCGTCCGCTTCCGTCCGATCTGCACGACAGCATCGGCCCGGTGACAAGGATGTGCCCTTCGCGGGATCGACCAACTCGGCGGCCAACCAGCCGCACAAGGGCGTCGCGTGCGGCTTCGGCGCTGGCAGATGGGCACGGCTGTTTCGATCGGCACGTTCCATCCCCCTCGCGCGCCGCGATCCCAGATAGTCGGATTCGCGGCCCCTCAGCGCACCAAAGCGGCCCATCGCCATCCCAAACCCGGATCGGCGTGCAGGTGAAAGTCGTGCCGGAAGGTACGACATCGGCGGCCAAGGCGGCGAAGAAGAAGATCATCGTGTTTTGTAGCTTTGAATCGGCAAGTCGCCATCCGAACCCGATGCCCCGATGATTTAAAACCGCTCATCGTGGCAATGGCCTTGCCGGCCACTGTATCCCCCTGCCCTCGCTACGAACAAAGGGGTCAATCGCTCACTCGACGTATGGCACTGCGGTGCGTGTGGTTGCGCAACCCATCGGACACCGACAGGCACAGAATATCCTTGTATGGGCGTCGACTTGAGGATGCTTGATCCTGAAGTCTGAAGCGACTGACCCGACGAGCTGTCGATGGAGCTAATTGCGAGCGCTTTTACTAATTCTGAGCTAATTACCCATCGTTGCGTTTATTAGCAGCTGGCTTAGCGATCTGACACCGTTCCGGTCGCAAATATAACCGTCGTAACGACAATTGATCAGAAACTCAGAGCCGCTCGCACGAACACCGAGCGGCCGTTGAAGCCATACGGCGCGATGGCGTTGTAAGGCTGCGTGCCGGCATTGTCGGCGCCGTTTGTCCCCGCCGCGACACTCGCGACGGTGGAGGCGATGTTCTCGTCGGGATAGACATCGAACAGGTTCTGCGCGCCGGCGCTCAGGCGCAGTGCACGCGTCGCCTGCCAGCCTAGTTCGATATCGGTGATGATGTCAGCGCCGAAGGTCTGCACGATGTCGGCGTTTCCCGCCGCTCCCACCGGCACGAGCCGTACATCGTATCCGGGTGTCAGCGCTGCGATCTGCGCCGGGGTGCGATTGGTCAGCGCGACCGTGGAAACCTCGCCATAGCGCGTGTTCGTCACCGATAACGTGAAGGGTCCACGGGTGTAGTTGAGGTCGAGCACCACCTTGTCGCGCGGCAGGCTGTCGGAGAAGCGAAGCTGCTGCGTGAGGTCGAACAGCGGCGTCGCGATGCCGATTGCAGCGAGCGGCGCCGGCGTTCCGGCGATCCGGTCGAAGCGCGTCTTGTTGTAATTGCCCGCCAGCGTGCCGGAAAAGCTGCTGCCGTCGCCGAAGCGATGCCGGTAATGCATGACCAGATCGACACCCTCGGTCGTCGTGTCGACCGCGTTGGTGAGATATGAGATCGCCCCAAACCCTGCCTGCCCGTTGGCGGCGAGGAAGTTCGTCAACCGCGCATCCTGGAAGGTCGAAGAGATGGCAATGCGGTCATCCAGGTCGATGCGATAGGCGTCGAGCGTCGCAGTAAAGCCGCTCCGCTCGAAGGTGAGCCCCGCTGACAGGTTCCGCGACCGCTCGGGCTTGAGGTCGGTCGCACCCGCCAGCCGCGCCGCGGGACTATCCACAGCGGCCACTCGAACGATCGCTTGCTGCCCGTTGAGGATGAGGGTGTTGGACGCATTGTAGCCCGACTGCGCGAGTGCCGGTGCGCGGAACGCGGTGTTGTAGGAAGCGCGCGCCGCCAGGCCGCCGAACAGCTTCAATCGAGCGGCGGCCTTGTAGTTGGTGGTGTCGCCGAAATCGGAATAATGCTCGTGCCGGATCGCTCCCTGGAGGAGCAGGCGATCGAACAACTCCTTCTGGAGCTCGCCATAGACCGCGACGCTAGCACGCGAGAGTGAGGCGCGATCGTCCGGCCCCGAACTCGGTCCCGGCTGCGCGCCGATTGGCGCCGCCGTTCCGGCAGCCGGTCCGTCGAGGATCGGCACGCCGCCGCTTCGGAAACCGTCGATATCACCAGGGAACAGGCGATACGTCTCCTCGCGATACTCGGCCCCGAACGCCAGGTTCAGCGGCGCGCCATCGCCGACATCGATCTGGCGTGTCAGGTCGAGATTGTTCGTCCACTGATAGAAATCCGAACCCAGCCGATAGAAGCGTCGCGGTGACTCGCGGCCAAGCGAGACGTTGACGCTGTTGTCGTAGAACAGGTCTTGCGTGCTGACGCCGTAGACGCTCGACACGTCCCACCCGAAGCCGACAATGTCGTCGCCGCGCAGACCGATCGCCGCCGACAGGTTCTCGACCCGCGAGTCCAGCTGGGGGCGATAGCCGTCGGGATAAAAAGCGCGCAGCGTCTCGTTCTGTCCCGCGCGGCGGAAGAAATACTCGATGTCGCCGTCCAGTCGATTGTATCCGCCAAATGCATAGGCCTCGACGTCGTCGGACGCGGGTGCGGCGAAGTTGAAGAAGATTTGCTTGTTGGTGCTCGGCTGGTCACCGAAGCGGAAGACGCGGCGATCGATTGTCGCTTCGCGCGGGTCGAGCGTGCCGTTCGACGGCGTCAGGCCCACGCCCGAGCCGTAATTGCCGGAGATGGCGACCGGGCGGCCGGCGGCGTTCGTGCCGAAATATTGCTGCCGGGTATCGGGGCGGGACCGGTCTGTGCCGTTGCGGTCTTGGATCGAGGCGGTGAGGCGAAAGACGCCCCCCTCGGCCACCGCGATCCCCGATGACACGCTTGCTTCCCAGAACTCCCCGTCACCTTTGGTCGTCGTCCCCGCTGTGACCTGTGCCCGCGTGCCGACTGATCGGTCGAGGATCAGGTTGATGACGCCCGAGATCGCGTCCGAGCCATATTGCGCGGAAGCACCATCTCGCAGCACCTCTGCGCGCGCCAACGCGAAGGACGGAATGGCGTTGAAGTCGACCGAGATGTCACCACGGCCGATGCCGTTGCTCGAATTGAGATCCGACGAGGTATGCCGCCGCTTACCGTTGACGAGAACCAGCACCTCGCCCGGTCCGAGCCCTCGAAGCGACGGCGGGACGAGATAGTCGCCGACCCCTGATCCCAGTGGGCGCGGCGAGTTGAAGCTGGGCACTTCGACCTTGAGCATCTGGATAAGGTCGACGCGGCCACTTTGCTGGAGCTGCTCGCGGCCGATTGAATCTACAGGCGCAGGGGAGTCGGTGGTCGTTCGCCCGCCGAAGCGATCACCAGTGACGACGATTGACGCGCCCGCTTCGTCACCGGAGGCTTCGGCCTCCTGCGCTGCAACGGGCATGGGTAGTGAAAGCAGCGCGGCGGCCGCGATCGAGCAGGCGAATTGCACGGAGGACCCCTTCAAGTGAGTTATGTTATCTTGTAACATACCTGTGCCGAGCCCCTGCTGCTCGGTCAAGACGGGATCGAGGCTTGCAGAGTAGAAGAAGCTTTATCGGCGCCGGAGCCGCGCTTTCGGTGACGCCCGCGGTGCCAGCCGCGGCGCGGCGCGGTGACTTTGTCGATCGCTACGACGTCGATCGTAGTCTCATCAACCTGGACGCAGCTTACTATGGCGCGATGACGCGAACCGTCGCGGCGCAGTATCGCGCACACGGCAAATGGGTGAACCGCGAGAATGCCTTGTTTCTGCGCAGCGCCCTTCCCGGTCCTGATCGCGACGCGCGGTTGCAGCCCGCGACCGACGCCGTCGCCGCGTTGATCGGCGCCGCGCCGGAGGATGTGGCCTTGTGCGCTGGGGGGACCGAGGCGCTTTATGCACTGATCGCGAACTACCGCCCGCTTCGGGCGGGTGATGCCGCAATCATGGCGGACATCGACTATGACGAGATGCAGCACGCAATGCGCTGGCTGACGCTCAACCGCGGGGCGAGGCTCGTCACCTTCGCCCTTCCCGAGCCGCATACGACCGCAAACCTGCTCGCTGCCTATGAGCGGGTATTGCGCGACACGCCGCGCGCCAAGCTGCTGTTGCTCACGCACTTGTCCAATCGCAACGGCGTCGTTGTGCCGGTGCGAGAGATTGCCGCGATGGCGAAAGCGCGCGGCGTCGACGTCATCCTGGACGCGGCGCAGTCGGTCGGACAGCTGCCGGTGAGCGTCGACGAACTCGGCATCGATTTCATGGGCTTCAGCCTCCACAAATGGGTGGCTGCGCCGCTTGGCACCGGCGCGCTCTATATCCGCCGCTCACGGCTTGACGCGATCGAGCCGTGGTTCGGCAACGCGATCCGCGATCCGTCCGATGTGCGCGCTCGGGCACCCACCGGCACGGTCGACTATGCCGCCCGCCTGACGATCCCCGATGCAATCGCCGAACACCGGAGCGCAGGCACCGCCAAGCTCGCCCGGCTCAACGCCATGCGATGGCGCTGGACCCAGGCGATCCGCGAGATGCGAGGCGTCGAGATCGTGCATCCGGCGGAGATCGATCGCGTGGCGGCGATTGGTGCCTTCCGCCTGCCCGGCCAGCGCAGTTGGGAGCAGGCGCAGGCAGCGCAACGCCGCTTCGTCGAGCGACATCGCATCCTCGTCGTTGCCAAACGCGGCCTTGCATCGGGTCCGGTGCTGCGCGTGACGCCCAGCCTGTTCAACACCGACGAAGAACTCGATCGCTTCGCTGCCGCCGTCGCGGCGGAACGTCACCTGTTCCCCTGAACCCGTCGCATCAATTGACAGCGTTTTCAGCAGCATCGCAGAACTCGGCTGACTCACGCTCTGAGATCCTGCCAGCTTCCGCCATGGCTTGGCGCTTGTCCGAAACGACGCGGGCATAAGATCGAGGAGAACCATTCACGATGGCGTGCAGCCTTCCTCCTTTAGCGCCACTTCTTCGCGATCGCGTGCTTCTCACCCGCCTCGTCGAGCGGCTGGTCGCCCATCATATCCTGTGCCTCGGCCAGCAGGGCGGCATCGGCCGAACCGGCCTGACGATAGGTCCCGGCCTCGACCCGGCCCGACGCGGTCCGGCGCAACGTCCAGGCATCGCCTTCGCGGCAGGCGATGCCGTCGGTCGCGCTGCCGGCAAAGACCCGGCAGTATCGGCCGTCCTGTCCCTTGAAGCTCGCCAGCATCCGCACGCCGCCGATCGCGCCGTCGCCGCCCGCCTGCGTATCCAGCGCGCGAGCAAGCGTCCCGGCTGCAACGAGACCGCCGGGGCTGGCACCGACCGGGCCATTCGGCGTACTGCCGCGGCCGATCAGCAGCCCCATGACCAGACTTGCCGCCACGGCACCGGCCCATGCGGCCGGAAACCGGCGCCGCGCGCGGCCGGGGAAATCGACGACGTTGGACCGGAGCGGCTCGGAAAGACGCGGCGGCACCGGCGCTTGGGCGATCGGCGCGAAGGCAGCGTTCAGCCTGGTTCGGAGCGCGCGATGCGCCTCGACCTTGGCGGCGAGCTCGGGATCGGCGGCGATCGCGCGCTCGACGCGGCGCGCGGTCAGCGCATCGCATTCGCCATCGGCATAGGCCATCAGCGTTTCGCGGTCGATCGTCATGCCGCTTCTCCCAGCTTCGCCATCAATGCCGTCCGTCCGCGGACAAGCCGCGAGGTCAGCGTTCCCATCGGTATGTCGAGCACAGCGGCAGCCTCCTTGTAGGCGAGACCCTCGACGAGCACGAGCGCCACCGCTTCGCGCTGCTCGTCCGGCAGCGTCGCCATCGCACGCCCGACCAGATCGAGCTCGACCCGTGCCTCGATCGCGCGGTCGCCGGCGTCACCAATCGCAGCGCCCGCCTCCTCCGCAACGAAGGTTTGCTCGGCGCGGCGGCGCGACCGGGTCGTGTCGATCCAGGCATTGCGCATGATCCGGTACATCCAGCTGTCCATTCGTGTACCCGGCACGAAACTGGCGCGCGAGACGAGCGCCCGCTCGACCGCGACCTGGGTCAGATCGTCGGCATCCGCGCCGTCGCGGGCCAGTGCGTGCGCAAAGCGGCGTAGGCGCGGCAGCGAAGCCGTCAGGTCGCGCTCGAAGCTCAACGGGGTTCCTCGGTCGGGTTCGTGGATGAAACGAATGGGGTTGCGCGTTTCATCCCTTGATAGCGAATTCATGCGCATCAAGAAGGATCGGGATGAAGCGACACCTCGTCACTCTCGCGATGATCGCGGCTACGCCGGCAAGCGCGCAGCTGGTGCCGTCCCTGCCGCCGCGGATCGGCGCACTGCCGGAACGGCTGCTGAACACGGTCGACGGCGTTGTGGAGACTGCACCGAAGGCGCTGGAAACCGCCCGGCTCGACCGGATCGCCGCCCTGCTCCGTTCGAGCGGCGGGCGCGTCGTGCGCGACGATCGCGGTGATGCGGCCCGCGCGGGCGAGGTCGTGCTGACCGACCCCAACGACGCGGCGATCGATGCGCTCGAGCGGGACGGCTTCCGGACGATCGAGCGTACCGAGATCGAAGGGCTGGGTGTCGGCTATGCCCGCCTTGCAATCCCGGCGGGCATCCGATTGGACCATGCTCTCGCGCGGGCGCGGCTTCGGTCGCCAATTGTGACCGCGGATGTCATTCACTTCAGGAGCGGCGACCTCGAGGCCGTCAGCGCGGCGATTGCAACCGCGGGCCTCGTCCAGAGCGGCCCCGTCGTCGGCATGATCGATGGCGGGGTGTCCGGCGGCGCCGTCCGGCAACAAGGTTTTGCGACGGGCGCGCCGCGGCCGAGCGACCACGGCTCCGCGATCGCCTGGCTGATCGGCCGCGGCGCGCCGGGCGCACGCGTGGTGGCCGCCGACGTCTATGGTAGCGATCCGGCGGGCGGCGGCGCGGTGGCGATCGCGCGTGCGATCGGCTGGCTGGCAAGGGCGGATGTCGGCATCGTCTCCATTAGCCTCGTCGGGCCGCCCAATCCCCTGCTGTCGCGCGTGATCGCCGCGGCACAGGCGCGCGGCATGACGATCGTGGCCGCGGTCGGCAACGATGGGCCCGCCGCGCCGCCCGCCTATCCCGCTTCCTATCCCGGCGTCGTCGCGGTGACAGGCGTGGATGCGCGCGGGCGCGTCCTGATCGAGGCCGGACGTGCCAGCCACCTCGACTATGCCGCGCCCGGTGCCGGGTTCGCTGCCCCGGATGCAAAGGGACGCATGGAGGTTGTTCGCGGAACGTCATTCGCCGCGCCGCTGGTCGCCGCGCGCCTTGCCGCGGTGGGACGCGGGCAGGTCGATGGCGAGGCGGTGGCCGGGCGCCGCTATGGCCGGGGTCTCGTCTGCGGACGTTGCGTGCAGCGGCGCTGAAGAAAAGCCTCAGGGTCGGGATTAAACCCCGACGCGGCGCCGTTCTCCTTTCAGATCTGAGAGGAGATACGACATGCGTTCCATCCTGTTCACGACCGCTGCGCTGGTGCTGACGATTGCGGCCACGCCTGCTTCTGCGCAGTTGCTCGGCGGCGGCGGCGGCGGTCTTGGCGGGAGCGTTGGCGGTTCGCTCGGCGGCACGCTCCGCTCGCCGGGTACGATGACCGAAAGCACCCTTCGCCGCACCGGCAGCACCGACGTTCGCACCGATCGCCAGGTCGACCGCCGCAGCGGCCGGGTCCGCGCCAATGGCAACGCCTCACGTGAGGGCGGCATGCTCCTCAACGGCCGCTCGCCGATTGGCGGGGGCAGCGTCGACGCGCGCGGGTCCGGCAGCGCCGCGGGCGGCGTCGATGCCGACCTGATCGGCACCGACGCCGTTCGCTCGGCCGCGGCAGGCACTGCCCGCGAAGCACGCGGCCTTGCGGCTCGCGGGCGGGACACGGTGGCCGGCGCTCGAAAAGCGGTGGGCGAGCCGACCGGCAATGCTGCAAGCGACGCTATGGTATCCACCACGGGCAGCGCTGGCGCTGGCAACGGCACTTTGGCGCTTGCGGGCAGTGCGGCGGCAGCGGGCGCGGGCAGCTTCGACGTGCAGCCGGGCATGACCGTCGTTGACACCAAGGGGCGCGTGCTCGGCACCGTACGCGATCTGCGTAGCGAAGCTGACGGCCGCGTCCGTGAGGTTCTGGTCAGGGTAGGAGATCGCGTCGCGACGCTGCCGGCAGCGAACTTCTCCGGCGAAGGCAGCGTCCTCGTCTCGGCCATGAAGCGCGGCGACGTGAAGCGCGAGGCGACCGACTGATCGACATTCGGATCGGCTGGCACAGCCCGGTCGGTCCGGACGTCGCCCCATGCTCATGTGAATCGCCAGCGTTCAATTGCCGCCATAACAGTCACATCGCTGATCCGTTAACTACCGGCGCTTGTCTAAGAGCGAGCCAGATCCGCCGCCGCGGGGCTCGCGATCATCATTGATGGCAGTTTGATAAAGCGACGATCGGACTGAGCGCTAAGCCGCTGTAAGCCACGCTCTTTGCCGCTGCCAACTCGGCTCGATGATCCGGTCCAGCGTCAGCGCCTTTGCGTCCAGATCGAGCGGCTGACGTCCGGCGAAGATCGCCTCGACAAGCTGCGGCGATAAGAACGCGAGCCGCACCACCCGCGTCATCCGTGGTAAGTGCCCCCTTCTCGCGCCGCGAGTGTGGTATTGTCAAACTTACCCGCGCGCAGCTCGGTCCACCAGTGGCGCGCCTGGATAAGGGGGCTGGTCAGCGAGGCACTCGGCGGCTGCGTGGGCTGCTGACCGCCCTGGATGAGCCGCACTGCCCTGCCCCGCCGCGCCACCTCAGCATCGATGACGTGGGTGATCGTATCCACCGCATCGGGATGTCGGCCGACGTTGAGCAGGGTCGCTAGACCTTGGCTGTCGAGGGTGATGACGATCTCCCCCGTTCGCTGCGCCGGGCGCACCAGCGGAGGAGCGATGCACGACGGAAGCAGGTGAAACGGCACTGCAACTAGGGGGCGGAAAAAGGAATGGCATTTCGAACCCACCATAAGGCGCTGCAGTTCAGATGCACGGATCGGTCAAGCTGATCGGTGCGGTCAGATCTGATGATCCTTCGGATCGAAGCCAATGATTCTACATTGTAAAACGGAACGGATACGTCTTCAGTGAGGGAGACGTTATGCTTGTTGAAGATCCGCCATTGTCCCACACCCGGGTCGCAGAACGATCTGCGGTCGAGGCCGCAACTTTCCTGGCCGAAGTGGCGGAGGCCGGGATGCCTGTCGTGCTGCGCGGGCAGGTGCGTGATTGGCCGGCGATTGCGGCCGGCATGGAAGGCGACCGATCCATGGCAAGCTACCTTGCCGGCTTTGGTACGGGCCAGCCTCTCGATGTAATGATCGCGGCGCCCCAAGAAGAGGGTCGATTTTTCTACAATGATGATTTGACCGGCTTCAACTTCCATCGTCAGCCGGTTGCGCTGCACCAGCTATTGCACGAGCTAGTCCGATTTTCGGAAGAAAACGTAGCGGCACCCCATGCGCTTTACGCTGGGTCTGCAGCCGCGCCGGCACACTTGCCTGGATGGCAGAGTGAAAACCCCCTCAATCTGCCGACGAGTGGGGCGCCAGCGCGGCTATGGATTGGCAACGCGACGAGGATCGCAACGCACTACGACGAGTCGGATAATCTGGCCTGCGCGGTCTATGGCCGCCGCCGATTTACCCTGTTCCCGCCTGATCAAATCGGCAATCTCTATGTCGGCCCGCTTGATCAAACGATCGCCGGTCCGCCCTCTAGCCTAGTCGATCCGGATGCTCCCGATCTTGCTCGCTTTCCCCGTTTCGCTGAGGCTGCCCGGCACGCACAAATCGCCGATCTTGAGCCGGGTGATGCACTTTTCATTCCTGCGCTCTGGTGGCACCACGTCCGCGCCTTCGATCGGTTGAACGTCTTGGTGAACTATTGGTGGGGACAACCCGACGCAGGTTCGCCGTTTCCCGCGCTTATACATGCGATGATGAGTGTTCGAGACCTCCCCCCGGCAGCTAAAGCCGCGTGGCGCGTTTGGTTCGACCACTACGTCTTTGCCGACGATGCAGCGGCGGTCGCAGCGCATTTGCCGGCGAGCGCGCACGGGGTTTTGGCGTCCGCCAACCCTGCACGAACCGAGCGGATTCGAGGCTTCCTTCTACGCATGCTGGGCAATGCAGCGCCGCGCTAAGTTCCGTGAGTGGATAGAATTTTAGGCTGAGCTCGATTGTAAGGAACGCCGTTGACGGAACCTTTGTCACTAGCGCGCCATGGCCTGAGTACGGTGATTATCCTGCTCTTGGCGCTGCTTATTCAGTTCGTCGAGATAGCCCGCAAGCCCGAACCTATGGCATCAGGCATTCCGTGCCCTTTTCCGGAGCGGCTCAGGCACGTTAGGTGCCTGCTTGTTAAAGCAAAACCTCAGGGCCATAGCCCTGCCGTATGGAAAGTCGCGTACCCGCTTCCCCGAGGTTGACTCGTGTTCAAAAAAATTGGCTGGCAGTGAGTGAGCGACGGTTGCTCACTTGGCTTTGCGGCATGATGCCGGCCTCAATCACACCTGATCGATTGACCGCTATCGGCATGGTTGGCGCCGCTCTGGTTTTTGTCGGCTATCTGGGCAGCAATCTAGCGACTTGGTGGCTCTGGATCGCGTTGCTCGGCTATGTCGTTCAATGGTTTGGCGACTCCCTCGATGGAAGCTTAGCTCGTTTCCGCGGCATCGAGCGACCGTCCTACGGCTATTTTCTTGATCATAGTTGTGACGGCGCCGCCAACTTACTAATCGTAGCTGGGATTGGTCTTTCGCCATTCGTAGACATGACGGTCGCTATGATCGCCTACAGGCGGATCAACCGCCTTCTGCGACAAAGCCGCTCGTGGATACAAAAGCGCTGGAAAAAAGGATGGCTAAACGTGAGCGAAACGTACAACCTCCATTTCGGACAGACTGCCGGGTTTCACTCCCTTTTCTTCTCGGCTGTTCTGACCTGGCCAGGTTGCCCCCAACCGCGAGGCCGAGTGGATGAAGAGGCGAGGCGCAATCTCGACACCCCCGGGGAGCGCTTCGCCTCTTCTCTTCAATCATAGGTTGCTCAGTCTGATGGGCTCAGCTCGAGCTCAGCCTTGGCGATTGTACCATTCGCAGACCGGCGCTCGTTAACGCTGCTTACCCAGCCTTTCGGAGGTATTTGCGCCGAAACCGCTCAAAGCGCGTTTCGCGACGATGCCCACGTATCAATTTTGCATATTTGAAGCCGGCGAGCGCAGGAGCACGAGCACGGTCACGCTTCCAAGCGTGGCCGCTGCGGAGTCCATGGTGCAGCGCTATGCAGGCGATCTGCTGCGTTTTCAGGAGCCGTCTATTTTCAATAGAGACCTAGAGGTTCGTGTTTAGACCGAAACAGGTCTGACGCTGTTCCAGATCCTGATCGTCGGCATGCCCTCCGCGGCGACCGTCAGATTGATCAAGCGCTGATTTCCGCAATCGCAGCCAGCGTGCAAAGCAATTCTCGATTCTCGATGTAATTTGCCGAGCATTTGACCAGCAATGCGGAGTGCTAAAAAGCTACGTACCGGACGCGTGACAAGGCGACCGCATCCACCTTCACGAAGAAGGCGCCCAAACGCCGCGGCTTCGTGCGCGATACTGTGAACGTACTGTACCTGCCCCGATCGCACGTTCGTCAACGCTATTTTCACCAGCTCTGCCGCATTGTCTTACGGTGGTCAGTGCAGCGGACTTGCTCGGCTAGTCTCCCAGTCGGCCGGCGTGTGCTTGCTGATAAGCAGACCCGCAGCGCGCAAGCTGGCTCTCGCCGCAACCGGTGCAGTGGCTTGGCAGCATTTAAAGAGGTAAACGTCCTCCCACAATCAGGCGTGCGCACGGTTGTTGCCGATCCCGCTAGCCGATGAACATTACGCTAAGACCGCTGCTCGACCTTCAGAACTCGTCTATTGGCTCGGCACCAAAGCTAATGCACGGTTCCGGCTTTACGTCGCGTGCTGAGCTGCGCCAGCCTCAAGCCTACAAAGGTCCGATGAATAACTATTGCGTCGCACGCTGACTGCTTGGCCTTCTTTAGCCGCGTAGAACCTGCACTGTCACTTGATCCCGCGCCTCCGCTGCAGCTTGGAGCAGCCGGCTGCATGTTTCTGCCGCGGCGTCCGGAGTCAAATACAGCGCGATGCCACCTGGGCCATGGACGATTACTTGGCCGTCATCAGCGTGGACATCAATTGGAAGATCATCAGGTCCGGCCATAGCGCCCTCCTATGGAAGTAACGTCAGGGGTTTGGCGAAGATCCTGTACGCTACGGACACAGATGTGCTCTGCAACTACACCCGATAAGCCGTTCGATGTCGGATGTGCAGCCTCACGACCTGATCAGCCCGGCGGCCCGCAGTGCGTCGTTGATCGTTGCCGCCGTGTCTAAGCGCCCGGTCGCGGCGCTGGGCGTCTTGACTGGCCGAAGCGGCGCAACGGTAGGAACAATGCCCCACGCGGCCGCTATCCGGTAGGTGGAGGAGATACCAGCGTCGAGCATGTGCGCCCCGGGGGTACCGCAGGCCTCGTCGCCGCGGGTCGCCAACGGCGTGCCACGACCCATGCCTGAGACCGTGTACTGTTCGATCACCGCCCGACCGGTGGCATCGCGCCAGGTCCGGTGAGCATGCCCCGCGACCCGCCCGACCGTGTCGGGCTCGCCAACGCGGTGGAGCCCGCGCCACTGGTCGACGATCATCTCTGCGTTGACAGCGTCGACTGTCGGGTCGCTGCTGCCGTGCCAGACCGACACGGCGGGCCATGGCCCGCGATGCGGCGATGCCGCCCGTACCCGCTCGCTGAGGCTAGCGCGGTCATGGCCGCGGCCGCGCATCCGCTCTAGCGCCTCGGGCACCCCCCACGCGGTGCCGAACGGCAGCCCGGCGATGATCGCGCCGCCGGCGAAGATCTCGGGATGGCAGGCCAGCATCGCCGAGGTCATCGCTCCGCCCGCCGACAGACCCGTGACGAACACCCGTGCCGGGTCGAGCCGATGGCGCTCAACCGTGGCGAATACCATTTCGCGGATAGACTCGACCTCGCCGCTACTGCGCCGCACGTCCTCGGGCGAAAACCAGTTGAAGCAGAGATTGGGGTTATTCGCCCGCTGCTGTTCGGGGAACAGCACCGCAAAGCCGAACCGCTCGGCCAGTTCGGACCAGCCTGAGCCATGGTCGTAACTCGCGGCGGTCTGCGTGCACCCGTGTAGCACGACCACCAGTGGGGCGTTGGCAGCTAGGCCGGCTGGCACGTACAGCAGCGCACGCAAAGCGCCGGGGTCGCTGCCGTACCCTTCCATTGGGGTCAGATTATTGTTCTGCCCGTCGCCGCGAAGGGCGGACTGCGGCATTTGCTTAAGGTGAGTGATCGTGTCGGAGATTGAGCGCATGCGATGCTCCTTGTTGGCAGTGAGGAGCATGGGACCAGCGATGCGACTGCCGCACACGCGATCATTGTGCGTTGCAGCAAATGTGGGGTCCTTGCTATGATCCTGCAAGGTGGCTGGCATGCGGAAACTGCAACGATCGAAGCGCCTCCGCTCCGCGACCACGCGGCTAAACGACTGCGGCAGCGACCTCGGCAGCTAGGGCCAGTCGACGTGATGATGATGCGCCGCTCTAGCTAAGCCAGATGCGTGCTTATAGAGTTATAACTCGCCGTGCTGGTCGGCGTGTCCCTGCAGACTGATAGGCTTGCAAAGCAGGAACTGGGCCTCGACGCATCCGGCCCAGTTGCTTTGATGTCTTACCTCACAATGGTGCTTGATACATTGTTGTCAGGGCCCATGATGCTGACCTGTCATCACGCCAGCTCACCACAAACGAAACCGGCCAGATCTGTAGCGATTTCGGCTGTACGTCGCAGCCGTCGATTTTCAAGTGTCTCGACTGCGATGGTCAGCACAGGGTAGATCGCCAACGTTCGGAGCCTGAAAGCTCAAGCAGCGAGCGCGTATTGCCGACAGTGATCGAGGTAGCCGGACTCGTGACTTCCGGCGAGGAAGACGACGCTTTCCCAAAGCCAGGAGGGCGCATCGATTTGACCCCCGCGATTCCCGCGCAGCGTGTCGAGCCAGCTCGCCCGCGTTGCTTCGTCCATCTGCCGCGCGTGCGCCTTGCCGACCACGAACGCCAGATAGCGCGCCGAGCGCACAGCCTCGCGATGGCCGAACTGCTCAATCTCGATCTTCAGATCCTGCGGCGCGAGCTCGCGAAGGAACAGCGACCGGTCGAGTATCCGGACCGCCATCATCCGGGCGCCCAGATGCGGTGACAGGGCCCGGGCCGCTGTCACCACCCGCTCGCCATGATCCGCAGGCATCTTGGCGCCGCCGGCGGCGGGCGCAATCGGTGCCGCCGCCTGCTTCAGATCGACGAGCGCATAGCTCCAGCTGCCTTTGCTCGTCCGGATGCCGACGATCGCGGCATATCGCAGCAAGCCGAGCGAACTGCACCCCTTCATCCAATATGCGGCGTCGACAAGCCGGACTTTTCGATCGGCGGGCTTGCCCTTCATCGACAGAATCAGGTGCGCGACGTCCGGCTTTGCGAACAGGTCCTCCAGTGCCGAGCGCTCGACCGGGTCAAGCGTCCAGAACTTCTTGCCGAGCGGAATCCGCGGCTCGACCGCCTCGAGCCGCTCCTTGGCCAGATGGCGCCAGCGCCGTCCGAGCGCGGTGCGCCTGATGCTGCGGACGACGTCAGGTTCGACCCCGGCATCGCCGCTCGTCGGGTCGAGGATCGCCTGGGCATAGCCCTCGACCATCTCCTCCATCATGCGAGCGGTGGTGACACCTGGCAGATCAGAGCCGCGGGCCGCAGTGGCAAGCGAGAGGCCGAGCCGGATGAGATCGTGGGCGGGATTGCCGATCACTGCCTGATCGAGATCACGAATCTGGATCTCGACCCTGCCGTCACTATTGGCAAGCGGCCCCATATTGCCAAGGTGGCAGTCGCCGCAGATCCAGACCGGTGGACCCTTGGGCAGACGATCCGCCAGCGACGAGGCTTGCAACCACTCGTAAAAATTCGCGGTGTTGCCACGCACATAGGCGTGAGCAGAGCGCGCCATCTTCAGGGTGCGATTGGCTTCAAGAATGGCAGAACGTTCGGTCGGAAGGGGCATCAAATCGCAACCTCGCTGTCTTTTCAGCCAGTTCAACGTGCCGGAAGTCATTTGTGTCGCATTGTTGCTGGCATTCGGGAAAAGCCGCTTTCCTCCACGCCGACCCCAGGCTGGGATCGTTAACCTTGTGCGGCCTCCACAAGCGATCGACGGTGCGCCTCGAAACTCTGGGCTTCGACAAACACACGGGTAACGTCCGGGTGCGCGGCCTTTATGGCGCGCTCGATCGCACTCACCGTATCCTCCACGCCGGCTGCGGGCAGTGTGTTGCTGAAATCCAGGCTCAACGCCACCAGAACATCGTTCGGACCAAAATGCATAGTCAGCGATTCGTTGATCCGCTCGACACCATTTCCGGCCGCGGCGATCGAGCGGATGCTGGCGCGAACCGGCGCTGAGACTCCCTCGCCGGTGAGCAGGCTCTGACACTCGTACGCGAGAAAGGCGGCAGTCAGCGCCAGGATGATGCCGATGATGACAGAGGCAACGCCATCAAGGATCGGCATCTCCAGCGTTTGCGCAAGCGCGATGCCGATCAGCGCCGTAACGAGACCCAGAAGCGCCGCTGAGTCCTCAAACAGCACCGTAAAGATGGTCGGATCCTTGCTCGCGCGGATCGCGGCGATCCATCCGCCATCTCCTTTCTCGGCACGGAACGCCTTGAACGCGACCATCCAAACTGCGCCTTCAAACACAATACCCAGTGCAAGCACGATATAGTTAACCCAAGCATCCTGAATCGGATGCGGGTCCCTGATCTTTTCGATGCCGTGCAGGATGGACAGTCCGGCGCCTAGACCGAAGATCAGGATGGCAACGACGAAAGCCCAAAAATACAGACGTAAGCCATAGCCAAACGGATGCTCTGCTGTTGCGGGTCTTGCCGCCTGCCGCATCCCGTAGAGCAGCAGTATTTGGTTGCCGGTATCAACGAGCGAGTGGATGCCTTCCGACATCATGGCCGCCGAGCCGGTGAAGGCAGCCGCGACAAACTTGGTCCCGGCGATCAGCGCATTGCCGCCAAGCGCCGCCAGAATGACGGTCTTCGAGCCGTGTCCGGCCATTTATCTGTGTCCCGAAAGTCGATCAGCGCCTGACGCGCGCTTCGGGCGCCTCTAGGGCGGCAGCTTACCGAAGTCGAGTTTGTACCCGAAAACAGCGACACCCATGGTCCCGTCGGCGGACCTTGGGAACGTCATCCGCCCTTATCGTCGAAGGCGACAAGCAAGCACGACCCATCGACCGGTACGGCGCGAGACCCGCACGTTCCAGCGACGGCGTGTCGCCTGCAGAAAGGCACGCTGCAGGTGCGCGGCATGTTGCGCGAAGTCGGGATAATCCACACGGTGGTGGGCCAGCACCAGAGTGCCGCCTGAGCGGAGCGTAGCGGCGAGGTCACGAGCGGTTTGGATCATATCGCGCAGCGACAGGTAGTATAGGACTTCGGCGACGACGATGACGTCGTATTGAACGCGCGGCAACCGATCGGGAATGACCAGCTTGAGGGCATGTGCGCGTCGGCGACCCTTCAAAGCCTTTGCGACCAGCGCGGTGCCGCTTTCCGTACCCTCGGTAGCGTCCAGGCGCAGCGCTCGCGATGCGATCGCAGCACTGTTGGAACCGTTGCCGGCGGCAACTTCGAGCACGCGGCCCCATGGTCCTGTTCCGATGGCATGCAGGACGGCGCGACGCTTCAGCGCCTCATCACCGTCGGTGAAGGTCGACCAGGGGTCGTCGTCATTGGCAAACTTGCGATCAAACCCGTCGAGCGAGATCGGCCTCATCGGCGGCCATCCAAGAACAGCTCGCAAGGCCGCGTGAAGGTCGCGATCTGAGCCGGCGTCATCACGAAGCCTTGAGGATCGTCGGTGATGCGGCCGGCCTGGGTCCGATATCTGCGCACGGCGTGACGCTTGGCGAGCCGCTCTTGCGCGGTCAGGAGCAGAGCGCGGGCTCCCGCAGGCCGCGAGCCGGCCGGCCAGACCGGATAGGCAAGCACGCGCAAACCGGGACGCCGCAGCGTTGAGGCGCAGATGGCGGCGCTGCGATGATCGGGATGAGCGTCGCTGGCTGCCGACACGGCGACCAATGCTGGCCCGCCATGTCCCAGCGCACGGGCCAAGCCGCGTCGCGCAGGCACGGTGTGCCGGTGAAGGCACCCGTCGGGCAGGTTGAGAAACGTTACGTCGTTCGCGGCCACGCCGATCTGGCGCAGCACGCGGCGGCTCTCTCGCCGGCGCTCCGCCGTCAGCCGGCGACGCGGCCAGCGCAAGCTGTTCGGATGCGATGCGGCACCGTCGGTCAACACGACTACTTTCACCGCCACGCCTCGCCGCCGCAATCGGCACATCAGCGCGTACGCGCCGATGGTTTCGTCGTCCGGGTGGGGGGCGACGACGATCAGCCGCCGTGGCATGCCGACACGCAGCCTCATAGGCACGCCGTGAGCGTTCCCGCCGCGATAGCAGCGCCCACCTGCATTCGCTGCGCATCGGGGGCAGGCTGGCGTAGGTACATAGACAAGTCGGTGATTGCGGCAGCAAGCGGATGAGCCGCGAAAAGCGATTGCACACCCACCGCCTGCTCGGCGAGTTCGATCGCAGGACCACCCGCCCCGTATACGGCCGCGCGAGCGGCAGCGACTAGCGGCAGGCGCGACGCCTCGTCGGCGAACCAACCCGTCGCAGCGGTGCGGATAGCGCCGGCTGCCGCCTCGGCGAGGCCGTAGAGCGCGGCCAGGCGCCCTGCCTGATGCGGATCGTTCGCGCGACCAGTGGCGACGAGGTGCGAGGCCACATGGTCGAGCAATGCCGCGATGCCTCCCGCCTGCACCGCTGCAAAGCGCAGCGCACCGCCGCTGAACCATGGCTCGCGCACATAATCACCAGGCGCGCCGATCAAGTCTTGGGCCGCAACCAGTGCATCGTGCCATCTTACAACATGGGTCTCCGACCGCTGCATTCCAGCCACCTGCCAAAACGTCCGGTCTATCTGCGGAGGCGTACGCGCGAGATCGACGAGCAGCAGTTGGCGGCCACCCGCGACGTCTACGCTCACCAGCGCATGCGAAATCAGGCCCGCACCACTCGCAAAGCTCTTGCCGCCAGTTAAACGCAATTCATCAATCCGCAGTGGCTCGCCTGCCAAGTCCGCGTTCCACACGCCGAACGCTCCGCCGCCCACCACTGCCGCGGCTGCGCGCTCGCGCTGCTTCGCGTCTCCATATCGGTTGACGATCTGCAAAGCATCGACATGCCCCTCGAACAATCGCCCGAGCGGCAGATCGGCTCGGCCGGCCTGGTAAAGGATCCGCAACAACCCAAGCATCGTTTCGGCATCGGCAGGATCGTCGAAGCTGTCTAGCAGCGTCGATCGAGCAGTAATTTCGCGACGTAGGTCAGTCACGCTGCCAGCCGTCCGGCGATCAACGTGGCCAGTTCGACCTCAGCGACCCCCAAAGACACGCATCGCATTCCGCCGGGCACCGTGGGGACAACCCGCATGGCGAAGGCTTCGCCGTTGGGACAGTCCCGAGCCACGCCCCTGATATGATCGATGGCGAGCTCAACGCCGGCAGCCAATTTGGAGAAGTCGCCGCTTTCAAAAGAGGAACGCGCGATGGCATGGAAGCTGTACTGCCAAGCAGCATCGCCAGGATGGGTCACCTCCACTATCTCTCCATTTCGATCGAGCGCACGAAGGCTCCCCGCCAAGCCGTCTGTTACGCGACCAAAGCGCCGGTCGGATGTATAGACGACGCTGGCGGCATCCCGTCGAACGTGCAGACCCGCGCGTGCCGCATCATCAATCAAAAGCGCGTCCTCGCCGCTTGCAAGAGCCATGAACCCGCCCAACGAGCGATAGCTCTCGACGAAGAGTCCGAGGTTCGCACCGCTCGAATGATGATGCGTGTTCGTCGCGTCCCAAGCTACCGGGTCGAGCGTTCGTCGAAACGCGTACAACGCATCGTAATACGCTTCGAGCCGATCCTGAACAGGGTTCGATCGAGTTACTTTCCGGATGACCTTACCCGCAACGACGTCCGCGTGATGCAGCGCGCTCACCATCGTTTGCAGCCAATCTGCGGCAGGCGTGCTGTCCGCATCAGTGGTCAGCAGCACGCCGGCACCGTTGAGGCAACGCTCACCAAGAACCATAGCCTGATGACGCGCGCGACCTGCGTTCGGCGCCAGGTCACTCACCTGTTCGACGAACACCGGGAGCGACGCGTTGACGGCGTAATCCCGAGCCACTGCTACGCTTGCGTCAGTGCAGCTGTCCAGCAGAAGGCAGAGCCGGGGTGCGACATCGCTCCGGACCATCTGTTCCAAGGCGGCGAACAGCTTGGGAAGCGCCGTCGCCTCGTCGCGAGCGGGCACACAAATGGCAATTGGAACCGTTGTTCCTCGCCAGTCGATGCTCAATTCAGACCTGTGCGCATAACCTACGTTTAACGGCACGAGCCGCTTCATGCGTTGATACGGATCAACAACGTGCACAGGGCCAGCGGCAGAGTTGAACAAGCCAAGTTCAAGAAGCGGGATGCCACCAACATATTGCAGCCGCCATCCCTGGCATGCTGCGAGCCGGCACATGCCGGCTCGCAGTTCCGATTAGGCTAACATGCGCAAACCAGGCTCGCGATCATAGAAGCGCTTGCTGGCCGCTTCGATGAAGGCGTCGTCCAGAGCGGTCACGCCTTCATCGACTTCGATCCCTGCCTTGTCGAGGAGGGGCTTGGCCGCATCGCTAGCACCGATCCCTTTCAGATGGCCAAACGCGTCCATCACAAACTGGATTGCGGCGGCTTCCTTTACCAACGCCGCACAGCCCTCCTCCGAAAGCACCACTGCGACCGCATCGAAGATCTGGCTCGGAGACCCCGCGAGCTGCCCGTCGGCCTTGCGCTTCGACCCGTCGGCCAGCGTGGCGCCGCCGACCTTGGGGGCGACCAGTACCGCCTTGCCCTTCGCGGCCCCGACGGCGGCGATCACTGCGTCGATCTGCGAACCATCACTACCATCGGTGTAGAGGATACCGACGCTGCGACCCTCCAGCGAGTTCTTCATGTTCTTGTGGATCGACAAGGCGTCGGACGGGGTCATATCGACCGGCTCACGCGCTGCCGCTGCCTTCTCCGGCAGCTCGATGCCGAGACCGTCTGCCACGCGCTTTGCCAAATCCTCATCGACGTTGCGCAGGTTGGCGACCATTCGCGGCGGCACCTGGTCGAGCAATCCCACCTTTGACAGCTCGAAGACGAAGGACGAAGCGATATGCGCCTGCTCGTTTTCGGTCTGCGAGCGATAGAAAAGTCGCGCCTGGCTGTAATGGTCGGCGAACAGATCGGCACGGATGCGTAGCTTGTCGCCCGCTTCATCGGGACCAGTTGCGGCGTTCACGGTCGCGAACCCCCGCTCCTTGCTCTCGCGCGGTCCGCCATCCTCGCCATGCGCGGCAAGGCTGTTGGGTTCGTAGTTTGCACGGCCCTTGGGGACATGGGTCTGCATCTTGCCGTCGCGCTGGAAATTGCCGAACGGACAGCGCGGCGCGTTGATCGGGATCTGGTGGAAGTTGGTCGTCCCCAGTCGCGAATTCTGGGTGTCGAGGTAGCTGAACAGCCGCCCCTGCAGCAGCGGATCGTTCGAGAAGTCGATGCCCGGCACGATATTGGTCGGCAGGAACGCGACCTGCTCGGTCTCGGCGAAGAAATTGTCGGGATTTCGGTTGAGCGTCAGCGTGCCGATGATCCGAACGGGCACGTCATCCTCGGGGATCAGCTTGGTCGCGTCGAGCACGTCATAGGGCTGCGCCTCGGCAAAGGCTTGGTCGAACACCTGGATGCCCAGATCCCATTGCGGGAACGCGCCGGTGTCGATCGCTTCCCAAAGGTCGCGGCGCTGATAGTCGTTGTCTGCGGCCTGGAGCTTCAACGCCTCGTCCCAGATCGTGGACTGAAGGCCCAGCCGCGGCTTCCAGTGAAACTTGACGAAGCTCGCCTTCCCCTCGGCATTGACGAGCTTGAAAGTATGCACGCCGAACCCCTCCATTGTCCGGAAGGAGCGCGGCAGCGTGCGATCGGACATCGCCCACATCAGCATGTGCGTCGTCTCGGGCATCAGGCTTGCCCAGTCCCAGAAGGTGTCGTGCGCGCTGCCCGCCTGCGGATAGGCGCGATCGGCCTCCATCTTCACCGAGTGGACCAGGTCAGGAAACTTGATCGCATCCTGGATGAAGAAGACCGGAATGTTGTTGCCGACCAGGTCCCAATTGCCCTCCCTGGTATAAAATTTGACCGCGAAGCCGCGCACGTCGCGCGGCGTGTCGACCGATCCAGCGCCGCCGGCAACCGTCGAGAAGCGGACGAAAACCTCGGTCTGCTCACCCTTGGTGAACACCGCCGCCTTCGACAGATCGCTGATATCCGCCGTCGCCTCGAACACGCCGTGCGCGCCGGAACCGCGGGCGTGAACGATCCGCTCGGGGATGCGCTCATGATCAAAGTGGAAGATCTTCTCGCGAAGGACGAAATCCTCCAGCAGCGTGGGCCCACGTGCGCCCGACTTCAGGCTGTTCTGATTGTCGCCGATCGGCACGCCGTGGTTTGTCGTCAGGACCGCGGCGTCGCCAGTCGCCTGCTGGTGGCGCTCACCGCCATTGCCCAAAGTCGTCTTCATGTCGCTCATGTGAGATCCCTTGTCCGCCCCGGTGCGGCTCTCGTCCCGAACGAAGCAGCCGGCAGATGGTCCCATCTTCAATGCACTCGCCCATCATCTGAAGATGCGCCCGTCCTGCTCCAGGCGAAATGTCGACGATCAGCGGCACGCAACCTACGTGAGTATGCCTAATCTAGATCAATATTTCTTGGTGGATCGCAACTGGCAGCTCAACGTTCTTGATCTACAAAGCAAAAGGGGCATGCGTGCATATCGTCCATCTTGCCCTGGGCGGCTGCCTAAAGGCACCCCCTGTGCACTTCGGTATAACCGCAGATACGGGCGGACACATTGCCTACGTCGTGGAAGCGGCGCTGGCACAAGCGCGACATCCAGACGTGCGGCAGGTCACCCTTGTCACCCGACGCTTCGATGATGATCGACTTGGCCGCGAATATGCCCAGCTGTATGAAAAGATTGCGGCAAACGCCGCGATCGTCCGCATTGCGACGCCCAACCCCAGCTATCTGGAGAAGGAAGCACTCGCAGCTGAGTTGCCGGCCTTTATCGAGAGCTTCTGCGCATATATCGCCGACCTTGAGCTTCGACCTGACGTCATCCATGCTCACTTCGCCGACGCCGCTGCCGTTGCAGCAATCGTCGAGCGCCGCTTCGGCATTCCCTTCGTCTACACGCCGCACGCCCTTGGCCTCGACAAGCAGCGTCAGGGCTTCGAGTGCCCATCGCTTTTCGCCCGGATCGAAAGCGAACGTGCCGCGATCCGCCATGCCTCCGCGATCATCGTATCGACGAAGGAAGAGGCATCGCGCCAGCTTGGCGCCTATGGCGTTGCTCTGGGCACCCGCGCGCGCATTATCCCGCCTGGCGCACCGGCGAAACGCCTGACGGGCGAGCCGACGATCGTCGACGCGCTTGGCAATTGGCTATCAAACCCGGACAAGCCGATCATCCTGGCGATCGCGAGACCGGTCGCGAAGAAGAACCTCGCCGCGCTGATCCGTGCATACGCCAGCGATTCGGTACTGATCGAGAACGCCAATCTGGTCATCCTTGCCGGTCAGCACGATCATGCGAGCGACGAGGAAGCGGCCATTGTGGCTGGCTTGCGCAAGGTCGCCGGATCGCCCGAGCTCCGCGGCCGGATCGCGCTGCCGCCGCGCCACTCGGCTGCGGACGTTGCGGCACTCTATGATCGAGCGTCAAAGGGCGGTCTGTTCGTCAATCCGGCGCTTCATGAGCCGTTCGGCCTGACCCTTTTGGAAGCGGCTGCCGCGGGCGTGCCCGTGGTCTCCACTAAGCGCGGCGGCGCGGCGGAAATCGTCAATAACCTCGGCCATGGCCTGCTGATCGACCCGACCGATGAGCCTGCCATCGCGGCGGCGATGCGCGAAATCCTGGGCGATCCGGTACGGCGCCGCAGGTTCGCGGCGGCGGCGAAGCGCGGCGCCAAGGCATACGACTGGAGCCGATATGCCGCCGCGTCGATATCGGCCTATGCCGATCTTGCGGAACCCGGCCTGCTCGCGTGCGACATCGACAACACGCTAACAGGGAATCGCCGCGCAGCGGCGTCCTTTGCAGCATGGCGAAGCGCGTCGGCTATGCCCTTTGTCGTCGCGACCGGACGCTCCCTACGGATGGCGCAGGCGATCCTTGCCGAATGGGGGCTGCCGGTTCCCGACGCCTTCATCGTCGATGTCGGAACCCGGCTCATGCTGCCTGATGGTCAGGGCGATTGGCGTGAATGCCCGGACTTCGCGGCCGCGCTTGACCGGGAATGGGATCGCAAGGCAGTTGAAGCGGCGCTTGGCGATCTCGAGCTCGATTTGCAGCCGCCCCAAACCGCGGGACCGCACAAGCTCAGCTATTTCGGCGACGAAGCGGAAGCGATGCGTATCCGGTCCGCACTGGCATCTGCCGGCGTCACGGCCCAGGTGATCTTCTCGCACGGTCGGCTCATCGACGTCATCGCGCCGGCCGGCGGCAAGGCCAACGCCATTGCCAGCTACGCCGCACGCCTGGGGTTGAGCCTCGCTGAATGCATCGCCGCGGGGGACAGCGGCAATGACGCCGACATGCTTGCCGCTTGCGGCAATGCGATCATCGTCGGAAATGCGAGCGAGGAGCTGGCCGACTTGCCCGAACGGGCCGGCCTCTACCGAGCGGCGGCCTTGAACGCGGACGGTGTGATCGAGGGGCTGGCGCGGTTGGGCCTGGCTGTTCTGCCGACGGCGAAGGTAGCATGACGCAACCAATCGGCTATTTCGTTCACCACCAGGGTCGCGGTCATGCCGAGCGCCTTGCCGCGATCGCGCATGCGCTTCCCGAAACGCGGCCGCTGACCGTCTTCTGCGCGCGCGACGACATCTTCCCTGCGCTGCCGCCAAGCGTGGAGATCATCAAGCTGCCCTCATTGTTCGAGGCGACGGGACAGGAGCGGGGCACGATGGACTGGGTGCCCACGCCAGACACGCTGCACTGTGCGCCGCTCGGCTGGCCCGGCATCCGCCGGGCGATGGCGATCATGACCGAATGGTTCGACCGCGCCGATCCCGCGCTGATGATCAGCGACGTGTCGGCCGAGGTTGCGCAGCTTGCCCGCATCTGTTCGGTTCCGCACGTCAAGATCCTTCAGCATGGCGATCGCAGCGATCCGGGTCATCGGGCGGCCTATGACGGCGCCGCAGGCCTGATCGCGCCGTTCCATGCAGCACTCGCGCAACCCGACTGGACCGAAGCGTGGCGCGCCAAGACCTGCTTCGCCGGCGGGCTCGGCGTCGACACGCGCGTCCCCGAACGCGAAGTCGCGCGCCAACGGATCGGCGTGGGCGTGGACGAGGAGATGATCCTCGTCCTGTCGGGCGGCGGCGGCTCAGGCTTTGCACAGGCGCCGATCGGGGTCGGTGCCCGCGCGCGGCCGGGTGCACGATGGATCACGATCGGCAACGTCCAGCGCGATTGGCACGCCACCGAGCCTGCCAATGTCGAGCATCGCGGCTGGGTCGAGGAAGCCGCCGACCATATCGCCGCCGCTGACCTAATCGTCGCCTCTACCGGCAACACGACCTGCCAGCAGATCCTCGCCGCCGGGCGCCCCTGGCTGGCAGTCCCTGAATGGCGCTATTTCGACGAGCAGCATCGCAAGGCTGACGCGCTCGGGGCAGCCGGCGCGGCGACGGTGCGGCCCTATCTGCCGGCCTCCGCACATGGCTGGACCGCCGCGCTTGCCGAAACACTGGCGAACCACTGCCCCGCCAAGCAGCGGGTCATGATCGACGATGCGCCAGCCGAGTGCGTCGCCCGGTGGCTCGAGGCGCTGGCTGATCGGCTCTGGAACGCTGAACCGATCCACAACACCACCGACGACGGAGCCCTGATCCCATGAACATGATTTCAGTCGTCACGCTCGCTCGTGGCCGCGCCGACCACCTCGCCAACGTCGTGCGGGGTCTTTGCCGCCAGACGCGCCTGCCCGACGAACTGATCATCGCGGTGATGCAGGAAGAGCTCTATTTGCTGCCGGAGGCGCCCTTCCCCATCCATCAGATCCGCATCGTGGCCGACGAGCTGCCGCTTGCCGCCGCGCGCAACGCCGCCGCGGCAAAGGCCTGCGGCGAGAGCGTGATCTTCCTCGACATGGATTGCATCCCGACGCCCGACCTCGTCGCCGATTACGCCAGCGGGCTCGAGGCGCTAGACGGTCTCATCATGGGCGAGGTCATGTACCTGCCCGGCGGTGCGACGGCGGGCGATTGGACGTATGACGGTTTCGCCGCGGTGGCTGAGCGGCATTCGGACCGGCGCGGCCCGCCCCCGCACGGGATCGAGATCTGCCCCGATTATCGCTGCTTCTGGTCGCTCAGTTTCGCGATGCGCAGAGCGACGTTCCTGGGTAGCGGGGGCTTCGACGAGCGCTATGCCGGCTATGGCGGCGAGGACACCGATTTCGGGAAGATGCTGAGCCTGGCGGGCGTGCCGATCGCCTGGATCAAGGGCGCGCTCGCCTATCATCAATATCATCCACACCACATGCCGCCCGTCCATCACCTCGACAGCGTCGTCCGCAATGCAGAGCTGTTCGAGACAAAATGGGGATATCGGACAATGGGGCACTGGCTGCACGCCTTTCGCCTGATGGGGCTGGTCGACGACACGCCGGGTATGCCGATCCGCATCCTGCGCCGCCCGAACGAGGCCGACCTCGCACTGACCGGTCAGCAGAGCCACATGCCCTATGCCAACTCGGCCCGCGTCCTGCGCATGCTTGAGGCGGAGGCGAACGCGACGCAGGTGTCGGTCGCGGCGTGAGGATCGCCATTCTCGCGCACCTGCGCCAGCCGATCGCCGAGCCGTTCGCGGGCGGCATGGAATCGCACTGCTGGCATCTCGTGCGCGGGCTCGCCGATCGCGGGCATGAGGTGGTGCTGTTCGCGTCGGGCGACAGCGATGCCGCGTTCACGATCGATCCGGTGGTACAAGAGCATTACGAGCGTGCCTTTCCGTGGCATGTCTATCGTGGATCGGCGGTACTGACGGGGTATCTCGACGCAGCATATGGCGCCGCGTGCGACCGCATTGAACGGGGCGGCTTCGAGGTCGTTCACAACAACAGCCTGCATCGCTTCCCGCTCGAGCCCCGACGAACCGCAAAGGTGCCGACCGTCACGTCGCTCCACGTGCCGCCCTATGACGCGCTGCACTGGTTCGTGAACGCAAGTGCCACCCCGGGGCACCGCTTGACCGTCACGTCGCGGCGACAGCTGGATGCCTGGTGGCCGAGCGGCGCCCCGCCGGAAGCATCGGTCCTGCACAACGGTATCGACCCCTCACGCTGGCCGTTCGTTGCAAACGGGAACGGTGAAGCGGTCTGGTGCGGACGGCTCGCGCCAAACAAGGGACCGCATCTGGCCATCGATGCCGCCAGGCTGGCCGGCATACCGCTGACGTTGTTCGGCGCGATCGAGGATACCGACTATTTCGCTGCCGAAGTCCGCCCGCGCCTTGGCTCATCCATCCGCTATGGTGGGCACCTGAACGGCGCGGCGCTCGCAGCGGAGCTTGGCCGCGCATCGGTGTTCGTCTTCACGCCGTGCTGGGACGAGCCCTTTGGCCTCGTCGCGATCGAAGCCATGGCGTGCGGCCTCCCCGTGGCTGCCTTCGACATGGGTGCAGCGTCGGAGGTTGTGGGGGACGGCGGGGTAATGGCCGCGCCAAATGACGTTCAGGCGTTGGCGAAGTCGATCGTCGGCGCTTTGGCGATCCCGAGGCATGTGCCGCATGACCGGGTCCGGCGTTGCTTCACCCACGACATCTGGCTCAATGGCTGTGAGGCGCTGTACCGCGCCGCGAGCACGAACAGCCGGAATACATAGCCTGCCGGAACGTTGAACTACTAAATCAAAGCCGCCCTGTAATCTAAGCGAGCGGAACAGATGCGCTTGGCGCATCTAACGATTTACAGCCGCGCTTGGCATGGCCGATTGACCATCGGCTTTTCGCGATAGCTCTTGTTCTTTTGCTGATCGCTGGGCTCATACTCGTCTGGAGTCATAGGGGACGATAAACACAAGTGCCTTCCATATCGCTGGGATCACCATAGATATTTGCCGCCAAGACCCACGACCGGACAGTCCGCGCTCGCATTCGCTTTACCGTCTTCTGCCATTTTGTTCATCCGCCGGAGACGACGTCCGCGATCGAACGGGAAACGGCTGACGCCGCAGTCGTTGCCGGCTACCATCGCCGTTGGTATGCGTTGCGGCCACGATGATGCTTCGACGTGCGCGCCCAGCCCTTGCGATCCTGCTCGGGTCGCTGATCGGGGCGTGCTCGCCGCTCACGACCTTCAATCGGCTGGTGCCGAAGGATCGCGGCGGCGAGCTCGTTGCCCGAGACCTCTCCTACGGCCCGGACGCGCGCCAGCGGCTGGACGTATATGCACCCCAGGGCGAATGCGGCGCGCCGCGGCCGGTCGTGGTCTTCTTCTATGGCGGCAGCTGGAACAGCGGGACACGCCGCGGCTATGCGTTCGTCGGGCGTGCACTCGCTGCACGTGGCTTCGTGACCGTGATACCGGATTATCGGTTGGTCCCCAAGGTCCGCTACCCCGCCTTTGTCGAGGATGGTGCCGCGGCCGTTCGCTGGGCGACCGAGCACGCTGGCACCTATTGCGGGGACAAGAGGTCGATCGTGCTGATGGGCCATTCGGCCGGCGCCTATATTGCCGCGATGCTGGCCGTGGACCAGCGCTGGCTAGGGAACACGCGCGCCGCCGTGAAGGGCCTGGTCGGGCTTGCGGGACCTTATGACTTTGCGCCGTTTGATGTCGAGGCGAGCCGTGCCGCATTCGGACAGGTGCCGGACCCGGCGGATACCCAGCCCGTGACCTTTGCCGGGGCGGGCGACCCACCCGCGATGCTGCTGTACGGGGCCACCGATACCGTCGTGCTGCCGCGCAACAGCGAGGCGCTGGCCGCACGACTGCGCGCTGGCGGCGTGGCGGTCGATAGCCGCGCCTATCCCAAGCTGGGCCATGTCGGGATCGTACTTGCCCTCGCCCGTCCCTTTCGAGGCCGCGCGCCAGTGCTCGATGACGTTTCCACCTTCGTCCGCCGCGTCACGCATGGGATCATCGCAACGAGCGTCGACACGGGACAAAATGAACCATAGCGAGCGGAAGCCACCGGCGGCAGAATGCGCCACCATCCGGTTCGGTATCAGGAGAATGTACGTGGTCGAAGCCCGTTGGAACGGCTCATTGCTTGCTCGGAGCGACGATACCGTGATCGTCGAAGGTAACCACTATTTTCCTGCCGACAGCGTCGACGCGACTGTCCTTCAGCCCAGCAGCACGACAACCATATGCCCCTGGAAGGGGACGGCTCACTACCACAGCCTGCGCGTGGGCGGTGCCGAGAACCCCGACGCGGCGTGGTACTATCCCGAGCCCAAAGCAGCGGCCGAAGAAATCCGAGGTCGCATCGCGTTTTGGAAGGGTGTGACGGTAGGCTAGCCGAGACTACCCCTCGCAATCGCGCCCGCTAAGACCCGAGATTGGTCACTCACGATGCCCATTCTGCCGTCCAGGATTTTGACCTTCGTTCAGGTTGGCCTGAAACGTCCACGCGACGCGGCGTGAGGCCCCGACTTTGTTCATTGACCAACGAGGCGCGAGCATCTCTAGGGTCCGAACTTGTTCTCCGCCACATTTCGATGCTCCATCGGAGCTGGCGATCCGAATGCTCCGGCGTGGCGAAGGAGGAGCGACGCTAGTGGACCAATCCCGTCGAACAACGCTCAGGGTCACGGCTGGGCTACTGACGGTTGGTTTCTGGCCGGGCACTTGCGGGGCCGTGAACACTACATCTGGCAATCCGCGACTCAATCAGCTCGGCTTCCGCCCCGGACGGCCTAAGCGCTTCGTGTTCAGCTGCGGTACCGACCTCGTCGAGCTTCCGGTTTTTTCCATTGAGACCCTAGACGGACGGCGCGTCTTCGAAGGCCGTTTGGACGCAAAGCTACATGACCTGAGGCGTACGACCGGAGAGCATGTGCGCACCGGTGACTTCTCCGCCTTGAGAACGCCCGGATGCTTCCGCGTCCGCGTCGGTGCAGCAATCTCGCACCCGTTCTTCATCGGCGAAACGGTATACGCCACGTTGGCGCGTGACGCGGCGCGCGCCTTCTTCTTAATCCGCGCCAATGCGGCCATCGACGATGCCATTACCGGGATCCAGCACGCCGCTGGGCATTCGAGCGAGGCGACCCTGCCGGTCGATGGTATGCCACGCGATCTGACCGGAGGCTGGTACAATGCGGGCGACTTCGGAAAGTGGACGCACATGGCGGCGATCAGCGCTAGCCAGATGATGTGGCTCCACGAGCTGAGGCCGACTGCACACCGGCTATCGCTTGCGGTCCCGCCGATCTTCCCTGGGCTTCCCGATCTGCTTCAGCAGGCGCGCTGGGGCCTCGAATGGTTATTGAAGATGCAGAATGCCGATGGCTCGGTCCTGCACAAGATCGACTCTAGCGAGCGCTATGCTTGGGGTAGCGCTCCGGAGCATGACCCTTTCCCGCGGGCGGTCTACCCAGCCACGAGCCTCGACGCCGGTAATTTCATCGGTGTCATGCTCCAGGCAGAGCGCGTATTTGCCGCTTACGACCGCGCTTTCGCTGCGAGATGCCGGAGAGCGGCGCTTAGCTCATGGCGCTGGCTGGAAACACACCCCGGCGTGACGGGGAAGGACGTCAACTACCTTGATACTGATTCGTCGCAGGAGATTGCTTGGGCGACCTGCGCGATGGCGGCGGCAACCGGTGAAGCGACGCTCGCAAGGCGAGCGGTGGCAGCCCTGGCGGCCGTCCGGGCGCCGCCGCTCTCTTGGCTAGCGCCACAGGTGCTAGGCGCGATGAGCCTCGCCCGCAGCGGAAGTGCAGCCGTATCGGCGGCCCGCGATGCGATTCTGGGCTCGGCTTCAGCGATCGCGAATAGAGTTGAAGCAGACCCTTATGGCTTCTCGACCAATCCGGACGATTATCATTGGGGGTCAACCGAAGCCGCGCTTAACGCCGCCGTGCTTTGTCTCTTCGCCGCTGAGATAGATGTGCACGAACGGCCGCGCCGAGCAGCGGAGCGACTGCTGGATTACGTTCTGGGCTGCAACGCGCTCGACCTCAGCTTCGTGACCAGCCACGGCAACCGCTGCGTGCAACGACCATACCACTGGGCCTGCCGCGTGTGGGGGATTGTTATGCCGGGCTGGGCAAGCGGCGGAGCCAATCGGTTCGCTGACGGCGCTGACCCGCTCCTCAAGGCCGTCATTGAGGCGGGGACGCCTCCTGCGCGATGCTTCGTGGACGCCTGCGAGGCGAATGGCTCATGGGCGTCCAACGAGGGGCAGACGAGCGAAAACGCGTCTCTACTCCTCGCAGCCGGGCTGCTCGGGCTCTGATCAAGATGCAGCCGGCCGGGATCTTCGAAGCGGATGGCGGTGAGAACGCAAGAACGGGCGCCTTCCGCCTCGTCGGTCAGACGCTGGCCGCGACGGAACGCCTGGCAGTCATGGGCGGCGACGAGAACGGGTTCGCGGTGCTTGCCAGCCGCACCGCCGATCGTGAAATCGTCCGCATCCTCATCGCCAACTATGCGATCCCCGCGCCCTATCTGGTCGCGCGGAATCGCGACGTCTTCGAGTTCCAGGTGCCGATCGGCTCGCTACGGACGGATATGTCCCTTAAGGTCCCGCCGCGACGGGTGGACGCCGCGAGCGCCGGGCATGCCGGGTATGCGCTGGAGGTCACCGGCCTCCCTTGGGGCGACGGGCCGCACAAGGTCGTTCGTTACCGGGCGGACGCGGGGCATCGCGGCGAACGACTGGACGCCTATGTAGGCGAAGGGGGCGGTTGTCCGTCTGAACGGCGACTTGGCCGCGCCTGGTGTAGAGATGATCGAGATCGTCCGCGATATTTGGCTGATTTGCACGCCCCGTTGTTTCGCTGCAGAAACGAACAGGGTCCGTGACTTTTCAAAATCGCGGTAAGGGGGTTCGCTCCTTATTTCGTCGATCCGCGACGTAACTCTGGCCGTTCTCCTCCGCTCTCACGATATCGAACAGGCCGACCGCTTCGAAGAGCTTGGAGAAGTTTCGCGCGCCTTGATTTCTGGGATCGATCGGCGCCTGCCGTTTGACGGCGCTTCCCGCCGCACCAAGTGGCGCCCAGCCATCCTCGCCCGCAGTTGCCTGAACGGCGCCCCGCAAGACTGCGACGAGCTTCGCATCCTGACTGAGCGATTTCGGGGGCGCGGCTCGCTCGCGTCGGCCCGGGCTGGCTTTGCCCTCGACGGCGACACGGGCGGCGGCGTGGCCTCGGCCTTGCCGACGGGATTGTCCTCTTCCCCGAGCCGGTCGAGATACAAAAACGTCGTGCATGCGTTGACGAAGGGATTTGGCGTCTTGCGCTCGCCGAAACCGTATCCGGCAGATCTTGCTGCGATGCTCAACGGCCAACTCGACCGCATCTTCGCCGATGGCGTGACGGTCGAGAATGAGGTGTTCTACGAAACGCCGAGCGGACACGCTGCGTTCTTCTCCTATCTTTGGGGGCCGATGCGCGACGGGAATGGCACGGTTGAGCTCGTCGTGGGCGTCTCGCGCGACACCAGCGAACGGCGGGCGTACGAGGATGCGATGCGCACCAGCGAGGCGCGGCTTCGCGCGGCCACCGAGCTGGTCGGCATCGGCATCTATGCGTGGAATCCGGTCAGCGGCGCGCTCGATTGGGACGACCGGCTCCGCGCGATGTCGGGGCTTGATGCCGACACCCCGGCGGACATGGCGGTGTTCGAAGCAGGCATCCATCCCGACGATCGCCAGCAGGTCCGCGACGCGATCGCGCGCTGTGTCGATCCGGTGGGCGACGGCAGCTACCAGGTCGAGTATCGCGTGATCGGGCGCGAGGACGGCCTCACTCGTCAAATTGCGACGTCCGGCCGTACCAGTTTCGCAGATGGTCGCCCCGTTCGATTCATTGGTGCGGCAATCGATGTGACCGAGAGGCGTCAGGCTGAAGCCGCCATCCGCGCCAGCGAGGCGCAATTCCGCAGCTTCGCCGAACACAGCAGCAACCTGATCTGGATTGGAGACCCGGCAGCCGAAACGATCGTCTATCGCAGCGCCGCGTTTGAGCGGATTTGGGGCATTCCCTTAGACGAGGCGCCGAGCCGAGTTGTCGACTGGTTGAAGGTCGTGCATCCTGACGACCGGCTCCAGGTCGAGCACGCGCTGACCGCAGTCGAGGCCGGCGACGTGACCCAGTTCGACTATCGGATCGTCCGGCCGCGCGACGGCGGCATCCGCTGGCTGCGCGACACCAGCTTTCCTATTCTGGATGATACTGGCCGAGTCACGCGCATTGGCGGGATCGTCGAGGACCTGACGCCCGAGGACGTCCGCCAAGTCTATATCGTCAGCGGCAAGGCGGCGGGCGCGCGCAGGCTGAGCGCGCTGGTCCGTGCGCTCGGCTATCGCGTTCGGACGTTCGCAAGCGCGTCCGACTTCCTCGACATCGCGCTCGTGCTGTGGCCGGGTTGCGTGCTGGTCGATCTCCGTACGGATCGGCATGAGGGGCTGTCGATTCCTCGCGAGTTGAAAGCACGATCGATCGCGATCCCGGCGCTCGCAATCGATGCCGCGGGGGCGGATACGATGCGCGGCGTCGCGGCGATGAAGGCCGGCGCCGCCGACTACATCATCGCGGGAGACGACGCCTCGACACGCGAAGGCCTCGCCAGCGCCATCGCGGAATGCCAGGGTTCGGCGCGTGCGACGACACGCGACGAAACCGCAAGCGCCCGGATCGCCCGACTGACGACGCGCGAGCGCGAGGTGTTAGTGGGCCTTGTGAATGGCGGAACGAACAAGACGATCGGTCAAAAGCTCGGCATCAGCCCGCGGACGGTTGAGCTGCACCGCTCGCAGGTGATGAGCCGGCTGAACGCCAGCAGCCTGACGGAGCTTCTCCAAGTTGCCCTAGCTGCAGGCGTCATTCCCACGAATGATTAAATGGCGAGCGGCTGATCACCACGTGGCTAGAGCCGATCTTATTTCTGCGGCCGAATCGCAGAGCGCGAGCGGCGAGCGGCGAGCGGCGAGCGGCGAGCGGCGATTGATCAACCGTGCGCTTACTCTAAGACCCATATCCGGTCACTCTGCTGCTTTTGATCGCCATCCAAAAGCGGACGCCCGTTCATCGCCGCGTGCTCCCTTGAGTGAAGCAGTGTTTCGACCGATGTAGAGCGATGGCATTCGTCAGCATTACCCGACTGCGCATTCGCTCGCTTCGGTTCATGCCGCAATTCGTTGTCCAGACGCTTCGAACAGGGCAGCAGACAAAGCGGGCGAGCGGTTTCCTCGGCGGCTCGCTGCTCGCTGACCGCCGGCGAACATTCTGGACCATGACCGTCTGGCGCGACCAAAGCGCTATGCGAGCCTACATGACCAGCGGAGCGCATTTGAGGGCGATGCCAAAACTGCTCAACTGGTGCGACGAAGCCAGCGTCGTTCACTGGACACAGGACAATTTGATCGTGCCGGATTGGGCGGAAGCGGACCGCCGCATGAGAAAGGAAGGTCGACCGTCCAAGGTCCGGAATCCGAGCCCGAGCCATCGCGACCTCGCTTACAATCCGCCCAGAACTACTGGAGCTGTTCCGATCAAGCCGATCACAGGGGCCTAACGAGGCTACCGGGAGGACAGGTGTTGCTCGGCATCAAGAATTGTACTCCTGATTGGGGCAGCGCCGGTCGGCCTAGGCGACGCATGACCCAATCCCGACCATCCAGCGCCGCGGTTCGGCTTCTCGGACCCGGACATCCGTTCAGCTTGCTCCGAACCTTAGGCGAACGGTGTGCTCGCTTCAGCGTTCGACATCCTCGACGACGACAGGCTCACCGAAGCGCTCTTGCGCATCCGGCCTGTTGCGGCAATCAGCCGGACGATGACGGCAAGCGAAGTTCAGGATCTGCTGGTTAGCACCCTTGCAAAACGGTCAGGGGGCTCGCTGCGGCACTGGCGCCTCGTGGTCGGTTCGGTCCGGCTTCACGACGCCGCTACTCATCCGCATTGCAACTGGTCGGTCGACCCGTCGGGAGCCGCTCGCGAGATCGGCGCGGTCGAGCAGCTGCTTGACGAAGTGCGGCTCACCCATCCCATCATCGCGGCGGACTGAGCTCTATGTCGCAGACCGTCGCCGATCGCCGCAACACCGTTCGGATTCTGCTCGCCAGCCTCGTCGGCACCTCCGTCGAGTTCTACGACTTCTACATCTACGCGACCGCAGCCAGCCTCGTGTTCGGGCCGCTGTTCTTCCCGGCCAGTTCGGCTTCGGCGCAGCTCCTGTCCTCCTATGCGAGTTTTGGGCTGGCCTTTTTGGCCCGACCTCTGGGCGGCGTGCTGTTCGGGCATTTCGGGGATAGGATCGGACGCAAATCGACGCTGGTCGCCTCGCTGCTGCTGATGGGCGGGTCGACGGCCGCGATCGCGTTCCTGCCCACCTATGCAATGGTGGGCTGGATTGCGCCGGCGCTGCTCTGCCTGTTGCGGTTTGGCCAGGGATTGGGGCTGGGTGGCGAGTGGAGCGGTGCGGCGCTGCTGGCGGTGGAGAACGCGCCGCCCGGCTGGCGTGCCCGCTTCGGCATGGTGCCGCAGCTCGGCGCGCCGCTGGGGTTCATCGCCGCCAACGGCTTCTTCCTGATCCTCGGATGGACGCTCAGCCCCGACCAGTTCCGCGACTGGGGCTGGCGGATTCCGTTCCTGGCGAGCGCCCTCTTGGTCGGGCTGGGAATGTGGGTCAGGTTGAGGCTTACCGAAACGAAGGCCTTTACGGCCGCCCTGCGTAACGAGCAGCCCGCGCGGGTGCCGGTGATGCTGGTGCTGAATCAGCATGGCGGGGCTGCGATCGCCGGCACGCTGGGCGTCATCGCATGCTTTGCACTTTACTACATCGCGACCGCCTTCGCGCTTGGCTACGGCACCACCACGCTAGGCTATGATCGTCAGCCGTTCCTGCAAGCGCAGCTTGGCACGATCCTGTTCATGGCCGCCGGCATCATTGCCGCAGGCTGGCTCGCGGATAGGGTTGGCGAACGACGGGTGCTGCTCGGCGGATGTGTCGCGACGATGGTTGTCGGCGCGTTGCTGCCCTCGCTGCTCGGAAGCGGCTCCATGACGGGCGTGTTCGCGTTCATGGCGATCGCGCTGCTCGCCATGGGGTTCGTCTATGGTCCGCTCGGGGCTTGGCTGCCGAGCCTATTTCCGGCGCGCGTACGCTACACGGGCTCGTCGCTGGCGTTCAACCTCGGCGGCGTGATCGGCGGTGGACTAACCCCGGCTTTTGCCCAGGTCATGGCGGAGCGCGGTGGCCTGCCCCCGGTCGGCGTCTACCTCGCCAGTGCCGCGGTGCTCAGTGGGGCCGGCTTGTTGCTGTCGCGCCGGGAGAGGCAAGCCACCGACCGTCGGTAGCGCGCGGCTGCCGCGCGCCCTTCATGCAGCCAGCCATGGCTGTTCTACAGCCATGAGGGCAGCGTTGTGACCCAGAAGCCGCCGTTCAGAGCGGCCTATGCGCTCCCTAGCTTCTGCCGTCTGTTCAGCTGAGCGGTACAGCAGCTGTGCGCACCCCGTCAGGCCTATTCGACAGCATCGCCCGGTGACTTGCTGCTATGTAGCTTTCGGGAGATGATCCGAAGTAAGTGGTCTCAACGCGAGAGTCTGTCGGGGGCGATGTGGCGAGCAGAGAAGGCATCACCCGAGCGTTCCTCTGGCTTGCCGTGCTGGCCGGAGGGCCTCTGCTCGGCGCCAAGCTATTCGATCTTCTCGTTCTTGCTGGAGCATGGAGCGCCCATCCGCCGGCTTCGCTCGCGATGATGCCGTACGGCAAGGCTTGGCCAGTTGATACCGGCCTGTTCTTCGTTCCGTTCTCGGCGGGCATGCTGATTGCTGGGTTCGGGGCGCTCATTGCCGGCTGGCGAACCCCGTGGCGCTATCGGTGGCTGCTTTGCCTCCCCTCGATCGGCATCTTGCTTCTGCTCATTCTGACAGTGGTCGCGTTCTGGCCGATGAACGCTGCGCTCTATTATCACGGCATCGGCTCCACCAAAGACACCATCACGGACGCGCAATCGGTCGCCATGGCGCAACGTTGGGTGGCGCTGGACTGGCTCCGGGTAGTGGGCGCGACGGCCGCGTTCGTCGCTCCCCTTAAGGCGCTCACCTTACCTTGGCCTCAGGTTGCTGCTCCTAGAGACCCGCCCCTCGTCCGCGGTGCGCTCGCGCTCACGCTTCTTGGAGTAGCGGCCTTCATCGTATGGTTCGTGTTGAACCTGTGACTGCAAATGGGGGTGTGACGCACGACAGTTTGCGGCTTGGACCCACAACTGGACGTTCTGCAGGGCAAGGCGGCTTCTTCGATCCGGACGTTCGTTCATGTGAGCTGAGCGTCGAGCCCTTGGCTCTGCGTGGCGGAGGCCGTCTAAGTCCGTAAAGGTCAATCGGTAATGGACGCTGGAGCCGGCCGAGAGCCGTTTCGAAAGCAGCCAATCCGCTGACCAGCGGCACATTCAATAGCTCTAGCAACAGCTGACGGGCGCCATGCTCATTCGCTAAAAGTTTGCGGATCACGATCGTGAGATCATTGATCTGGGTGTTGCACGACGCGCAAATGTTGCTTCTAGGAAGCAGACAATAGGGCTTAATGAAGCGCCACATGGCAGAAGAAGTTACGCTGAACGCAGTCGAGCTCGCGACCGAGCTGACGATCGCTTGGCTGGGCAATCAGAATCACCGGGTAGCGGCCGAGGACGTGCCCTCGTTCTTGCGCCAGATGCACACGACGATCAGCGAACTGTCAGGAGCGGCGTTGCCAGACGGCACCTCTGGCGATCAGGTATCGGGCTCGGAAGAGCATGTGCCCGCAGTCTCGGTGCGTAAGTCGCTGGGGTCGCCGGATCACATCCTCTCGATGATTGACGGCAAGCCGTACAAGACGCTTCGCCGCCATCTATCGCGTCACGGCCTGACGCCCGAGCAGTACCGCGAGCGCTACAACCTCAAGCCCGACTATCCGATGGTAGCGCAAAGCTACTCTGAATCGCGTCGTGCCATGGCGCACCAGATCGGCCTGGGCTCAAAGGGACGCCAAGCCAAAGCGGCGACGCAGGCAACTGAGGACGCCAAGCCGAAGCGTACGCGCAAAGCGCGTGCCGAAACCGCAGAGTAATGCCATTGAGCGCCGCGCCACCCCGCAGCGCTGTCCTACATGGAACATAATAGGTACATGATGCGGCATAGGAGTCGCAACATGATCATGCTTGATCCCCCGCTTCTGATTGCCTTGGCTGCCATCATCGGCAGCATCGCGTCACTCATCCGAGCCTGCCGGCGCCTGTCTGAGCGCGAACCAAATACGCCTCCGCCAAGTGCAAGATCATCGTTCGTGCCGAGGCTATGGAGCGACGATCATCGAGAGCGCTAAGCCGCCGCAAGCCACGCTCTCTGCCGCTGACAACTCGGCTCATTGAACCGGTCCAGCGTCAACGCTTTGGCATCTAGGTCGAGCGGCTGACGCCCTGCAAGGATCGCCTCAACAAGCTGCGGCGACAGAGCTGTACAAGCGAATGTTCAAAGGCTGATGCATAGCGCGACTAAACCGGCATAGCCTCGGCTCACGCGGAAAATCACTAGCACGAGCATGATGAAAAATTGGCATCATGCTCGTGCTCGCTTATCGCTTCGCCCGGATTCGATATCTATGGACGACAGATACACTTCGCTCAGGCGTCCTTCATGATATTATTTCAGAAGCGAAAGCCCGCAGTCACCCGCATCGTGTGGAAGTCAAAACGCGGATCGCTGCGGCTAAATTCGGTACCCGGCTGGCCGTTCAGGACGAACGGATTGCTCGCAACTGCATTGCCGGCGGTCGCGCGAACCCGATAATCGTCTTCGGTATAGCGGGTGTAGAGATATTCCAGACCGATGGAGAAATTACGGCCCAGCGCCTGTTCAACACCGCCTCCAAACGCCGCACCTTTCGAAAACAGCTTGCGGCCATTATCCGAAAAGGCGTTGACTGTATTGCTTGTCGTGAAGCTATTCTTGATGCGCGCGTAAGCCGGACCACCTGTCGCGTAGAACAAGGTTTTGCCGCCCGCCGCGTAGCCGACACGGCCACGAATGCTTGCTTCCCATTCAATCTCGCGCGTCATCGTGTAGAAGGCCGGCGTTGTGCTGAACGAGCTGACGCTGTCGACCACGTCGGTCCGGCCGAACTCGCCCAGGATGCCGACGACAAAGTCGCCAAGCCGCGCGTCCCAGCCGATGCGGCCATGATAGGCGATATCGTCCTTGTCGTTGCGGCACGCGTTCACGGGTCGGGGACCATTTGCTGCGCCGTTGCAGAAACCGGGCGAGAAGGCGTCTGCGCCCGTTGTCGTCGTGACGGTATCGAACGAACCGTCAAATCCTCGATCGAACCGCTGAAACTCACCCGCATCGTTGCTCTGCACGCCGATCCCGAACGAACCGCCGACATAGGGTCCGTTGAAGTTGTCGTCGCTGGTTGCGTCCTGCGCGATGGCCGGCGCGGCGGTGAAGGCCAATGCCACAGCAGCGGCGCTCATCAGGTGTCGCATCGTTTATACTCCCCTTTGATCCGCTTTGAGCTTAGTTGGCGGCGCTCAGCCGGATGGCGCCGTTGACGCCCGCCGGGAAGAAGCCGCCGCGGTCGGTCGCAAGCCTGTTGAGATAGGCGATGTTGAGCACCTGTCCTGCCGAGCGGCTGTACGCCACGGCCGAGCTGTCAGCAGGCACGATGTTCGAAGCATTGCCGATCGGTCGCACGCCCTGATCCAGGTCGCTGGGCCCGTCGAGGCTGTCTCGCGCGTTCGAGATCGCCTCGGTCGCATCGATCAGCGCAGCAGTGTCGACACCTTTTCGATACAGAACGGTGCGCACCAGACCGGCGTGATAAGCCTCCGCCGCCAGGATGCCCGCCGCGGCCTCAAGAAAGCCCTTGTTGGTGATGAGCACCGACGCGCCCTTATAAGCGGTGACGCCCACATCCTCGAAGATGAACGCACCGAGCAGAAAGTTCTCGTCGGTCGAATAGGGATCGAACGACGCACCCGCGCCGATCAGGCCAGCGGCTCGGGCCGCCGACGAAAACGCGCCGTTCGGGTTGGTGCCGATGTCGATCGCCGGCTGCGCTACCGCGCTGGCGCCAAGGTTGCGACGCAGGAACGCGACGTGTGCGATCTCGTCATTGGCGATCTCGCGCGCATACTGGCGCACCAGTGGGTCTGTGAAATTGACCTGCCTCCCGCCGGTGACGCCGCCCTGAGTGCCCGTACCGGTCAGCTGATTGGAAGGCAGCCCCGTGCCGAACGCGGCAAACGAATAGAACTGCGCCTCGAGATATTCGAGGTTCAGCGCGAAGTTAAGCACGTCGGCGTCGGTCACCGGTGCGGGCGTCGGCGTCGGCGTCGGGGTGATGATCGGCTCGAAGTCGTTCTTGCTGCCGCCGTCGCAGGCACTCAGCACCGCGGCGCCGGCGACCGCGGTCGCTGCACTGCCAGCGACGCGCAGGAAACGCCGACGCTCTTCGCGGCGATGCGCACACGCATCAAGAATGAGGGGTAGCTGGTCGTTCTGGCTCATGTCGTCCTCCCGTGTCGGAGCTATTCGCTGGATCAGTTCGCCGCGCTCATGCGCAGCATGCCGTTGACGCCGTTCGGGAAGAACCCGCCGCCCGTCACCGCCGCCCGGTTGAGGTAGACAATGTTGAGGACCTGGCTCGCGGTGCGGCTGTACGCCAACCCGTCGGTGTCGAGCGGTACGATGTTGCTCGTGGTTGCAAGCCCCGAACCGCTCGGCCGCACCCCCTGATCAAGGTCGGCCGACCCATCGAGGCTGTCGCGCGCGTTCGAGATGGCCTCAGTCGCGTCGATGAGCGCGGGGGTGGCAATGCCCTTGGCATAGAGCGTCGTGCGTACGATCGCGGCATGGTACGCCTCGACCGCCAGAATGCCGGCCGCCGCCTCGAGGAAGGTCTTGTTGCTGACCAGTGGCGACGCACCCTTGTACGCAGTCACGCCCACGTCCTCGAAGATGAACGCGGCGAGCAGAAAATTCTCGTCGCTGGCGTAAGGGTCGAAGGCAACGCCCGGCCCAACAAGACCAGCGGCGCGCGCGGCGCTTGAGAACGCGCCATTCGGATCGGCGCTGATATCGATTGCGGGCTGCGCCACCGCAGTCGCGCCGATCGCAGTCCGCAGGAAGTCGACGTGCGCGCGCTCGTCGGCCGCGATCTCCTGAGCATAGCGTGCGACGACGGGGTCGGTGAAATTAACGCGGCGCCCGCCCGTTGCTGCGCCTGCCGTGCCCGTGCCCGACAGGCTGGTGCCGGGCAGGCCGGCACCCGTTGCCGCGAACAGATAGAACTGCGCCTCAAGATACTCGAGGTTCAGCGCGAAGTTCAGGATGTCGCCGTCCGTCACCGTCGAGGTCTGCGCCGAAGCGGATGACAGGCCAGCGCTGAGCGCGAAACCACCGGCAAGCGCAGAAGCTGTCCCGAACGCGGTGAAGAGGGCACGGCGGTCCGTTCGCCGCTGCGAACGCGCTTCCAATGTGTCAATAAGGTCGCTGGTATCAGCCATGAGCGGATCTCCCTGAAGGTCGCCACGATGCTGAGGCAGGCTATCAGGATTTCAGAGCGTTATGACGTGCGTACGCCTGCCGTACGCTGTGCATCCAAAACGGGAACCTTTCCGTAGCTGTCTGTCCCGCAGACGATCGGAGGAACGCACCAGCATGAATTGGAATGCCGATGAACGGCCGCCGGCATCGTCCAGCAATCGTCTTCTCGCTTCGATCTCGAGTTCGACGTTGGCCTCGCTGCGTGAGCATTTCACTCGTCGGCATGTTGATCAAGGGACTACTCTTGAAGGAGGGTACGGAGTCGAGGGGCCCATTTATTTTCCCGAGACAGCAGTCTTCTGCGTCCGCGCGTCTGTCGAAACCGGCAAGCAACAGGGGTTTGCCCTAGTCGGTCGGGACGGAGCGTTGAATTGGGGACTGCTGGCGGGACTGCCGGCTCCCCTCTGCCAAGAGATGATCGCCGTCACCAGCGGAACAGTTCTGGTTATCGACAAGCGCATGCTCAGCATCGAATGCGGTTCGCATCATGAGTTATTTGCGCAGCTTTTAGGCTTTGCCTTTCATTTTGCCTGCCAGCTCGCGTCGACGCTCCGTTCCAGCATGAGCGATTCTATCGACGTGCGGTTAAGCCGCTGGCTGCTGCTCTGGCATGACCGAGTGGACGATGCTGAATTGCATTTGACCCATGACCTGCTCGCAGGCCTACTCGCTGTTCGACGAGCAACCGTGACTGATGCGCTGCACATCCTAGAGGGTGAGCGGCTGATCACCTCCACCCGTGGGCGCATCATTATACGATCGCGCTCGCTTCTGGAGGCGCATGCCGGTATCGCCTATGGCGTGGCAGATCGGACATGGTCAGGAATCTCTGGCGCGTAAGGGGCGACCTGTTGAAACGATCTCAGGATCAAGCTCGGACCCATCTGTCACAGTTGCTGACAAGGGTAGGCGGCGGTGATCGCGCCGCGATGCGTGAAATTTATGGCCTCACCGACTCAAAACTTTTTGGGATCTGCGTCCAAGTCACTCAAGAGCCAAACTCTGCCGAGGAAATTCTTCAGGAGGTTTATCTTAAGGTCTGGCGTCGCGCGGCGAGCTTCGATCCAGCAAGAGCGAGTCCCATCACCTGGATGTGCACCATCGCTCGCAACTCGGCGATAGATTGGCGACGAGCGCACCGGGCCCCTACAATGGTTAGCGACGATCATATTACCACGCTTGCTGACGACCGCATGGATGTGGAACAGGCGTTGAGCGACCAGCAGGAGCGTGCGCGCATCTTCCATTGCATGGAAACGCTCGGCGCGAAGCAGCGCGAGGCAATTCGGTCCGCCTTCTTCGGCGGTCTGACATATGCCGAGCTTGCGATCTCGAAGAACGTTCCTTTGGGTACAATGAAAAGCTGGGTGCGTCGCGGCCTCGCTCAATTAAAGGACTGTCTTGGACATGGCTGATACGATTGACCCTGATCTTGACGGATTAGCGGCCGATCTCACGCTCGGCCTTTTGACGGGCGACGAACGCGCACGTGCGTTGCGATTGTCACTCTCCAACCCAGCGTTCGCGCAAGCCGTTGATGCGTGGCGGGGTCGGCTCGATCCCATGTACGCTGAGTTTGATGAGCGGCCTGCGCCCAACGTTTGGCCCAAGATCGAAGCGCGACTTGGATCCGGCGTTGCCTCGGGGAGCGAACGTCTTCGTCGCTGGCGATGGACCGCGATCGGCAGCAGCGCCGTCGCTGCTGGCTTCGCAACCGCCTTCTTTATGGCGAAGCCAGAACCAATCACGATCGTGCGAGAGGTTTCGCGAGCGCCTTCAACGATTACGGTCGCTCAACTAGCCGGCACCCAAGGAGCGCTGCTCGCGGCGAATTACACACCCGGCTTTGGCGACCTACGCATCCGTGCGGTCTCTCTGCCAACAAGTGATCTTGTGCCTGAACTCTGGATTATTTCGGCTGGTGGAGTTCCGCGTTCGCTCGGCTTACTCGATGGCGCGGGCACAACGACGGTGAAAGTGCCTGCGTCACTTAGAAGCCTGCTAGTTGACGGCGCAACTCTGGCAGTGAGTCTTGAGGTGCGTGACGGCGCGCCCCATCAATCGCCTAGTTCGACGCCGATCGCCACGGGTAAGATCACGCAGATATGAGGGGCCGGGGCGCTGTCAGATTAACGTGGCAGGAACATACGGACGCTGTTAGCGTGGCCACGTGCCATGTCGATCGAGAGCCAAGCCCCCGCCCTCCCGGCAGTGCGAGATCGCGGATCCAGGAGTTCCACGCGCAGCTTCCCACGGCGCCGAACGCGGCGAGCACGACTTGCGCCGCGATGAACGTCCAGAGCGCGATCGCCCCGCCCCAGAAGGCGGTGAGCGCCATCAGCGCCAGCATCGCGCGGCCGATCAGGCTGGTGACAACCGCGATCTTCTTTCGCGCACGCCAGCGCTCCACCAGTCCGATTGCCGGAAGCTGGAGCAGCTGGGCCAGAAAGGGGATGCTCGCCAGCAATCCGATCATCGCCGCCGATGCGCCGAGATGGAGCGCAAAGGCGTTGAGCACGACGCCGCTGGTCAGCGCCGCGGTGCCGCCGGAAAAAGCAGCCTCCAGCACAAGGATATGCAGTCCACGTTCGCGCGCCGCCGCATCGAGATCCTCGATCGGCTCGAACCGACCGCGGCGCACTACCGATGCTGTCATCTCTCAGAGCTCGGGATCGCACAGCCCCGGCATTCTCATGACGCTATCCCGGCATCGATCTGTCGATCGCTCATCTGCAAGCTCCTTGCCGGATTTTGCAGTTCTGACCCGCTAAAACTCGTGAGATCACCGATCGATCGATCAGAAAGTGTCTTTTTTTCATACACCTATGTTGCATTGGCGCAGCAACGGTGCGCTTGCGGCGCATCGTGTCTGCGGGACGAGGCCGAGTACAATCGGACTGGGCGACTTGTAGGTTTGGGCCGGATCAACCGCCGTCTGCGACAAAGCCACCCGCGAATGCAAAAACGCTGAAAAAGGGTTGGATAAGCGCGAGCGAAATGTAAAACCTCCATTTCGGACAGACTGCCGGGCTTCACTCCCTTTGCTTCTCGGCTGCTCTGACCTGGCCAGGTTGCCCCCAACCGCAAGGCCGAGTGGATGAAGAGGCGAGGCGCAATCTCGACACCCCCCGGTAGCGCTTCGCCTCTTCTCTCCAGGCAAGCTCTTCTCAATCTGATGGGCTCAGCCTGCCCGTAGCGGCAGATACACGCAGCGCCATTATGATCGCAGACGATCTCGGAAACACCGTCTGGCGGGTCACGTCTCGCGAAAATCGGTCAGCTCAGACGAGCGCACTCGATTGGACCAATCCACGGGGTGAGACCTGCCTTGGGGATGGCGATGACCCCTTTTTGGTGCAAAGAGGGGTGCTTGTCTGTCCGGATACGTCATCGGGCAAAAGGTGGCACATGAGAGGCGCCATGCGGGTCCTCGACGAGCCGGGCTGGTCACCCTCTCCGTAGACATTGATGAGCCTTTGTTCGGTCAAGCGCTGCGGGTCTGCCGTTGAGCGGTCAACGCGCTAAAGGACGCTCATGCCACTAACAAAACCGAAATCCGCCTTTCAAATAATTGTTAACGAATGTTTCTGTTCCTGATATGGCTGATAAAGAGTTAACGTTCAGGATGGTCGGGACCGTGACCAGGGACAGCGGTGTTTCTGCACAACGCCTCAGGTGGGCGAGTCAGGACCCACAGATTCCCGAAGACGCGCGCACAGGTTTGCTGTGATGCCCGGCGGTGAAACCAGCGGCACGCCAAAGCTTACGCCACGGCAGCACGATTGCATGCGCCTTGCAATCAAAGGACAAACCAACAAGGAAATTGCGCACCATCTCGGCCTGTCGATCAAGACGGTCGATGGGTACATCGATGGCGCAAAGGTCGGGTTAGGGGTTGCCTATCGCAAAGAGGCTGTTGCTAAGTATCACGAAACGTTCGGAAATGTTGCCCCCGGGGAAAAAATCCCGGTTGTCGCTGCTGCCGGCCATCCCGTAGCTCCGCCCTTGCAACCAGCGGTGGAGATGCCGGTGGGGCGAGGCTTGGAGCGGCTTTCGAAGCTTCAACGCCTGGGGATCATTTTCCTGATCTCACTCGCCCTCACGGCAAGCCTCGCACTGGCAGCGACAACAGCGGTGCGTTGGATCGCGATCTACGATGCGAGCAATCCACCCGGGCAGACGGGGTCAGGCCGATGATCAAGAGGGACGTTCTGGACTTCATCAACAAGCTTAACGGTGCTGAGCAGGGGTGTGATACCGCGCTGTCCAGCTATGCCGAGCTTTTGCTTTCGGCGCAGGCTGTTGAAGGCCTTAAATTCGGCGAGACCCAAGCGGTCTACTCGGACATCGCCGAGGCGATGAACCTGCTGCTTCGCGGCCGCTTTCACCTGGCGCGAGCACACGCCAAATCGCTCGAGATTGCTGAGCGTCGCGGCCTGATCCCGGTGGGCTGGGGAGATACGATGCCTACTACCGAGAAGAACCGCGACGCGTTCCCCGCCACGATCGAACCGCTTCGCGTCGCGGCTTAAACAGGTCGGGCTCGCGTGAGTGCGACCTTCTTCTTCTCGTTGCTTGCGATCAGCGCTTTGTTTGCGCTGCTGCGCGGCGGCGCGCCCGAACGCTGGATCGCTGTTATCCTCGCGCTCACGGCTGTCGCTGATTTCGCGCTCGTTTTGATGGCGGGTAGGATGATGACGCAGGATGCGCGCATCCTCCTCCTCGATGTCGCTTTGGCTGTCGTGATCACAGGGATAGCGCTCCACGCAGAACGGTTGTGGCCGATGCTAATCGCGGCGTTGTTGATCGTCGGCGCCGAGCTTCAGATCGGCGTCTGGCTTGCGCCGACGCACCAGCGGCAAGTGTACAAGGTCGCTCACGGCCTATCTGCCTATCCGATCATCCTCACTTTGCTGGTCGGCACCGCGCGACATTGGTGGCGTACGCGACATACCCCTGAGCGTGACTGGACTAATTTCCGTTAAGGAAACTTTGATGAGTAATTACGCTGCGGACTTGGAAGAGCTTGCTGCGCGACTAAAGGCGATAAGCTTGAGAGCGCCGCGGAACCTAATTTCTCCGCAGGATCACATCGCGCCCACAGCACAATCATCAGAATTCCAACGTGCGCAGCAGCTAATCGCAGAAAGGCGTAAAAGGGATGACGTCTTCTCCGGTTATGACGTCTTCGGCGAGCCTTCGTGGGACATTTTACTCGACCTATTCGTGATGGGTGAGGTCGGGCACAAAGTAAGTGTGAGCAGCGCAGTCATTGCGTCCTGTGCACCCGCGACCACCGGACTTCGGCATCTATCCATCATGGTGGAGGCCGGCCTGATTGAAAGAGTACCTGACTCGTTAGATAAAAGACGCTGCTTTGTTCGGCTGACTGTCACGGGAATGGAGCTTGTTCGACGCGCACTCTCCTAAATGGCCTATGGCTTCGCAGGAAAGTGACTTATGCTCACCTGATGCATCAGTTGAGCGACCCGTTTTAGTGAGTATGCCATGGACGATGGCGAGATAGGCGAGTGTGTTAACACTCTCATCCGCTTGCATGGCGCTCACGCAGCTAAGTATCTAATTCAGCAGCTTGATCTCGCTGCCGATGAAACGGGAAGACGAAACTGGGTTGCAATCGCCGGACGGTATGCAGACGTTCATGAACGTGTCCTTGAAGCGTTCATGGCGACAGCCTTCGAGGAAGCGGCAAAGCATCGAGCTCTTGGCGGAGAGATCCACTGACTTTGCACTTCAAAAGAAAAGATCAGCGCCCATTAGTCATTTTGAAGAAATTTTTCGCGGTCACAAGATCCATCAAAAGTATTCTTGATCGGCACGGGCCAAAGACAAAGATCATTTAGGCGCCTTTTAAGTTGATTGAGACTCAGTGATGGCGATGGTCAGTCTTTCTACACCGTGACGCCCCCGCCCTGCAACTAGTGCCAGCTTGACGCCCTTCTGCTTCCCGTCGCGAAGCTGCAATCGTGCGCTTAAGGATCGCGGCGCACCGTCGACGATCACAGCTTCTATCGCATCAGCGACTTCCTGGCGGGACAATGGCTCGAGCAATGTGATGAAGCGAACAGACTGGAGCATCAGCCGGTCAAATCCGGTCATATACTCAAGCGACTCACTCGCTTTTTCAACGTAGCCACGGAGGTTGAGATTAGCCCAGGCAATGTTTCCTAGACAAAACAAGGCGTCTTCAAGAGATGCAAGGCGGTTGGCAGTCGCATCACCTTCGCTTTCAGCACTGACATCATCAGCAACAAACAGGGTGCGTTTTCCGAACGCTATGACCGCCAATCGGTAACGCCGTTCTCGCACTGCAATCTCTGTTTCGCCTGGGCTGCCTGATCGTCGTGCGCGATCGGCGATATCTAAGAGGAAGCTTGCGACCGCTTCGCCAAAAGGTCGTGCAAGCAGGTGCCCCACGACATCAGGACCGAAGGCTATACGCGCAGTTCTATTTGCCTGTTCAATCCTTCCGCGCTCATCGGCTACTAAAACAACTTCGCGAGTAGCGTCCAGCAGCAAGGACCCCAGAGACGTCTCGGCGGTCATCTCGTGTGGCTCACAAAGGCGGCGCATCAGATCGACTGAAGTCAGCACGAGGCTGGGGCGGCCACGTCTTAGAACGAACACTGGCTCCTGAAGGGCGCGTTCCTGCCAAATTCCGAATGAACGAACGAACTCGGACGCTGTAACCGTCGCTTCGGGGCTCGCTGAAAGACGCTGGTTCTCGATCATCCCGTCACTTTGGCACTCGGAGCCGAAGCTTTAAACCAGACCCGTTCAATCCGGATCATTTTATGCGCACATCCCACATTAAAGTAATTAGCTCGGGCTGCCGCCCTGCGAACACAGGGTTGACCGCGCAACTGTTACGACGACCTCAAAGCTTGCCCGGCCTCTCGCGGGCATGAACAATAGTCGGACGGTACTGCTTTTTTAAGCGCTCCTCTGATCCGGTCGGTCTCGACCGCACTACAATTCACATGCTGCTTCGTGCCAAACGCATAAGGCAGCACAGTCCGGTCCCTTTGCCGCTTTTTAATCAATCCCCTCCATATCGGATCAAGATGGCGAGACAGAGGCATTTAGATCTGGCGCGGATCATAGCGCGTGAGCAAGGCGATGCAGGCTATGTCCACATCATCGGTCGACTAGCGGCCTGCATTGGATCAGATGATGCGATCGGAGCCGCCTATTGGCGCGCTGTCGGGCTTTTGTTCCATCAGCTACTGATTCAACAATACAGTGCTTGCGATGATTGCGACCCTGCCGATCAGATGACTGCTGTCTGCGCCGCGCATGGTGAAGGCACTGCTTCGGCTCGCTAAGCAAGGGTTGTGGCACTGTCAGTCTAACGTAGCGGCAAACGGACGCCGTTAGCGTGGCGGCATGCCACGACGGTTGAGAGCCAAGCCCCCTCTCCTTTCCACCGCTTCGTAGCGGCGTTGGCGCGAAAGCGGGTATCCGTTGACGTCACGCTGATCGCCTAACGATGGTAAGTTCTCGAAACCTGCGGATGGTGACTTCCGCCGAAACCGCTCCACGCGGGCGTTCCCTAAGCTTCGCCGCGACTGGGAACGATGCGGCGATGCCACCGCGGACTGGACCGCGGACGATTATCGGGGCTGGCAGGCAGCGAGGCCGAAGCTTTCGGCCTGGATCAAGCGGATGAGCGACGGAGGCGTGCTGCTGGTAAGCGGCACCGACCTGACCAACGAGTAAATCGCGCCCGGCGAAGGCCTGCATCAGGAGCCTAAGCGGCTCGCCGAAGCCGGCCTCTCAGCCGATCAGATCCTGCGCATAACCGGAGCGAACGCTGCGCAGGCTCTCAGTCGAAACGACGTGGGTAGCCGAGCGCGGGTACACGCTGCGCTTCGAAGAAGATCGCCCAGCCCGAA